>NZ_JAINVG010000027.1 GCF_020400725.1 Streptomyces sp. NK15101 | reverse complement strand
TGGACTTCCTCGGCTGGGTGGACCCGGGCGCGCCCCTGCGGGCGCACCTGGTCGTGCCGCGCGAGGACGGGCCGCTCGGCGTGACCCTGCGGGTCCCCGCCACCGGCCGGACCAGCGCCGTGAAGTCGAGCATGTGCCAGGTCTGCCTGACCGCGCACGCCTCCTCGGGCGTCACGCTCCTGGTGGCGCCGCTGGCCGGCAGCCGCGGCCGCGAGGGGAACACGGTCGGCATCTACCTCTGCGCCGATCTCGCCTGCTCCCTCTACGTCCGGGGCCGGCGGCAGCCGAAGCTGCGCCACCGGCGCCACGAGGAGTCCCTCACCCTCGACGAGCAGGTCGCGCGTCTGACGGGCAACCTGGACGCGTTCCTGGACCGGGTGACGACGGGCTGAGGGACCGGGACGGTGTCCCGGTGGCTCAGCGGAAGGCCTGCTCGCCGGTCAGCGCCTTGCCGATGACCAGCGAGTGGACCTCGCTCGTGCCCTCGTAGGTGAGCACCGACTCCAGGTTGTTGGCGTGGCGCAGCACCGGGTATTCGAGGGTGATGCCGTTGGCGCCCAGGATCGTGCGGCACTCGCGGGCGATCGCGATGGCCTCGCGGACGTTGTTGAGCTTGCCCACGCTGACCTGTTCGGGGGTGAGCGCGCCCGCGTCCTTGAGCCGGCCGAGGTGGAGGGCGAGGAGCATGCCCTTGCCGAGCTCGACGGACATGTCGGCGAGCTTCTGCTGGGTCAGCTGGTAGGAGGCGAGGGAGCGGGCGAAGACGACCCGGTCCCTGGCGTAGGAGATCGCGGTCTCCAGGCAGTCGCGGGCGGCGCCGAGCGCGCCGAAGACGATGCCGAAGCGGGCCTCGTTGAGGCAGCCGAGCGGGCCGGAGAGGCCGCGGGCCTCCGGCAGCACGGCGTCGGCGGGCAGCCGCACGTCCTCGAAGACGAGCTCGCTGGTGACGCTCGCGCGCAGCGAGAGCTTCATCTTGACCTCGGGGGCGCTGAAGCCGGGGGTGCCGGCCGGGACGAGGAAGCCGCGGACGCCGTCCTCGGTGCGCGCCCAGACGACGGCGACGTCGGCCACCGAACCGTTGGTGATCCACATCTTGGTGCCGTTCAGGACCCAGTCGGAGCCGTCCCGCTTGGCGTTGGTCCGCATGGCACCGGGGTCGGATCCGGCGTCCGGCTCGGTGAGTCCGAAGCAGCCGATGTACTCGCCGGCCGCCATCTTCGGCAGCCAGCGCTGCTTCTGCTCCTCGGAGCCGTACTTCCAGATCGCGTACATGGCGAGGGAGCCCTGTACGGAGACGAGGGAGCGCAGTCCGGAGTCGACGGCCTCCAGCTCCAGACAGGCGAGACCGTACGCGACGGAGTTGGTGCCCGCGCAGCCGTAGCCCTCCAGGTGCATGCCGAGCACGCCGATGCCGCCGAGGGTGCGGGCGAGCTCGCGGGCGGGGATCTCGCCCTTCTCGAACCAGCCGGCGACGTGCGGCCGCAGCTCGCGGTCGGCGGCGGCGCGGACGGTGTTCCGGATCTCCCGCTCCTCGTCGGTCAGGAGTCCGTCGACGGCGAGCAGGTCGAAGGGGTGGACGGGGGTGGACGGCGACTTCACGGACGGCCTCCTGGCGACTGTGGCAACTCGGCGAGCCGAAGCGTAGCCCCCGATCGGATATTGGATCCAGTATTGAAAATCCCACATCCGAGCCGTACGGTCCGATTGGATCCAATCTCCAATCACTTGGATCCCCTCTGCAGTTGTGGGATCCAGGCTCCCTTCGCATGGATCCGACCTCCGGTCGCCCGGATCCCGTCTCCGGCCTCCGGTCCTCCAGCGAGAGCGAGGGAAATCGCATGCACGCAGCTCAGCCGGGCACACCGGGAACGCCACCGACGGGCGGAGCCCTGTCCGGGATCGTCGTCGCCGATTTCGGCCGGGTGCTCGCCGGGCCGTACATGACGATGCTCCTCGCCGATCTGGGCGCGGACGTGATCAAGATCGAACGGCCGGGCTCGGGGGACGACACGCGCGCGTGGGGCCCGCCGTTCGCCGCGGGAGAGGCCACGTACTTCCTCGGTGTGAACCGGAACAAGCGCTCCGTGTCGCTCGACCTCACGGACCCCGACGACCTGGCCGCGGCGCGCGCGATCGTGGACCGCGCGGACGTCCTCGTCGAGAACTTCCGCCCCGGCACGATGGAGAAGCTCGGCCTCGGGTACGAGGAGCTGCGCGCGGGCAATCCCGGGCTCGTCTACTGCTCGGTGACCGGCTTCGGCACCGCCGGGGGCGCCCGGCTGCCGGGCTACGACCTGCTCGTCCAGGCCATGGGCGGCCTCATGAGCGTGACGGGCGAGCCGGACGGGCAGGGCACGAAGGCGGGGGTCGCCCTGGTCGACGTCATCACCGGCCTCCACGCGGGCCTCGGCGTGCTCGCCGCCCTGCGCCACCGGGAACGGACCGGCGAGGGCCAGCGGGTCGAGGTCTCCCTGCTCGGCTCGCTCCTCTCGGCGCTCACCAACCAGGCCGCCGCCCACCTGGGGGCCGGGGTCGTGCCGCGTGCGATGGGCAACAGGCACCCGAGCATCGCCCCGTACGAGGTGTTCGAGGCGCGGGACCGGCCGCTGGTCCTCGCCGTGGGCAACGACCGGCAGTTCGGGGCGCTGTGCGAGCGGCTCGGCCGGCCGGAGCTCGCCGGGGACCCCCGCTTCGCGACGAACACGGCCCGGGTCGCCCACCGGGAGGAGCTGGTCGAGGCCCTGGCCGGCCCGCTCGGCACCCGTACCGCCGACGGCTGGTTCGAGGAGCTCACCGCGGCCGGCGTGCCCTGCGGTCCGATCAACGACCTGGCGGCCGCCTTCGACCTCGCCGACCGCCTCGGGCTCGCGCCGCGCGTCCCCGAGTCCGCGGCCGGCCCCGGTCAGGTCGCCCACCCGATCCGGCTCGGCCTCACCCCGCCCTCCTACCGCACCGCTCCCCCGCGCCTGGGCGAGCACACGGACGGCGTGCTGTCGGAGCTGGGACGAGTCGTCCACAGGGCGTCGGCGGCGGACGACGGCGCGTAGGAAGATGGTCGGCACCGGTGGCGGGGCCCACCGGCGGCCACGTGAGGGATCGGAGGGTCACAGGCGATGAGCAGCGCGGTGCAGAAGCGGCGGCCGCAGACCGCCCAGCAGTTCGTCCTGGAGGAACTGCGGCGCGCCATCACCACCGGGGAGCTCAGGCCCGGCGGGCCGATCCGCCAGGAGGCCCTGGCGGCACGGTTCGAGGTGAGCCGGGTGCCGCTCCGGGAGGCCCTGAAGGCCCTGGAGGCGGAGGGCCTGGTGGTCCATCACGTCCACCGGGGCTACTTCGTGGCCGAGCTCTCCCTGGACGATCTGGAGGAGATCTACCGCATCCGCGAGCTCCTGGAGACCGAGGCGGTCCGCATGGCCGTCCGGTGGATGCCGGACGGCACGGTCGCCACGCTCGAACGGATCCAGCGGGAGGTGGAACGGGCCGCGGACGAGGGGGACGTGGCCGCGATGGCGACGGCGAACCGGCTCTTCCACTTCACCCTGATCGAGGCGTCAGGGATGCCGCGCCTCGTCCGCCTCATCGCGTCCCTGTGGGACGCCACCGACGCGTACCGCTCGCTGTACTACACGGACTCCCCGAACCGGAAGCAGGCCATACGGGAGCACCGGGCCGTGATCTCCGCGCTCCGCCACGGCGACGAGGAAGCCGCCGTCCGTTGGCTCGACGAGCACCGGGCCCACGCGGTGGCCGCCCTGCGCAGGGTCCTCGACGCGAGGGCCCCGGAAGGGGACTGACCGCGCGGAGGACCCTGCGCGTCCGGCGCGAGGCCGGTCTCACCCGGACGCGGTTCCTCCGGCACCCGCACGCCGGGCCGCTCCCGTCACGACGAGGAGCGCGGCGACGACGGCCAGGGCCCAGGGGGCGCCTTCGGTCGCGTACAGCGGGTCCGTGAACATGCTCGCGGCCGCGAGTCCCAGGAACGCGCCCCACACGAGGAATCCGGTGCCGCGCGGCATGGCGTCCGCGGTCCGCCAGTTCCTGCGCGGGATCCACAGGCGCAGAAGCTCCGCGGCCACCGCGAGGGACACCAGGCGGGTCGCGACGGCGCACCACAGGGGCGTCGCGTCCGTCTCGCCCGCGCCCAGCACCGCGGTCATGCCGAAGAAGGCGACCGGCACGAGCCAGCCGAGGCTCGCCCGGATCCCGGACGCCGGCGGGGCCTCGGAGGTCTCCGCGCCCTCGCGGTCCTAGCCGCCCTTCCGTGCCTTCGCGTCCCCCTCCGCACCCGGTTCCGGGGAGCGGGGGGCCGGGATCACCGGCGGCACGTCCGGCACCGGGCGGAGGGCCCGGGAGCGCGCCCGGCGGTCGCGGAGGCCGAGGTCGCCGTGCAGGTCGACGTGGGCGGCCAGTTCGGCCCGGAGCACGATCAGCCGCTCCGCCATCCCGTCGAACTCGGCCCTGCGCCGCGCGGCCTCCTCCGCCGCCTCGCGCTCGGCGACGGTCAGCGCGGCCAGGCGCTCCGCGTGGAGCCGTTCGGCTTCGGCGCGGGCGGTCTCCGCGGTCTTCGGGACCTCGGCGAGCTCCGCCCGGAGGCGTGCCCGCTCGTTCTCGATGATCTCCTCGATGCGGTGCCGCTCGTCCGGCGGCAGCTCCTTCGGGGCCCGGGCCTCCGCCCTGGCGACGGCGGCCCGCCGCCACTCCATCAGCGGTCTGCCGCGGTGCTCGCCTATGCCGTTGACGTGGACCTTGCGGCCCTGCGTGCGGTGGATGTAGAGCACCTCGCCGCCGCGGCCGTTGGGGGCCTTGCCCCAGCTGACCCGTGTGAAGTCGGCGGCCGTCCTGATGCCCTGTGCGGCGAGGTCGCGGGCCAGGCCGCTGCCGATGCCGTTCACCTCGCTCGCCGTCAGGCGCGTGCCGCGCAGCGACCGTTCGATCGATTCGCGGCGCAGGACGGCGAGCGCCCGGCGTTCCTGCCCGGCGCGCTTGCCGTCCAGGCCGTTCAGCCGGGCGGTGAGGGACCGCTCGCTCCTGGCCCGCTTCTCGTGGATCCGCTGGAGGGCCTTGCCGTGCCGGGCGTCCGCCCGGGACCGCGCCCCGGCCTCGCGGTTCAGCCGCCGCCGGTCGGCGAGTTCGAACGGACGCCGCTCGCCGAGGAGGCGGCGATGGGCCCGGACCGATTCGACGAGCCGCCGTCGGTCGGCGCGTATCTCGGCCCGGTCGGTGGACGGGGGTGCGGTGGTGCTGTCGATCACGGCGGCTCTTCGGGAAGCGGGGGCGGGGGCGGGGAGGCCTATTATCTCCGGCCGTGGGGACGAGTACAGGCCACGGCGCCCTTGCCCTCCTCGCTGCCCCGCACCCGCAACCGCGGTGCGGAACAGCGCGTCTTCGGACCTGCCGGACGGCGGACGGACGGCGCGGACGGACACAAGGGGGTCCTGCGGTGAACGGGAAGAGAAACCGGGCGGTACGGGGAACGTGGCTGATCACGGCCCTGATGCTGGCATCGGTCACGGTGGGCTGCCAGGACACGGGAGGCGACGGATCCGGTGCCGGTCCCAAGCCCGACAAGTCCGCGGGCGCTTCGAAGGCCCCGGGGAAGGGCAAGGGAAAGGAATCGGCCAAGCCGTCGCCGACGACGTCGAAGAAGCCGACGAAGCCGGGCGAGGACCCCTCGGCGGGGGCGCTGACGTGTGACCAGCTGCGGAGCGCGGCGCTGCAGACGCCGTCCTTCCGCTTCCCCGACGCCCCGGACGGGACGGTCGCCTTCACCGACGGACGGTGGGAGGGCGACGGCGTGGTGATCGAGCTCCAGCCGCAGTGCGGCATCGGGGACATGACGGGCGACCCCGCGGAGGACGCCGTGGCGGCCGTCAAGGTCACCACCGGCGGCACGGGCAAGTTCTACGGCCTCGTCACCTGGCGCAACGACTCCGGCACCCCGGTGCCCGTGGCGGCCGCCTCGCTCGGCGACCGCACCCCCGTGGTGTCGATCGACGTCTCGTCACCGGCGCCGCGCCAGGCGACCGTCGTCTACCTGACGCGCGGGGACTCCGATCCCTCGGCCGTCGTGACGATCCGCCGCTCCGCCGTCTACCGCGTGACGGAACCCACCATGACCGAACTCCACCACAGCGACACCCCGTACACCCCTTGACGGCCGCCCGGCCGGTCCCGTCGCGCACGGGACCGGCCGGGGGAAGGGCGCGGAGGGCTGCGGTTACCCTGTGCGCCGGACGCGAGGAGGAACCATGGCGCGGATGCCGTCGGCCGAACGACGCAGACAGCTGGTCGAGGCGGCGATCAGGGCGATGACCAGGGACGGTGTCGCCAAGACGACGACCCGGTCGATCTGCGCCGAGGCGGGGGTCTCGCTGAGCGTCTTCCACTACTGCTTCGACTCCAAGCAGGCGCTCCTCGAAGCCGCGATCGAGACGATCACCGGGAACTACGTGACGCGCGTGATGTCGGCGGTCGAACCGGGCGCGACGCTGCGCGAGACCGTCCGGGGTGCTCTGCAGACGTACTGGGACCACGTCACGGCCCATCCGGGCGAGCACATGCTGACGTACGACATCACCCAGTACGCCCTGCGGGAGCCCGGGTTCGAGCATCTGGCGCGCGCCCAGTACGAGCAGTACGTGGCGTCGGCGGCGGCGCTCGTCGAGCAGGTCCGCGGGGCGCGGGGGCTGGAACCCCGGGTGCCGGTGGAGGTGCTCGCGCGGTATCTGGCGGCGGCGATCGACGGCCTCACCCTGCAGTTCCTGGTCCTCGGCGACGGACGGGCCGCAGCCGATCACCTGAATCTGACGGCAGACCAACTCGTGCGTCTGATCGAGGGCTGATACCCCCTGCGGGACCAGGGAATTCATCAACAGGTCATTTGACCCGGACTCTTGACTCGTACCTCCGGTAACGCGATCCTCGGGGCGCCCGGTACACCCCCACCGTCCGGAGGCATCGCAGAACATGACTCGATCCTTTTCGCGCGGGACAGGCGGAAGATCCGCCCTCCTGGCGCTGTTCCTCGCCCTGGCCGCGGTGCTGTTCGGCTCCGCTCCGGTCCCCGCCGCCGCCGGCGACGCGTGGTGGGAAGCCACGTCCCGGCCCGCCCCCGACTCGCAGATCAACGTCACGGGCGAGCCGTTCAAGGGAACGGACGCGCAGGGGAAGGTTCGCGGGTTCGTCGACGCGCACAACCACCTGATGTCCAACGAGGGCTTCGGCGGCCGGATGATCTGCGGGGCGACGTTCTCGCAGGCGGGTGTCGCCGACGCGCTCAAGGACTGTCCCGAGCACTACCCGGACGGCTCGGGGGCGCTCTTCGAGCACCTCACGGGCGGCGACAACGGCAAGCACGACCCGGTCGGCTGGCCCACGTTCAAGGACTGGCCCGCCCACGACTCGCTCAGCCACCAGCAGAACTACTACGCCTGGGTCGAACGCGCCTGGCGCGGCGGGCAGCGGGTCCTCGTCAACGACCTGGTGACCAACGGGCTGATCTGCTCGCTCCTGCCCCGTGACCGCACCTGCGACGAGATGACCGCGATCCGCCTCGAGGCCCGCAGGACGTACGAGCTGCAGGACTACGTCGACGCGATGTACGGCGGCCCCGGCAAGGGCTGGTTCCGGATCGTCACCAGCGCCGGTCAGGCCCGTTCGGTGATCGAGCAGGGCAAGCTCGCCGTCGTCCTCGGGGTGGAGACCTCGGAGCCCTTCGGCTGCAAGCAGATCCTCGACGTCGCCCAGTGCGGCCAGGCGGACATCGACAAGGGGCTCGACGAGCTGTACGCGCTCGGCGTGCGCAGCATGTTCCTCTGCCACAAGTTCGACAACGCGCTCTGCGGGGTCCGCTTCGACAGCGGGACGACGGGGGTGGCGGTCAACATCGGCCAGTTCCTGTCCACGGGCACCTTCTGGGCCACCGAGAAGTGCGCGGGCCCTCAGCACGACAACCCGATCGGTCTCGCCGCCGCACCGGCCGCGATGGCCGAGAAGCTGCCGGCCGGGGTGAGCGTCCCCTCGTACGCCTCGGACGCCAGGTGCAACACCCGCGGGCTCACCCGGCTCGGGGAGTACGCCCTGAAGGGCATGATCAAGCGCGGCATGATGCTGGAGCTCGACCACATGAGCGTCAAGGCCGCCGGGCGGGCGCTGGACGTCCTGGAGGCCGAGGAGTACCCCGGCGTCCTGTCCAGCCACAGCTGGATGGACCTGGACTGGACCGAGCGGCTCTACCGTCTCGGCGGTTTCGCCGCCTCGTACATGCACGGCGCCGAGGGCTTCGTCGGCGAGGCGGCGCAGAAGGCGGAACTGCGGAAGAAGTACGGGGTCGGTTTCGGCTACGGCACGGACATGAACGGCGTCGGCGGCTGGCCGGGCCCGGTCGGGGCGGACGCGCCGAACGCGGTGAAGTACCCCTTCCGCAGCTTCGACGGGGGCTCCGTCCTGAACCGCCAGGTCACCGGTGAGCGCACCTGGGACCTCAACGTCGACGGTGCCGCGCACAACGGTCTCGTGCCGGACTGGGTCGAGCAGATCCGGCTCACCCCCGGCGGTCAGGGCGTCGTGGACGAGCTGTCGCGGGGAGCGGAGTCGTACCTGACCACCTGGAAGCGGACCGAGGACCACGAGCCGGGCGTGAACCTGGCCGCCGGGCAGCCGGTGTCGGCCTCCACCACCCAGTGGTGGAACCCCTTCGTGAACTTCTCGCCGGGGCTGACGGTCGACGGCGACACGGGGACCCGCTGGGCCAGCGAGTGGTCGGACGACCAGTGGCTGAAGGTGGACCTGGGCTCGGTGCGCCGGGTCGGACGGGTCACGCTCGACTGGGAGCGGGCCTACGCGCGCGCGTACCGGATCGAGCTGTCGGACGACGGCACGACCTGGCGGAACGTGTGGTCCACGGACGCGGGTGACGGCGGCTACGACACGGCGGAGTTCGACTCGCAGCCGGCCCGTTACGTGCGGGTCCACGGGGTGAGACGGGCCACGGACTGGGGCTACTCGCTCTACGAGGTGACCGTCAACAGGTCCTGAGCGTACTCGGGAGGTGGCCTGCCGGATCCGCTCCGGCAGGCCCCCTCCCGCTTGCCCGCGGCTCCTACGGAGTGCGGCAGAGCAGGGCGTCGGGGGTCTTGCCCTTCGCCCAGGCGCCGGTGAAGGCGATCCCGGCCGCGTACTCGCCGGTGGCGCACTGGCCCTTGTAATGGCCCTGGGCGAACTCGCCGCCGGGTTCCCCGGCGGGGCGGTCGTCGCCGCGGTCGAACCAGACCGTGCGGCCCGTCACCGGCAGGGCGCGGGAGGCGGCGGCGCACAGGACGGCGGAGACGGCCTGGCCGCGGACGCTGTAGCCGGTCATGAACCGGTCGCGGGGACACTGGAGTTTGGTGCAGCCGCCGGCCCAGTCGCCCTCCTTGACGTACCGATCGTCGGTCACGACGGTGGCCCCGCCCGCCGGGTCGGCGAGTCGGGCGGCTCCCGCGTCCGTGCACAGGCCGCGGCCGTCGCGGTGGGCGAGGCCGACGAGCCGCTGCCCGTCGGGGCAGACGCCCTTGCGGGCTCCGTGGTCCCAGTCGCCGGCGGCGCGGGCACGGAGGGACTGGACGGCGTCCGCGTGGTCGAGGTTCAGCATGTCCCAGTGCTCGGCGGCCGGTACGGGTCCGGTGAGGCCGGGGGCGGTGACGAGCCGCCGCCAGTCGGCCGCGCGCCAGTCGTCGCCGTCGAGGACGCCGGAGCGGCGGCCTTCGGTGTCGTAGTCGAGGAGCTTCCACCGTCCGTGGCCGGTGAAGCCGACGAGCGGCCAGTAGGCGAAGTCGGTGTCGTTCGCGATCAGGTGGTCGACGAAGTTGCCGAACCAGGCACGGGTCTGGGGGTTCGTCTCGTCGGCGCCGATGCCGAACTCGCCGATCCAGACGGGCGCGGTGTAGTGACGCCGGGTGTCGTCGGTGACGAAGAGGGCCTGGCGGCGCAGGGTCGCGAAGAGTTCGTCGCGGGAGAGTTCCTGGTAGCGCCGGTCGTGGGTCTCGCCGGTGCCGGTGGCGCCGGTGTGGTTCGGGCCCGTGTAGCCGTAGAAGTGGGCCGAGTGGACGAGTTTGTCGGAGGCGACGAGGGTGTGGGAGAGGGTCCGGGTGGGCCCCAGGGTCGGCCGCCAGTGGGGCGTGATGTCCGTGGGGACGCCCTGCCGGTTGATGCCCTCGACGATGACGAGGAGGTCGGGGTTCGCCTCGGTGAGGATCCGGTCGCCGAGGCGCTGGGTGGCCGTCCACCAGTCGTGGGAGTCGCCCCGGCCCCAGTTGGCGTCGTCGGTGATCGTGCGCCGGACCTCGTTGTAGAGGTCGGCGCCGACGACCCGCTCGTCGTCCCGGTAGCGCCTGGCCATGAAGAGCCAGTCGTCCTCCCGCTGCGCGGTGGTCTGGCTGGTGTTCCAGCGCTCGTTGCCGTCGAGGCCGCAGCACCAGCGGGAGGTGTTGGTGTGGTTGTTCAGGACGACGGCGAAGCCCTCGGCGGTGGTGGCCGCGATCACGGCGTCGAGGACCTGGAGCGGGGTCTTGCCGCGCAGCTGCGGGTTGGCCGCGACGGCGGCGTCGGGGACGGGCCGCCGGTCGTGGACCATCTCGTTGGAGAACGGCAGGCGGATGCTGTTGATGCCGAGGGCGTGGAAGTCGGCGAGGATCGTCGCGACCGGTGCGCGGTCGAGGCCGAGGGGCACCTGGTCGGACTTCTCGCCGGCGTTGTGGTTCGCGGGGTCGGCCGGGTCGCCCGAGCCGGTCCACGAGCCCTGTGCGCCGTGCCAGTTGGCGGACTTGAGCTTGAAGCGGTCGCCGTTCGCGTCGACGACCTAGCGGCCCTGGGTACGGAGCGGGGGCTGCCAGCTGTCGGCGAGGGCGGTCCCCGCCGGCGCGGGCCCGGTCGCCGTGGCGGGGGCCGCCGGTGTTCCGGCGGCCAGGAGGGCCGCGGCGAGCGCGGCCCCCAGGAGTGTCCTCTTCACGGTGTCCTTCGGGTGCGAGGGGTCTCGGCGGGCGTTCAGCCGGCGGTGGGGCCGGTCCAGCCGGCGGGGACGCGGGCGAGGCGTACGCGCTGGGGGTGGTCGCCGACGTCCACGCTCGCCACCCGCTGCCCGGTGGCGAAGTCGATCGCGGTCACCCGGTCGGCGCCGCTCTCGGAGACGACGCAGGACCGGCCGTCGCCGCTCACGGTCGCCCAGTAGGGCTTGGACGCCGGGACGAGCGGGCCTTCCCGGAGGGTGTCGCGGTCGACCACGGTGGCGTAGTCGTCCATCGTCCCGGCGACGCAGAGCTTGCCGCCGTCCGGGCTGATCGAGAGGCCGTGGTGGCGCGAGTCGTTGACCCAGGTGGTGCGGTCGGGGTCGGTGGCCGGGTTGCCCGGAAGGTTCTTGAGGCGGGTGACGCGGTCGGATTCGACGTCGTACTCGAGGAAGCCGTTGAAGAAGGAGACCTGGAAGTAGATCTTCTTCTCGTCCGGGGTGAAGACGAGCGGGCGGACCGCGTCGGAGAGGTCGCCGCGTCCGAAGGCGTCCAGGCGGGCGCGCATGTCGATGACGCGGACGGTCTCGAAGGTGCCCGCGTCGACGACGGTGATCTTCCGGTCGCCCTTGCTCCAGTCGAGCCAGGGGGCGTCGAGCGCGGTGGTGACCTCGCCGATGGACATGTTCCAGAGGAGGCCGTCGGAGGTGAAGACGTTCTCGTGGGGCTTGTCGCCGGTCTTGAAGGAGCCGAGCTGGCGTCCCGTCGCGATGTCCAGGACGTGCACGGTGTTCGCGGTGGAGGCGGAGACCGCGACGCGGGTGCCGTCGGGCGAGACGGCCATGTGGTCGGCGCGGTAACCGGCCACGGGGAAGCGCCAGTTGATCCGTCCGGTCCGCAGGTCGAGGGAGACGACGTCGGCGAAGCTGGGGCGGGAGACGACCATGGCGGAGCCGTCGGGGGTCGCGTACATGTCGTCGACGAACTGGTCGTGGCCCTCGCCCGGTCCGCTGCGGACGCCGAGGAAGAAGGCGAGTTTGACGGGGTTCAGGTAGATCTCGCGGAGGCGCTCCTCCTTGTCGGGGATCACGTTCACACGGCCGACGCGGTGGAAGTCGCCGTGGGAGGCGATGACGTCGGCGGTGCCGTCCCAGTTGTTGCCGACGAACATCACCTCCTCGAGTCCGGCGGGGGCGGCGACCGGTCCCGGGACGGAGGCGGATCCGGTGGCCGCGGACGCGGCGACGAGGGCGAGGGAGGCCGCGAGGGCTCCGAGGAAGCGGCGGGTCCCGGACGTACGGGGAGAGGGCATGGGGGTTCCTTCTTCCGTGGCGCGACGAAGACTTACCGGAGGTAACCACGGCCGTGTCATGCTCACAAGCCCCTGTCGCACCCTGTTTCCCGCCGCGCTTCCGGCCGCCCTCCGGACTCCCTCGCGCCAGGACGAGCCGGGGTGCGGGATCATGGAATCCGGAACGCAGAAGGGACGGAACGGACGATGAGGCACCGCAGTGTCGCGGATCTGATGACGCCCACCGCGGTCGCGGTGCAGCGCGGGACGTCGTTCAAGGAGATCGCGCGGCTCCTCGACGAGTACGGCATCACCGCGGTCCCGGTGGTCGACGAGGAGAACAGGCCGGTGGGCGTCGTCTCCGAGGCGGACCTGCTGCGGCGGCACACGGCCAAGGACGGGCCGAGCACGGCCGGGGCCATGATGTCGAGCCCGGCCGTGACGGCCCGGCCCTCCTGGACGGCCGTCGAGGCCGCCCGCCTGATGGAACGGCACCGGGTGAAGCGGCTCCCCGTCGTGGACGCGGACGGCCGGCTGATCGGGGTGCTCAGCCGCAGCGATCTGCTCCAGCTGTTCCTGCGGAGGGACCGCTCGATCCAGGAGGAGATCCGCGAGGACGTGATCGTCCGCATCCTGCGGCTCTCCCCCTCGGCGGTGCACATCGACGTCGACGAGGGCCGGGTGACGCTCAGCGGCACCCTGGAGCGCCCGGGTCTCGGCCCCGTCCTGGTCCGCCTGTGCGAGACGGTCGACGGGGTCGTGGAGGTCGTGGACCGCATGACGCACGAGGAGGACGGGGGCGCCCCCTAGGGGTGTCGTCGGACCCCCGTCCACCCCGCGACGCCGTGCACGCGCTCTCGCCGCACCGGGCGCGAGCCCCGGTCCCTCCCGTACGAGGGCGTGCGCCCGGCCGACCGGCTCTCCCCCGCGGCCGGGGTCCCGGCACGGCCGGGGAGCCCGGCGGGGCGTCACCGGCCCGTCGGGCTCCCCGGGGTGGGCGGCGGCTCCGTCAGGAGACCGCCTCCGGCCAGCCGTACCCGGGGCCGGTGTGCTGCGGTACGGTGCCGGCCCCCACCGCCTCCATCTCCCGGTTGGCCTCCCGCATGAGCTTGCCTGCCAGGTCCTTCATCGCCCGGCTCGCGGCGAGTTCGTCGCCGATCGCCGGCACGTCCACGTCCGCCGGGTTGCACCGCGCGGAACCGTGCCCCGTGAGGGTCGAGGTGCCGGTGCTCAGCCGGGCCTCGGCCTTCGTCCTGCCGCCGTCCTCGGTCAGTTCCAGCCCGACCGTCCACTCCAGCGTGCGGCTCATGGTCCGCCTCCTCGCATCGCCGGGCCGCGCGGAACCGAGGCGCGGCCCCTTCCGATACCTCCAGGATCCACCGGCCGGGACGGGAACGCGCGGGGACGGGTCAGGGCGCGCGGAAGAGGCGGGGGAAGCGGGGCGCCAGCCACGGCTTGCGGCCCCAGCCGAGCGCCTTGCCGCGCGCGATCACCGGCCAGGGGTCGACCCGCCCGAGGCCGAGGAGGAGGAAGGCGACCGGTTCCGTGAGGATCGTGCAGTCGGGGCGGGCCGGTGGCTCGTGGCCGGTCCGGACCGCGCCGTCCGCGACGGTGACGCCGAAGGCCGGACCGCCCCGGAGCCGTACGGCGAAGCTCGCGGTCAGGCCCGCGACGGCGGCCGGGTCGGCGACGCGGGGCATGGCCTCGATCATGAACGGCAGGGTGAGCCCGACCCTGCGCGCGTCGAGCATGTGGGGCCGGTTCAGGGCGAGGGCGAGGTCGTAGCCGTGGCCGAGCATGTGGGTCAGCAGGTACGAGCCGAGGACCGCCGGGCGCATGGGGCCGAGCGGCGTGGAGAGCGGCTCGGCCGGGTCGCGCTCCTCGACGCCCGCCAGGAACGCGGCGGCCTGCGCCGTGATCATCTCCGCGAGCGGGCCGGGTGACCTTTCGCCGAATCCGGCGAGGGCGCGTTCGTTGGCCTCGGCCAGGCTGCCGGGGGTGCCGTCGCCGTAGGGGCGCTCGTGCCCGGCGGCCACGTCGGCCATGAGGGCGTTCGCCTGCGCGAGGTGGGCGGCGGCCTCGCCGACCGTCCAGCCGGAGCGGGGGACGGGAAGCCCTGCGACGCCCCCGGTGCCGGCCGGCGCCGGGACGCGCAGGACCGCCGCGATGTCGTCGGCGGTGCCCCGTATCGCCTCGGCCAGTCCCCCGGGGAGCACCCCGCCCGTTCGCCGCGTCATGGCTCCGCCCCTCGCCCGGCTCCGGCGGCTCCCCGTGGAGCACCGGTAGGTCAGGGACCGTACCAGCGAGTAGGTCTTTCGGCACCGGTCGCTGCGGGGAGGTCTCCACCGCCGTCCTCGCCGATGCCCGCCGGCTCCTCCGGCGACGGGCCCGGCGGAGTCGGCCGTGCGGGCCGGAGCCGTCGCTCCGGACAGGCGGCGGCCTGGACGGCCGATCAGACCGCCCGCGCCGCCGCGGGCCGCTTCTTCCTGGCGGTCCCCCTGTTCGCGGCGTCCGGCCCGCGGCTCCGCCGAGCCGGGCTCAGGCTCCGGCCGGCGGCCCGTCGACGGTGAGGACGAGCTTGCCGGTGGTGCGGTCGGTCTCGCCGAGCGTGTGGGCCTTGGCGGCTTCGGCGAGGGGGAAGACGGCCTCGATGTGCGGGCGGAGGGCGCCGGAGGCCGCGAGGGCGGCGATGGCGTTCATGCCGGCGTGGTCGGCCTCGACGAGGAGGGTCTCCACGCGGACGCCCCGCGCGGCCGCCTTCGCCGGCTCGTCGGGGTCGGTGGGCGGGAGCAGGGAGACGAGGGTGCCGCCGGGACGGAGGACGTCGAGGGAGCGGGTGCGGGTGTCGCCGGGCAGCGGGTCGAGGACCATGTCGACGTCCCGGACGGCCTCGGTGAAGTCGGTGGTGCGGTAGTCGATGACCTCGTCGGCGCCGAGGGAGCGGAGGAACGCGTGCTTCGGGGCGCTCGCGGTGCCGATGACGTACGCGCCGCGGGCCTTGGCGATCTGGACGGCGAGGTGGCCGACGCCGCCGGCGGCCGCGTGGATCAGGACCCGCTGCCCGGGGCCGACCCCGGCGGTGTCGACGATCGCCTGGTACGCGGTGAGGGCGGCGAGCGGCAGGGCGCCGGCCTGGACGTGGTCGATCTCGGCCGGCTTGTGGGCGAAGGCGCGGGCGGGGCCGGTCACGTACTCGGCGTGGGAGCCGACGCCGTACGGGTACGGCAGCATCCCGAAGACCTCGTCGCCGGGCTTGAACACGGTCACGCCGAAGCCGACGGCCTCCACGACGCCGGAGACGTCCCAGCCGAGGACGAGGGGCAGGCGGTCGAGGAAGAGGGTGTGGGCGCGGTGCTTCCAGTCGGTCGGGTTGACGCCGGCGGCGCGGACGGCGACGAGGATCTGGCTGGGGCCGGGCACGGGCCGCGGGACCACGACCTCCCGGAGGACGTCGGGGGTGCCGTGGGTGTCCTGGCTGATGGCGCGCATGGTGGGCTGCTTCGTCATGCCGTCCAGACTCGCCGTCGGCCCCGCCGCGTACCATGGCAGGATTGCCATCTTTCGAAGGGATCCTGCCATGAGTCCTGCCACGGGTGACCGTCATCGCGTCGTCGTCCTCGCCCTGGACGGCGTCTACCCCTTCGAACTGGGCATCCCGGCCCGCGTGTTCGGCTCGGTGGCCGAGCACTACGAGGTCCTGACCTGCTCTCCGGACGGCCGGCCCGTCCGCACCAACTCCGACTTCTCGGTGACCGTCGAGCACGGCCCCGAGGCGCTCCGCACGGCCGACACCGTCGTCCTTCCGCCCTTCGACATGTCGCTCCTCTCCCGCGAGCTCCCCGCCGGGGCCGCCGGGGCGCTGGCCTCCGTGCCCGCCGGCGCGCGCATCGTGTCCATCTGCACGGGCGCGTTCGTCCTCGCCGCGGCCGGGCTCCTGGACGGTCGTCCCGCGACCACGCACTGGGCGCTGGCCCCCGTCTTCCGCGACTGGTTCCCGCGGGTGGACCTCGACCCCGACGTGCTGTTCGTCGACGACGGCGACGTGCTGACCTCGGCGGGCGCCGCGTCCGGCGTGGACGCCTGCCTGCACCTCGTACGGAAGGACCACGGCGCCGCCGTCGCCAACCACGTGGCGCGGGTGTGCGTCGTACCGCCCTGGCGGGAGGGCGGGCAGGCCCAGTACATCGAGCAGCCCGTGCCGGAGACCACCGCGAACGGGACCTCCGCGACCCGGCAGTGGGCGCTGGAGCACCTGCACGAGCCGCTCACGCTCAGCGAGCTCGCCGGCCACGCCCGTATGAGCCTGCGGACCTTCGCGCGCCGGTTCGACGAGGAGGTCGGCATGAGCCCCGGCCGCTGGCTGATCCAGCAGCGGGTGGCCCGGGCCCGGCAGCTGCTCGAGTCCACGGACCTCGCCGTGGACGACGTCGCGAGCCAGGCGGGCTTCACCACCGGCACCTCGCTGCGCCAGCACCTCCACGCGGCGATCGGTGTCTCCCCGCTCGCGTACCGCCGCACGTTCCGCGGCGAAGCCGCCCTCCCATAGCCCTGCCGATAGGCTGCTCCGGTGAGGCATAAGGATCCCGATGGAGCGACCGGCGGTGACGCGGTGCAGCCGGTGACCGACCTGAACCTGCTGCGGACGTTCCTGGCCGTCCACCGCTCCGGTTCGTTCACCGCAGCCGCGGGGCTGCTCGGTCTGTCGCAGCCGACGGTGACCACCCAGATCCGCGCCCTGGAGCGGCAGACGGGGCGCGAACTCTTCGAGCGGCTGCCGCGCGGTGTCGCCCCGACCGCCGTCGCCGACGACCTCGCGGCCCGGGTCGCCGGGCCCCTCGACGCGCTGGCCGCGGTGACCGGACACGAGGCCGCACCCCACGGGCGGGCCGCTCCCGTCCATCTGGCGGGCCCCGCCGAACTGCTCTGCACGCGCGTCCTGCCCGCCCTCGCCCCGCTGGCGGCGGAAGGCGTACGGCTGAGGGTGAGCCCGGGTCTGACCGAGCCGCTCCTCGACGAACTGCGCGCGGGCCGGCACGATCTGGTGATCGCCACCTTCCGGCCGCGCGGCCGGGCGCTGACCGCCGTACCGCTCACCGACGAGGAGTTCGTCCTCGTCGCGGCCCCCGCGTGGGCCGGCCGCGTCAAGGAGCGACTGGCCCTGGAGGGGCCTGCGGCACTGCACCCCGTCCCCCTGGTCGCGTACGCCGAGGACCTGCCCATCGCCCGCCGCTACTGGCGTCACGTGTTCGGGGCGCGGCTGTCCCGGCCCGCCGCCGTGACCGTGCCCGATCTGCGCGGGGTGCTCGCCGCCGTCGTCGCCGGAGCGGGCTTCAGCGTCCTGCCGCGCTACCTCTGCCACGCCGAACTGGCCTCCGGCGCCCTCGTGTCCCTGCACGAACCGGAGGACCCGCCCATCAACACCGGCTACCTCGTCCAGCGCCCGGGCCGCCCCGACAACCCCGACGTCACCCGGGTCCGGGACCTGCTGGTCGAGGCCGGGCGGACCTGGTGACCCCCGGGAGCCGGCGGCAGCCCCTGCTATAACCGGAACATGATCTACCACGTGGTGACGCCCGCCGAATGGTCCGCCCGGCCGGAGGAGCCGTACGCCCCCGCCTCCCTCGCGGAGGAGGGCTTCGTCCACTGCTCCCCCGACGAGCCGACCACGCTCGCCGTCGTCAACGCCTTCTTCGGCAGCGCCTCCGGGCCGCTCCTGGTGCTCCTCCTCGACGAGAACCGGCTCACGGCCAGGACGGAGTGGGAGGCCGCCGTGCCGACCCCGCCGCCCGGCGTCCCCGAAGGGACCCTCTTCCCGCATGTGTTCGGTCCGATCGACCGCACCGCCGTCGACGAGGTCCTGGAGGTCGTCCGGGACGCGGACGGCCGGGCGGCGGGCCTGGCGAAGACCGGCTGACCGGGGCCGCCCGACGGTGCCGAGCCTGCCGGACGGCGAGGTCGTGTACGTGCCGGTCGCGCTCTCGCCCGGGAAGAGGCGTCGGGCGATGAGCCGATCGGACACTCCGACGGGGCGGCCGAGGGGCTCTGACGGTCCGTTCCCCACCCCGAGGCCGAGGGCGGCCGGGGACTCCCCGGCCGTACGAGGGAGCTGGGGCCGGCCCCGTCCCCTCGTACGGCCGGACGGATGCCGGTCCCGCCGGACGCCCGGCAGGGCCGGCGCGCATGGAAACCGGTCCGAACGACCCGTCCCCGGCCGCCCCGTTCGACCGTGCCGTCCCCCGCCGAGCCTTCGCCAGGGCGAGGGCGGGCGTCGAGGTCCACGGCGTGCTCGGCGTCTTCTCCCTCCTCGCGGTCGTCGCGGTCGTCGCGGTGGCGGGCGGCGGTCATCCGGTGCGCACGTTCATGCGGGTACGGGCCGTCCTGCTGCCCCTGGCCGCCGTGCCGGTCCACCACTCGGCCGTGTCCGCCTCGCGTTCCCCACCCGCGGTTCCCCCCTGCCCCCGCCTTCCCCCGTGAAGACCTGCCCCCGGCTTCCCCGCACGGAGTACCTGGTCCGGTGCCGGACCGGACGGCCCTCGCGCCGGACGCCAGGCCGTCGGGGCCGACCCGGGACGGCGTCGGGGGGGCCGCCCCGGCGCGGTCGCCGTGTGCGGTTCCCGCCGCTCTCGGTTAGACCTGGACCACAGGGTGTCGGCCGGCCCGCCGGAAGTCCCTCGCCCGGCGTCACTCGCCGCCCACCTCCCGGGAGGAAGCCGATGATCACCCGTCGCAGCGTGCTCGGCGGGGCCCTCGCCGCCGCAGGCCTGCCGCTCCTCGCCCCCGGCGCCCCCGCCGGGGGCGAGGCGTACGCGGCGGAGGCCCTGCCGCCGGCCGGCCCGCGCCCCGCGCGGGCCCCCGTGCCGCCCGCCTTCACCACCGCCATGCCGGTCCCGCACGTGCTGCGCCCCCTCACCTCGACGGGCAGCGTGGACTGCTACGAGCTGACCATCCGCAAGGCCACCGCCGAGATCCTCCCCGGCATCGCCACCGACGTCCTGACCTACGACGGGCACTTCCCCGGCCCCGTCATCCACGCCCGCTCCGGGCGCCGCGTCCTCGTCCGCCACCACAACGGCCTCGGCATGCCGGTCACGGTCCACCTGCACGGCGGGAACGTCCCGCCTCCCTCCGACGGCAACCCGATGGACGTCTTCGCCCCCGGCACCGCGCGGACGTACGTGTACACCAACCGGCAGCCCCACGCCTCGCTCTGGTTCCACGACCACGCCCACCACATGGAGGCCGAGCACGTCTACCGCGGCCTGTCCGGCGGTTATCTGCTCACGGACGACCTCGAACAGAGCCTTCCGCTGCCCAAGGGCCGGTACGACGTGCCCGTCACGATCCGCGACGCCCGCTTCGACGAGCGCGGGCAGCTGGCGTACACGACGGGCGACCGCAACCGCACCACCGTCCTCGCCAACGGCAGGCCCACCCCGTACTTCCAGGTCGCGGCCCGCAAGTACCGTTTCCGTCTGCTCAACGGCTCCAACCTGCGGTTCTTCGCACTGAGCCTGTCCGACGGCACTCCGCTGACCCAGATCGCATCGGACGGCGGCCTGCTCGAACGCCCCGTCGCGGTGCCCGTCCTCACGCTCTCGCCCGGGGAACGCGCCGACGTGGTCGTCGACTTCTCCCGCTACCGCGTCGGCACCCGGCTGGTCCTCGCCGACACCGGACCGGGCCGGCCCGAGCAGATCGGCAAGGTGCTCCGCTTCGACGTCGTGCGCACCGCCGACGACCCCAGCCGCGTCCCCGAGGTGCTGCGCGCCCTGCCGCCCGCCGCCGCGCTGCCCAAGGCCGCCGTCACCCGCCACATCGAGCTCAGCATGGACGAGGACGGGCGCCCCGACCCCCGGGGGTTCGTCAACGGCCGGCTGTTCGACCCCGAGCGCGTCGACGCCACCGTGGCCTTCGGGTCCTCCGAGATCTGGAACGTCACCAACGCCAACAAGCGCGCCCCGCACAACTTCCATCTGCACCTGGTCCAGTTCCGGGTCCTCGAACGCGGCGGACGGCCCGCCGGCCCGACCGAGGCGGGCCTGAAGGACACGGTCCGGGTCATGCCGGGCGAGACGGTGAAACTGCACGCGACGTTCGACGGCTTCCGGGGCGACTACGTGTACCACTGCCACATGCTCGACCACTCGGCCATGGGCATGATGGCCACCTTCCGGGTCCGGTGAGCCGGCACGCCCCGCACGGTGCGCGGACACCGCGGGCGTACGGGCGGCGGTGGCCCGCCGGGAGGCCCCGCATCCGCACGCGACGGGCGGCGCGCACGTCGACTTCCCCGGCGCGGGGCCGCGGGGCGGGCGCTCAGTCGCCGTACCGGGGGGCCTCCATGGACCGCATGGCCTCCGCGGCCCGCTTCTCCATCTCCTCCGGGGAGACGTCCTCGACGTGGGTGGAGAGGTTCCAGCGGTGGCCGAAGGGGTCCTCGATCTGTCCGGTGCGGTCGCCGTAGAACTCGTTCTTCACCGGTGACAGTTCCTTCGCGCCCCGGGCGAGGGCCCCGGCGAAGACCTCGTCGACGTCCTCGACGTACACGTGCAGGGTGACGGGCGTGCCGCCCACCGTCTTCGGGGAGCGGAAGCCCATGCTCGGGAACTCGTCCGCGAGCATGATGAGCGCGTTCCCCAGCTCCAGCTCGGCATGGCCGATCGTGCCGTCGGGCGCCGGCATCCTCACCCGCTCGGTCGCTCCGAACACGGAGACGTAGAAGTCGATCGCCTCCGCGGCTCCGTCGACGCAGAGGTACGGCGTGACACGCGGATATCCCTCGGGGATGGCCTTGACGGTCACGGGGCTCCCGCCTTTCCGGACAGTGGCGGTCGCCTCCGACCGCCGCCTGCGACCACTGATATCCCGAACCCGTCGGCCCGCTCCGACGCCGCGCGGCGGCCCGCCGCCGAATGCCCTGAAGAGGCGACCGCCCCTTTGCGCCGCCCTCGCCGGCGCGGCGTAGAGTGGGCGCGGGCGCGGCATGATCATGAGGAGCATCCGTGACCACGGCCGGCCTTGAACACACCACCGTCCCCGCCGACACCGGCGAGGTGACCCTGCTGATAGCCCGCCGGGTGGAGCCCGGTCACGAAGCCGCCTTCGAGCTGTGGGCGAAGGGCATCCTCGACACGGCGGCCGGCTTCCCCGGCCACCTCGGGTACGGACTCTTCCGCTCCTCCGGCGGCGACGCCCCCTGGTTCCTCATCCACCGTTTCCGGGACGCGGAGGCCTGCCGGGCCTGGCAGGAGTCCCCCGAGCGGGCCGCCTGGTTCGCCGACTGCCAGGGGCACCACCACACCGAGATCGCCCGGCGCGAACTCACCGGAATGGAGACCTGGTTCGCCGAGCCGGGGTCGACCCGGCCCGCGCCGCCCCGGTGGAAGATGACGATCAGCGCGACCCTGGCGATCTATCCGATCTCCGTGCTCGGCAGCCTCTTCCTCGTCCCCTGCCTCACCGCGCTGCCCCTCCTGCTGAGCAGCGCGGTCGTCGCCTGCGTCTTCAACGTCCTGATGACCTACGTGGCGATGCCCGCCGTGAGCAGGCTCCTGCGCGGTTGGCTCACCCCGTAGCCCCGGGCGCCTCGTCTCCTACCCCTTGCGGCCGACTACCCCTTGCGGCCGACGCCCGCGTACATCGCGACGTCCGGCGTCGGCGTCTCCGGCCGCCACGCGGAGCAGGACACCACGCCGGGCTCCAGCAGCTCCAGGCCGTCGAAGTAGCGCGCGATCTCCTCGGGGGTGCGCTGGGTGAGCTTGGGGGTGCCGTGCTCGTTCCAGAACGCCACCGCCGCGTCGACGTCCGGCATGTCGGGGTGGGTGACCGTGTGGGACAGGACGAGGTGGCTGCCGGGGGCGAGCGCGTCCACGAGCCGGCGGACGACTCCGTACGACTCCTCGTCGTCCTCGACGAAGATGACGACCCCGAGCAGCATCAGCGCGACCGGCTGCGAGAGGTCGAGGGTCTTGGCCGCGGCGGCCAGGATCGTGTCGACGTCCCGCAGGTCGGCGTCCAGGTAGTCGGTGCGTCCCTCGGGCGTGCCGACCAGCAGGGCGCGGGCGTGTGCGAGGACGAGCGGGTCGTTGTCGACGTACACGACCCGCGCGTCGGGGGCGACGCGCTGGGCGACCTCGTGCGTGTTGTCGGCGCTCGGCAGCCCCGTACCGATGTCCAGGAACTGCCGGATGCCCTCCTGCTCGGCCAGGTGCCGCACCGCCCGCCCCAGGAAAAGCCGGTCCGCCTTCGCGTACTCCCCGATCCCGGGGTGCAGCTCGCGGATCCGGTCGCCGGCTTCCCGGTCGACCGGGTAGTTGTCCTTGCCGCCGGTCCAGTAGTTCCATATCCGGGCGGTGTGCGGCCGGGAGGTGTCGATGCGCGATTCGATGTCGGTCACGTCCTCAACGTATCGCAGCGCTCCGGCAACTCCCTTTCCCAGCTGCCTCTTTGACCGCTGTTGTTCACGTTGCCGGTTTCCGGCGGGGGCGGAGGGCCGCGCGGTGGGCGCTCGGCGGGCGGCCCGTGTGGCGGGTGAAGAGGGCGGTGAAGGTGCCGGGGTCGCGGTAGCCGACGGAGGCGGCGACGGCGGCGACGGTGCGGTCGGTGGTCTCCAGGAGGTGGCGGGCGCGGCGGACGCGGGATGCCTGGAGGTGGGCGAGGGGGGTGCGGCCGGTCTCGGCGGCGAAGCGGCGCAGCAGGGTCCGGGTGCTGACGCCGAAGGCGGCGGCGAGGGCCGCGAGGTCGTAGCGGTCGGCGAGGTGCTGGTCGAGGTGGCGCATGACCCGCTCGGAGAACCCGTGGCCGGGCCGCGGAAGGAGCCGGGCGTCCACGTACGGGGTCTGCGAGGTGCGCGCGTCGTCGAGGAGGGCGAGGCGGGCGGTGGCGCGGGCCACGCGGGGCCCGCCGTGCCGGCGGATCAGGTCCAGCGCGAAATCGTACATGGCGCTGAAGGCGGCCGTGGTCGTCACCCCCGTGTCGGTGACAACGAGCTCTTCGGGCCGGACGTCGGCGGCCGGGTGGCGGCGGGCCAGGGCGTCCGCGTGGAGCCAGGACGTCGTGGCGCGGCGCCCGTCGAGCAGCCCGGCGTCGGCCGGCAGGAACGCGCCGACGCAGAGCGAGACGACGGCGGTGCCGGCGGCGAAGTGCGCGCGGATCGCCGCGGTCTCGGGGGCGAGGGCGCCGAGCCGCTCGTCGAGGTCCGCGCCGGGGAGCAGTTCGAAGCCCGGCACGACGAGGACGTCGACCTCGCGCAGCGGGCCGACGTCGAGCCGCGTGCCGCCGGAGGCGGTGACCCGGCGGCGCGGCGAGACGATCGAGACCCGGTAGTCGGGCCCGCCGGGCCCCGCGACGTGCCCGGCCATCGTCAACAGGTCGGGCACGCCGAAGACTTCGGAGGCGAAGCAGCCCGGATACGCCAGGACGCCGACACGCAGCGCGCTCATGGTGGCGAGATTACCGGTGGAGTCGGCGATCCCGCCCCTCACCCGGCGCCCGGTGCGCGGGCCACGCTGTGCCCATGACTCCTCCTGCCGACGATCCGATCGACGACTTCGACCACCGCCCCGTCGACGTGGACGGCGTGGTGAAGACGGTCCACACGGCCGGTGCCGGCCCCGCCGTCGTCGTCCTGCCCGAGATGCCCGGCATCAGTCCCGACGTGCTGCGCCTCGCCCGCTGGGTGCGGGACGCCGGCTTCACCGTCCACGTGCCCTCCCTCTTCGGGACCGACGGTGCCTTCCCCACGCTGGAGGGGGGCCGGGAGGTGGTCCGGCGGGCGTGCGTCAGCGCGGAGTTCCGGGCGTTCGCCGGAGGCGGCACGAGCCCGGTCACGGCGTGGCTGCGCGGTCTGGCGCGCCGGGCGCACGCCGAGTGCGGCGGCCCGGGCGTCGGCGCGATCGGCCTCTGCTTCACCGGCAACTTCGCCCTCACCATGACCCTGGAGCCGGCCGTGATCGCGCCCGTGGTCAACCACCCCTCCCTGCCCCTCGACGACCCCGGCGGGCTCGAACTCGACGAGGCGGACGCGCGCGCGATCCGGGAGCGGGTGGCCCGCGACGGGCTGACCGTCCTCTCCTACCGCTTCGAGGGC
Organism: Streptomyces sp. NK15101; assembly: GCF_020400725.1. Lineage (GTDB taxonomy): Bacteria > Actinomycetota > Actinomycetes > Streptomycetales > Streptomycetaceae > Streptomyces. The sequence continues at coordinate 64,597 of NZ_JAINVG010000027.1, read as the reverse complement.
GACCGCTGGTGCACGGGCCGCCGCTTCGCCGCGTACCGCGCGCTGCTGGGGGACGCCTTCGACGGCCGTGTCCTCCCGGACGGCGCGGCGAACCCCGCTCCCCCGCCGTTCTTCGCCGAGCAGGTCGGTACGCCGCACAGCGTCGTCACCGCCCACCTCGTCGACGAGGTGGGCCACCCCACCGTCCGGGCCCGGGACGAGATCCTGGCCTTCCTGAGCGACCGTCTGCGCCCCGGCACCGCCGCTCCCCTATGAGGGACGGGCCGGTCCTCGGCGCAGGTCGAGCAGCATCACGTCGTGGAGGTCCGCGGCTCCGCCCCCCGGCCGCGCCTCGCCGACCTTGCGGTAGCCCCACGCCCGGTAGGCGGCCGTCGCCGCCTCGTTCGCCGGGTGGACGTTCAACAGCACCCGCTCGGCACCGATCCCGTCGAGCAGCGCCGTGTGCAGGGCCCGTGCGACGCCCCGTCCGCGCCACGCTCCGCGCACCGCGAGTTCCATGAGCCCGAAGGTGCGGCGCCCGTCCTCGCGCCGCACGGCGTCGGGCACGGGCCCGGTGAGTTCGTCCCACCACACCGTGTCGGACGGGAGCGGTCGGCCGTACGCCATGCCGACCGGCTCGCCGTCCCCGGCACGGGCCAGGGCGGCGCGGAAGGCGCGGTCGCCCGCCTGCGCGGGGAAGCGGCGGAAGGCGGCGGCGACGCCGTCCTCGGTCTCGTGGTAGGGAGGCCCGGCGAAGGCCTCGGCGTAGATCAGCCGGAACGCGTCCGCGGCCCGCACCGCGGCCGTCCCGTCCATCGGCTCGATCGCGACGGTCCCCTGCCGCGTCATGTGGTCCCCCTCGAACGGTCACGCGATGCGGCCGGCGCGCACGCGCGGCCGCCGGAACCCCGGGATCGTACCGGGCGGTGCCCGCCCCGCCGCCGTTCGGGGGTGCGCGGGAGCACACCGGCAGGAGGCGGCGGAAGGCTCGCCCGACCCGGGTCCGGCCGGGGGGCCGGTGCTGCGCGTCGTGGGGCTCGCCGAAGCCGCCCCTCCGGTCCGCCGGTTCAGCCGCCCTCGGTTCCGCGGCCGGGGGCGCCTCGGGACAGCTGGTGGAGACGGAGCGCCAGGTGGACCTCCAGGGCGCTGGCCGGGGCGTTCCAGTCGGGGCCCAGGAGTTGCGCAACCCGGTCCAGGCGCTGGACGACGGTGTTCACGTGGACGTGGAGGGCGTCCTTGGCGCGGGAGAGGCTGGCCCCGTGGTCGTAGTAGGCGTGCAGGGTGCGCACCAGTTCGGTGCCGCGCTCGGCGTCGTAGGCGAGGACGGGCCCGAGGACGCGGCCGACGTACGAGCCGACGTCGGCCCGGTCGCCGAGCAGGACGCCGACGAAGCCCAGGTCCGCGCTGTCGGCACCGTCTCCGGTGCGGTCGAGGGCGTGGAGCGCCGACAGGCAGCGCAGCGCCTCGGCGTGGAGGGCGGCGAGCTGCTCCGGCCCCGTCCCGGGGCCGGCCGCGCCCACGGTGACGGGCACGCCGATGATCCGCGCCAGGTCGGCGGCGAGTTCGCGGGCGAACGCTCCGGGCCGCTCGCAGGGCACGAGCAGGACGCTGTGCCCGTGCCGGGTGCCCGCCAGGCCGCCGAGCCCGCGCACGACGCGGGCGGCTTCCGCGGCGAGCCGGGGGCGCAGGGCGGGCTCGCTGTCGAGGACCGCGATGGCGTGGGGGCGGGTCAGGTCGACTCCGAGGCGCCGGGCGCGCAGGGCGAGACTCCTGCCGTCCCGGTGCGCCGAGGAGGAGGGGTCCGCGAGGAGGTCGTCGAGGAGTTCGCCGCGTACCCGGTCCTCGGTCTCGGCGACCGAGCGGCGGATGAGCAGGAGCATGGCGGTGACGAGCGCCGCGCGTTCGAACAGCCGCCGGTCGGCCTCGGAGAGGTCCGCGCGTCCGGTCAGGACGATGCTGCCCAGCGGCTCGGCGCCGGCGAGGACGGCGCAGGTCCACACGCCGTGGGCGTGGACGGCGCGGCCCTCGCCGTGCGAGGCGTCGTGACTGACGGTGGAGGGCGTCACCGGTTCGGTGCCGACCCGGGCCAGCTCGGTGCCGTCGGTGTCGTGGACGGCCACTCCCCCGCCGAGCAGCGCCGCGATCTCGGCCGCCACTTCGTCGGTGCCGGCTCCGCGCAGGACCAGCTTGGACAGCCGGTCGTGGGCGTCGGACGCCTGGTGCAGGGCTTCGCTGTGCGCGCGGGCCGTCGCGTTGGCGGCTTCGAGCCGGGCGAGAGCGGTGCGGGTCTCCTCCAGCCGGCGCGCGCTGTCGATGGCGACGGCGGCGTGGTCGGCGAGCGAGCCGAGGAGGGCGATGGCGTCGGGGGTGAATTCGCGCGGGGTGCGGTCCGCGGCGAAGAGGACGCCGATGATCTCCTCTCCGAGGCGCAGCGGGACTCCGAGGATGCCGCGGAGTCCTTCCTCGGCCACGCCGTCGTCGATGGTGCCGGTGTGCCGGTAGCGCCGGTCGGTGCGGTAGTCCGTGCTGGCGTAGGGACGCGCGGTCTGCGCGACCAGGCCGCCGAGGCCTTCGCCCATGCCCAGGCGGAGCTGCTGGAAGGCCGCCGAGACGGAACCCTCGGTGACGCGCATGAAGGTGTCCTGTGCGACGGGGTCGTTGAGGGTGAGGTAGGCGACGTCGGAGCCGAGCAGGGTACGGGCCCGGCGGACGATGGCGCGCAGCACGGCGTCGAGGTCCCGGAGCCCGGCCAGGTCGCCCGCGGTGTCGAACAGGGCCACCAGTTCCGCCTCCCTGCGGCGGTACTGGTCGAGCACCCGCCGCACCGACAGGGCGACCTCGGTGGTCTCCTCGATCCATTCGACGTCGGCCGGGGTGGCTCCGTCGACGGCGCGCGAACGCGCGGGCTGGGCGGCGAGCTCCTGTGCCGGGGCGTCGGCCGCGAGGAGGTCCAGCATGCGGCGCGCGGCCGCTTCGGTGGGCGACGACGGCGGGCGGGCATCGGCTCGACGGCCGGCGGTCATGGGGCCTCCTCGCGGCCGTGGGGGCGGATGGCGCTGCGGTCGTGACCACGGTCCGCCGTCGTCACGTCCCTGGTGACGGCGGACCGGGCGGCTCGCGGGGGGCTACGCCTGGTCGCCCGCGGTGACCACGGGCCTCGCCGCGGTCTCCCCGTCCTTGGGGCGGGTGAGGTCGCGGCCGAGGGTCTCTCGGGTGACGGCCACGGTGATGGTGGTGATCACGGCCGCGGCGCAGAGGTAGACGCTGATGGGCGTGGAGCTGCCGTAGTCCTTGAGGAGTTCGACCGCGACGATCGGGGCGAGGGCGCCGGCGAGGATCGAGGCGAGCTGGGAGCCCATGGAGGCGCCGGAGTAGCGGACCTTGGTGTCGAACATCTCGGAGATGAACGCGGCCTGCGGTCCGTACATCGCTCCGTGCAGCAGCAGGCCGACGGTGACGGCCAGGGTGATCACCACGAACGACTCGGAGTCGACGAGGCCGAAGAAGACGAACGCCCAGACCGCCATGCCCGCGGAACCGATGAGGGTCACCGGGCGCCGGCCCATGCGGTCGGACAGCGCGCCCCACAGGGGGATGGTGACGAAGTGGACGGCCGAGCCGATCAGGACGGCGTTCAGCGCGGTGCTCTTCGCCAGTCCCAGGTGGGTGGTGACGTACACGAGGAGGAAGGAGGTCAGGATGTAGTACGAGATGTTCTCGCCGAAGCGGGTGCCGATCGCGGACAGGACCTCGCGCCAGCTGCGCTTGAACACCTCGACGACCGGGGCCTCCTCCTTGACCCCCGCGGCGGCCGCGGCCTCGGCCTTGGCCTGCGCCTCCAGGAAGACCGGGGACTCGGAGACCGAGACGCGGATCCAGAGGCCGATCATGACGAGCAGGCCGGAGAGCAGGAAGGGGACGCGCCAGCCCCAGGACTGGAAGGCGGCGTCCGACTGGACGGCGGCGAGCAGTGAGAGGACGCCGGTGGCGAGCAGGTTGCCGCCCGGGGCGCCGGCCTGCGGCCACGAGGCCCAGAAGCCGCGGTTCTTGTCGCCGCCGTGCTCGGAGACGATCAGGACGGCCCCGCCCCATTCGCCGCCCAGGGCGAAGCCCTGGACCAGGCGCAGCACCGTCAGCAGGATCGGCGCCCAGACGCCGATGGTGTCGTACGTGGGCAGCAGGCCCATCGCGAAGGTGGCGCCGCCCATCATCAGGAGGCTGAGCACCAGCAGCTTCTTGCGTCCGATCTTGTCCCCGAAGTGACCGAAGACGATCCCGCCGAGCGGCCGGGCGGCGAATCCGATGGCGTAGGTGATGAAAGCGATGAGCGTGCCCACCAGGGGGTCGGCGCTGGGGAAGAACAGGGTGTTGAACACCAGGGCGGCGGCCGAACCGTAGAGGAAGAAGTCGTACCACTCGATGGTGGTGCCGATCAGGCTCGCTCCGACGATGCGGCCGATGCCGCCTCTCGGCTTGGTGGTGGTGTCGGACATGGAATCACCGGTTTCACGAAGGGACGGAACGGGGCGGAACGAGGTGGGGCGGGTGGAGCGGGGTCTGTGCCGGGCGGGGGTCAGCCGGCGGTCCAGCCGCCGTCGAGCGGCAGGGACGTGCCGGTGAGGTATCCGGAGTGGGGGCCGCACAGCCACAGGACGGCGGCGGCCACCTCCTCGGACTCCAGGAGACGCTTGACGGCCGAGCGGGCGAGCATCACGTTCGAGAGGACGTCGCCCTCGCTGATGCCGTGAGCGGCGGCCTGGTCGCGGACCTGGCCCTCGACCAGGGGGGTGCGGACGTAGCCGGGGTTGACGCAGTTGCTGGTCACTCCGTACGGGGCGCCTTCGATGGCGGCGACCTTGCTGAGCCCCTCCAGGGCGTGCTTGGCGGTGACGTAGGCGGCCTTGTAGGCACTGGCCCGCAGGCCGTGGACGCTGGAGACGTTGACGATCCGGCCCCAGCCCCGCTCGTACATGTGCGGCAGCGTCCTCCGCATGAGCAGGAACGGGGCGGTGACCATCACCTTCTGGATCAGCTCGAAGCGCTCCACCGGAAACTCGGTGAGGGGCGCGACGTGCTGGAGGCCGGCGTTGTTCACCAGGATGTCGACCTCGGCCGGGAGGAGGTCGACGGCCCCCGGGTCGGCGAGGTCGGCCACCTGTGCCCGACCGCCGACGATCTCGGCGACCGCCTTGGCCGCCGGGGCGTCCCGGTCGACCACGTGGACGGTGGCGCCTGCCCGTGCCAGAGCGAGCACACAGGCCCGGCCGATGCCGCTGCCGCCGCCCGTCACCAGGGCCGTGCGCCCACTGAGGTCGACCTCGGCGACGGGCGACGGCAGAGGGGCCGGGGTGGGAAATGTGTTCGTCATGGCCGGAAACAGTAGGGAGCACCTTCCGCCCGGCCTATGGATGGATCAACTACAGTCATGGGCGTTTCAATGGAGCGGAGCACCATGGGTTTCCCCTCGGAAGGGAACCGTGGCGCTCAGGAGGAAGTGCCGACGGCCTTCCCCGTGTCCAGATGGCAGCTGTTGACCAGGGTCACGGGATCCTGGTCGCCGCGGAGAGGGACGGTGCCCGGGGCGGGTGGCCGGTGGCCCGTCCTCAGCCAGTCCTCCAGGGCCGCGAAGGCGGCGTGGTGGCACGGCGTGAGGGGGCGCAGCCGGCCGGGGAACGCGTCGACGAGCGGGTCGGTGTGGGGTCCGCCCTCGATGCGGTAGTAGCGGTGCAGGGAGCCGCGGCCGGCCTCGCGCACCATCCGCGCGTAGACGTCCGAGTCCCGGCTGATGGGCAGCAGGCGTCCAGGGTCCCGTGCAGGGTGATCAGGGGCTTGCCGATCCGCCCGGTCAGCGCGATCTTCGCCACGGCCCGCCGGACCTCCTCCGGCCGGGTCGCGTAGTCGTAGTCGGTGTCGCAGGCGGGCGTGCCCGTCGCGCAGTACGGGGTGCCGGCCTCGGTCGCGCCGTCGAAGCCGGGGTCCAGCTCCTCACGGTAGATGCGCTGGGTCAGGTCCCAGTAGACCTTGTGGTGGTACGGCCACAGGAACTCCGAGCCCTCCGGGAAGCCGGCCGCGTGCATCTGCCGCCGCACCTCTTCGGCGCCCTCGCCGCCCGCCGCGTGCAAGGGATGGGCGCGCAGGGCCTTCGGCAGGAAGTCCAGCAGGTGGGGACCGTCGGCCCGCCAGAGGGCGCCTTCCCAGTCGACTCCCCCGTCGTAGAGCTCGGGACGGTTCTCCAGCTGCCGGCGCACCAGGTAGCCGGCGTTGGACAGGCCGGTGACCAGGGTGCGGGACGGGGGCCGGTGGTAGCGCTGGGCGATCGTGGCGCGGGCGGCACGGGTGAGCTGGGTGACCCGGTCGTTCCACTCGGCGATGGCGTCGCGCGGCTCCTTTCCGTCCCGGTGGAACGCGGGGCCGGTGTTGCCCTTGTCCGTGGCGGCGTACGCGTAGCCCTGGGCCGACACCCGGTCCGCGATGGCCCGGTCGCCGGCGTACTGCTCGCGGTTGCCGGGGGTGCCCGCCACGACGAGACCGCCGTTCCACCGGCCGGGCATGCGGATGACGGACTGGGCGTCGTGGTTCCAGCCGTGGTTGGTGGTGGAGGTGTCGGGGAAGTAGCCGTCGATCTGGACGCCGGGGACTCCCGTGGGGACGGCCAGGTCCTTGGGCGTCAGCCCGGCCCAGTCGACGGGGTCGGTGTGGCCGGTGGCGACGGTGCCCGCCGTGGTGAGTTCGTCCAGGCACGCCGCGTGCTGGAGTTCGGCGCCGGGGACGCGGAGGTGGGTCAGGCGGGCGCAGTGTCCGCCGGGGGCGGTGGGCGCCGCCGGGGACGGGACGGTGGTGAGGGCGAGTGCGGTCAGGGCGAGTGCCGCCGGCGCGCCCCGCCGCCTGGGACGGGGTGCGGTACAGAAGGGGAACGACGCATCGGTGCGCCTCCGAGGCTCTGCGGGAGGCTATGACGCCGGTCGCCCCCTGGACATGGGGCTGCCGACCATCATCGGCGGACTTCTGGTGGATCTTCCCACCATCCCGCTGAGTGGCTGAAAGAAGCCACGGCTCGACTCCTCCTCACTACTGGGCCGTACACGGGTCGGGCCATGGAAAGCCGACACACTGATCCCTCGTCAAGGCTGGCTGTCCCGCCCATGTCGGCGTCGGTGAACCAGCCCGCATGATGCACGCCACACCGGCGGCACGAGCCGCAACCGCCGCGGTGCCCCTCGTCCTCTCCCCCACGGAAGGCATCAGCCATGGGACAGCCGTACCCCCCGTTCCGTACACCGAAGAGCCGCCGCGTCATCGGCGGCATCCGCCGTTGGCTCACCGCCGCCGCGGGCGCTCTCGCCCTGACAGGTGGCCTGGTGGCCGTCGGGCCCCAGGCGTCCGCCGCGGGCCTGACCCAGATCACCGGCTTCGGTTCCAACCCCGGCAACCTGTCCATGCACGCGTACGCGCCGGACGGCCTCGCCCCGGGCGCACCGCTCGTCGTCGCCCTGCACGGCTGCACGCAGAGCGCGAGCGACTACTACGCCCACTCGGGCTGGCCGAAGTTCGCCGACCAGTACGAGTTCGCCCTCGTCCTCCCCCAGACGACCAGCGCGAACAACTCCAACTCCTGCTTCAACTGGTTCGATTCGGGCGACAGCACGCGGGGCAGGGGCGAGGCCCTGTCCATCAGGCAGATGGTCGACGCCGCCGTCGCGCGCTACGGCAGCGACCCGCGTCGGGTGTACATCACCGGTCTGTCCGCGGGCGCCGGCATGACCGCGAACATGCTCGCCGCCTACCCCGACGTCTTCGCCGGCGGCTCCATCGACTCCGGACTTCCCGCGTACTGCGCGACGAGCGTGTCCGCCGCGTACACCTGCATGTACAGCCCGCCGAACAAGACGCCCGCCCAATGGGGCGACCTCGTGCGCTCCGCCGCGCCCGCCGGCACCGCCTCCTGGCCCCGCGTGGCGATCTGGCAGGGCACTTCGGACACCACCGTCGTACCGGCCAACGCCACCGAACTGCGCGACCAGTGGACGAACGCGTGGGGCATCGGCCAGACGCCCTCCCGGACCGAGAACCTCTCCGGCGGCACCACGCTGAGCGAGTACGACGACGCCTCCGGCAAGCCCGCCGTGCGGGTCTACTCGGTCTCCGGCATGGCGCACGGCCTGGCGGTCGACCCGGGCAGCGGCCCGGAACAGTGCGGCACCGCCGGGACCTACTACCTCGACACCATCTGCTCCAGCTACCACACCGCCCGCTTCTGGGGACTCGACGGCGGCGGCAGCGGTGAGACCCCGGGCACCCTGCCCGCCCCCGCGGGGCTCGCCGTCGGCGGCACCACCGACGCCACCGTGTCGCTGAGCTGGAACGCGGTCCCCGGAGCGGCCTCCTACGACGTCTACCGCGGCGGCACGAAGGTCGGCACCGCGAACTCGACCACGTACACCGACACGGGCCTGGCCGCCGGCACCACGTACGCCTACACGGTGGCCGCCGTGGACGCGGCCGGGGCGGTGGGGGCGGCCTCCTCGTCGGTGACCGCGACCACCACCGGCTCCACGCCCGCCTGCTACACGGCGAACAACTACCAGCACACCGTCGCCGGCCGCGCCTACCAGAGCGGCGGCCAGACCTACGCCACGGGCTCCGGCCAGGCCATGGGTCTGTACAACACGTTCGTCACGCACACCCTGAAGCAGACCGCGCCCGGCTATTACGTCCTCGCGGATGCCGGCTGCTAGCCGGCGCCCGGCGTCGTGCGGCTGCCGGATCGCCGGCTCGTCGTTCCCCGCCCGGGGCGGGGCGGGGAACGACGCATGCGGACGGCACGCGGGACCGGATCCCGCGTGCCGTCCGGGCCGGCGCCGCGCTTGCGGGAAGGAGCCACGCGTCCGGGAAAAGGACGGCGCCCCCGCATCACCGCCCGGCGAAGGACCCGGCCGGTCCTGGGGGCGGCACGGCTCTTGCGGCGGGCCGAAAGGTTCTAGATCCGCGAGTTGCGCAGCGACTGCCAGACGGCGCCGGCCAGCGCCCGGGTCGACCGGGGGACCGACAGCCCCTCGTGCTCGCGGTACAGCTCCCAGTTGTACGGGATCAGAGACAGCTTGTTGGAGGACAGCGAACCCGCCTGGTGGGCCCTGTACACCGCGAGCGGCTCGGCCAGGCCCCGGGCGTCGGCGCCGTCGCGCATGATCGACAGCCACAGGGCGTAGTCCTGCCGCTTCCGCATCTCCGGCATCAGCCGCGTGCCGAGGACATTGCGGTCGTACATGGCGGTCAGGGCGCCGATGTGGTCCCGCACCAGCATCGCGCGGTAGTCCACGTGCTCCCGCGCCCGGACCACCCGCCCGTTCGGGACGAAGTCGGTGCTCTCGCCGGCGTAGTCGGCGTCCATCTTGTAGTAGGAGGTGAACGTCAAGGGCGCGCTGCCCGCCGCGGCGAACTCGATCTGCCGCTCGGCCTTCTCCGGAAGCCACATGTCGTCGCTGTCGAGGAAGGCGACGTAATCCCCCCGGGCCCGCTCGATCGCGAGGTTGCGCGCCCGGCCGGCACCGCCCTGCTCCGGTGCCGACTTCGGCTTGACGCGCTCGTCCTGCCGGGCGAACTCCATGAGCAGGTCCATGGAGTCGTCGGAGGACTTGTCGTCGGTGATCAGCAGCTCCAGGTCGCTGTGGGTCTGCGTGAGCACCGACCGAACCGCTGCACCGAGCGTCGCTGCCGAGTTGTACACGGGCATCACGACGGACATCAGGGGCACAGCGCTTCTCCTTGCTCGGTCAAAGACGACGTTCCATTCAAACACTGGAATCGTAGTGGCAGCTGCCACGCCGGTCGTCATCGCCGGTCAGGGGTGCGTGGGGCTGCCGCCGGCCGCAGGTGGCGCGGGTGCCGGTCCAGCAGTGCGGCAGAACCCGCGGAGAGCTACTGGAACACCACCCGGACCGTCAGGCCGCCGCCCTCCGCGTTGGCCGTCGCCGTCGCCGCTCCCCCGTGCGCCCTGGCGACGGCGTCGACGATCGACAGGCCGAGGCCCGCCCCCTCCCCGGGTGCGTGGGTGCGTTCGTTCAGCCGGCGGAAGGGCTGGAAGAGCAGAGGGACCGTGTCGGGCGGCACGACCGACCCGGTGTTGGACACCTCGATCCCGGCGGCGGGGCCGGTGCGCACGTCGACCCGCCCCGCGGGACGTTGTGCCACACCGCGTTCGCGACCAGATCGTGCAGGAGCCGCTCCAGGAGCACGGGGTCCCCTTCGACGGTCAGGGGCAGGGCTCGGACGGTGACCTGCACGCCCCGCTCCGCCGCCTCGTCGGCCAGCGCGGCCGCCGCCCGGTCGGCGTCGCCAACACCATGATCATCTCGGTCCTGGAACGGCGACACGAGATCGGGCTGCGCCGCTCGCTCGGCGCGACGCGGGGCCAGATCCGGATCCGGTTCGTCACGGAGTCCCTGATGCCGTCGGGCCTCGGCGGCATCGTCGGCGTCGTCCTGGGCGCGGCGGCGACGGCCGTGTACGCCTCCACGGCCGGACTGCCCTGAGTGGTGCCGCCCCGGGCGGCCGGTGCCGGCTTCGTCGCCACCCTCGCGATCGGCACGGTGGCGGGCGTCTACCCGGCGGTCCGCGCCGCCCGCCAGTCACCGACCTCGGCGCTCGCGACGGCGTAGCGGACGGTCCCGCGGCCGGTCGGTGGGCCGGAACCGGTCGGTGGTCCGGAACCGGTCGGTGGTCCGGAACCGGTCGGTGGCGGGGCCGTCGTACCACCTGCGCGAAGGCGGTGACGAAGCGCGGGTCGAGACCGACTCGCCGTCCAGGTGTGCCGCCCGAAGGACCTGGAAGGGCGTCAGCAGCCCCGGAAGGCCGTGGCGAGGGCACCGGCTCGGGCCGTTCGGGGGCTTGGAGTGGCTCCGTCCGCTGTTCACGGGACCGGAGGCCGGGGCTCCTCGCGGCGGCATCGCGTCCGCGGGGCGCCCGATCCCCCGGTTCCGCCGGATTCGCACAACCATCCGCACGCTCAAGAGTCTTGTAAGGCGAGCACGCCGCAGGCGTGTTCGCTTCGCTTCGTTTCCAGGGGGACCCACATGACTCACCGCATGACCTTGCGTGCCCGCGCGCTTCCGGCCGTGGCCGCCGCCGGGATGCTCGTGCCCGTCGTCGCGGGCGCGGCGCCCGCTTCCGCCGCCACCACACCGCAGGTCAGCTGCACGTCGGGCAAGGCCGGGCTCGCCGCCAAGCTCCAGAGGGACATCACCGCCGCCCTCGCCTCGCGCACCGGCACCGTCGCCGTCGGCCTGCGCGACCGCACCACGAACACCACCTGCACCCTGCGCGCCACGGTCTCGTACGACTCGGCCAGCATCGTGAAGGTGACCGTCCTCGCCACGCTCCTCTGGGACGCCAAGAAGACCAACCGGTACCTGACCTCACGCGAGTCCGACCTCGCCACCGCCATGATCACCAAGTCCGACAACGCGGCCACCACCTCCCTGTGGAACCAGCTCGGCGTCACCAAGGTGAAGGGCTTCCTGACGGCTGCCGGCATGACGCGGACGGTGCCGGGGTCCGGCGGCTACTGGGGGCTCACCCGGATCAACGTCACCGACGAGCAGCGGCTGCTCTCGCTGATCACCGCCAGGAACAACGTCCTGAGCGACAACGCCCGCGCCTACATCCTCAAGCTCATGGGGCGCGTCATCACCTCACAGAGGTGGGGCACCCCGGCCGGCGCGCCGTCCTCCGTGTCCGTGCACGTCAAGAACGGCTGGCTGCAGCGCGCCACACGAGGCTGGCGCGTGCACAGCATCGGCGCGTTCAAGGGCGACGGCCACGACTACACCATCTCCGTGCTCACCGACAACAACAGCACGATGAACTACGGCGTGAACACGATCCAGGCCGTGGCCAAGGTGATCCACCGGGACCTGATCCCGACCGCGACCGCCGCGTCCCGTTACACGCCGACCACCACGCCCAGGGAGGCGTACGTCGCGGTGCCCCAGGGCTGACGCCCCGACCGCGCGCGAAGGGGCGGACGGGAGCGCGTCGGCCGGACTCTCCGCGGCGTCGTCCGCCGCCTCCCGCCCCCTTCCCGTGCCGCGCCCCCCCTTCCCGTACCGCGGCAGTCCTGACGCCGGCTCAGTCGGTGGGCCGGTCCTCAGGCAGGCCGTGGAGCATCACCAGGAAGTCCGACGAGTCGGGCAACGGCTGCCGGCGACCGACCCGCCGGCAGCCCATACCCCGGACGGCCCGTGCCCACCGGGGTCGCGCGCTGTTCCGGCCCCCTCCCGGCACCGTCGGAGGCAGTGGTCGTCCCCATGAAGGCCCCCCATGGTGTGTGGATGACAACCATGGTCGCGTCCCTGCGGCCTGCCTAGGCTCGCTGCCCATCGGTCGTATCGGCCACCGGCTCTGACCAGCGAGGTCATGCCGGTCGCCCGAGGGAAGGGATCCGTATGGGTCTGGACAAGACAGTCGCGAGCGCCGCGGAGGCGGTGGCCGACATCGCGGACGGCGCCTCGCTCGCGGTGGGCGGCTTCGGGCTGTGCGGAATACCGGGCACGCTGATCGACGCCCTGTGGCAGCGTGGGCTGAGCGGTCTGGAGATCGTCTCCAACAACTGCGGGGTCGACGACTGGGGCCTCGGGCTCCTGCTCGCCGCCGGGCGGATCTCCCGCATGACGAGCTCGTACGTGGGAGAGAACAAGGAGTTCGCCCGCCAGTACCTGAGCGGCGAGCTGGAGGTCGAACTCGTCCCCCAGGGCACCCTGGCGGAGCGGCTGCGGGCCGGCGGCGCCGGCATCCCCGCCTTCTACACACCCGCCGGGACCGGCACCCAGGTCGGCGAGGGCGGACTGCCCTGGCGGTACGCGGCCGACGGCACGGTCGCCATCGCCTCCCCGCCCAAGGAGACCCGGGAGTTCGGCGGGCACCCGTACCTGCTGGAACACGGCATCACCACCGACTTCGCGCTCGTCCGCGCGACCATCGGCGACCGGCACGGCAACCTCGTCTTCCGTTCCTCCGCCCGCAACTTCAACCCACTGGCCGCCATGGCCGGCCGGATCACCATCGCCGAGGTGGACCACCTCGTCGAGCCGGGCGAACTCGACCCCGACGAGGTCCACCTGCCCGGCGTCTTCGTCCAGCGCGTCGTCCGGGTCACCCCCGGCGACCCCGCAGCCGAGCGGCGCATCGAGCGCCGGACCGTACGACCGGAAGGCGACGCCTGAGATGGCCCTCACCCGCGAGCAGATGGCGGCCCGCGCCGCCCTCGAACTGACCGACGGCAGCTACGTCAACCTCGGCATCGGCCTCCCCACCCTCGTCCCCAACCACCTGCCGCCCGGCATCGAGGTGGTGCTGCAGTCCGAGAACGGCATCCTGGGCGTGGGCCCGTACCCGACCGAGGACGAACTGGACGCCGACCTCATCAACGCCGGCAAGGAGACCGTCACCACCCTGCCCGGCGCCTCGTTCTTCGACTCCGCCCTGTCCTTCGGCATGATCCGCGGCGGCCACATCGACGCCGCCGTCCTCGGCGCCATGCAGGTCTCCTCCTCCGGCGACCTCGCCAACTGGACGATCCCCGGCAAGATGGTCAAGGGGATGGGCGGCGCCATGGACCTCGTCCACGGCGCCGGCCGGGTCATCGTCCTGATGGAGCACACCGCCAAGGACGGCACCCCCAAGCTCGTCGAGGAGTGCTCCCTGCCGCTCACCGGGCTGGCCGTCGTCCAGCGCGTCATCACCGACCTCGCCGTCGTCGACATCACCGAGGACGGCTTCGTCCTGGCCGAACTCGCCCCCGGCGTCACCGTCGACGAGGTCCGGGCCGCCACGGCCGCGGAACTGACCGTGCCGGCCGGTGTCGGCGGTGCCCGGGCCGCGTGACCGACGGCGGCGGGCCCGCCCCCGTCCCCGCCCGGGCTCGTCGGCGCGTGCGGCCACTCGGCGCCCGGGCGACAAGCCCGGACCGGACGTGTCCGAGGGGATGTCCGGCCGGAGACGAACCCCGGACCGGTGACCGGGCGGGACCGAGAGGGTCCTTCCTCCACCGGGCCGGGGTTCGCCAGCACCACGCGTGATTCGAGCTTCCGCACGCTTGATTCGAGCGTCGATGTCCGGCAGTGTGCTTGTGACAAGCGCGATGCCTGCCGTTCGGGCAGAGGTGAGAGGTGCTGCATGGACGACATCGACCGGGCCATCCTGCGGGAGCTGCAGGTCGACGGCCGGATCCCCTACGCCGATCTGGGACCGAAGGTGGGACTGTCGCCCTCGGCCGCGCGGCTCCGGCTGCAGCGCATGATCGACTCCAAGGCGGTCCAGGTCGTCGGGGTGACCGATCCGATGACGATGGGCCGGCAGGCGATGGCGCTCCTGGGTCTGCGCGTCGACGGCGATCCCCGGGCGGTGGCCGACGAGCTGTCCCGGCACGACGAGGTCGTGTACACGGTTCTGACGTCCGGCGGCTTCGACCTGTTCGCGGAGGTCGTGTGCGCTCGGCCCCGTGACCTCCTGGACTTCATCAACGACGTCGTGCGGCCCGTCGAGGGAGTCGCGTCCGTGGAGAACTTCCCCTACTTCGCGATCCACACCCACCGCTTCCTGTGGCACGTCGACTGAGGGCACCGGAACCGTCCGAGCCGGCCCGCCCGCACCAGCCGAGGAACCCCGCATGACGCACCGTGAGCACCGCACCATCGACTTCTTCACCGAGGACGCCCTCCCCGCACCGCGGGTGACACCGGCCGACGCCGAACGCATCGCCGCCCCGTACCTGGGGACGGGCGTGCACGCGGAGGCGCTGGGAAGCCAGCAGGACGCCAACTTCCTGCTGCGCGACGGGGACGGGGCGGTCCCGGCCGTACTGAAGATCGCCAACCCCGCCTTCGGCGCCGCGGAGATCGAAGCCCAGGACGCCGCCGCCGACCTGGTCTCCTCGGCCCACCCGGAGCTGCGCGTCGCCACCGTCCTGCGGCGTCCCGACGGTTCCCCGTGCCGCACGACGGTGGACACCGAGAGCGGGCCGGCCGTCGCGAGACTGCTGCGGCACCTGCCCGGCGGGACCCTCTCGGGCTCCCGGCACCTGTCCCCCGGCACCGTTGCGGCCATGGGCACGATCGCCGGAAAGGTCAGCACCGCCCTGCGGGACTTCCGGCACCCGGGCCTCGATCGTGTGCTCCAGTGGGATCCGCGGTACGCCGACCGCGTCGTCGCCAGGCTCGCCGGGCACATCGGCGAGCCCGACCGGCGCGCCGCCGTCCACGCCGCGACCGCCGAGGCGTGGGCACGCGTCCGTCAGGTCGCCGATGCGCTGCCCTCCCAGGCCGTGCACCTGGACCTCACCGACGACAACCTGATCCGCCGTCCCGGCGGTCCGGTCCCCGTGCCGGACGGCGTCATCGACTTCGGTGACGTGACCACCAGTTGGGCGGTCGGCGAACTCGCCGTGTCGCTCTCCTCGATGCTCCATCACGACGGGGTCGAACCCCACCACGTGCTGCCGGCCGTCCGCGCCTTCCACGCCGTCCGGCCGCTCTCCCGGGAGGAGGCGGAGGCCTTGTGGCCGCTCGTGGTCCTGCGCGCCGCCGGCCTGGTCGTCAGCGGGCGCCACCAGGCCGTCGTCGACGAGGACAACGCCTACGCCAAGGCGGCGCTCGACCGCGAGTGGCGCGTGTTCGAGCAGGCCACCAGCCTGCCCCTGCCGGTCATGACCCACCTCGTCGAGGACGCGACCGGCCTGGCCGGGGCACCCGGCCGGGCCGACTCGCCGCCGTACCTCCTCTTCCGGGACCTGGCCGCCGACGACATCGCCCTCCTCGACCTGTCCGCCGACGCCGACTCCATGGACGACGGGGCCTGGACCGACTCCGGCACCGAGGCCCGGCTGGCGGCCACCGCGCTCGCGGACGGAGCGGCCGCGGTCGCCACCCGGTACTCCCGGGCCCGGCTCACCCGGGCTCCGGCGCTGTCGGCCGTCTCCGCGGCCACGGTGTCCACCGGCGTCGACGTGTGGCTCGGACGTGCCACCGTGGCACAGGCTCCCGGCGAAGGAGAGGTCCTGGTCGCGGACCGGGGCCGGGTCGAGATCGCCCACGGCTCACGGGTGCTGACCCTGTCCCTCCCGTCCTCGGCCCGCCCCCTCCTCGCGGCCGGCGCATCGGTCCGGGCGGGCGAGGACATCGCGCACCTCCCCTCCGGAGCCGCGGTCCACGTCGCGCTGCGTGCCGCCGCCGGTCCCGCGGTCCCTCCGCTGGTACGTCCCGAGTACGCCGCCGGCTGGCTGCCGCTCACCGCGGACCCCGCCCCGCTCCTGGGCCTCGCGACCGGCGGTCCCGCGCAGGGTACGGATCTGCTGGACCGGCGCGGCGCCGTGTTCGCGACCGTGCAGGAGCACTACTACGCCGACCCTCCCCGGATCGAGCGCGGCTGGCGTCACCACCTCCTGTCCACCGACGGCCGCTCGTACCTCGACATCGTCAACAACGTCACCCCGCTCGGCCACGCCCATCCCCGGGTCGAGCGGGCGGTCTCCCGGCAGTTGCGCCGGCTCAACACCAACTCCCGCTTCCACTACGCCTCGGTGGTGGAGTTCACCGAACGCCTCGCCGCGCTCCTTCCCGAGCCGCTGGACACCGTGTTCCTCGTCAACTCCGGCTCCGAGGCGGTGGATCTGGGCCTCCGGCTGGCCATGGGGGCGTCCGGCAGGCATGACGTCGTGGCGCTGCGCGAGGCCTACCACGGCTGGACGTACGCCTCCGACGCGGTCTCCACCTCGCTCCAGGACAATCCGAACGCCCTCGCCACCCGTCCGGACTGGGTCCACACCGTGGACTCGCCCAACTCCTACCGCGGCCGGCACCGCGGTGCGGATGCCGTGCGCTACGGGCCCGAGGCCGTCGCGGTGATCGACGGACTGGCCGCCGCCGGCCGCCCGGCGGGGGCGTTCATCGGCGAGACCTTCTACGGCAACGCCGGAGGGGTCGCCCTGCCCGACGGCTATCTCGCCCAGGTGTACGCGGCCGTCCGCCGTCACGGCGGCCTGGCCGTCGCCGACGAGGTCCAGGTCGGCTACGGCCGCCTGGGGCACTGGTTCTGGGGCTTCGAGCAGCAGCAGGTCGTCCCCGACATCGTCTGCGTCGCCAAGGCCATGGGCAACGGGCACCCCCTCGGTGCCGTGATCACGTCCAGGGCGGTCGCGGACCGGTACCGGGAGCAGGGCTACTTCTTCTCCTCCACGGGCGGCAGTCCGGTCTCCAGCGTCGTGGGCCTCACCGTCCTGGACGCCCTGCGCGACGAGGACCTCCAGGGCAACGCGGTCCGTGTCGGCGGCCGCCTGAAGCGCCGGCTCGAAGCACTGGCGGGCCGCCACGGCATCGTCGGCGCCGTCCACGGCTCAGGCCTCTACCTCGGCCTCGAACTCGTCCGGGACCGCATCACCCTGGAGCCCGCCACCGAGGAGACCGCCGAACTCTGCGACCGCATGCTCGACCTCGGCGTGATCGTCCAGCCCACCGGCGACCACCTCAACATCCTCAAGATCAAGCCGCCGCTGTGCCTCGACACCACCGCCGCGGACTTCTTCGCCGACATGCTCGACCTGGCCCTCACCCAACTGGGCCACGGCCCCGCCCGGTGACACCGGGCTCGTCCCCGCGCCCGGAAGAGGAGGCGCTCGGGTCCACGGCGGGAGGCCTCCGGGCCGAAACGACCCCGCGGCATCCCGCCGCGCCGGCGGAGGATGCCTTCGGCCGCCCGCCGCCAGATCGTCTCTTCCGTGGACACGGCCCGACCCGCGAAGGCCCGACAAGCGCGCCCCTCCGCCACAATCCCGGGGAGACCACCGTGAGGATGTTGATCAACGTGCCCTGGTTTGGCGCGGCCGCAGGTCAGGGCCGTGCTGTGGGGCCCTTGGTCAGCAAATCCCCAGCATGGGTCAGGAGACGTGCACTTGGCGACCCGGCGCCGATGGTCGCTCGCGAGACATACGGTCTGGGAGAGGCCTCGTTTTCACCTCACGGTCCGTGGGGGCCTGGGTGCCACTCGGTCAGGACGATGGTGGCGTCGTCCCGGAGGCGGTGGGCCTGGTGGTTCAGGAGTTCCTTCAGCAGGCGGCGCAGGGCTTCGGGGGCGGGGTCGCCGGCGGCCATGGCGCGGATGACGGTGTCGGCGAGCCGTTCCTCGCCGAAGAGGTCCCCTTGCGTGGAGCGGGCCTCGGTGACGCCGTCGCTGTAGAACAGGATCCGGTCGCCGGGCTGCAGACGCGTTTGGTGCACCGTCGGCGGGGAGGCGGCGTGGAAGGCCCACCCGAGGGGCAGGTCGGGCTCCCGTTCGAGCGTGCGCGGCAGCACCTGGCCGTCGCGGATCAGCAGCGGCGGCGGATGGGCGCAGTTGACCCAGGTGAACGTGCCGTCGAGGACGTTCAGGTCGGCGATGACCGCGGTCATGAGCCGGTCGGTGAACCACTGGTCCAGGATGGTGTCGATCGCCGGAACGATGTCTGAGAGGGTGCCGCCGGAACGGCGTGCGGCCCGGCAGGCGGCGAGACCGGCCGCGCTCGCGCCGCCGGACGCGAGGTCGTGCCCCATGGAGTCCAGCAGCGTCAGGTGCAGCGCGTCCTCGGTGAGGCTGTGGTCGAAGGCGTCCCCGCCGATGTCGTACGCGGGCTCCAGCACCGCGGACGACGTCACGTCTGCGGTCCCGATCGTGCGCGGGGGCAGGAACGCCCACATCAGCTCGCCCTGCACCGTCATCTTCCGGCGCCGTCCCGCTTCGATCAGCAGGTCGTTGTGCGACGACTTCGAGGCCAGCAGCAGGGCCGCCACATCCGCCAGCGCCTCGCACCGCCTGGTCAGGTCCTCGCCGAGGTCCCGTGCGGTGGCCTTCAGCACGCCGAGGCGTTCGATGCCGTCGATCATCGGCGCCCAGGCGGTGTGGCCGTCCCGCGAGCGCTGTGTCCGCTCCGTGCGGTAGGCCAGGCCGGCCAGCGAGCCGTCGATGTCCCGCGTCTGTGTCTCGACCGGCACGGGCTGAGGCAGCGCCACCAGGCTGGTCTGCTGCAGGTCGGCCACGTACATGCGGGTGCCGTCCAAACCCATGCGCCGGCCCGCCCGGAACACGAGCCCGGCGAGTTCCCGCCCCGTCACCGTGTGCGCCTCGGCAATCAGGTCTGACAGCACCTTCTCGTGCGACTCCATGGCCAAGCCTTTCCGCCGACCCCACCAGGTACCGAGCGTAGCCGTCCGAACGAGCGCCGACCTGGTTACGTGACCGGCCGCGCAGTGACCGGACGACGCGAGAAACGGCCTGCCGGGCGTCACCCGATGGGGCGAACGGCGGAAGGAGCTGTAGACCTGTGGCACATGCCTTCATAGCGTGCCTGCACTGTCGAACATTGCCGAGCAGGCGCGCGGGTATCGGGGGGATGCGTGGACACGACCTGGATGTCGTCGGGGGTGTGCCGGACGGCGCGAGCGGACGAGCTGTTCGTCGAAGGAGCGGCCCAGAACCGCGCGAAAGCGGTGTGCTTCGGATGCCCCGTGCAGGCCGAATGCCTGGCGTACGCGCTCGACCGGCGGGTGGAGCACGGTGTGTGGGGCGGCATGACGGAGCGCGAGCGCCGTGCGTTGCTGAGGCGCCGCCCGGCCGTGCGGTCCTGGGCCCGGCTTCTGGAGACGGCCCGACGCCAGGACAACGCCGGCGCTTCAGTCGCCCGGCACCACTCCGCAAGGCGATAGGCGCTTGAGTGCCGACCGGAGGCCGCCTGCCGGCAGACCGCTTTCGTGGGTCGGGGCTGAAAGCGGGGTCAGGGAGCGGGCAGGCCGGCCCACACGGTCTTGCCGCCGGGGGCGGGGCCGGATGCCTCTGCTCTCACACAACCCTGGTGGTGGATCTGGCCGGGATCGGCTTCTGCGACTCCACCGGCCTCAACGCCCTGCTCGAGCCGCGCACCAGGCCCACACCCAACACGTGCGCCTGGCCCTGTCCGCTCCCGGCCCGCAGATCACCCGGCTCCTTGAGATCAACGGTGCCGCCCCCCTGTTCCACGTGTACCCGACCCTCACCGCAGCGGTCCGAACCACCCACCCCTCGCCCGGCGACTCCGGCCCGGCGATCACCCCTTGAACCGCTCCTTCCGACGCGGCCCCGGGAAGCGGACCAATCTGGGCCTGGCGGCCTGTCCGCCCGCATGACTTCCGCGCGCCTCCGACCTCCTCCACCTGTTGGGCCGCGGCCAGGGACGCTTGCCCGCGGGCCGGACCGTCAGGACGGTGAACCGGCAGGTCATCGCGCCTTCGCTGCCCTGCCGCCAGGTGACCTCGGCAAACCGTTCCGCGCCGGTTTCCGCTGCCAGGACGCTGACGGCTCGGGGCGGGGTGCGGTAGCGGGGCAGGGGCGGCGGTCAGAGTTCGCCATGGGCGGGCCGGTGCGGCCGGGCCTCTTCGGCATGGGCGACTTCCCTGCCGGTCGGCGCGAGAACGTGCGACAGTCCCCGTTCCCCCAGGCCGGTCCGGAACGGGGTGCTGACACCGTAGCCCGCGTCGACGACCACTACCGGTGCGTCCGGCTCCCAGCCGACGTGTGTGTCCAGCAGGCACGATGCCGTGTCGGTGGCGGCACGGACACTGACCGCGACCTGGCAGTTCGCCCGTTTCCCGAGCGCTCCGCAGTACTGTCGGGCCACCCCGACCGACGCGGTGCCGCACTTGGGGAACGGCACGTCGTCGATCACCCACGCCTCAGGCCGGATCGCCTCGCACAACCGCTCGGCGATCCGCCGCCGCACCGGCAGCGGATCCCACGGCGACTGGTTCACGAACCAAGGACATCGGCAGGGCCTACCGACGGGCAGGTTCCGGAGTAGATGGAAGGCGGGATCAGGAGCCCTGTCCCGAGGGGCGTTATGCCACCGGGCGCTCGGCCGGCCCGCGTGTGCCGGGCCACTCGTCGCTGCACCACTCGCGCTGTCGGCCGGCACCGGCGCCGTGCGCGGCGAGCGCGGTGGTCAGGTCGCAGTGGACGACGAGGGGCGGCCGGCTGCCGTCGGGGACGAGGGAGCCGTCCGCGGGGATGGCGGCGAGTTCGAGCGGGCGGTCCTCGGCGGCCAGCCGGCGGGCCGCGTCGGCGACGGCGAGCTGGCCGCCGACCGACCAGCCGCGCAGGCCGGTGAGGTCCAGGACGACCGGGCCGGTGCCGCGGGCCAGGGTCCAGCCGATCGCCCCGGAGAACCGGTCCACGGCCTCGGCTCCGAGGAATCCGGCCAGGGACAGGACGCCCAGGTCCTTCCTGACGGTGTATCGCCACTCGATGGTCATCGTTTCGCCTTCGCTCTCACAGGGGTTCGGGAAATCTCACGGGAGCCCGGGGGTCTCACGGGAGCCGGGGGTCTCACAGGGGGAGCGTGATCCATACGCTCTTGCCGCCGCCGTCGGCGTCCCGGCGCGGCACGCATGTGCCGTCGTGCTCAGCCGGCACCTCGGCGACGGTGGCCGGACCGCCCGTGAGGGCGGGGACGCCCCCGGGGTGATGCGGGTGGCGGTCGTGGACGGCGAACGCGAGGGCGTACTCGCCGGCCGCGTAGGTGACCGTCAGGCTCTCGGAGGCGACGGCGGCGTGACGGACGGAGTCGGTGACCGGTTCGCCGAGGATCGGCAGGACCGGTCCCATCGTGGGGCGGGCCGCGTCGACGCCCCACTCCGCGTAGGTCGTCTCGGCGGTCTGGCGTGCCAGGCGCACCGATGCGGGCTCCGTCGGCGCGGTGAGGACGTGGCGGAGCGGCATCGGCTCCGGCGTGGTGCTCATCGGGCTCCCGCACCGGGGCTCGGCGGGGCACCGGCCTTCCGCGTGGGGACGGCGGCGAGCAGGCCCGCCGTCTGAAGGTGGACGCGCGCGCCCGCGATGGCCTCGGGGGTCGTCGCGTACTCCCGGCCCTCGTGCCGCAGCAGGTCGAGCGCGCCGACGGAGTCGAGGACTTGGCGCTGACCCGGCCGTACGCCGGAGGTCATGACGGCGATGCCGCGCCGGTTCAGCTTCTCCACCGCGTCCTTGAGGACGAGCGCACCGGTCGCGTCCATGGTCGTCACCCGTGACATGCGCAGGATGACGACCCGGACGTCGGCGACTTCGGACAGCTCGAGGAGGAAGCGGTGGGCGGCGGCGAAGAAGAGGGGCCCGTCGATCCGGTAGGCGACGATGTGCTCGGCGAGGAGTGCGTGTTCCTCCTCGGAGTGCTCGCCGGGGAGGTCGGGGCGGAAGTCCACCTGGTCGATGCGGGCCTGCTTCGCCACCGCCCGCAGGGCGAGGGCGCCCGCGACGGCGAGGCCGATGACGACGGCGTACACGAGGTCGAGCGCGAGGGTCGCGGCGGCGGTGAGGAGGAGGACGACGGCGTCGGAGCGCGTGGCCCGTGCCATCGCGCGCAGCGAGCCGACCTCGATCATCCGTACCGCGGTCGCGAGCAGGACACCGGCCAGGGCGGCGAGCGGGATCTTCGACACGAGCGGGGCGGCGGCGAAGACGATGACGGCGAGGACCGCCGCGTGGGTGAGCGCGGCGAGCCGGGACGACGCTCCCGTACGGACGTTGACGGCGGTACGGGCGATGGCGCCGGTCGCCGGGACGCCGCCGAACAGCGGGGCGGCGATGTTCGCCAGGCCCTGCCCGAACAGCTCGCGGTCGGGGTCGTGCTTCTGGCCGACGGTCATGCCGTCGGCGACCTGTGCCGACAGCAGTGACTCCAGCGCCGCGAGCGCCGCCACCGCGACGGCCGGAGCGATCAGGGAACCCAGCGCGGAGAGGTCGAGGAAGCCGACGGAAGGGGCGGGAAGGCCTGCGGGCAGCTCCCCGATCGGCTCGGCCCGGTCCAGGCGGAAGACCTGCGCCACCACGGTGGCGGCGATCACCGCGAGGATCGAGAAGGGGATCGTAGGCCGCCACCGGGCGCCGCCGAGCATCAGGCCGGCGACGCCCAGGGCGAGCCCGAGGGCCGTCCAGTTCGGGGCGTGGGCGAACTCCCCGACGGCGCGCCACGTCACCGCCAGGACCCGGTCGCCTTCGGGCTTGGGGACGCCGAGGGCGTTGGGGACCTGCTGGAGGCCGATGACGAGGGCGATGCCCAGGGTGAAGCCCTCGACGACGGAGGCGGGGACGTAGGCCATGTAGCGGCCCGCCCGGAGCAGGGCCAGGCCGACACAGATGAGCCCCGCGAGCAGGCCCACGGTCAGTACGCCGCTCGGCCCGTGCCGGGCGACGATGGGAACGAGGACGACGGTCATCGCCCCGGTCGGGCCGGAGACCTGGAGGTTCGATCCGCCGAACACGGCGGCGAGCGCTCCCGCGACGACCGCGGTCGCGAGGCCGGCCGCGGGGCCGAGCCCGGACGTCTCGCCGAATCCGAGGGCCAGGGGCAGGGCGACGACGGCGACCGTCAGGCCGGCGAGCAGGTCGCGCCGCGGGTCACGGGCCATCGCGACGGCGTCGGCGCGGGTGGGCAGCAGTGAACGCGTCCGCTTTCCCAGGGTGTTCACCACCCCCGGGGTGTTCACCGCTCCGCCGCCTCGGTCTCCCTCAGCTCGGCGAGGAGCTCGTTCTGCCCTGCCAGCATTTCGGTGAGGATCCGGCGCGCGGCCTGCATCAGGTCACGCACGTCACCGCCGGCCAAGGTGTAGACGACCGTCGATCCCTCGCGGCTGGAGTTCACGATCCCGGACCGGCGCAGCACGGCGAGCTGCTGCGACAGGGCCGGCGCCTCGACGTCGATCTCCGACAGGAGGTCACGCACCGGCATCGGCCCGTCCTGGAGCAGCTCCAGAACCCGGATGCGGACCGGATGCCCCAGCATCCGGAAGAACTCGGCCTTCGCCTGGTACAGCGGAACCGGCACGTCCCTGACTCTCCTCGTCGTCGAGCCCACCGAGCCCGTCGTCGGGTTCTCGGGCTATGCCGCGCCCGCGGCTACCCGCGGGCGCGGCTACCCGCGGGCGCGGCATCCAGCATCTAACGAACTGCAGAATTATGCAATTATGGAGTTCCCAGACCGATGAAGTGAAACGGATCCTCCCGTGGCCGAGAACGCCGAGAACCAGCTGCCGCCCTGCCCCCAGTGCGCCGGCGCGTACACGTACGAGATGGGCGCCCTGCTGGTCTGCCCCGAGTGCGGCCACGAGTGGGCGCAGACCGCCGGGGACGCGGCGGCCGACGCCACGGGCGACAAGGTCGTCAAGGACTCCGTCGGCAATGTCCTCGCCGACGGCGACACCGTCACCGTGGTCAAGAGCCTCAAGGTCAAGGGCAGCCCCTCCGGCATCAAGGCCGGCACGAAGGTGCGCAACATCAAGCTGGTCGACGGCGTCGACGGCCACGACATCGACTGTCGCATCGAGGGCTTCGGCAACATGCAGCTCAAGTCGAGCGTGGTCAAGAAGGTCTGACCGGCGCACGAGTACCACCCGAACGCAGGAGGGGAGAGGGGAGGACCGGATGGCGACCGGACGGCTGGTGGAGATGCCGGGTGCGGAGGCCCTGTGGCTGCTCGAGGGCGGCAAGCACGGCCGCCTCGTCCTGATCCGCCGCGGCGAGCCGTTCGTGCGGCCGGCCGTGCACATCTGGACCCACGGACACCTTGTGGTCCGCACCCCCGTCCAGGCCACCGCCGTCCCGTCGACCGTCACCTACCAGGTGGACCGGTTCCCGGCCCCCTCCGCCTCCGGCTGGTCGATCTCCGTCACGGGTCCCGCGACGGAGATCACCGAGCCGCACGAGGCGGCCCACTACCGTCGCGCGCTGGACGGTTGGGTCCACGGCCCTCACGACACCCTGCTGCGGATCACCCCGCAGACGCTGACCGGCTTCCGGCTGGCACCCGGCGACGCAGGCCCCTGAGCGAGGGACAGCCGACACGGCGAGCACGCCGCTTCGCGAGTTCCGGAGGGTCCGCTCCGGGATCCTCGCCGGCCAGGCCGAGCTCGTCGGCAACCTCCGCACGGAGCAGGGAGCGCAGATTCCGCCCCTGAGGGCGGGCCGCTGACCGGTGGCCGCCGCCCGGCACTCCCCGATGGACAGCACCTCAGGGACGACGGACGGCGGCCACCTTCATGGCGTACGGCGCTCGGCCCCGACGGGCCAGAGCACGTCGACCGAGCGGCCCAGGCCGCGCGCGTAGGCCACGAGATGCGCGGTGGCG
Organism: Streptomyces sp. NK15101; assembly: GCF_020400725.1. Taxonomy (GTDB): domain Bacteria; phylum Actinomycetota; class Actinomycetes; order Streptomycetales; family Streptomycetaceae; genus Streptomyces. The sequence goes on along the minus strand of NZ_JAINVG010000027.1, from coordinate 39,450 downwards.
TCCCGCGCGGTGGACGGGGAGCCGTCCCAGACGGCGAGGACCCGGGAGCAGGCCCTGATCATCCGCTCGTCGGCCCGTACGCAGGCGGGCGCGTCGGCAGGGTCGTAGTCCACCAGGGCTCAACCGCTGCGTCAGCATGAGCAGCTCTCCCGCCGCTCGCAGCGGCCCCTCGCGCAGGAGTGCGGCCACCCGATCGGTTCCGGGGATCACGGTCACCAGACCGAGGCCGGCCCGGCGCGCCGCGCGCGCGAACGCGAGAGGGAGTCCCTGACCGACGCGGACCAGGCCCGACCGGCCGGCTTCCGTGTACGGGGCGAGGCGGGCGCGCAGATCCTCCTCCAGCAGGGCGAGTGTCCACGGGGCAAGGTCGGCGTGGCCCACGAGAGCGATCACGACGGCCCCTACTTCTGGGCGTGCTGGCCGACGTAGAACAGCAGCCAGACGAACCCGGCGAACAGGTGCGTGCCGAAGATGTAGAAGAAGGCGCGCAACCAGACGCCCTTCTCCTTCCGGTCCTCGTCGTCCGTGGTGTCGCTCACCGTGTCACTCCTCCTGTGGGCCGCGGGCCGGATGCACGGCGTCGACAGAACCGGCCGACCATGCGATGCCCTCTCCTGGAAGGTGCTCACCAAGGAAGCCGGCGAACGGCGGAATCCTTCGAGAAGACACCGGAGGCGCCGGCACGGACCCGCACCACACGGAACCCTTTCCAACCTCACGCTGACGCGTGGTGAAGGACGAGGGCGGCCTGGACGATCGCGGTGATGCGGTTGGTGCCGCAGCGGAGCTTTCGCAGGAGACGCCGGCCCTTCAGGGTGGCCATGGCCTGCTCGCCGAGGCAGCGGATCTTGGCGTGGGTGCTGTCGTGTCGGCGCTGCCACCGTTTGAGGCGGCGGCCGCGGAAGGGCACCCGGATGGAGCCACCGGCGCCCTGGTACGCCTTGTCGGCCCAGCACTTGAGGCCGGCGTCGGTGAGCGCGTCGACGATGCCGTGGGTGCGGGCGCGGCCAGTGCGTCGACGGCCTCGCGTATGTGCCGTACACGGTCGCGATGCCGATACCGGACCCGGCGGCGGGGTTCAAGCTCGGGCGAACCGGCCCGCGATGCGGCTCATCAGATCTTCGAATGCCTCCTGCCAGTGAGCAGGCACTACGCCGGTGTCTGAGGCCGCCGCGTGATCATCGGTTGTCCACACAACACCTGATGATCAACGGCGGCCTCACCCGCTCGGACGCCACCGAAACCAGTAGCCGAGCCCCTCGACCCGGTAGCGAGCGCCGACAACGAACCGCAGCTCGCCCACAAGCCGACGCGCGTCGTCCGGCGCCTCGCGGTGCGGCGCCGGCAGCAGCTCCAGCTCGTCATAACGGGCGTCGATCCCGCCGTGGTCCGGACGGCTCTCCGGTCCGACCTCGCCGGCCTCCCGACGCTCGTTCCACCCGGCGAAGATCGCCCACTGCTCGCGTTCCAGCTCCACCGCGGCCTCGCTCGCGGGCCAGACCTGGTACTCATCGGCTTCGTCGGCGTGGTCGTAGTCGTGGTTCTGGAAGTAGTGAGGCTTCCGGTTGACGTCAGCAAGGCCGACGCGCGGTCCGTCGCACCACTCCAACTCGGCGTACACACGCTCGAAGCCGTCCGCGATCAGCTGCTCTTCGGTCCAGGTCTCAGCCACGCGGGCAGGCTACCGGCGAGCGACCTCCGTATCCATGATCACGATCTACGGCTGGAGTACTGGAAGAGAAATTCAGTGGTGCTCGTTTGAGCGGAAACCCTCATGGCGGCGACCTGTCTACTTCGGTGATGCGTCGTCTTTTGGGGTCCCCGGATTACAAACTCGTGCACAGTTGTCGGTGAGACGTCAGGACTTCGGTGTGGCCCGTGGTCACGTTTGCCGTGTCAGGTTCAGGTCCGCGGTCTGCTGGTGGGACAGCAGACCGGCGATGGCTTGGACGGTGTCGCTGATGTGCTCGCGACGGCCGAGGTGGCGGTCCAGGGCGCGGAGGGGTAGACGGGTCCGGTCCTCCGGAGCCAGGCACGGGCGCGGCTCCGCCTGGAGAAGGGCGGATCCACCTCACTCATGTGCACAACGGTGTGTCCCCGGGAGTGGGGGGCACGGTAAGGAAGTGGACCGCAGGATGACGAGCACGCAGGACCCACTGTCTCCGGCCTCGCGAACGGAGGACGCACACGGCGCAGCGACCTCCGGCTCCAGTGCCCATCTGCGACGACGCCTGGAACGGCTGATCGGCATCGCGGCGACGGAGGGCAATGCGCTGGTTCCTCTGCTCAACGGCGATGAGATCTTCCCGGCCATGCTCGGCAGCATCCGCTCCGCCCGTCACACGGTCGACATGATGACCTTCGTGTACTGGAGAGGCGACATCGCGCGTCAGTTCGCGGAGGCTCTGGCCGATCGTGCCCGGCAGGGGGTACGCGTGCGGCTGCTGCTGGACGGCTTCGGCAGCCGGCTCATCGAGAAGGAGCAGCTTCGGGTGATGGAGGCCGCCGGTGTGAAGGTGTCCTGGTTCCGAAGACCGATACGTCTCTCGCCGTTCAAGCAGAATCACCGATGCCACCGCAAGGTGCTCGTCGTCGACGAGGAGGTCGCGTTCACCGGCGGTGTCGGCATAGCCGAGGAGTGGTGCGGCAACGCCCGGAACGCGAGCGAGTGGCGCGACACCCACGTCCAGGTCCGGGGCCCCGCGGTGGACGGCATCGCTGCCGCCTTCGCGCAGAACTGGGCGGAGTGCCACGAGGAGCTCTTCGACGAACGGGACCGGTTCATCGACCACAGCCCGCATGGTGAAGCCATCGTTCAGGTCGTGCGCGGTTCGGCCAGCTTCGGTTGGCAGGACATGCAGACCCTGATGAGAGTCATGCTGGAGAGCGCGCAGGAGCGTTTCCGGCTGGCCACCGCCTACTTCGCCCCCGACGCCTTCTTCGTCGAGCTGCTCTGTGCCACGGCGCGCCGCGGCGTCGAGGTGCAGATCCTCCTGCCTGGCCCGCACACCGACAAGCGGGTCTGTCAGCTGGCCGGACAGCGCTATTACGACGATCTCCTCGCGTGCGGCGTGAGGATCTTCGAGTACCAGCCGACCATGATGCACGCGAAGGTCATCACCGTTGACCGGACCGCCGCCCTCATCGGATCGACGAACTTCAACCGACGTTCCCTCGACCACGACGAAGAAGTCATGCTCGCCGTCCTCGACACAGCGTTCACCGCCAAACTCGACGAACACTTCGATGACGACCTCTCGGCGAGCGTCGAGATCATGTCCGGCCGTTGGAAGGGCCGCTCATTGCTCCAACGCACCGGGGAGACGGTCGTCCTTCCCATTCGCCACTTCCTGTGACGCCGAGCCTGCCGCGGTTCACTCCTCGCTTCACGAAACCTTGATGCCGATGAGGCAGGTGTCGTCGTCGGTGTCCGACTTGCTGTGCAGCAGCAGCTGGTCGAGCCGGCGCTCCAGTGAGGAGGCCGGGTCCTGTGCCGCGGCGAGTAGCTGGGACAGGGAGACCTGAACTGACGTGTCCCTGCGCTCCACGAGGCCGTCGGTGTACATCAGCAGCGTGTCGCTCAGTTCGAGCTGCACCTCTCCCTCCTCGTACTCCGCCTCGGGAAGAGCGCCCAGAAGCAGCCCGCCGAGTAGCGGAAGGGTGCTGGCCTCCGACCCGCGGATCAGGACTGGGGGCAGATGGCCGGCCCTGGCCCAACGCAGGACACGGGTCTCGGGGTCGTACACGCCGCACACAGCAGTGGCGGTGACCTGTTCGCTGAGGTGGTGCGCCACGATGTTGAGCCAGGACAGCAGCTGGCCCGGACCGGCTCCGGTGACGGCAAGGCCTCGCATGGCGTTGCGCAGGACGACCATGCCGGTCGCCGCCTCTATGCCGTGACCGGCGATGTCGCCGACGCACAGCAGTACGCGCTTGGACGGAAGGACGACGGCGTCGTACCAGTCGCCGCCGACGAGGGACTCCGCCTCGGCGGGCCGGTAGCGCACGGCGACGTCCAGGCCCGGCGCGTCGAGAGGAGCGCGGGTCGGGGGCATGATGGCGTGCTGGAGCTGCAGGGCCAGCCGGTTGCGCTCCGCTGACTCTTGCTCGGTCTGTGCGAGTTGGTCCCGGGTGGCTGCGAGGGCGACCTCGGTCCAGTGCTGGGACGAGATGTCCTGGTATGCACCGCGGACGGCGAGGAGCCGGTCGTCGGCGTCGAGGACCGGCTCGGCGATGACCCGGATGTGGCGGGTGACCCCGTTGGGCCGTTGCAGACGGAAGGATGTCGACGTGGCACGGCGGTGGTGCAGCACCGTCTGGAGGAAGCGGCCGATGACCACGGCATCGTCGGCGTGCGCGTGCTCGGCCAGGTCATGGAGGGAGACCGGTTTGTCGGTGACCGCCCGGTCGTAGAGGGCAAAGAGCTGCCCGTTCCAGGTGATCTCCCCGGTGACGAAATTTTCTTCGAAGCCGCCGATGCGCCCCAGACGCTGCGCGTGCTGGAGGAGGCTGGCCAGCCGTACCGTCTCGTCCTCGATGCGCCAGATGAGCAGCACGCTGTCGGCGTGCCGGCTGATGCTGAGGTCGGCGACGGTGGCCAGGGGGACCTGGTCCACCAGGGCGGTGAGCGTCGTGCGCTGGGCGCGGAAGGGCTCTCCGGTGGCGTAGACGCGTTCGATCTTCTCGAAAAGTTCGCTGTCGCCGGCGGCCGCCGGATAGGCCTCCAGGAGCAGAGCACCGTGGACGGCGCTTCGGGAGCGCCCGGCGGGATCGAGGAAGCGGCTGTTGGCGTGGCGGATGCGGAAGTCCGCGAGATGGCCGTCGCTGTCGAGTTGAGGTGTGAGGACGAGAGCGGGGTCGTACAGGGCTTCGGAGAGGTCGACGAGCTCCGATACGTCGGCCGCCCGCCGGGTGCTGGTCGAGATCCCTTCGGAGAGCGGCAGGTTCTCCAGCGTGTGGGCGCTCAGCTCGGCGAGGGCTTCGATCTGTCGGGTGACGGCCGGCGGGTGGGGTGTGAGCGCCTCGGGCCAGCAGATCTCCAGGACTCCGTGGATACGGCCTCCGGTCCCGGCAGGCACTGCCAGACGACCGCCGCCCAGGGACTGGGAACGGCCGATGGTGGGCAGGCCCGCTGTGGAGAGGGACTCGATCCGTACGATGCGCCGCTCGTCGAGAGCCCGCCGGGCCACGGTCGCGACGCCCGGCGGGACGTATCGCCAGCGATTCGCCTCGTCCGCGCTGAATCCGGCATGGCCGCAGAGAGTGAGAGACGCTTCCAGACCTGCTGCCCATACGGCCACGGCGGTCGCTCCCAGTGGGGCGAGAGCATGTTCCAGGAGAGATTCAGCGACGGCCTGGGTGTCGCTCGCGGCGAGCGCGGCGCTCTCGGCGGTGCGCAGTCGGACGGCGACGGACGATGCCGAGTCGCCCTCTTCTCCGTTCGCGTGCCGGACGAATTCCTCCGCCACCGTGGCGAACTGATCGCGAGCTGCCTGATTGACGATGTCAGCGGCCAGTTCGAGCGGGGACAGTCCTGCTTGCTGCGCCAATTCGGTCAGCTGGCGTGCTGCGCGGGCCGGCCCGCAGCCGAGCCGTTCGATCATCACCCCCTTGGCGAGCTCGATCAGCGCTCGGCCTTCCGCGGCTGCGTGCGCTGCGCGTACTTCCGCGCGCAGTCGTTCCACGGTTGCCGCCAGGCGGCCGACCGTGGACTCCCTCTGCCCTGGCAGGGCGTTGGCGGCCGGGGCGTCGGCGGCATCGAACTGGACCGTCGTGCGACCCGTTCCGTGCGCGGGTCCAGCGTCGCTGAGGTCCGCTTCCCTGCCCTCGGCCGTCTCTGGATCTCCGAGGTTTTCCAAGTCGGTCATGACATCACCCGCGCGTCCTGCTGCGGGTTCAACCAACGACGGACACAAGCGATGAGATCGTCGGCGTCGAGGGGCTTGGTCACGTAGTCGCTCGCGCCCGAGGCGAGGCTCTTCTCGCGATCGCCCGGCATGGCCTTGGCGGTGACGGTGATGATGGGCAGCTCGGCGTGGTCAGGCATCCGCCGGATCTCTGCGGTCGCGGTGTAGCCGTCCATCTCCGGCATCATGACGTCCATAAGGATCAGATCGACGCCCGGGTGGCTGGCGAGTGCCTCGATGGCCTTGCGACCGTTCTCCGCGTGGATGACCCGGATGCCGTGCAATTCCAGGATGCCGGTGAGGGCGTAGAGGTTGCGGGCGTCGTCGTCGACGACGAGGACGGTCCGGCCGTGCAGGGAGCCGTCCACGGCCTGGGAGGCCTGTGGAAGTGCTTCCTCGACACGGAGCAGGGGCACGACGTCGCCTGGCTGATCAGCAGAGAGGTGCAGGGCGATCCGCTCGCGCAGTTCGTCCAGGCTGGAGAGCAGTTCCAGGGGACGCTTGCGGGCTCGCTCCTGCAAGGTCGATTCGAATGCGGCGTCGAGGCGTCGGTTGTTGTGGGCGAGGACGGGAACGCTGCGCAGCGCGGCATCACCGTGCATCGCGTCGAGGAAGTGCATGGCGTCGCTGTCGGCACTGTCGAGTTCGAGCACCACGCAGTGAACGGGTGCGGTCGCCAGGGCGCCGGCGGCTTCCTGGGGTCCGACCACGGCCACGAGTTCGATGGGGTCGCGGTCGTGGCTGCCGGCGAGCTCGGCGACGGCGCTTTCGGCGACGAGGGAGAGCAGTCCCCGCGGGCGCTCCTCGATGACGAGCAGTCGGCGGGGCTTACGCAGCTCGATCTCCGCATGGACGGATCGGCGGCTCTCGGACGGCTCCTCCACTGTCGGGGGCTTTGCCGCGCCGGCCTCCTCAGAGGTGGTCCGGTCGGTCTCGGGCTGAAAACCGGGGCGGGTACAGGGAAGGTAGAGGGTGAAGGTGCTGCCCTGGCCGGGAGTGCTCTCGGCGGTCAGTGCGCCGCCGAGCAGGTGCGCGATCTCTCGACTGATGGACAGGCCGAGGCCCGTGCCGCCGTACTTGCGGCTCGTGGTCCCATCCGCCTGCTGGAAGGCTCCGAAGATGGCCTCAAGGTGCTGCTCGGCGATACCGATACCGGTGTCCTTGACCCGGAACGCCAGCACGGGGCCGTCACGGTGGACCGGAGCCGGCAAGGTCACTTCGTCGGCTCGCTCGATACGCAGCTCCACGCTGCCCTCTTCGGTGAACTTGACGGCGTTGGACAGCAGGTTCCGCAGCACCTGCCGGAGCCGGGAGTCGTCGGTGACCAGATCCGCCGGGACGCCCGGGGCGGTGGTGATCGTGAAGGCGAGGCTCTTCTGGGTCGTCATGGGCTGGAAGGTGGCTTCGACATAGTCCAGGAGCTGCCGCAGGGCGACGCGCTCGGGGTTGATGTCCATCTTCCCGGCCTCCACCTTGGACAGGTCGAGGATGTCGTTGATCAGCTGCAGCAGGTCCGATCCGGCCGAGTGGATGATGCCGGCGTACTCCACCTGCTTGGCGGTGAGGTTGCGCGTGGGGTTCTGGGCCAGCAGCTGGGCCAGGATCAGGAGGCTGTTGAGCGGGGTGCGCAGTTCGTGGCTCATGTTGGCCAGGAACTCGGACTTGTACTTCGAGGCCAGTGAGAGCTGCTGGGCGCGGTCCTCGAGTTCCTGCCGGGCCTGCTCGATCTCCAGGTTCTTGCCCTCGATGTCGCTGTTCTGGGCCGCGAGCAGGGCCGCCTTCTCCTCCAGCTCGGCGTTGGAGCGCTGCAGTTCCTGCTTTTGGACCTGCAGCTCTTCGGAGCGGGCCTGGAGTTCTCCGGCCAGTCGCTGGGACTCGTCCAGGAGTTCGTCGGTACGGGCGTTGGCGACGATGGTGTTGACGTTGACGCCCACCGTCTCCATGAGCTGTTCCAGGAAGTCCCGGTGCACGGGCGTGAAAGCGGTGAAGGAGCCCAGCTCGATGGCGCCGAGGACCTGATCGTCCACCACGATGGGCACCACGATGAGGCTGCCCGGTGCCACGCGGCCGAGGCCCGAGGAGATGCCGATGTAGTCGACGGGGACGTTCTCGACCGCGATGGTGCGCCGGCTGCGGGCGGCCTGGCCTACCAGGGACTCCCCCAGCTTGAAGCGGTCGTGGCCCGTGATGTCGGTGGGGCGGCCGTAGGAACCGACGAGTCGCAGCTCGGTGCCCTCGGAAGTGTCCTCGGCCAGGTAGAACGCGCCGTACTGGGCGGCCACGAGCGGGGTCAGCTCGTCCATGACGAGTTCGGCGACGACGGCCAGGTCGCGGTGGCCCTGCATCAGGCCGGAAATCAGGGCGAGGCTGGACTTCAGCCAGTCCTGTTCCTGGTTGGCCCGCGTCGTCTCGCGCAGCGAGCCGACCATCGCGTTGATGTTGTCCTTGAGTTCCGCCACTTCACCGGAGGCGTCGACGGTGATCGAGCGGGTCAGGTCGCCCTCGGCGACGGCGCTGGCGACCTCGGCGATGGCGCGAACCTGACGGGTGAGGTTCCCGGCCAGTTCGTTGACGTTCTCGGTCAGCCGCTTCCAGGTGCCGGAGACGCCCTCCACCTCGGCCTGTCCCCCGAGCCGGCCCTCGCTGCCGACCTCCCGGGCCACGCGGGTCACCTCGGCCGCGAACGAGGACAGCTGGTCGACCATCGTGTTGATGGTCATCTTCAGCTCCAGGATCTCACCCCGGGCATCGACGTCGATCTTCTTGGAGAGGTCGCCGTTGGCGACGGCGGTGGTGACGAGGGCGATGTTCCGGACCTGGCCGGTCAGGTTGTTCGCCATGGAGTTGACGTTGTCGGTGAGGTCCTTCCAGGTGCCGGCCACGTTCGGCACCCGGGCCTGACCGCCGAGGCGCCCCTCGGTGCCGACCTCACGGGCGACGCGGGTCACCTCGTCCGCGAACGCCGAGAGCGTGTCCACCATGGTGTTGATCACCGCGGCGAGTGCCGCGACCTCGCCCTTGGCCTCGACCGTGATCTTCCGTGACAGATCGCCGCGCGCCACCGCCGTGGCGACCTGGGCGATGGAGCGCACCTGCCCGGTCAGGTTGGACGCCATCACGTTGACGTTGTCCGTGAGGTCCTTCCACGTACCGGATGCACCTCGGACGGTGGCCTGGCCCCCGAGGTTGCCTTCGGTGCCCACCTCACGGGCCACACGGGTCACCTCGTCGGCGAACGCGGACAGCTGGTCGACCATCGTGTTGATGGTCTCCTTCAGCTCCAGGATCTCGCCCCGCGCCGTGACCTTGATCTTCTGCGACAGATCACCCTGCGCCACCGCCGTGGCGACCTGGGCGATGGAACGCACCTGGGCGGTCAGATTGCCCGCCATGGAGTTGACCGAGTCGGTCAGGTCCCGCCAGGTGCCCGACACACCCTTCACATCGGCCTGGCCCCCGAGGATTCCCTCGGTGCCCACCTCACGGGCCATACGGGTCACCTCGTCGGCGAACGACGAGAGCTGGTCGACCATCGTGTTGATGGTCTCCTTCAGCTCCAGGATCTCGCCCCGCGCCGTGACCGTGATCTTCTGCGACAGATCACCCTGCGCCACCGCCGTGGTGACCTGGGCGATGTTACGGACCTGGGCGGTCAGATTGCCCGCCATGGAGTTGACCGAGTCGGTCAGGTCCCGCCAGGTGCCCGAGACGCCCTTCACGTCGGCCTGGCCCCCGAGGTTGCCTTCGGTGCCCACCTCACGGGCCACACGGGTCACCTCGTCGGCGAACGCGGACAGCTGGTCGACCATCGTGTTGATGGTCTTCTTCAGCTCCAGGATCTCCCCGCGGGCGTCCACGTCGATCTTCTGTGACAGGTCGCCCCTGGCGACCGCGGTGGCGACCTGCGCGATGTCACGGACCTGGGTGGTGAGGTTGCCGGCCATGGCGTTCACCGAGTCGGTCAGGTCGGCCCAGGTGCCGGAGACACCGGGCACCTCGGCCTGTCCGCCCAGGGTGCCTTCCGTGCCGACCTCACGTGCGACGCGGGTCACCTCGGAGGTGAAGAGGGAGAGCTGGTCGACCATGCCGTTGAACACCGTGGCGATCTCGCCGAGCAGGCCGTCCGCCTCGTCCGGCAGGCGTGTGCCGAAATCACCGTCGCGCACTGCTGTCAGTCCGGCGAGCAGCTGCCGCAGCTCCGGCTCCCCCACCTTGCCCGCACCCCGCGCGCGCGTCCGGGGGACACGCGCGTTGTCGACCGTCGTCTCAGCCATGACCATTCCTCATTGAACGCTGCCAGGAGTCCCGCCGAGAGCCGGACGCCGATGCGGCCTGAACAGGCCGCCCCCCTCGTCGGCAATCATTGCCGTACGACAAATATGAGGCAGCCTATCCCGTCACGAGTACCGGAGAAAGCGGTGGCCCGGGCCACCGCTTCCCGGTTGCGGGGATCTTCCTGCGGTCGGATGCCCATAAGCCTCGACTCCCGGGGTACGAGGCGTCCATCGCGAGGGCCGCAGGAAGCCCGGGGTGAACCGGTCAAGGCCACCGACGAACCCGCAGCCGTCTGGGGCGCGCCCCCAGATGAGAGCTCGCCGCCCGGGCGGACCTCTCGGAGGAAGAGGTCACAGAAGCCAGGATCGCCGCCAACGCCTCCACCTTCGTCTCCCCCGACGCTCCAATCGACGGGGCGGACGCTTCCTACCGCCAGGACACCTTCATGGATCTCATCCGAACGGAGGACTCCGCCGTGAAGAGAGTCGGTTCAGGAGAGGGCGGCGGTCCGAACCACTTCTGATGGTTCACGTGCGGAAGCCGCATCCTGCGGCCGTGAAGCGTGGCTGCCCTGTCCGTCAGGCACACGTGCGCCGCTCCACGCTTCTCCGGTGATCAACCGCCGGACGGCCTGACTGCACGGGCTGCACGGGCTGTACGGGCTGCACGGGCTGCACGGGCTGCACGGGCTGCACGGGCTGCACGGGCTGCACGACGGTACGGGCACGCCGAAGCAGCGCGCCGGCATGGCTCGCGCACCCAGGTGCATCCCGTCGAAGCAAGAAGGTCCTTCGCGCCCGGGCGCACTCGTCGAGAACGCACCAGAAGGCAACACAGCGTGCAACCGGCCTTGGCGGGCAAATGTGAGCAATACAGATGTAAGCCGCTGATCAGGAGGTTCTCGCCATGGCAATCAATGAAACGACCACTACCCGAAAGGAGGACTGGGAGGAGGGGGATGTCCTGACAGCGGCAACGACTCGCGACAAGGTGCGCAGATTCCTCGACGAGCGGTTCTGCCGTGAGCGGCCGACGGTGAACGAGGACGTCGTCCTCGCCGATGCGCTTCTGGTGGCCACAGAGCTGGTCACCAACGCCAACCGGCATGGCGGCGGTGTCCGCGCCTTCAAACTGCTTCTCGCCGACGAGGGTCTCTGGATCACGGTCACAGACCGCAATCGGGCCTGGCCCACCGTCACCGCCGCTCTCTCCGGCATGAGAGCCCCGCGTCCCGGCGGACTCGGCTTGCTGATCGTCCGGCGCCTCAGCAAAGAGCTCACCATCACACCTGCACCTGGGGGAAAGACCATTCACGCGCTGGTGCCGCTGAACTGACACGCAGGTCACCCGTATGGATGCGCCGCCACAAGCCAACCATCGTCATCTCGGAGCGGATGCGCCGCGACGTGCGCCGGATCCGGAGGCGTGGCGGCGATTTCTTCGTATTCGATCAGCCGCCCGCTTTCCGCCGAGACGGCCCCTTCCCATACGAGCGCATCCCTCGTGGCCGTGAGGACGTTGCGCTCGGTGCCCCGTCGACAAGGTCGGCCGACAACGCATTCGTCGTCGACTCGCGGGCAGACGGCCGAAGACAACTCCATGGAACGACAACAGAGATGAGTGTGATGGCGTGTCCTTCTCCGACCACTCCACGAGGTCGAACGACTCCGCGCAGACCGCCTCGGCCACGAGTGTGAAGCGGGGCAACGGTCTGGCGACCGCTTCGCTCGTTCTCGGCATCGCGGCGATCCTTCTCTTCTGGACCGTCTTCGGTGGCATCGTGCTCGGCCTCCTTGCCTTGGTCTTCGGCGTCATCGGCGCTCGCAAGGCTCGTCGTGGCGGCGGTCCACACAGCAGAATGTCCCTCATCGGGGCGATTCTCGGCGTGCTGGCGGCGCTCGCCTCCGCCGTGATCCTCGCCATCGGCGCCTCGATCCTCGGCTCGGACGAGTTCAAGAACTTCGACGACTGTGTCGAACACGCCGGCACGCAGGCCGAGCGGAACGCGTGCGCGAAGGACTTCGACAGGGAGCTGAACGACTGACCGTTTCAGTGTCCGTCGTGACGCGTCAGGTGGCTCGCCCCGATTCCCGTGCCGGCGTCGGGGCCGCGTCAACTGCTCGGCAGTCGCTTTTCCTCGGCCGTGACTGGAAGCCCTGGCCTCGCCTGAAGCGTGTTGCGGAAGGTCGTGTCCGGGCAGGTCAGAGCCGGTTTTGCGGCCGGTCTGGTCATGCGGCGAGGGCGAGATTGCGCAGGTGGGCGACGGCCTGGACCGCGTGGTGGAGACCGTGGCCGCGCCGACGGCAGTCGCGGAGGATCTTGTAGTGCTTCATGCGGGCGAAGGCGTGCTCGACCCGGGCCCGGACCTTACGGTGTTCGGCGTTGTCCTCCTCCTCGCCCGGCGCAGGGCCCTGCCCGGCCGTTTGCGGTGCGGGACCACAAGCCCGGCGTTGACGCAGGCCCCGTCGGCCGGCACCGTCACGCCCTCGCAGACGGCGGCCAGGCCGGAGTCCCGCCAGGCCTTCGCGTCCGCGGTGGCGCCGGGCACCGGCCGGGCCGCCGCGACCACGAGTTTCGTGTCGGCGTCGATGATGACCTGCACGTTCGCCGAGAACCGGTAGGTGCGCGAGGGCGCGCCGGTCTTCCGGTCGCGGACCGGGATCAGGGTGCCGTCCACGATCCGCAACCGGTCCACCGCGTCGGTGGGGCGGATGGCCGGCTCGATCGCGAGCAGCGGCCGCAGCCGCTGGATGACCCGGCACACCGTCGCCGGCGAGACCCCGAACAGCGGCGCGAGCTGCCGCATCCGCAGGCCCGTGAACGTCTCCACCCACAACGACCCAGCCCTCAGCACCCCACGCATACAGGGGAAATGCCCGCTTCGCAGCCTTCCGCAACACGCTTTAGACGTTCCCGGCCGCGTGAGCCCGCCGACGTCGTGTACGTGCTGCGGACCGGTTCCGACCGCCGACGCACCGGTGCGCGGCCGCACCCCTGCACCGATAATTGCGTCATCATGCACAGACGCAAAGAGCATCCACCGCGAGCCTTTCCTGATGGGCAGTCGGGAAAGTCAGCAACAGATCAGCATCAGTACCGCACGGAACCGCTCCGGAGCGCCATGAACCGCCAAGATCAATAACCCCCCGCGCCTGCTCTGACCTGCGAAAAGCCTGCTCAGCCATATGCCTGCCAGTCTCACCAGGAGGTATCCGTGAGGATGTTGATCAACGTTCCGGAGACCGTCGTCGCCGACGCGCTGCGGGGGATGGCCGCGGCGCATCCCGAGCTGACCGTGGACGTGGAGCGGCGCGTGGTGATGCGGCGGGACGCGCCGGTGGCGGGGCAGGTGGCGCTGGTGTCCGGCGGCGGGTCCGGGCACGAGCCGCTGCACGGGGGGTTCGTGGGGCCCGGGATGCTGGCGGCCGCGTGTCCCGGCGAGGTGTTCACCTCGCCCGTGCCCGACCAGATGGTGCGGGCCGCCGCCGCGGTCGACAGCGGCGCCGGGGTGCTGTTCGTCGTCAAGAACTACACCGGTGACGTGCTGAACTTCGAGATGGCGGCGGAGCTCGCCGAGGACGAGGGCATCCAGGTCGCCAAGGTCCTCGTCGACGACGACGTGGCGGTGACGGACAGCCTGTACACGGCGGGCCGGCGCGGCACCGGCGGCACGCTGTTCGTGGAGAAGATCGCGGGCGCGGCCGCCGAGGAGGGCGCCCCGCTGGAGCGGGTGGAGTCGATCGCCCGCCGGGTGAACGAACGGTCCCGGTCCTTCGGGGTGGCCCTGAGCGCCTGCACGACCCCCGCCAAGGGCGGTCCCACCTTCGACCTGCCGGAAGGGGAGCTGGAGTTGGGGATCGGCATCCACGGCGAGCCCGGCCGGGAGCGGCGGGCCATGATGACCTCGGGGGAGATCGCGGACTTCGCCGTCGACGCCGTCGTGGAGGACCTGCGGCCGTCCGGGCCGGTCATCGCCCTGGTGAACGGGATGGGCGGGACACCGCTCCTGGAGCTGTACGGGTTCAACGCCGAGGTGCAGCGGGTGCTCGCCGAGCGGAAGGTGCCGGTGGCCCGGACACTGGTCGGGAACTACGTGACCTCGCTCGACATGGCGGGGTGCTCGGTGACGCTGTGCGAGGTCGACGAGGAGCTGCTGCGCCTGTGGGACGCGCCGGTGCGGACGCCCGCGCTGCGCTGGGGCCGGTGAGCCCCGGGATGGGAATGGGGAGCGATATGGCGGAGACCTTCGGCGCCGGGTTCCTGGTGCGCTGGCTGGCCGCGGTGGCCGAGGACGTCGACCGGGAGGCGGACCGGCTCACCGAGCTGGACTCGGCCATCGGCGACGCCGACCACGGGGCCAATCTGAAGCGGGGGTTCGCCGCCGTGACGGAGACCCTGGCGAAGGAGCCGCCCGCGAGCCCGGGCGCGGTGCTCACCGCCGCCGGACGGCAGCTCATCTCCACCGTCGGCGGCGCTTCGGGGCCGCTGTACGGGACGCTGCTGCGGCGCGCCGGGAAGACCCTGGGCGAGGACGGGGAGGTCACCCGGGAGCGGTTGGCGGAGGCGTTCGGCGCCGGCGTGACCGCCGTGTCGCAGTTGGGCGGTGCCCAGGTGGGCGACAAGACGATGCTGGACGCGCTCGTGCCGGGCGTGGAAGGACTGCGGAGCTCGTACGAGGCGGCCCGCGCCGCCGCCGAGGAGGGTGCCCTCGCGACCGTGCCCCTCCAGGCCCGCAAGGGCAGGGCCAGTTACCTCGGGGAGCGGTCGGTCGGGCACCAGGATCCGGGGGCGACCTCGTCGGCGCTGCTCTTCGCGGCCCTCGCCGACACCGCGCGAGCGGAGGGCGCGCGATGAGCCCGGCGACGACCGGAGACGCGGGATCCCCGGGCCCGGCGGGGCCGAAGCCGGTGCATTCGGTCCCGGCGGGTCCGGCCTCGGCCGGATCGGGCCCGGCCCCCGTCGGCATCGTGCTCGTCTCGCACAGCGCGGCGGTCGCCACGGCGGTCGCCGAGCTGGCCCGTGGCCTCGCGGGCGGTGGTGACCTCGCGCCGGTCCTGCCCGCGGGCGGGACGCCGGACGGTGGCCTCGGAACCAGCTCCGAACTGATCTGCGAGGCCGCGAAGGCCGTCGACCGAGGGGCCGGGATCGCGCTCCTCGTCGACCTGGGCAGCGCGGTCCTCACCGTGAAGGCGCTGCTCGCCGAGGGCGACGAACTGCCCGAGGGCTCCCGCCTGGTGGACGCGCCGTTCGTCGAGGGCGCGGTCGCCGCGCTGGTGACGGCGAGCGCCGGCGGGGATCTCGACGCGGTGGCGGCGGCGGCCTCGGAGGCGTACGCCTACCGCAAGGAGTGAGGGCGCGACGGCGAGCGCGTGGAGTGACCGGGAGGACGCGCCGCGTGGTGGCCGTGTTGTGATCCAGCAGGTCAACACACTAATGTCGCAGGGCCTTGGTGTACGGGAAACCGGTGCGGTACCGGTGCGGCCCTCGCCACTGTGATCGGGAGGTCCGGCTCCACCCCCGGGGGGAACACCTCGGGGAAGCCACTGGACCGTCGTGGGAGACCGCGGCGGTGTGGGAAGGCGGAGTCGGACCGTATGACCGTCAGCCAGGAGACCGGCCAGGGTGCGTTGTCCATCCACGAGGTGCTGGAGAGGGTCTCCCGATCATGCATATAGCCGAGGGGTATCTGCCCCCTGTGCACGCCGCCGCCTGGGGCGTCGCGGCCGCCCCGTTCGTCGTCCACGGGGTGCGCGCGCTGACCCGCGAGGTGCGGTCGAACCCCGAATCCACCCTGCTGCTCGGCGCCTCCGGTGCCTTCACCTTCGTCCTGTCGGCACTCAAGCTGCCGTCGGTCACCGGCAGTTGTTCGCATCCGACCGGCACGGGGCTCGGCGCCATCCTGTTCCGGCCGCCGATCATGGTGGTCCTCGGGACGATCACCCTGCTCTTCCAGGCCCTGTTGCTCGCGCACGGCGGACTGACCACGCTCGGCGCGAACGCCTTCTCCATGGCGATCGCCGGCCCCTGGGCGGGGTACGGGACGTACCGGCTGCTGCGGCGGTCCGGCGCGCCCCTGATGGTGGCCGTCTTCTTCGGCGCGTTCGTCGCCGACCTGTCCACGTACTGCGTCACCAGCGTGCAGCTGGCCCTGGCTTTCCCCGACCCCGGCAGCGGCGTGCCCGGCGCGCTGGCCAAGTTCGGCGGGATCTTCGCCGTGACCCAGATCCCCCTGGCGGTGAGCGAGGGCCTGCTCACGGTGCTCGTGATGCGGCTGCTCAGCCAGTCCAGCAAGGGCGAGCTGACGCGCCTCGGCGTCCTCGGCGGGCCGCGGGCGGAGCGGCACGAGGAGGCGGCCGCGCGATGAGCCGGAACGCGAAGATCAACACGCTGCTGCTCCTCCTCGTCGCCGCGCTCGCGGTCCTGCCGCTCGCGCTGGGCCTCGGCGACCACAAGGAGCAGCCGTTCAGCGGGTCCGACGGCGAGGCGGAGACCGCGATCACTGAGCTCCAGCCGGACTACGAGCCGTGGTTCAGCCCGCTGTACGAGCCGCCGTCCGGCGAGATCGAGTCGGCGCTCTTCGCCCTCCAGGCGGCGATCGGCGCCGGTGTCCTGGCGTACTACTTCGGTCTGCGGCGCGGCCGCCGCCAGGGCGCGGCCCGCGCCGAGGCCTCGGCGGCCGCCGAGGCGGCGGGGACGAAGGACCCGGCGGAGGAAGCCGGTCCCGTCGGGAGCGGCGATTCCGTCGGGGGCGGCGATTCCGTCGGGGGCGGCGATCCCGATCCGGCGGGGAGTGGGCCCGGCCCCGGTACCCCGGGTGCCGGCGCCCGGTCCGGCGCGCCGGGCGCCGGTGCGGGACCCCGTGCCGCCGGTGCCGCCGGTCACGGTGCCGCGAGCGGCTGGCCGGGGCCCGGCGCCGGTGGGGTGGAGGCCCCCGAGACCGGTACCGGTTCCGTTCCGTTCGACGGTACGGGCGCGTAGCGCCGATGCTGCCGATCGACGCGGCGGCGCACAGCAGTCGCTGGCGCCGCCGCCACCCCGTGGAGAAGGCCGCCCTCGGCTTCGGCCTGACGCTGTGCGCCGTGTCCCTGCCGCCGTGGCCGGGCGCCGTGCTCGTGGCGGCGGCCACGCTCGCGGTGCTGCTCGGCCCGGCCGGCGTGCCGGGCCGTCAGCTGTGGCGGGCGTTCCGCATCCCGCTCGGCTTCTGCGTCACGGGGGCCGTTCCGCTGCTCTTCGAGGTGGGCGGCGCGCGCGGGCTCGTGGCCCTCGCGCCCGACGGTCCCGTGCACGCGGGCGAGCTGCTGCTGCGGACCGCCTCGGCCTCGCTGGGGGTGCTGCTCTTCGCCTTCACGACGCCGGTGTCCGACGTGCTGCCCCGGCTCGTCCGGGCGGGCGTCCCGGCGCCCGTGGTGGACGTGGCGCTCGTGATGTACCGGATCATCTTCCTGCTGCTCGACTCGCTGGCGAAGATCCGGCAGGCCCAGGCGGCCCGGCTCGGGCACACCACCCGGGCCGCGACCTGGCGTTCGCTCGCGGGGCTCGGCGCGACGACGTTCGTCCGGGCCTTCGACCGGGCGCAGCGCCTGCAGTCGGGGCTCGCCGGGCGCGGTTACGACGGGACGCTGCGGGTCCTGGTGCCGGCCCGCGCGGTCTCCCGGCGGTTCCTCACGGCGACGGGCGTGCTCTTGGCGGGGCTCGTCGCCCTCACCCGCGTACTGGAAAGGTTCCTTCCGTGACGTCTCCGACGCCGACGCACCCCGTCGTGGAGCTGGTGAAGGCGGGTTTCGCCTACGAGGACGGGCCCGCGGTCCTGTCGGGCGTGGACTTCTCGGTGGCGGAGGGGCGCGCGATCGCGCTCCTCGGCCGCAACGGCAGCGGCAAGACGACGCTGCTGCGGCTCCTCAGCGGGGGGCTGCGGTGCGGGAGCGGGTCGCTGCTCCTGGACGGGGCCGAGGTGGCGTACGACCGGAAGGGGCTGACCCGGCTGCGGACCGCCGTGCAGCTGGTCGTGCAGGATCCGGACGACCAGCTGTTCGCGGCCTCGGTCGGCCAGGACGTGTCGTTCGGTCCGACGAACCTGGGGCTGCCGGAGGAGGAGGTGCTGCTCCGGGTGCGGGAGGCCCTGGAGGCGCTGGACATCGTGGCCCTGGAGGACCGGCCGACGCACCTGCTGTCGTACGGGCAGCGGAAGCGGGCCGCGATCGCGGGCGCCGTGGCGATGCGGCCCCGGGTGCTGATCATGGACGAGCCGACGGCCGGGCTCGACCCGCACGGGCAGGAGCGGATGCTCGACGCCCTCGCCCGGCTGCGGGAGGCGGGGACGACGGTGGTGATGGCCACGCACGACGTGGATCTGGCGCTGCGCTGGGCCGACGAGGCGGCGGTGCTCTCCCCCGCCGGGCTGCGCACCGGCCCGGTCGCCGAGCTCCTCGCGGACGACGACCTGCTGGCCGCGGCCCGACTGCGCCGGCCCTGGGGCACGTCGGCGGCCCGGGTCCTGCGGGCCCACGGTCTGCTGGCCGCGGACGCGGCTGAGCCCCGGACGCCGGAGGATCTGGACGCGTGGACCGCGGCCGAGGCGGCCGGCCCCCGCCGCTCCTCCTGAAGCGCCCGCTCGGGACTCCTGCCACCGAGTAGCGGACATCACTCCCGGATTCTTCTGCAACTAGTTGCAGAAGGTCGGCGGGGTCGCCTAGAACTGAGGCCGACGACCCCTGCGCGAGGAGACGCCCCCATGACCCCGTACCAGCATCTGCTGAGCCCGCTCGACCTCGGGTTCACCACCCTGCCCAACCGGGTGATCATGGGGTCGATGCACGTCGGCCTGGAGGAGACCGAGCACGGCTTCGAGCGCATGGCCGCCTTCTACGCCGAGCGTGCCCGGGGCGGCGTGGGGCTCATCGTCACCGGCGGCATCGCGCCCAACGAGGCCGGCCGCCCCTGGGACGGCGGGGCCAAGCTGACCACGGCCGAGGAGGTCGCCGAGCACCGGCTGATCACCGACGCCGTGCACGCCGAGGGCGGCCGGATCGCCATGCAGATCCTGCACTTCGGCCGTTACGCCTATCACCCCGGCCTGGTCGGCCCCAGCCCGATCAAGGCGCCCATCAGCCCCTTCGTACCGAACGAGCTGACCGGCGCAGAGGTCGAGCAGACCGTCGAGGACTACGCGCGCTGTGCCGAGCTGGCCAAGGAGGCCGGGTACGACGGCGTCGAGGTGATGGGCTCCGAGGGCTACCTCATCAACGAGTTCATCGCCGCCGCCACCAACCGGCGCACCGACCGCTGGGGCGGCTCGTACGAGAACCGGGTCCGCTTCCCGCTGGAGATCGTCCGCCGGATCCGCGAGCGCGTCGGCGAGGACTTCATCCTCGTCTACCGCCTCTCCATGCTGGACCTCGTCCCCGGCGGCTCCACCCTCGACGAGGTGGTCTCCCTCGCCAAGGAGATCGAGGCAGCCGGCGCCACCATCATCAACACCGGCATCGGCTGGCACGAGGCGCGCATCCCCACCATCGCCACCTCCGTGCCGCGCGGCGCCTACACCTGGGTGACGAAGAAGCTGATGGGCGCGGTCTCCGTGCCGCTCGTCACCTCCAACCGCATCAACACCCCCGAGGTCGCCGAGGAGATCCTCGCCGACGGTCGCGCCGACCTGGTCTCGCTGGCCCGCCCGTTCCTCGCCGACCCCGCCTTCGTCGCCAAGGCGACGGCCGGCCGCGCCGACACCATCAACACCTGCATCGGCTGCAACCAGGCCTGCCTGGACCACACCTTCAACCTGAAGATCACCTCCTGCCTGGTCAACCCGCGCGCCTGCCACGAGACCGAGCTGGTCCTCTCCCCCACCCGCCTCGCCAAGCGCGTCGCCGTCGTCGGCGCGGGCCCGGCCGGGCTCTCCTGCGCGGTGTCCGCGGCCGAGCGCGGTCACACCGTCACCCTCTTCGACGGCGCCGCCGAGATCGGCGGCCAGCTGAACATCGCCAAGCGGGTGCCGGGCAAGGAGGAGTTCGACGAGACGCTGCGCTACTTCCGCGTCCAGCTCGCCGAGCGCGGCATCGACGTCCGCCTGAACACGTACGTGTCCGCCGCCGACCTGGAGGGCTACGACGAGGTCGTCGTCGCGACCGGCGTCACCCCCCGCACGCCCGGCATCGCGGGCGAGGACCACCCCAGCGTCCTCAGCTACCTCGACGTGCTGCGGGACGGCGCGCCGGTCGGCGACCGGGTCGCGATCATCGGCGCCGGCGGCATCGGCTTCGACGTCGCCGAGTTCCTCACGGACGGCGGCGAGGGCGCGAGCCAGGACCCCGAGACGTACTTCCGCCAGTGGGGCGTCGACACCTCCTACGAGAACCGCGGCGGACTGCGCGCGCCCGAGCGGAACGCGCCGCCGCGCCAGGTGCACCTGCTCCAGCGCAAGACCACCAAGGTCGGCGCGGGCCTCGGCAAGACGACCGGCTGGATCCACCGCACCGAGCTCAAGCACCGGGGCGTCACCATGGTGGCGGGCGTGTCGTACGAGCGGATCGACGACGCCGGCCTGCACGTCACGATCGACGGCGAGGCGCAGGTCCTGCCCGTCGACACGATCGTGCTCTGCGCCGGTCAGGAGCCGCGCCGCGACCTGTACGAGGAGCTGGTCGCCGCGGGCCGCCCGGCGCACCTCATCGGCGGCGCGGACGTCGCCGCCGAGCTGGACGCGAAGCGGGCCATCGACCAGGGCACCCGGCTCGCCGCCACCCTGTGACGACCGCTCCGTGATCACCGTGGCCGGCCGAACCTAGGATGCGAGCATGTCCCTCCCGCACGCGATCCTCACCGCGCTGCTCGAAAAGCCGTCCTCCGGCCTCGAACTGACGCGCCGCTTCGACAAGTCGATCGGCTACTTCTGGTCGGCCACGCACCAGCAGATCTACCGCGAGCTCGGGAAACTGGAGCAGGCTGGGCACATCCGCGCCCTGCCCGCTCCGGTGCCCGCGCGGGGACAGAAGAAGGAGTACGAGGTGCTGCCCGCCGGCCGGGCGGAGCTGAGCGACTGGGTCGCGAAGTCCGAGGACCCGAAGCCGCTCCGGTCCGCCCTGCTGCTGCGGATGCGGGCGGCGGCGATGGTGGGCACGGAGGGACTGCGGGCCGAGCTTTCGCGCCATCTGGCCCTGCACCAGGCCCAGTTGGACGAGTACCTCGTGATCGAGGCCCGCGACTTCCCGGCGGAGCGCCGCCGCACCGAACCGGACCGGCTGCGCCACCTCGTCCTGCGGGGCGGGGTGGATCTGGAGCGGTTCTGGGTGGAGTGGCTGACGAACGCGCTGGCGGAGCTGGGGCGGGAGGAGTAGCCCGCGCCGTGCGGGCCGCGCTTCCGCCCGTGTGGGCACACGGGACGGCGCCCATAGCGGCGCCTCCGCGTTCCGCGCCTGGACCCGCACCACCAGGAAGCCGTGCACGGGATGCGGGTCCAGGCCCGGGAGCCTCGGGCGCCGGCAAGGGGCGCCGTTCCGTTGTGCCCACCCTCCCCCAAGCTCTCGGCTCCGCTCGAGCAGGGGGGACCCCCTTGCCCCAGCGGAACGACCGCCCACAACGGGGCGCGAGGGGTGGGCGCCGGCCCGGCGGAACGACTGCCCACAATGGCGGCACGGCGACAACAGCTCGGTTCTACGACTCCCCCGCAGACGCCCTTCGCCACGCCGAGTCCCGCAGCAGACGCAGGCCGTTCAGGCCCACCAGCACCGTGGAGCCCTCGTGGCCGGCGACGCCGAGCGGGAGCGGAAGGTGGCCGACGAGGTCCCAGACGACCAGCGCGCCGATGCAGACGCCCGCGATCACCAGGTTCTGGACGACCAGACGGCGGGCCCGGCGGGAGAGGGCCACCACGGCCGGGATCGCGCGGAGTTCGTCGCGGACCACGACCGCGTCGGCGGTCTCCAGCGCGAGGTCGGAGCCGGCCCGGCCCATGGCGATGCCGGCGTGGGCGGCCGCGAGGGCCGGGGCGTCGTTGACGCCGTCGCCGACGAGCAGCACCTTGGCGCCCGCCCGCTCCCACTCCCGTACGGTCTCGGCCTTCTCGTGCGGGAGGAGCCCGGCGCGGACGTCGGTGAGCCCCGCTTCGGCGGCGATCCGGGCGGCCGCGCCCGCGTTGTCGCCCGTCAGCAGCGCCGGGGCGGTCCCGGTGAGCCGGGCGAGGGCGGCGACCGCCTCGGGTGCGCCGTCGCGGAGCCGGTCGGAGAGGTGGAGGACGGCGGCGGGAGCTCCGTCGACGAGGACCTCGACGGCGGTGTCGGCGTGGCTGCCCGCCGCCCGGCGGACCCGCACCTCGTGACCGCCGGCCACCGCCCGTACCCCCTGCCCCGGCTCGGCGGTGAAGTCGCTCGCCTCGGGGATCTCCAGGCCGCGGGCGCGGGCCTCGGCCACCACGGCGCGGGCCAGCGGGTGCTCGCTGGGCAGTTCGGCGGCCGCGGCGAGGGCGAGGGCGGACGCGTCGCCGTGGACGGCGGTCACCTTCGGCGTCCCCTCGGTGAGGGTGCCGGTCTTGTCGAGGGCGACCCGGTCCACCGCGCCGAGCCGTTCCATGACGACCGCCGACTTGACGAGGACGCCGTGGCGTCCGGCCGTGGCGATCGCGGAGAGCAACGGCGGCATGGTGGCGAGGACCACCGCACAGGGCGAGGCGACGATCATGAAGGTCATCGCCCGGAGCAGGGCCTCGGTGGGGTCGGCGCCGAAGGCGACGGGCAGGCCGAAGAGGGCCAGGGTGGCGACGACGACGCCGACCGAGTAGCGCTGTTCGATCTTCTCCACGAAGAGCTGGGTGGGCGCCTTGGTCGCGCTCGCCTCCTCGACGAGGGCGACGATCCGGGCGATGACGGAGTCGGCCGCGTCCTTGTCGACGCGGACGCGGAGCGCCCCGGAGCCGTTGAGGGTGCCGGCGAAGACCGTGTCGCCCGCCGCCTTGGGGGCGGGGAGCGGCTCGCCGGTGATGCTCGCCTGGTCGACGTCGCTCGTGCCGCGCAGGACGGTGCCGTCGGCGGGGAGCCGCTCCCCGGGCCGTACGAGGACGGTGTCGCCGATCGCGAGGGCGGCCGCCGCGACGGTCTCCTCGTGGTCTGAGCTCTCGCCCGTGAGCCGGACCGCGGTGACGGGGGCGAGGTCGAGCAGTCCGCGGACGGAGTCCGCGGTGCGGCGGGTGGCGAGGGCCTCCAGCGCGCCGGAGACGGCGAAGATGACGATGAGGAGCCCGCCGTCGAGGTACTGGCCGATGGCCGCGGCTCCGAGCGCGGCGACCACCATGAGCAGGTCGACGTCGAGGGAGCGCTCCTTCAGCGCCTGGAGCCCGGCCCAGGCGGGTTCCCAGCCTCCGGCGGCGTAGCAGACCGCGTAGAGCGGACCCCAGAGCCAGGCCGGGGCGCCGGCCAGGTCGAGCGGGAGGGCGGCGAGGAAGGCCAGGGCGGCGAGCGCCGCCCAGCGCACCTCGGGCAGGGCCGTGGCCCCGGTGCGGTGCGACGGCGCGGACGGGGGCGACGGGGTGGGGGCCTGCGGGGTGTCGAGCTCCGGGAGGGCCATGGGGAGGACACCTCTTTCGAGGGGGGCGGGGAGGGACGGCCACGCGTCGGTGGCGAAGGCCCACCACCATACCCGAACACATGAAGAGGTCTTCACTTATTGACGTGCGAGCGCCGCTACGATGAGCGCATGGGACACGGAGCGAACGGCAGGACCACCCCCGCACCCCACCTGGACGCCGAGTCCGCGGCGACCATCGCCGCCACCCTCCAGGCCCTCGCCACCCCCTCCCGGCTGATGATCCTCACCACGCTCCGCCAGGGCCCGTGCGGCGTCACCGAGCTCGCCGCCGCCGTCGAGATGGAGCAGTCCGCCGTCTCCCACCAGCTCCGGCTGCTCCGCGCGCTCGGCCTGGTCACCGGCGTCCGCCAGGGGCGCCGCATCGAGTACAGCCTCTACGACAACCACGTCGCCCAGCTCCTCGACGAGGCCGTCTACCACATCGAGCACCTGCGGCTCGGCGCACGCGACGGCGCCCGCACCGACGTGGATACTGGTCAGTTGTAGTTCCACGACACGAAGGGGCGGGTATGGCCGACGACTTGGGGCGCCGTGCGACACGTCACGCGGTGGTCATCGGGGGAAGTCTCGCTGGACTGCTTGCCGCTCGGGTGCTCGCCGAGCACGCCGAGAAGGTGACGGTCGTCGAGCGCGACCGCTACCCGGAGGGGCCCGACGCCCGGCCGGGCGTCCCGCAGGGCCGGCACCTGCACGTGCTCATCGCGGGCGGGCAGGAGGCGTTCGACGAGCTGCTGCCGGGGTTCATGGAGGAGCTGCGCGAGCTCGGCGCGCCCAAGGTGGGCGTGCCCGAGGACATGGTCCAGTGGCAGAACGGCAGGTGGATGCACCGGCTGCCCGCCACCGTCCACTTCTACTCGGGCCCGCGCCCGCAGCTCGAGTGGCTGGTGCGGCAGCGGGTGTTCGCCGACCCCCGGATCGAACTGGTCGAGGGCCACGAGACGGTGGGCCTGACCGGCGACTCCTCACGCGTCCGCGGCGTCCGGCTGCGGGAGCGCGGCGCGGGAGCCGAGAAGGAGACCCGCGTCCTGGAGGCCGATCTGGTCGTCGACGCCTCCGGAAGGTCGACGAAGGCGGCGGACTGGCTGGCGGCGATCGGCGCGGAGGCCCCGCACGAGGAGACCATCGACACCGGTCTCGCCTACAGCACCCGGATCTACCGCGCCCCGGCCGGGGCGCTGGACAGCGACGCCATGGGCTACTTCATCGTGCCCAACCCCGAGCAGGAGTACGGGGCCGTCGTGCTGCCCGTCGGCGACGGGACGCACCTCGTGACCCTCTCGGGGCTCCGGGGCAACGAACCGCCCACGGAGGAGGGGGCGTTCGAGGAGTTCGCGAAGCGGATGCCGCACCCGCTGATCAGCGAGTGGCTGGCGCGGGCGGAGCCGGTGTCCCCGGTGTACGGCTTCCGCAAGACCGCCAACATCCGGCGCCGGTACGACCGTCCGGGCCGCCGTCCGGCCGGTTTCCTCGCCACCGGCGACGCCCTGTGCGCCTTCAACCCGGTCTACGGACAGGGCATGGCGGTGGCGGCGATCTCCGCCGTCGCCCTGCGCCGGGCCCTCTCCGACCCGAAGCGCACCCCGACCACCCGGCAGGTGCAGCGCGCCCTCCTCGACGCCTCCCGGCAGGCATGGGACGTCTCGACGGGCGCCGACAAGAAGATGCCCGGTGCCGTCGGCGGCGAGGACGCCCCCGGGCCGCTGGACAAGGCGGTCGGCTGGTACATGAGCCGGGTGCAGGAGCGGGCGGCGGGCGACCCGGTCGTCGGCGCGGCCTTCCGCAAGGCGATCACCCTCACCGCCCCGATGACGGTCCTGTTCGCCCCCGCCGTGGCACGGGCGGTGCTCTTCGGCCCGGTCCACGCGACACCGGCCGAACCGCCGCTGCGCCGTACGGACGGCTAGCGGCGCGAGGGGCGGCGGTGGACCTGCCAGCGCCGCCCCTCGCCTCAACTCGGCTCAACCCATGTGCCGGTCTCGGACGCGGGCGGCCTCGGGTGCGGACAGCGGATGTTGCCGGGGGCCGCTCCGTGCCGGCCTTCCGCTCGCGGACCCCGCTCCGAGCGGTTCAGGCGCCCGGGGCCGCCGTCACCATGCCCGCGGCGATGGCCGCGCCGAGTGCCGCGTAGTCGTCGGCGTTCTGCGCGGCGTAGGCGAGCGCGAAGTCGGCCACGGCGCGGTCGAAGACGTCCGAGGTGCCGAGGTAGGCGGCGATGGCGATGCGGTCGCCGGAGCGGGCGTGGGCGCGGGCCAGGGCCCGGCCGCAGAGCCGCGCGTAGTCCCGCAGGGTGGCCGGGGACATGGTCTCCACCTCGGCGGAGCCCTTCATGTCGCGCAGCTGCCGCCAGTAGAAGTGGCGTTGCTCGGGGCCGGTCATCCAGCCGAGGAAGATGTCGCTGGCGGCCTGGGTGAGCCGCTGGCCGTGGACGACGCGGCGGCCCTGGTGGGAATGGGCGGTCGGCGGCAGGTACTGCTCCAGGACGGAGCGTCCGGCCTCCTTGATCTGGAGGATGAGCGGGTCGTTCTCGTCCCGTCCTTCGAGGAGGAGGACGAAGCAGCGGGTGCCGACGCTGCCGACTCCCACGACCTTGCGGGCGGCATCGACGAAGCGGTAGCGGTCGAGGAGGACGCGGCGCTCCTCGGCGAGGGAGCTGCGGTAGTCGCTGAAGATCTTCCCGAGGGTGATCCGGTCGACGTCCGTGACGCGTTCGAGGAGCGGCGGGTCGTCGACGATGTGCCGGTCGCCCTCGGAGTCCCTCTCGGTGAGCTTCTCCAGGGCCTGGAGACTGGTGCGCCGACGGGCGCCGGCGAGCCGTTTCGTGAGGCGGGCGCGGTCCTCGCGGCGTGCCACGCGGAGGATGTCGTCGGCGGAGATCCGCTCGTACCAGACGTCGAGCTCGCCGAGGCCGGCGAGGCGGCGCATGGTCGTGCGGTACGACTCCACGGCGACGAGCGCGGCGCGGTGGGCCTTGGGCTTGGCGCTGCCGTTCTGGAGGGAGGCGACGGTGACGCTGGCCGCGAGTCTCTTCACGTCCCATTCGAAGGGGCCCGGGAGGGTCTCGTCGAAGTCGTTCACGTCGAAGAGGAGCGTCCGTTCGGGTGAGGCGTAGACGCCGAAGTTGAGCAGGTGGGCGTCGCCGCAGAGCTGGACGGTGAGCCCGGTGTGGCGCTCGGCTCCGAGGTCGGCGGCCATGACGCCGGCGGCGCCGCGCAGGAAGGCGAAGGGGGAGACCGCCATCCTGGCGTACCGGAGGGGAACGAGGTCGGGCAGCCGGTCCATGGACTCGCGCTCCAGGGTCACCAGCGGGTCGGGGCGTTGTGACCCGGGTATCCAGCGGCCGTGGGAGGCACGGGGGACGCGTTTGCGGGCCGCCTTTCCCAGAGCGGCACGTTCCGACGGTGTCGTCATCCGGCCTCACCGCCTCTTTCCGCCGACTTGTTCTCGGCCCGGTCACCTGGAACCTCATTACAAGGCGCCTCGCTCGTTTCGGCCACTCTGCCGGACCGCCCTGGCCAAGTGGTTTAGACCAATGATAGGAATTGATCACCCACGCGATCCATGCTGTCACGCTGAGCAAAGAGAGGGTTGATCATGGCCGAGCCCGAAACCGAGGCGGTCGCGGACGTTCCGCTCTATCTCCGGGTCGCCGCCGCCCTGCGCGAGGACCTCACCCGACGGCACATCCCCCCCGGCAGCCGGCTCCCGTCGGAACGGACGCTTTCCCAGCGCTACCACGTCAACCGGCAGACCGTCCGCAGCGCGCTCCGGCTCCTCAGGGACGAAGGGCTCGTGGTCACCGACCGACGCGGCACCTTCGCCTTCGCGGCCGCCGACGACGGGGCCGGACCCGAACCGGCCGCCCCCGCCCTCCCGATCCGCCGGCCGACGTTCCCCGGCGGGCCACAGGCGGCCGAGGCGCTCGTCCGGGCCTCGCTCGCCTGGGAACCGCCGCCCGCCCCCCTGGCGTCACGGCTCCTGCTCGCCCCCGGAGAACCGACCCTCGTCCACCGGCACACGGTCCGCGGACCCCACGGGGCGGTGCTCCAGCGGGCGGTGTCGTGGTTCTCCCGGCCGGCCCTCGCCGAGATCCCCCAGCTCTCCCGGTACCGCCGGGGCGGGGACTGCCGTCGACAGCCCGACCTGCGGCTCCTCTACCACTGGATGCACCAGGCCGGCCTGCGGATCACCCACCGCGAATCGGTCGGCGTCCCGCCCGGCCCGGCCACGACGACGGCCGGCGGTGCGGCCCGGCTGGTCGTCCACCGGGTCGTCAGCGACCAGCACGGGCACGCCCTGGAGATCACGGACATCGATTTCTCGGCCGAGTCGGCCGCCTGGACCTACGAGTTCAGCGCCTGACCGCGCCCTGTCCGCTCTGCGGTACGCGGACGGGGGCGTGTCCGACCGGATCGGACACGCCACCCGGGGCCGGGATCCGGCGTCAGACGATCCCCTCGGCGATCTCGGCTTCCTCGCGGGCGGTGCCGTACGCGGTCGGCGTGCCGTACGAGCGGCGGGCGACGTACCACCAGACGCTGGCGAGGAGGAGGACGACGACGAGCGCGATCGCGGCGTAGTTCATGGTGTCGACGTTCACCGGGGACTTCTGCGGCAGGCAGAAGAGGACGGTCACGAAGGCCACCCAGACGACGGCGATCCAGCCGATCGGCCTGCTCCAGCGGCCGAGGCTCCACGGGCCGGGAACGAAGCGGTTTCCGGCGCGCAGCCGCAGATAGACGGGGATGGCGTACGCGGGGGTGATGCCGATGACGTTGATCGCGGTGACGGCGCCGTAGGCCGTGGCCGAGTAGAGCGAGGGGACGGCGAGCAGTGCGGCCACGGCGACCGCGAGCCAGACTGCGGGGACGGGGGTCTGGGTGCTGCCGCTGACCTTGCGCCAGAGGGCGGAGCCGGGAAGGGCGTTGTCGCGGCTGAAGGCGAAGACCATGCGGCTGGCGGCGGCCACCTCGGCGTTGCCGCAGAAGAGCTGGGCGACGATCACGACGAGCAGCAGGACGGCGGCGCCGCGGGAGCCGAGCGCGTCGAGGAAGATCTGGGCGGGCGGGACGCCGGTGGCGCTGTTCTGCGTGGCCGCGTAGTCCTGGATCGCGAAGGTGAGTCCGGCGAGGAGCGCGAAACCGGCGAGCCAGGAGACCCAGATGGACCGGACGATGCCCTTGGCGGCGCTGACCGAGGCGTTGGAGGTCTCCTCGGACAGGTGGGCCGAGGCGTCGTAGCCGGAGAAGGTGTACTGGGCGAGGAGCAGGCCGATCGCGGCGACGTAGAACGGGTTGGCCCAGCCGGTGTCGTTGACGAACTCGGTCAGGACGAAGTCGACGGACTGGTGCCGGTCGGGGACGAACGCGAGCGCGCCGACGATGACGGCGACGCCGACCAGGTGCCACCAGACGCTGACCGAGTTGAGGACGCTGACGAGGCGGACGCCGAAGAGGTTGAGTCCGGCGTGGAGCAGGAGGATCGCGAGGAAGATGAGGAAGGTGGAGCCCGGGGTCGGCACGAAGCCCCACTGGAGGTTGAGGAAGGCTCCGGTGAAGAGGGCGGCGCCGTAGTCGATGCCGGCGATGGCGCCGAGCAGGCCGAGCAGGTTCAGCCAGCCGGTGTACCAGCCCCAGCGGCGGCCGCCGAGCCGGTCGGCCATGTAGTAGAGGGCGCCGGAGGTCGGGTAGGCGCTGGTGACCTCGGCGAGGGCGAGGCCGACGCACAGGACGAAGAGGCCGACGCCGGCCCAGCCCCACAGCATGACGGAGGGGCCGCCGGTGCCCAGGCCGAAGCCGTAGAGGGTCATGCAGCCGGAGAGGACGGAGATGACGGAGAAGCTGATGGCGAAGTTGCCGAAGCCGTCCATGCGGCGGGCGAGGACGGGCTGGTAGCCGAGCTCTCTGAGTCTCGCCTCCTCGTCCTGGGCCGGCGGTGGCTTGCGTATCGCGTCGAAGGGGGCGTCGGTGCGGGCCATGGGGACCTCCGGGGGACGGGGAGAGCGGGGGTGGGGGTGGAAGCGGTGGCGCGGTGGCGCGTCAGCCGCCGAGACAGCGGGCGCGGGCGCGCAGGAAGACCTCCTCGGCGAGGGCGCGGTCGTCCTGGCGAGCGGTGCGGTAGGCCCACGGGAGGGTCGTGTAGTACGGGCCGAGGGCCTGGAAGACCCGGGCCGCGTCGGCGAAGCGGAGGGCGCCGGAGAGGGCGTGCGCCAGGTGGTTGAGGTCGAGCAGCGAGGCCTCGTCGGTGGCGCAGAAGAGGAACCAGGTGTCGAGGGCGCGCTGGGCGTCGCGGACGGCGTCCTCGGCGACCCAGTGGAGGTCGAGGGCGCGTTCGTGGCCGCGTTCGCGCCGGTAGCGTTCGACGCGGACGTAGAGCGGGAGGGCGTGCAGGGCGGAGCCGACGGGTGCCGAACCGGCAGCCCAGTAGCAGTAGTTGACGGCCTCGGAGAGGGGTCCGGACCGCCGGGCATAGACGAACTGCAGCATGCGGTGGTGGGCCTCGCGGTTGTGCGGGTCCCGCTTCTCCACCTCGGCGAGCAGGCCCCAGGGTCCGGGCGGCAGCATGGGTGCCGGTGGGGTGAGCCGGTGCTCGGGCATGCGCTGGCGGCCGTCGAGGACGGCGAGGGCGATCAGGCCGATCCAGGGCACGGGGTCGGCGGGCGACCGGTCGGAGGCCTCGCGGCAGGCGGTCAGGGCCTCCTGCCAGAGTTCCCGGGTCCGGGCGTGGCCGGCCCGGTGGGCGCGGACGGCGCGTTCGACGGCGACCCGGCTGTGCATCACGGCGGCGGCGGGACTGTCGGGCTGTTCCGCGCGCCAGATGGGGACGACGTCGCTGCCCGCGGCGACGGCGGCGAGGACCTGGGTGCGCCGGGTCCAGGTCTCCCAGTCGGAGGTCTCGTCGAGGAGACGGGCCATGGACACCCAGCGGCCGGTGCGTAAGTCCTGGACGGCGTTGCGCAGGGCGTGGTCATGGCCGGCGGGGTGGTAGACGGGCCGGAATCCGTGTCCGGCCATCAGGGGGTGGGGCGTGGTGTGGATGACATGGGTCCTCGGTGGATGGAGGGGGTGGTCAGTCCCTCGGCGGGCGTCCCGGCCGTTGATCGGCGATCACTATAGAGGGCTCTGGACGCGACCGGTCCACTTTCTTTCTTGACGGTAACTATTAAGACAACGACTGAATTTGACTTACTGTCAGGTATGCCCGGCGACCTGACGTGCTCCGCCGCCGAGCCTTGACGAAGCCCCCCGGCGGCGGCACCCTGACCCTTTTCGGTGACCGCTTGATCACCGAGCGGGTTCGAGCGAGGGAGCAGCGGGATGACGGTCGGAGCGGTACTCGCCGTCGACCAGGGCACGTCGGGCACGAAGGCCCTCGTCCTCTGCCCCGAGCGGGGTGTCGTCGGCACCGGGACGGCACCCGTCCGGCCCCGCCACCTCCCCGGCGGCCTGGTCGAGGTCGACCCGCGTGAGCTGTACGACTCCGTGGTCGCCGCCGGACGGACGGCGCTCGCCGAGGCGGACGTGCCGGTCGTCGCCGTGGGTCTCGCCAACCAGGGCGAGACCGTGCTCGCCTGGGACCCCGCCACCGGGGAACCGCTCACCGACGCCCTCGTCTGGCAGGACCGCAGGGCCGCCTCGGTCTGTGCCGGTCTCGGCGACCGTGCCGAGGAGCTGCGCCGTCTCACCGGCCTTCCGGTCGACCCCTACTTCGCCGCGCCCAAGATGGCCTGGATCCGCCGCCACGCCACCGGCGCCGGAGTGGTCACCACCAGCGACGCCTGGCTCGTCCACCGCCTCACGGGCGCGTTCGTCACGGACGCGGCGACCGCCGGACGGACCGGTCTCCTCGACCTCGACACGGTCGCCTGGTCGGAGACCGCCCTCGACCTGTACGGACTCGGCGGCGAGGCGCTCCCCCGGGTCGTGGACTGCGACGCCCCGGTCGGCACCACGACCGCTTTCGGCCCCGCGCTGCCGCTCACCGGCCTCCTGGTGGACCAGCAGGCGGCGCTGCTCACGCAGAGCGCGGACGACCCCGCCGCCGCCAAGTGCACCTACGGCACCGGCGCCTTCCTCCTCGCGCAGACCGGTTCCGAACCGCGGCGCACCGCCTCCGGGCTCGTGAGCTGCGTGGCCTGGCGGCTCGGCGGGCGCGTCACCCACTGCCTCGACGGCCAGGTGTACACGGTCGCCTCGGCCGTGCGCTGGCTCACCGACCTGGGCGTGATCTCCGGTGCCGGGGAGCTCGACGCGGTCGGCGCCGGCGTCCCGGACGCCGGCGGCGTCACCTTCGTCCCCGCCTTCGCGGGGCTCGCCGCGCCCTGGTGGCGGGGGGACGTGCGCGGCTCGCTCACCGGCCTCGGCCTGGACACCGGGCCGGGCCATCTGGTGCGCGCCCTGTGCGAGGGCATCGCCGCCCAGGTGGTGGAGCTCGCCGCGGCCGCCGCCTCGGGCCGGGGCGCGCCGCTGACCTCGCTGCGCGCCGACGGCGGTCTGACCCGGTCGGCGCTGCTCATGCAGACCCAGGCCGATCTGCTGCAGCTCCCCGTCGAGGTCTCCTCGCTGCCCGACGCCACGGCGCTCGGGGTCGGCGCGGTCGCCCGGCTCGGACACCGGCCGGGGCTCACGCTCCGCGAGGCCGTGCCGGAGTGGAAGCCCTCGGCCGTGTACGAGCCCCGGATCCCGGGCGACGAGGCGGCGGCGCGCCTGGCGCGCTTCCGGGCGGAGGTGTCGGCGCTTGTGGAGCGGTCGGCGGGCGCGGCCGGTGCGGGTGCCGGCGGCGGGGCCGCATGAGCGTGACGCGGACCGGGCCGCTGCCCGCCGGCGGGGCCGCGGAGTACGACGTCGTGGTCGTCGGCGCGGGGGTCGTCGGTTCCGCGATCGCCCGGGCCCTGGGCCGCCACCCGCTGCGGACCGCGCTCGTGGACGCCGCGAACGACGTCGGCGACGGCACCTCGAAGGCCAACACGGCCATCCTGCACACCGGTTTCGACGCGGTGCCCGGCACCCTGGAAGCCCGGCTGGTGCGCGAGGGACACCGCCTGCTCGGCGCGTACGCGCGGGAGGCGGGCATCCCGGTGGAGCCGCTCGGGGCGCTGCTCGTCGCCTGGGACGAGCAGCAGCGGGCGGCGCTCCCCCGGCTCGCCGAGAAGGCGGAGCGCAACGGCCACCGCACCACACGGCTGCTCACCGCCGAGGAACTCGCCTTGCGCGAACCGCACTTGGGCCCCGGCGCCCTGGGAGCCCTCGAGGTGCCGGGCGAGTCCGTGATCTGCCCGTGGACGACCACCCTCGCGTACGCCACGCAGGCCGTCCGCTCCGGCGTCGACCTGCATCTGAACTGCCGGGTGGAGAAGGTGCGACCGGGCGATCCGTACCACCGGCTCGTCACCCGGCGCGGGGTGCTGCGGACCCGTCTCCTCGTGAACGCCTGCGGTCTCCACGCCGACGCCTTCGACGCGCTGGTCGGCCGGGAGGACTTCACCGTCACCCCGCGCCGGGGCCAGCTGCTCGTCTTCGACAAGTTCGCCCGCGACCTGGTCCGGCACATCCTGCTGCCGGTACCCGGCCCGCTCGGCAAGGGCGTGCTCGTCTCGCCCACGGTGTACGGGAACGTCATGCTCGGGCCCACCGCCGAGGACCTGGCCGACAAGACCGCCACGGGCACGACGGCGGAGGGCCTCGCCGGCCTGCGGGAGCAGGGCGGCCGGATCCTCCCCGCCCTCCTCGACGAGGAGGTCACCGCCGTCTACGCGGGACTGCGGGCCGCCACCGGACAGGAGGACTACCGGATCGCCGCCCACCCCGGGCTGCGGTACGTGACGGTGGGCGGGATCCGGTCCACCGGGCTCACCGCCTCCCTGGCCATCGCCGAGCACGTGCTCGGCCTCCTCGCGGACTGCGGCCTCGACCCGGGGCCGGCCCGCCCGCTCGCCCCGGTCCGTATGCCGAACCTCGGCGAGGCCTTCCCCCGCCCGTACCGGGACGCCGGACTCATCGCCCGCGAACCGGAGTTCGGGACGATCGTCTGCCACTGCGAGCGGGTCACCCGGGGCGAGATCCGGGCCGCGCTCGCCTCGACGATCCCGCCCGGCGGCCTCGACGGGCTGCGGCGCAGGACGCGCGCCCGCGGCGGCCGCTGCCAGGGCCACCACTGCGGCGCGGAGGTGCGGGCGCTGTTCGAGGAACGGGCGCGGGAAGGGGACGGCGCGGTGCGGCACGGGGAGGGGGCGCGGTGAGCCGGGCGGTGTCGTACGGGACGGGCACGGTGAGCTGGGCGGCGGGCACGGGGACGGGGCTCGGTGAGCCGGGCGGTGTCGTACGGGGTGGAAGCACGGTGAGCCGGGCGGCGGGTACGGGGACGGGCGCGGTGGGCCGGATGCCGTCGTACGGGGAGGGGACGTCGTGACCCGTACGGTCGACGTCCTCGTCGTGGGCGCGGGCCCCGCCGGGCTCGCCGCGGCGGCACGGCTCGCGGCGGCGGGCACGGGCCGCGTCGAGGTCCTGGAGCGGGAGGCCACGGCCGGCGGGGTGCCGCGCCACTGCTCCCGGCCGGGATTCGGCGCGGACGCCCGGGGGCGCGCCCTGGACGGACCGGCGTACGCGCGGCGCGCGGTGCGGGAGGCGCTGCGGGCGGGGGCGACGGTCCGCACCGGCGTCTCGGCCACCGGCTGGGCCGGCCCCCTGACCCTGGACGTCACCGCCCCGACCGGCCTCGAACGCAT
The DNA here is from genome assembly GCF_020400725.1 of Streptomyces sp. NK15101. Lineage (GTDB taxonomy): Bacteria > Actinomycetota > Actinomycetes > Streptomycetales > Streptomycetaceae > Streptomyces. The sequence goes on along the minus strand of NZ_JAINVG010000027.1, from coordinate 4,974 downwards.
CCGGGCGGGCGCGGTGGTCCTCGCCACCGGAGCCCGCGAACGGCCCCGCAGCGCCCGGCTCGTGCCGGGCACGCGGCCCGCGGGGGTGCTGACCACGGGTGAGCTCCAGCGGACCGTCCGGCGGTTCGGGCCGCGGCCGGAGCACGTGGGACGCCGGGCGGTGGTCGTCGGCGGCGATCCGGTGGCACGGGGCGCGGTGCGGACGCTGCGCGCGGCCGGGGTGGAGGTGGCGGCCGTCGTCGCCGAACGTCCCTGCCCCGCCGTCACGTCCGCCGGAGCACCCGTCCTCGCCGGCGCGGTCGTGACGGAACTCCTCGGACGCGGCCGACTGACGGGGGTCGCGGTGCGGGGCGGGGACGGGCGGACGGGCGTGCTGCGGTGCGACACGGTGGTCTTCACCGGCGACTGGATCCCGGACCACGAACTCGTCCGCGCCCGCGGACTGCCGCTCGCGCCCGGCGCCCGGGGCCCCCTGACGGACCGGGGCTTCCGCACCGCCGAGCCCGGGGTCTTCGCCGTCGGCAACCTCCTGCGCGGGGTGGAGCCGGCGCTCGTGGCCGCCGCCGAGGGGCGCGCGGTGGCCGGGCCGGTGCTCGAACGGCTCGCCGGCCGCCCCTGGCCGGCCACCGGGGTGCCCGTGACGGCGGTGGGCCCGCTGCGGTGGGTGACGCCCGGTCTGCTGGGCCCGGAGGCCGCCTCCCTCCTCGTGCGGCCGGACCGGCGGCTCGCGCGCCCGGTCCTGACCGTCGCCCAGGACGGTGTCCCGCTGCGGCGGGAGCGGCTGAGCGGGACGCTCGTCCCCTGGCGTTCGGTGCGGCTCGGGGCCCGGTGGACGAGCGGCGTGGACCTCGCGGGCGGTCCGGTGACGGTCGAAGCGGAGGAATAGGGACGGAAACCGCGAAGGGTGCTGCGGCGGCCGGATCCTTCGGCCAGACTGGGGCGCATGCCGGACAAGCGCAGCGCGGGTCTTCTGGTCTTCCGCCGTACGGCGGGAGGGGGCGTCGAGGTCCTCATCGGTCACATGGGCGGGCCCTTCTGGTCGTCCCGCGAGGAGTCCGCCTGGTCGATCCCCAAGGGGGAGTACGAGCCCGACGAGGCTCCCGAGGCCGCGGCACGGCGTGAGTTCCTGGAGGAGCTGGGCCTCCCCGCCCCCGACGGCGAGTGGTTCCCCCTCGGCGAGGCCCGCCAGCGGAACGGGAAGCTCGTCACCGTGTGGGCCGTCGAGGGCGACCTCGACCCGGCCGACGTGGTGCCGGGGACCTTCGTCATGGAGTGGCCGCCCCGGTCGGGCGTCCGGGAGGCGTTCCCGGAGATCGACCGGGTGGGCTGGTTCGCGCCGGAGGCCGCCGTCCCGCTGCTCGTCTCCGGACAGCGGGTGTTCCTGGAACGGCTGTCGGCCCACCTCGACGGACGGGCCTGAGCCCGATTGTCAGACCCGTACGAGAAGGTGGTGAGCGCCGAACTGTCGAGAGGGAGCCCGACATGACCACGATCACCGCCAGCGAGCGCGCGGCCGCCCAGGCGTACCTGCGACTGCTGGAGTCCACGCAGGCCGTGCTGACCGACCCGCAGCTCGCCCCGTACGCGGGAGTGATGCTCACCCACCCCATGGCGGAGGCGGACGAGGCGCTCCGCGCAGCGGGCCTCGCCGGGAACGAGGACCGGCTGCTGCGCCTCGTCTCCTCCCTGCGGGCCTCCCCCGCGAGCGCCTGGGGACGGACCGGCTGAGGGCGGCGCGCGGTCAGGCGCCCAAGCGGACGGGGAGGGCCCGGACGCTGTTGCCGACGAAGCCGGAGTGACGGGTCAGCCCGGCCTCGGGGACCGCGAGGTCCAGGCCGGGGAAGCGGGTGAAGAGCGCCTCCAGGGCGATCGCGGCCTCCAGCCGGGCGAGCGGGGCGCCCAGGCAGTAGTGGGGGCCGTGGCCGAGCGAGAGGTGCTTGACCGTCGCGGCGCGGGTGATGTCGAAGCGGTCGGCGTCCGGGCCGTGCGCCTTCGTGTCGCGGCCCGCCGCCGAGTATCCGGCGAGGACGGGGGTGCCCCGGGGGATGAGGGTGCCGTCCACGGTGAGGTCGCGGGTGGGGTAGCGGAACGGGAAGTAGCTGACCGGGCTGTCCCAGCGGAGGGTCTCCTCCACCACGTCGGCCCAGTCGGCGCGGCCGTCGAGGACGAGGGCGAGCTGGTCGCGGTGGGTGCAGAGCGCGCGGACCGCGTTGGTGACGAGGTTCAGGGTGGTCTCGTGGCCCGCGATGATCATCAGGAGCAGCGTGCCGATGAGCTCGGGCTGGCTGAGCCGGTCGCCGCCCTCGTCCCGGGCGGCGATGAGGGCGCTGGTGAGGTCGTCGCCGGGCGCGGCGGCCTTGTCGGCGGCGATGGAGCCCAGGAGCTCGACGAGTTCGCGGTTGGCGGCGACGGCGCGGGCGGGCTCGGTGTCGGTGGCGACGACCAGGCTGGAGAGGTGGTGCAGTCGGTCCTGGTGGGCCGGGTCGACGCCGAGGAGTTCGCAGATGACGCCGAGCGGCAGGGGCAGCGCGTAGTGGCGGCGCAGATCGGCGACGCCGTCGCCGGCGGAGGCGGCTTCCGCGAGTCCGTCGAGGAGTCCCGCCGTGACGGCCTCGACGCGGGGTCGGAGCTCCTCGACCCGGCGGGCGGTGAAGGCGCTGCTGACGAGGGTGCGCAGCCGGCGGTGGTCGGCGCCGTCGGCGGTGGTCATCCCGGGCACGGTGGCGAAGGTCCGCAGCGGCCAGCCGTCGGGTATGCGGCCCTCGGTGAGGGCGGTGAAGTGCTGGGGGCCCTTGGCGACGTCGGGGTGGGAGAGGAAGTCGCGCAGCGCGTCGTGGCCGAGCACCGCCATGCCATCGATCTCGCCGGGCAGCACCACGGGGGCCACGGCGCCCTCGGCGAGCAGCCGGGCGTTCGCCGCGTGGGGGCAGCCGCCCGCCGGGTCCATGCGGTACGGCGGACGGCCGGCGGCCGGGGTGGTGTGCGGTGTGTTCAAGGAAGGGACTCCTGACTGCGGACGCGGGTCGTCTCGGCACGTGAGCGGTCAGATCCTACGGTCAACCCCGCTCTGTTCGTACGGACTTGTCCGGCGCGCTCTCCCCGCCGCACGCCGCCCGCGGCACCGGGCCGGCCCCGGCCGCGCCGCTCGCTCCCGTCGGTCAGTCCGCCGCGCTCGTATCGGCCGACCCTCTGGCGCCTCGGTCGCCCCGAGCGAACGGATCGCCCTGAGCTCCTCGGTCGCCCCGGCCGAGGAGTTCGGCCAGGCCCCGGCGGGTGGCGGCCACGACGACCCGGTCCCCGGGGCCGAGGATCCGCTCGGGCGCGAGGCGCCAGCCCTGGCCGGAGGGGCCGTGGCCGCCGCCGTCGAGCGCGATGACCCGCCAGGCGCCGGGGCGGAAGGCCTCGGCGACCGTCCGGCCGTCCAGGAGCGGGTGGTCGGCGACGTCCACGGCGGCGAAGAGGAGGACCCGGCGCTCGACGGGCACGGCTCCGAGGATCCGGCGGCCCATCATGGCGCCCGCGAAGGCGGGCGCGGCGAGGTGGGAGACGCTGCGGCTGCGGGTGAGGGCCCCGGGGTGGGCGGTGCGCAGGGTGCGGAAGACGGCGGTGGCGAAGTCGTCGTCGTAGAGCCGCAGCACGACCCGCAGGTCGGGGGTGACGGCGCGGGCCGACAGCGCGGCCTCCAGATTGGTGATGTCGACGCTGGTCAGGGCCAGGAGGGCGTGCGCGCGGTGGATGCGGGCCGCCTCCAGGACGCCTTCCTCGGTGACGTCGCCGATGACGGTGGGGACGCGCAGCCTGCGGGCGACGGCGATGCCCCGGGCCTCGGGGTCGGATTCGACGCACACCACCGGGATGTTCAGTCTCCGGAGCCGGGCGAGGACACGGGTGCCGACCTTGCCGAGCCCGAGGAGGACGACGTGGCCGGAGAGGCCGCGCGGCGGGCGGCGCAGGGTGGTCGCGGTGCGGAAGGTGCCGAGGCCTTCGAGGAGGGCCGCGACGATCACCGGGAGCAGGAGGAGGCCGACGAACCCGGCGAGGATCTGCAGGACCTGACGGCCGGTCGGTTCTCCGACCGCCGGGTCGCCGATGGCGAAGATGTCGAGCAGCGTCAGATAGGCGGCGTGCAGGGGGTGGTCGCCGGTGGTGAAGGTGGAGGCGAGGGCGAGCGCGAGGACGGCGGCGACGGCGCCGGCGAGGGACCAGCGCAGGCGGCGGGAGAAGAGCGAGGCGACGGGCAGCGCGGAGGCGGCGAGGCGGGCCGCCGGGAGGGCCGGGTCCGCCGGGGTGACCGCTTCGAGGGTAACGGCGGCCCGTCCGGTGGCGGCGGCGACCGTCCGGTCGTCGGGCAGGAGCCGGGGGCCCGCGTCGCCGCTGTGCTCGGAGCCCTCGCAGCCGGCCGGGTCGCCGGCGGTGGCCGAGAGCAGGGCGAGCGTGCAGAGCCCGGGGTCGGGCGCCTGGCCGGCGACGGGCGGCCGGTCGACGGCGTGCAGCAGCAGTCCCCCGGCCTGGACCACCTTGCTGGTGCCCGCGACGGCGGCCGCGGCGAGGGCGGGAGCGGCGGTGTCGACGTCGGAGAGGACGGTGGTGGCGGCGTCGAGCTTCTCGGGGTCGAGCCCCGGTTCGGCGACGGCGGCGGCCTGGTCGAGGAGGGTTTCCAGGTGCTGGCCCAGCTTGCGGTTGTAGAGCCGGATCACCAGGCGCAGCCGGGGGTTGAGGCGGCGGGCGGTGAGCGCGGCCCGGATGTTGGTCTCGTCGTCCTCGTGGACGAGGGCGAGGGCGGCGGCGCGCTCCGCCCCGACGTCCGTCAGCGCCCGGTCGTCCGCTTCCGGCGCCTCGACGACCCGCAGGGCTCCGGCGGGGTCGGTGCCTCCGGCGGGGGCCGCGGCCGTCGCTCCGGCCGCGGTGGTGCGGGTGACGGCTGCGGTCACCCGCCCGAAGAGGGCGAGCGCCCGGCCGGTGCGGCCGGCGGGT
>NZ_JAINVG010000026.1 GCF_020400725.1 Streptomyces sp. NK15101 | reverse complement strand
GTGATCACCTGCGGCGGCACCTTCACCGAGGAGAGCGGCTACGAGGACAACGTGGTGGTCTCGGCCCGCCTGGTCGAGGTCCGCTGACCGCGCTCCGCCGACCTGACGAATTTCCGCCGAAGGATTGGCCTGGACCGGTTGGTGGTCGTCAGTGTGGCCTCCACGGAGCCGGCGTCGGGGGGCGCCGGGTTCTCCCCCGGTACCGGTTGACCACGGGAAACGCTGGTGAAAGGCGCCTCGAACCCCTGGTAGAGTTATCTCTGTCGTCGCGGGGGAAACCCCGGAACGACAATCACACCCAGTCCGGGTGGCGGAATGGCAGACGCGCTAGCTTGAGGTGCTAGTGCCCTTTATCGGGCGTGGGGGTTCAAGTCCCCCCTCGGACACCACGCGGAAGTGCCGGTCGATCTCATGTCGACCGGAACTTCCCGTTTTCACCGACGGGACATCGCCCGAGGTCAGGGGCGTGGGCGCCGCCTGTCCTGGGTGGGTGAACGAGAACATTCCCCCTGCCCCCGGTGCGCCGGCGAGTACACCTACGAGACGAACGACCTCGTGGTGTGTCCGGAGTGCGGCCATGAGATCGACGGCTTCGGCGCCATGCGGCTCAAGTCCAGCGTGGTCAAGAAGGCCTGAGCCGCACCTCACCGCGCGGGTCGCCCGCCGCCGTCCTGTGCCTTCCGCGCCACCACCAGCCTGCACCGCGGGCTGCCGTCCTGCCGTCGTCCCAGGGACTCGATCGGGACGAGGGCGACCTCGAAGCCCGGTTCCTCCAGGCGGGCGCGGACGTCGGCGAGGCGGAAGGTGCGGTAGTACATGACGAACGGCGGTCGCCAGAGGGCGTTCCTGACGCGCATCGCCGTGTCGAAGCCCCACAGGGCCCAGTAGAGGCGGGATCCGACCGGCGGCGGGGCGGGGAGGGGGAAGGCGAAGGTGCCGCCCGGGCGCAGGACCGTGTGGATCCGGGCGAAGAGGGTGCGCTGTTCGGCCGGGAGGAAGTGGCCGAAGGCCCCGAAGCTGACCGCCAGGTCGAAGGTCGGGGCGAAGGGGAGGGCCAGGGCGTCGGCGCGGACCAGGTCGGCGTCCGGGTGGACGTCCCGGGCCCTGGCCAGCATGCCCGTGCTGAGGTCGACGCCCGTGATCCGGCCCGAGCAGACCGAGCGGAGGACGCCGAGGCCGGCGCCGGTGCCGCAGCAGACGTCGAGGCCCGAGTCGAAGGGGCCGAGGGTTTCCAGGGTCTCGGCGACCGCGTCGAGGAGACGGTCGGAGGTGCGGAAGGGGGTCGCGTCGAACTTGTCCGCGAGCAGGTCGTAGCCGCGCTCGACCGAGGAGAGGGCCTGGACGGTCAGCTCGCGGAGGCTGGGACCCTGCGGGGTGAACATGCACCGAGCCTAGGCGGTCGCGGGCCGTGCGGGCCGGAGCGGTGCGCACCGGGGGCCGTCGGCGAGGGCCGCACCGGTCAGAGCGTGCTGCCCACCGGGGGTGCCGGCCAGGCCGGGGCGGTTCCCGTCAGCTGGCAGACGAGGAGGTAGAGGGGGATCGGCGGGGTGTAGGGGGAGGTGCCGTCGGGGTGGTGGATGAGCCGCGGGCGGCGGTCCGGGATCTCGGCGCCGGGTGCGTAGCAGGCGGGCAGCGGCCAGGTGAGGTCGTGGTCGGAGCCGGCGGGGACCAGCCACCACCACCAGTCGGAGTCGGCGTAGACGCAGCCCTTGGCGGGGAGCCGGGAGAGGATCTTGAAGCCGAAGCGGGCGGGGACGCCGACGGCGTCGCAGCCGAGGCCGGTGTGGAGTCCGACGGGCACGGTGAGGCGGGTGGCGCCGAGCTCGCGCGCGCCCCGGGTGCGGTCCAGCACGGATTCGGGTGAGCGGCGCGGGACCGGCACGGAGGCGGCTTCGGGGGTCCTGAAGGATCGCGGGAGCATGCGGATCGCCATCGACCTCAGCACGGTTCCCCCATGCCGTGGGCGAGTTCCGCCCAGACGATCTGTGCCGTGCCGAGACCGGTGCGGTCGGCGCCCCAGGCGGTGCAGAGGGCGTCGACGATGAGGAGTCCGCGGCCGCGTTCCTCCTCACCGCAGTCGCGTATCCGGGGTCCGGCGGGGCCGCCCTCGTCCCGTACGGCTATGCGCAGGGTGTCCTCGCCCTCGCGGAGTTCGCAGACGACGCGGTCGCTCGCGGTGTGCACGACGGCGTTGGTGACGAGCTCGGAGACGACGAGGGCGACCGTGTCGCGTATCCCGGGGTCGCAGCCCCAGAGGATGAGCCGCTCCTCCGCGAGCCGGCGGGCCCGGGCGACGGAGCCGGTGAGGGCGGGGAGCTCGAAGGCGAAGCGGCGGACGGGGTCGGTGTGCTGCTGCGGGCGCTGGGCCATGACCCGAGGGGCTCGAGGGCTCATGAGACCTGAGGGCTGCGCGTTACCAGAAGCCACGACCGGTTCCTCACAACAGTGGGCAGGACTGCCGTACGGCGCTGTCGCCGTGACGCGGTGGCGCACGGCGGCAGCGTGTACTGGTTCACCGGAACACTGTCCTCCTGAGTCGGACACTTGGCAAGTGGCACTCTGAAAATTGCAGAGTGCCGTGTTCTCTCTGGCCCGGCTTCGTGGCACACTCGTCGAAACAGCGCGTCGGGGAGGTCTGAGAGTGAGCGAGCCGCGGTCCGCCCCGACGGTGGGACAGGTCGTCCTCGGAAAGCGTCTGCAGGACCTGCGCGAGCGGGCCGGCATGAAGCGGGAAGAGGCCGCGAAGATCCTCCGGGTGGCCCCGGCCACCGTCCGGCGGATGGAGACCGCCGAGGTCGCGCTGAAGATCCCGTACGTGCAGCTCCTGTTGAAGGAGTACGGGGTCACGGACTCCGAGGCGGAGGGCTTCGTCGCCCTCGCGGAGGAGGCCAACCTCCCCGGCTGGTGGCAGCGGTTCCACGACGTGCTGCCCGGCTGGTTCTCCATGTACGTCAGCCTGGAGGGGGCGGCCAGTCTCATCCGGGCCTATGAACCCCAGTTCGTCCCCGGTCTGCTCCAGACCGAGGAGTACGCCCGCGCCATTCTGCGCAGCGGGGCGGTCGGTGCCGGCAGCGATGCCGGCAAGGACGAGGACGCCGAGCGCCATGTAGCCCTGCGGATGGAGCGCCAGTCCCTGCTGACCAGGGACGACGCTCCGAAGCTCTGGGTGATCATGGACGAGACGGTGTTCCGCCGACCGGTCGGTGGCGGGCCCGAAGTGATGCGCGACCAGCTCGACCGGCTGCTCGAAGCGTCCGAGCTGCCGAACGTCACCCTGCAGATCGCGGAGTTCGCGTCCGGCCACCACCCCGGCACCTACGGACCGTTCGTCCTCTTCCGCTTCGCCATGCCCGAACTCCCGGACATGGTCTACAGCGAGTACCTGACCGGCGCGGTCTATCTCGACGCGCGTCCCGAGGTGGCATCCCACCTGGAGGTCATGGACCGCATGGCGGCGCAGGCCGCGACTGCACAACGCACGAAGGAGATTCTCCGGAATCTCCGCAAGGAGCTGTGAATGGATCGCATATACAACGGCATGCCCGCCGCGGAGCTCGGTGCCGAGGGTTGGCACAAGCCCTGGAGCGGCGGGAACGGGGGCAACTGCGTGGAGGCCATGAAACTGGCCGACGGCAGGGTCGCCGTGCGACAGTCCGCAGACCCTGAAGGACCAGCGCTCATCTACACCCACGGGGAGATCGCCGCTTTCATCCAGGGTGCCAAATCCGGTCAGGCTGACTTTCTGCTCACCTGAACCTTCCGTCCCGGCCCCGCCATCGCGTAACTCTTGTAGCAGCGCCACCCGTTCATCCCGACCAGGAGAGCCGATGACCCAGGATCCCGCAGCCGTACGGATCGACACCAGCAAGCCGCATCCGGCGCGCATGTACGACTGGTTCCTGGGCGGCAAGGACAACTACCCGGTCGACGAGGCGATGGCACGCCAGCTGCTCACCGTCGACGCCCGGGGCCGGGACATGGCCCGCGTCAACCGGGCCTTCATGCACCGCGCCATCCGCTGGCTCAGCGCCCACGGCGTCCGCCAGTACCTGGACGTCGGCACGGGCATCCCGACCGAGCCCAACCTGCACCAGATCGCGCAGGAGGCCGCGCCGGAGTCCCGCGTCGTCTACTGCGACAACGACCCGATCGTGCTCGCGCACGCGGCTGCCCTGCTGCGCTCGACCCCGGAGGGGGCCACCGAGTACATCCAGGCGGACGCCCGCGAGCCCGAGATCATCCTCGAAAGGGCCGGAAAGGTCCTTGATTTCGACCAGCCCATCGCGCTGTCGATGCTCGCCCTGCTGCACTTCGTGGGGGACGAGGACGGTGCGTACGAACTGGTCTCCAAGCTCGTCGAGAAGCTCGCGCCGGGCAGCTACCTGGTGCTCTCGCACGTCACCGGGGACTTCAACCCCGAGGGCGCGGCGCAGGCGGCCGCCATGTACAAGGCGCGCGGGCTGACCCTGCGGCCCCGCTCGCGCGACGAGCTGGCCGCGTTCTTCGACGGCCTCGAGTTCGTCGAGCCCGGGGTCTCGCTCACCGCCGAGTGGCACCCGGAGCTGGGCGAGCCCGTACCGGTCCAGGGCGACGAGCCCATCCCGGGGTGGGCCGCGGTGGCCCGCAAGCCCTGACCCGGTCCGTACGCGAAGGGGGCCCGCCGGCATCGCCGGCGGGCCCCCTTCCGTCCTGCTACGGCTGCACCAGCGTCACCAGGAAGCTCCGCGCCCGGCCGATGTTGCCGGCCGCGTCGATCGTCCGGTACTCGACGGTGTGCGTGCCGTAGTCCGGGGTCGCGTCGTCCCACGGCACCGCCCGGCTCCGGCCCAGCTTCCCGTACACGAGGTCGTCGATCACCGTGCCGCCCGGCGAGAAGCGGAAGGGCGCGGCGGCGTCCGTCGGCCAGCCGTAGTACGTGTACCAGCCGTCGCCGTCGACCCGGAACTGGCTCACCACGGCGCCCTCCTGATCGTCCCGTGCGGTCAGCCGCATCGTGAACGCGCCGTCGTACACGTACTCCACGGGGCGCCCGGGACGCCGCACCGTCCGCAGCGGCTCGGACAGTTCGTACGCGGCCGTGGCCGGGCGGGCGTCCACCGTCCAGCTCAACTCCTCGTCCGTGCCCGCGAGCCGGGCCGTGAGGACGTGGGTTCCCGGCGCGATCCGCAGCGAACGCAGGTCCAGGTCACGGTCGTTGCGGCCGTCCGCCGCGACCGGCCGGCCGTCCAGCCGCCAGCGCACGGCGGGGGTGCCGTCCACCGCGTGGGTGGTGTCCGCGTGGACCACGCTCCGGGCGCCGACGGGGGACCCGGTCGGGGTGTGCCCGGTGAAGCCGGGATCCTCCGGACCCCCCACGGTGGTCAGCGAGGGGTCCACCGTCCAGCCGACCGTCCGGGTGAGCGCCGCCGAGTCGCGGACCGCCGGGTCGCGGACGAAGGGCGTCGGGTCGGTGACCGTCGCCGTCAGGGTGTGCGTCCCGGGGGAGACCCGCAGCTCCCGTAGGTCGACGGTGCGGGCGCCGCGGGTGTCGAGGGTCCGCCCGTCCAGCTTCCAGGTCACGGAGAGCGCGCCGCCCACCGGGTGCAGGGTGTCCACCCACACCGTGCGGTCCGCCCCGATCGGCGCCGTGTCCGGGGTGTGGTCCTGGATCAGGTTCACCTTCGCCGAGATCGCCCGGACCATCACCTCGCGCTCCACCTGGTCGAAGGCGTAGCCGAGGGTCTTCATGAGGGAGTGCCGGCTCGGGCGCCAGACGCCCTTCGTGCTGTACATCCCGCCTTCGTGGCGGCCGATGACCCCGCCGGACTCGCTCTCCTCGCCGAGCCAGCGCCACCACTTGGCCCGCTGCTCCCGCATCTGCTCCTCCGTCAGGAGGGTGTGGTGCGCGGAGGACGGTTCGGATCCCTCGTAGGCCCCGCCCGGGACCCCGCGAGCGTAGTAGTCGTACTCGTCCTGGAGGCCGCCGAGCGAATGCCCGATCTCGTGCGGGGTGATGAGCGAGGAGAGCGCGTTGCCGCCGGAGGCCGTGGCGTAACTCCCGCCCGCCCCGCCGTAGGTGTCGCTGTGGGCGAGGGCGACGATCTGCCGGTTGGCGCGGACGGTGCCGGGGACGAGGTCGGCGAGCGCGCCCGCCTTCCGGCTGTCGACGGTGAGCAGCCGCTGCACGCTGTCCGGATCGCAGCCGCCCCAGAAGCCCATGTCGAGCGCCGTGTCACGGACGGGGGCGTCGAGGCCCGGGTCGCAGTCCACGCCGGACTCCGCCGAGGGGACCTCCACCGCCCACACGTTGATGTACGAGCGGTACGAGGCGAAGGGCTCGATGCTCCACAGGGTGTTGAGGTGCCGTTCCAGGTCCGCGCGGAACGCCGGCATCTCCGCCGCGGTGTACCCGTCGCCCATGAACACCAGGTTGAACCGCCGGTCGGCGGGCCCGGTGGTCTGCACGGGGACGACGGCCGGCCCTTCGCCCGGCGTGGGCGTTCCGGCGGCCGCCGGCGTGGTTCCCACCAGGCCGGCGGCCAGCAGGCAGACCGCGGCGAGGAGGCCCGCCGCACGTCGAACTCCCTTGCGCAGTGAGGTCATGGGGCGCGAGCCTAGGCCGCGCCCCCCGGCCCGTAAAGGTGTTCGTCAGCCGTCCGTTCGTCGCCCGGCCATCTCAGCTTCGCAGCCAGGCAAGTCCCGGGTGCTCCGCCGTGTAGCCCTCCACGAGACGGCGGGCCACCGCCACCGAGTCCACCAGGGGGTGCAGCGCGAAGGCCTTGACGGCCGTCGCCCGCGAGCCGCTCTCCACGGCCGCGAGGACCTCGCGCTCCACCGCCTTCACGGCGGTCACCAGACCGACGGCGTGGTACGGCAGCGGGGCCACGGAGACGGGGTGGGCGCCGTTCGCGTCCACGAAGCACGGCACCTCGATCACCGCGTCCGCGTCGAGTACCGAGAGCGTCGAGCCGTTGCGGACGTTGAGGATCAGCGTGGTCCGCTCGTCCCGGGCGATCGCCCCCATGAGCGCGAGCGCCACCTTCTCGTAGCCGCCCGACTCCAGGTCCTCCTCGTCGCGCTCCCCGATCCCGGCGGCCTCCCGGTTGGCGGCCATGTAGGTGGCCTCGCGGTCGGCGAGCGTACGCCGCCAGGCGGCGAGGGCCGGGGTGTCGGGCTTGCCCATCTCCTCGTAGAAGCGGCCCTGTTGGTCCCGCAGGTACGCTCCGCGCGTCCGCTCGGCCGTCCGGTAGGCGTGGACCGCCTCCCGGTTGAAGTAGTAGTAGTGCAGGTACTCGTTGGGGATCGCGCCGAGCGAGCGCAGCCACTCCGGGCCGAAGAGCCGGCCCTCCTCGAAGGAGCCGAGCGCCTCCTCGTCGGCGAACAGCCGCGGCAGCACGTCCCGGCCGCCGACCCGCAGCCCCCGCAGCCAGCCCAGGTGGTTGAGGCCCACGTAGTCGATCCAGGCCTCGTCCGGGTTCGCGCCCAGGACGCGGGCGACCCGGCGGCCGAGGCCGACCGGGGAGTCGCAGATGCCGACGACCCGGTCGCCGAGCACCCGGGCCATCGCCTCCGTGACCAGGCCGGCCGGATTGGTGAAGTTGATGACCCAGGCGTCGGGGGCGAGTTCGGCGATCCTCCGGGCGATGCGGATCGCCACGGGCACGGTCCGCAGGCCGTACGCGATGCCGCCCGCCCCCACCGTCTCCTGGCCGAGCACGCCCTCGGCGAGCGCGATCCGCTCGTCGGCCGCCCGCCCCTCCAGACCGCCGACCCGGATCGCCGAGAACACGAAGTCCGTCCCGCGCAGCGCCTCGTCCAGATCCGTCGTCGCCGTCACCACCGGCGCGTCCGGCACGCCCTCCGCCTGGTCCGCGAGCACCCGCGCGATGGCCGAGAGCCGCCCCTCGTCGAGGTCGTACAGGGTGACGTGGGTGACCCGCCCCTCGGCGTGGTCGCCGAGGAGGGCGCCGTACACCAGCGGCACCCGGAATCCGCCGCCTCCGAGAATCGTCAGTTTCATGCTCGTACGCTACTCGGACGCGCCCTCTGAGCAGTGGGATTCCGGGCCGCCGTCCACGGGGGCGTCCACATGCCGGGCGCCGCCGCGACCACCCGGGTGGGGGACAATGACGCCATGTCCCGACGCAAGACCCGCCCCCGCACGTCCCCGGCCGCCGCGCCCGCCGTGACCGCGACCTCGCCCTGCCCCTGCGGTCTCGACGCCGCGTACGGCGCGTGCTGCGGCCGGTTCCACTCGGGCGCCGGCGGTACGGCGCCCACGGCCGAGCTCCTGATGCGCTCCCGCTACAGCGCCTTCGTCGTCCGCGACGAGGCCTACCTGCTGCGCACCTGGGCGCCGGAGACACGGCCGGGCGAGGTCGACTTCGACCCGGGGATGCGCTGGACCGGCCTGGAGATCGAGGAGACCGCCGAGGGCACCGCCTTCCACCAGCGCGGCACCGTCACCTTCACGGCCCGCTACGTCCACGGGAGCGAGGCCGGTTCCCTCCACGAGCGGAGCCGTTTCGCCCGCCACGAGGGCGCGTGGGTGTACGTGGACGGCGACTTCCCGGACTGAGCCGGGCCCCTTGCCCGACCGGGCCGGCTCAGCGCGCGCCCGCGCCCGCCGGCACCCGTTCTCTCGGGAGCCCGCTCGCGAGGTCCTCGGCCACGATCTTCTTGGCGATGGCGTCCGTCGCCACCCGCAGCTCGGGCCCGCTGGGCCGGCCGCGCTCCCGCGCGACCGCGTCGGAGAGCCACTCGCCCCAGGCGCGGGTGATGACGTCCGCCTCGCGCCTGCCCGCCTGCGTGTGGGAGAGCAGGTTGCCGTCGCGGGTGAGGAAGCCCTCGTCGACCATCCGGTCGAAGACCGGCAGCAGCACCTCGGGCGGCACCCGCCGGCCGGCCGCGATCAGGCCGAGGCTCGCGTGCCCGACCGTCCGCGTGAAGAGTTCGACCTGCATCACCGCCCAGGCCCCGGCCGTGTCGAGCCGGGTGTCGGACGCGGCGACGATCCGCCGGGCCGTCTCGTAGTCGGTGCGCCGCAGGATCCGGCCGACGACCAGTTCGAGGAGCTTCTCCGAGTCGCCGGACATGGTGGGGGAGCCGAAGCCCTCGCCCATGTCGGGGGCGGCGGAGCGGGCCGAGTCGCGCAGCTCTACCTGCTTGAGGAAGAGGGCGACGACGAAGCCGACGGCCGCGACCGGCACCGTCCAGAGGAAGACGGTCTGCAGGGTGTCCGCGTAGGCCCGGACGATCGGCTCGGCGATCCGGTCCGGGAGGGCGTGCAGCCCGGCCGGGCTCTGCGCGGCCTGCGCGATCCCGGCCGGATCCACGCCGAGGCTCCTGGCGACGGTGCCGGCCTCGACGACACCGCTGGTGAGGTTGGGCCGGAGGGAGTTGGCGTAGATCGTGCCGAAGACGGCCGTGCCGAAGGAGCTGCCGAGGGTGCGGAAGAAGGTGACGCCGGAGGTGGCGGTGCCGAGGTCGGAGTAGTCGACGGTGTTCTGCACGGCGATGGTCAGGACCTGCATGCACAGGCCGATGCCGGTGCCGAGGACGAACATGTACAGCGATTCCAGCCAGGTGCCGGTGTCCGGTCCCATGAGGGAGAGCAGGAAGAGGCCGATGCCCATCACCAGACAGCCGACGATGGGGAAGACCCGGTACCGGCCGCTCTTGCTGACGACGTTGCCGCTGAAGATCGAGGCGATGAGCAGGCCGACGACCATGGGCAGGGTGCGGATGCCGGACATGGTCGCCGACTCCCCGTCGACGTACTGCAGATAGGTCGGCAGGAAGGTCATCGCGCCGAGCATGGCGAAGCCGACGACGAAGCTGAGCACGGAGCAGACGGTGAAGACCGGGTTCCGGAACAGCCGCATGGGCAGCATGGGCTGGACCGCCCGGGTCTCGATCCAGCAGAAGAGCCCCAGGGCGACGAGACCGCCCGCGAAGAGTCCGATGATGACGCCGGAGCCCCAGGCGTACTCGTTGCCGCCCCAACTGGTCGCCAGGATCAGGGCGCTGGAGCCGACGGCGACGAACGCGATGCCGGCGTAGTCGATGACCGGCCGGCTCGCGGAGCGCACCGAGGGGATCGAGCGGGCGGCGGCGATGACGACGAGGATCGCGATGGGGACGTTGACGTAGAAGGCCCAGCGCCAGCTGAGGTGGTCGGTGAACAGACCGCCGAGGAGCGGGCCGACGACGGTCGAGACGCCGAAGACGGCCCCGATCGCGCCCTGGTACTTGCCGCGGTCGCGCAGGGGGATCACATCGGCGATGAGCGCCATGGAGGTGACCATCAGACCGCCGGCGCCGATGCCCTGGAGGCCGCGCCAGACGATCAGCAGCGTCATGTTGGTGGCGAGTCCGCAGAGGAACGAGCCGGTGATGAAGACGACCGCGGAGATCTGGAAGATCACCTTGCGGCCGAAGAGGTCGCCGAACTTGCCGACGAGGACGGTGGCGACCGTCTCGGCCAGCAGGTACGAGGTGACCACCCAGGACATGTGGGCGGCGCCGCCGAGGTCCGAGACGATCGTGGGCAGGGCAGTGCCGACGATCGTCTGGTCGAGGGCGGCGAGGAGGACGCCCAGCATGATCGTGCCGAAGACGATGTTGCGGCGGCGGCTGTCGAGCACGGGTGGCTCGGTGGCGGCCGTGGGTGCGGGCGCTGCGTCGCTGGTCGTGGTCACCCTCGCAGCGTCACACCGCCGCCGCCCTCACGCATGCGGGGGACGGCCGGACAGGTGGGGGCGGATCAGGGGGTGACGGGCAGTCGGGGGTGGTGCTTGGCGAGGATCTTGTTGGCCCGCGCCAGGGCGGCGAGCGCGTGCTCGCGGTCCGCCCGGTCCTCCGCGCAGAGCGGTCCCCGGAAGCGGTACACCTCGCGCGCCGCGCAGTCCGCGTCGACCTCGGCCTGGAGGACGTGCAGCGGCAGGCAGGCGCCGATCATCGCGGCCACGCTGTCGGGGATCGGGACGGGAACGAGGCGCGAGGGCGAGGTGATCACGGGTCAGTCCTAGTCGGTCCGGGGAGGGTACGGAAGAGTCTCCTCTCCATACGTACCGGATGGCCGTACGGGTTCCGGCACGGCGGTGTCGCGAGCGGGCAACGGCGGGGTGCGCCGGCGGAGGGCGGCGCGGGCCCCGGAGGAGCGGCGCGCGCGGCGGTGCGGTCCGGTGCCGGGCGCGTTCCCGCAGGTACGGGGGCGGGTGGCCGCCGCCGCTTTGCGCACCGTCCTTGCGTATCGCGCGGGAGTTCGTCGAACACATGACCTGATCACGGTGGCGGGGGCCGGCGGCCCGGCCGTGGAATGTGTGGCATCTCACGTACCGGTCCGGCTGCTTCCGCCGGCGTCCGTTCCGTGCTTGCGGTCGCCGTCCGCCGTCTCCGGGCCGCGGTCCACGGGGTCTATGTGATCCACGTGATCTACGTGAAGATCTCCGCCAGGTCGTACGAGACGGGTTCCCCCAGTTGCGCGTAGCCGCAGGAGTCCGGCGTCCGGTCCGGGCGCCACCGCTTGAACTGGGCGGTGTGACGGAACCGGTCCCCCTCCATGTGGTCGTAGCCGACCTCGCAGACCCGCTCCGGCCGCAGCGCGACCCAGGACGGGTCCTTCCTGCCCGACCAGCGGTTCGGGGCGCCCGGCAGCCGGGCGCTCTCGTGCGCGGCCTCGTCCGTCCACGCCGCCCACGGGTGCCCGTCCGGGGGATCCATCCGGAGCGGCTCCAGCTCCTCGACGAGCTCGGCGCGGCGGGCGGCGGTGAAGGCCGCGCACACGCCGACGTGCTGGAGGGCGCCCCGCTCGTCGTAGAGGCCGAGCAGTAGCGAGCCGACGACCGGTCCGCCCTTGTGGAAGCGGTATCCGGCGACGACGACGTCGGCCGTCCGCTCGTGCTTGATCTTGTACATGAGGCGGGCGTCCGGCTGGTACGCCAGGTCGAGCGGCTTGGCGATCACCCCGTCGAGGCCGGCGCCCTCGTACTGATCGAACCAGCGCGCCGCGAGCCCGGCGTCCCGGGTCGCCGGGGCCAGGTGGAGGGGCGCGCCGACCCCGGCGAGGACCCGCTCCAGGGCCGCCCGGCGCTCGCTCAGCGGGGTGTCGAGCAGCGAGTCGTCCCCGAGGGCGAGCAGGTCGAAGGCGATGAACCGGGCCGGGGTGGTCTCGGCGAGCAGACGGATCCGGGAGGCGGCCGGATGGATGCGCTCCGCGAGCCGGTCGAAGTCCAGGCGGCCGTCGTGCTCGACGACGATCTCCCCGTCGACGACGCAGCGCTCCGGCAGCCGGGCCGTCAGCGCCTCGACCAGCTCGGGGAAGTAGCGGGTGAGCGGCTTGCCCGTCCGGCTGCCGATGACGAGCTCCGGCCCGTCCCGGTGCACGATCGCGCGGAAGCCGTCCCACTTCGCCTCGTAGTGCATCCCGGGTGGGATCCGCTTCGCGGGCTTGGCCAGCATCGGTTTCACGGGCGGCATCACCGGGAGGTCCATGGGCCGATTGTCCGGTATGCGCTACTTGTCGGCGAACCCTAGGCTGACCGGCATGGCAGGCAAGGCGGCGGCGGTGGAACTCGAAGTGGGCGACCGGACCGTGCGGATCTCCAGCCCCGACAAGGTGTACTTCCCGGAGCCCGGCTACACCAAGATGGACCTGGTCCGGTACTACCTGGCCGTGGGCGACGGCATCACCCGCGCCCTGCGGGACCGCCCCACCACCCTGGAGCGCCGGCCCGACGGGATGACCGGCGAGTCCTTCTTCCAGAAGCGCGCCCCGAAGCACCTCCCGGACTGGATCCCGACGGCCCGCATCACCTTCCCCAGCGGCCGGACGGCCGACGAGATGTGCCCCACCGGGCCGGCGGCCGTGCTGTGGGCGGCCAATCTCGGCACCGTCACCTTCCACCCCTGGCCGGTGCGCCGGGACGACACCGACCGTCCCGACGAGCTCCGCATCGACCTCGACCCCCAGCCCGGCACGGACTACGCCGACGCCGTCCGCGCCGCACGCGAGCTGCGCGCGGTCCTCGACGAGCACGGGCTGCGCGGCTGGCCGAAGACCTCCGGCGGCCGGGGCCTCCACGTCTTCGTGCCCATTCATCCCCGATGGACGTTCACCCAGGTCAGGCGGGCGGCGATCGCCTGCGGCCGGGAGCTGGAGCGGCGGATGCCGGACCGGGTCACGACCGGGTGGTGGAAGGAGGAGCGCGGCGAGCGGATCTTCGTCGACTACAACCAGATGGCCCGGGACCGCACGATGGCCTCCGCCTACTCCGTGCGCCCCCGGCCGAACGCCCCCGTCTCGGCGCCGCTGAGGTGGGAGGAGATCGGCGAGGTCGTGCCGCAGGACTTCGACATCAGGACGATGCCGGCCCGGTACGCGGAGGTCGGCGACGTCCACGCCGACATGGACGACGAGCGGTTCGGTCTGGAGTCGCTGCTCGAACTGGCCCGGCGGGACGAGGCGGAACGCGGTCTCGGCGACCTGCCGTACCCGCCGGAGTACCCGAAGATGCCGGGCGAGCCGAAGCGGGTGCAGCCGAGCCGGGCGAAGGAGGGGACCGAGGGGGAGTAGGGGCGGAGGGGGAGCGGGGGGCGGAGGGCCGGGACGCTTCCGGGGGACGTCGCCGGCCTCATGGTCCACTCTGAAACAACACGAACGATCGTGCTAGCATTTTTTCGTGCCCAGGACGACCGAGGAGATCCGGCATGTACCCCATGGCCCCGCTCATCCGCACCGCCCTGAACGCCGCCGCGCGCCTCGCCCCGGGCCGGGCCGGCCGCTGGGCCTTCCACCTCTTCACCCGGCCGCTCGGCAGGGCCCGGCTCCGACCGGGGGAGGCCGCGCTCTTCGCGGGCGCGCGCACCGACCGCCTCCGCGTCCGCGGCAAGGAGGTGGTCACGTACGCCTGGGGTGACGGCCGGCGGCCCGTCCTGCTCGTCCACGGCTGGTCCTCCCGCGCCTCGCGGCTCGGTGCCTTCGCCGAGGAGCTCCTCGCGCGGGGCTACAGCCCGGTCGCCTTCGACGCGCCCGGCCACGGCGACTCCTCCGGCAAGGCGAGCAACATCGTCGAATACCGGGAGATCATCCGGGAGTTGCACGCCCGGCACGGCGACTTCGAGGCCGTCGTCGCCCATTCGTTCGGCGTCCTCGCCTCCCTCTTCGCCCTCCGCGACGGCGTCCGCACCTCCCGCTTCGTGGGGCTCGGCGGCGTCGGCTCCTTCGAGATGGTCCTGGAGGGCTTCCAGGCGGGACTCGGCCTGGACGACCGGGTGATGCGGGCCCTGCGCGCGCACGTCGAGCGGCGGCTCGTCCCCGGCGAGCCCGGCGTCTGGGAGCGCTTCGGCGCCGACCACGCGCCGGACGAACTCGGCGCGCCCGTCCTGCTGTTCCACGACGAGGGCGACGACATGGTGCCCCTGGCCCAGGCGCGGTTCCTCGCCCGGGCCCACGGCGGGCGGGCCCGGCTCGTCGTCACCCGGGGGCTCGGCCACCGCCGCATCCTCATGGACCCCGACGTGGTGGCCGAGGCGGTGGGTTTCGCGACGGCGGGCGCCGTCACGGAGCGGGCGGCCGGCGCGCGCCAGGGTGTCGGCGCGACGGCGCCGTGAGGGGGGGCGCCCGTCGGGGCCTTCGTGACGTCCGCGCGGCTCCTCGGGGCGCCCCGGCGCGGAGTCTTCGGGGTGCCGGCGCGGAGTTCTCGGGGCGTCCGGCGCGAGGTCCTCGGGGCGTCCGGTCAGGCCGGGTCGGCGAGCGCCGCCCGGCCCTTGTCCGTGGCCGAGGCGAGCAGGCGGGCCGTGACGCCCCGCTCGGCGAGGGCGTACGCGCCGGGCTCGCCGAACAGCACGGACTGGGCGTTGGCCGCCTCCATGAGGGCGATCACCTCGAAGGCCAGCTGCTCCGCGTCCAGGTCCTCGACGAACTCCCCGACGGCGCGCGCCTCCGTCAGGGCCCCCTCCACGTACGCGGTCCAGTCGCGGCGGGCCCCGGCGACGGCGTCGTGGACCGGGCCCGTACGGGCGTCGAACTCGGCCGAGACCGCGTAGAAGAAGCAGCCGCCCGCGAACACCCGCTCCGCGGAGTACGCGAGCCAGTTCCGGCACAGCTCGCGCACCCGCCGCGCGCCGGGCGGCAGGTCCTCCAGCGGAGCGACGACGCGGCCGGCGAAGACGGCGACGGCGGCCCTGACGGTGGCGAGCTGGAGCTCCTCCTTGGAGCCGAAGAGGGCGAAGACACCGCTCTTGCTCAGCTCCAGCTCGGTCGCGATCCGTCCCAGGGACAGGCCTTCGAGCCCTTCGACCGAGGCGATGTCCATCGTCCGGCCGAGGACGAGGCGCCGCGTCTGATTGCCCCGCTCGACCCGTCCGTCCGTCTTGGTCCGGGTGCCGCTTCCGGTGCTGCCGCTCATGGCCCCATCGTACTGAACGCACGACCGTGCGGATATTTCCGCGTGGCATCGGGTGCTACCCGGCCCGCCCTCCCGGTTCCCGCCGCTCCGCCGGCGCGAGCAGCAGCACCTCCAGGGCCCGCGCGCAGGCCCGCGCCTGCGCCAGGTACCAGTCGAGCCGCGCGTCGGTGATCAGCTCGGGCGCCCCTCGCACCGCGAGCGCGAACCGGGCGTGCCCCGCGCGCTCCAGGACCGGCACGGCCACCGTCCGCACCCCGTGGGCCGGCTCGCCGCCGTCGAGGGCGTACCCCGCCTCCCGTACGCGTACCAACTCGGCGGCCAGGGAGGGCGGTTCGGCGACGGTCCGCTCCGTGGACGCGTGCGGCGGCACCGAGCGCGGGCCGCCCTCGCCCGTCCGGGGCCACGCGAGCAGCACCTTCCCGAGCGCCGTCGAGTGCAGCGGTCGGCGCAACCCCGCCCTCGGGGTCACCGGACCGCCCGCCACGATCACCGCGTACGGGCCGCTGCGCAGCGCCAGATCGGCCGTCGCCCCCGTCCGCTCGGCGAGATCGGACAGCTCGGGCGCGGCCAGGTGCAGCCCCCGCTGGTGGTACGAGAGCCGGCCCAGCTCGGTCATCGCCGGACCGAGGCGGTAGCGCGCGGTCCGGGCGTCCTGCTCCAGGAAGCCCGCGCCGAGCAGGGTGCGGGCCAGCCGGTGGGCCGTCGAGGTGGAGAGCCCGAGCCGGCGCGCGAGGTCGGAGGCGCTCAGATCGGGCCCGTTGTCGTGGAAGCAGTGCAGCACGTCCAGTGCGCGGCGGACCGCCTGGGCGCCCGCCGGGGGTCGGACGATGCCGGCCTCGGTCGTCATAGGGTTCGCTCCCCGTGGGTGATCGGGCTCCCACGCTCCCACATGACGGGAGCCGAACCGGGCTCCGGAGGAGGCTGGAAACACTCCGTTCACGAGAGATCCCGCATCGTGGGAGCCCGGTCGGGAACGGCGGAACGGCCGTGCCGGGCGCCGGGTATGCGCCATTGATCGAACGTTGATGGCGTGTTTACGGCGCTTGGGCAAGCTGTCGGTCATGCAGACGGATACCGACGTGCTGACCGCCCCCGACCTCTCCTGGCGCGAGAACGCCCTGTGCGCCCAGGCCGGCCCGGAGTTCTTCTTCCCGGCCCCCGGCTCGTCGACGCGCGAGGCGAAGCAGCTGTGCGGGGCGTGCGAGGGGCGCCTGGCGTGCCTGGAGTACGCCCTGACCCACGACGAGCGGTTCGGGGTGTGGGGCGGACTCTCCGAGAAGGAGCGCGGGCGGCTCAGGCGGCGGAGCCGCTGAGCCGCCGGCTCCCCGGCCGTTCCGGTGGGGCGGCTCGGGCAGCCCGGCGGCTCGGCGGGCGACTCCTGTGAGGGGCGGCGGCTCCCGCGGGGGACGGCGGCTCAGTCGGCCGCGCGCGCGGCCATCCGGGCCTTGCGGGCCGCGAGCTTCTCGTCGAACTTGCTCGCCTCGCTGTCCAGGCCGTTCATGTAGAGCCCCAGCTCCTCCTGGGCGCGCAGGCCGTCCGGGCCGAGGCCCTCGATCTGGAGGACCTTGAGGAAGCGCAGGACGGGCTGGAGGACGTCGTCGTGGTGGATGCGCATGTTGTAGATCTCGCCGATCGCCATCTGCGCGGCCGCCCGCTCGAAGCCCGGCATGCCGTGTCCGGGCATCCGGAAGTTGACCACGACGTCCCGCACGGCCTGCATGGTCAGGTCGGGGGCGATCTCGAAGGCCGCGCCCAGCAGGTTGCGGTAGAAGACCATGTGCAGGTTCTCGTCGGTGGCGATGCGGGCGAGCATCCGGTCGCAGACCGGGTCGCCGGACTGGTGGCCGGTGTTGCGGTGCGAGATGCGGGTGGCGAGCTCCTGGAAGGCCACGTACGCGACGGAGTGCAGCATCGAGTGCCGGTTGTCGGACTCGAAGCCCTCGCTCATGTGCGCCATCCGGAACTGCTCCAGCTTGTCCGGGTCGACGGCGCGCGAGGCGAGCAGGTAGTCGCGCATCACGATGCCGTGCCGGCCCTCCTCGGCGGTCCAGCGGTGCACCCAGGTGCCCCAGGCGCCGTCGCGGCCGAAGAGGCTGGCGATCTCGTGGTGGTAGCTCGGGAGGTTGTCCTCGGTGAGCAGGTTGACGACGAGCGCGATCTTGCCGATCTCGGTGACCTTGGACTGCGACGGCTCCCAGGCCTCGCCGTCCTCGAAGAAGCCGGGGAAGTTGCGGCCGTCCGACCACGGCACGTACTCGTGCGGCATCCAGTCCTTGGTGACCTTCAGGTGCCGGTTGAGCTCCTTCTCCACGACCTCTTCGAGCGCGTAGAGCAGCCGTGCGTCGGTCCACCCTGTCGAGCTGCCGAGGGAGTGAGAGGTGAGCGTCAAGGGAACTCCTGGGGACGGAGAGGGCATACGGGCATACCTACGGATTCGTAGGTTACGAGACCGTAGGTTAAGCCTCCGTAAGTCGTCGGCCAAGCCTGTCCCGGCGATGTCCGGTTACGTTCCGTTATGCGTGCAGCTCCGACGGGGTCGTGGAGACGCAGGTCACGCCAGGACCGGT
Organism: Streptomyces sp. NK15101; assembly: GCF_020400725.1. Lineage (GTDB taxonomy): Bacteria > Actinomycetota > Actinomycetes > Streptomycetales > Streptomycetaceae > Streptomyces. Next base: position 73,363 of record NZ_JAINVG010000026.1, on the reverse strand, counting down.
CGCCGGGAGTCAATCGGCCGACTACACAGCGCAGATGTCCGGCGGCTCAGAGCAGCCGACCGGCCGACCGCTCTCCACGGCCGGGACGATCACCCGCGCACCGACCTCCGCTTCCGCGCCCGCGCGCCCGAGGAGCGCCGCGACCGCCGCGCCCCGCGGCACATGGCCGTGGGGCGCGGCGGTCGTCGCCGTGCGGAGGCCCCCGGTCCCGGGCGTCACCCCGCCCCCGGTCCGGGGCTCACTCCGCGCTAGGGCCCCGGGAGTCGCTCCGGCGGGGGCTCGGGGCCGTCCCCCTGACCTCCTCCGCCGTCGTCGGCCGCAGCTCGCCGTCGAGCAGCAGCCAGCGGGTGATCCCCAGCGACTCGAGGAACGCCACGTCGTGGCTCGCCACGATCAGCGCCCCCTCGTAGGCCTCCAGGGCCGCCGTCAGCTTCCGCACCGACGCCATGTCCAGGTTGTTCGTCGGCTCGTCCAGCATCAGCAGCTGCGGAGCCGGCTCCGCGAGGAGCAGCGCGGCGAGCGTCGCCCGGAACCGCTCCCCGCCCGACAGGGTGCCGACGGGCCGGTCCGCCCGCGCCCCGCGGAACAGGAACCGGGCGAGGCGCGCCCTGATCGCGTTCGCCGTCGCCGCGGGGGCGAAACGCGCCACGTTCTCCACCACGCTCAGCCCGTCGTCGAGCACGTCGAGCCGCTGCGGCAGGAAGCGCAGCGGCACCCGCGCGTCCGTCTCGCCCGCCAGCGGCTCCAGCTCCCCGGCGATCGTCCGGAGCAGCGTCGTCTTCCCGGCGCCGTTCCGGCCGACCAGGGCGATCCGCTCCGGGCCGCGCAGCTCGAACGCGCCGTCCACCCGGGCCCCGTAGCGCAGCTCCAGGTCCCGCAGGTGCAGCACCTCGCGGCCCGGAGGTACCGAGGTGCGGGGCAGCTCGACCCGGATCTCGTCGTCGTCCCGTACCGCTTCCACCGCCGCGTCGAGCCGCTCCCTGGCCTCGCCGAGGCGTTCCGCGTGCAGCGTGCGCTGCTTGCCGGCCGTCACCTGCGCGGCGCGCTTCTGCCCGTTCGCGACGATCTTGGACGAGACCCTGTTCTCGAAGCTCTTCTGTCCGTACCGCCTGCGGCGCGCCAACTTCATCTGGGTGTCGGCGAGTTCGCGCTTCTGACGCTGTACGTCGGCCTCGGCGACCCGCACCATCCGCTCCGCCGCCTCCTGTTCGGCGGCGAGCGCCGTCTCGTAGGCGGTCCAGTTGCCGCCGTACCAGGCGACCTCGCCGTCGCGCAGATCGGCGATCTGGTCGACCCGCTCCAGGAGTTCCCGGTCGTGGCTGACCACGACCAGGACCCCCGACCACTTCTCCACCGCCTCGTACAGCCGGGCGCGGGCGTGCAGGTCCAGGTTGTTGGTCGGCTCGTCGAGCAGCAGCACGTCGGGCCGGGCGAGCAGCAGCGCGGCGAGGCGCAGCAGCACGGACTCGCCGCCCGAGATCTCGCCCACGGTCCGGTCCAGGCCGACGTGGTCGAGTCCGAGCTGGTCGAGGACGGCCCGGGCCCGCTCCTCCACGTCCCAGTCGTCGCCGAGGGCGGTGAAGTGCTCCTCCGAGGCGTCGCCCGCCTCGATGGCGTGCAGGGCGGCCCGCTTGCCGGCGACGCCGAGGATCTCGTCCACCCGCCGCGAGGTGTCCAGGACCAGGTTCTGCGGGAGGTGTCCCAGCTCACCGGTGACCCGGACGGTGCCGGACGCGGGCGTCAGTTCGCCCGCGATCAGCTTCAGGAGCGTGGACTTGCCGGAGCCGTTGAGCCCGACGAGGCCGGTGCGGCCGGGACCGATCGAGAGCCGGAAGTCGTCGAGGACCTCGGTGCCGTCGGGCCAGGAGAAGGAGAGGGCGGAACAGGTGATGAAGGTGGGGTGATGCGCCATGGAGGCCTCCCGGTCGCGCGAGCGTGGAAATGGGGCAACGCGAGAGACACCGGGGCGCGGGCAGTGTGGAGAACGGCTCGTACGCCGAGGTCGAGAACGGCACACGCGGCACAGGGGGCACGCGCGGCTCGGTGTCTCGCAACCTCAGACGAGCAACGTCCTTCTCCGATCGGGCGACGACAAGGTCGGTACGGACCGTACGGCCCGGACGGGGAGACCCGCAAACGATTTACGCGGTGGATTCTCAGGGGTGCTCGCGGAGCAGCTCCGCGAGGTCCTGGTCCCAGTCCAGGTACTGGTGCTCGCGCCCCGCCGGCACCAGGTGCTGCGAGCGCTCCAGGAAGCGGCGCAGCTCGGAGGTCCGCACATGGACCATGGCCACCCCCTCCGGGGCGTGGAACTCGACCACCGTGCGGTCGTAGCCGTACGGACGCAGGCGCACGTCCCCGACCCCGGCCGGGCGCTCGACCCCCTGGACGAGCAGCTCGCGCGCGAAGGCCCAGGAGACCTCGACGCCCTCCAGGGTCGCCGGCGGCGGAAAGGCCATGCTCACGGCGTACGGATCCTGCCGGTCGTACCGCAGCGTGGCGGGGACGGTCTCCATCCGGGGAGCGGATGCGACCAGACGGGCCTGTACGGCCTGCTCGATGACGGCGGACAAGACCGGCTCCTCTCACACGGGCTTCGAGTCCTGTGCGTCTCCCCGACACCAGGGCACCTGACACCCCTCAAGACGAGCGGCGCGGCCGGAACGTGCACTCGGTCCCCACGTGAGCTGCGTCACCGGTTTCCCGGGTGTCCGGCACGGAGGCGGGGACGGGCCGGTCGTCAGCGCTCGTCGGGGACGTCGTCGTCCGGTTCGGCGCAGGGGCCCGAGTGGTCGCAGTACGGCTGGTTGCCGGAGGCTCCGCAACCGCAGAGCATCACGCGCGTCTCGTGCCGGTCGCCGTGGGCGCCGGTCACGATGAGGTCGCCCCGCACCACCAGCTGCCCGGCGGGCGTGCGCCGGACCGTGGTGGGGGAGTCCGGGGCTTCGGCGACGGCGTCATCGAGGTGGTGGTGGTACTGGAGCGCGCCGGAGGGACAGCGCCGGACGACCTCCCCGACCCGGGCGGGCACGGCGGCGTCGGGCAGCACCCACGGGCGCCGGGAGAGGTCGAAGACCTCCGGCAGGCCGTGGACGCACTCGGCCGCGTGCAGACAGCGGCGCGGCTCGAAGGTGACGGTGATGCCCTCGCCCTCGTACTCCTTGAGCCTCGGCTTCTCGTCGCCGGCCCGCTCGCTCGTCCGGTCGGCCGTCGCACGGTCGGTCATGCGACCAGCCTAGGAACGCCCGGCCCCGGACGCACCCTGGACGGGGAGCGTCCCGGGGCACTAGCTTCCGGCGCCATGACGTCCATGGGGAAGACGAGACGAACGATGTCGGTGGGGCTGATCGGGGCGGCGCTCGCGCTGACCCTGGCCGCCCCGGCGCGGGCCGGGGAGACCCCCACGGCAGCGGCCGGCTGGCAGCTGACACCGACCGGCACCGACGCCCGCTTCCGGGGGCTCGCACCGGTCGACCGCGGGACCGCGTGGGCCGCGGGCTCGAAGGGCACGGTGCTGCGCACCACCGACGGCGGCCGGAGCTGGCGGAACGTGTCGCCGCCCGGGGCGGGCGACCTGGAGTTCCGCGACGTCGAGGCCTTCGACGCCCGCCGGGCCGTCGTCCTCGCCATCGGCGAGGGCGAGGCCTCCCGGGTGCTGCGCACCGAGGACGGCGGCGCCACCTGGACCGAGTCCTTCCGGAACACCGACGCACGGGCCTTCTACGACTGCATGACCTTCTTCGACCACCGGCACGGACTCGCCATGAGCGACCCGGTCGACGGGAAGTACCGCATCCTCTCCACCCGGGACGGCGGCCGCTCCTGGGAGGTCCTGCCGAGCACCGGGATGCCGGACGCGCTCCCCGGCGAGGCGGGCTTCGCCGCGAGCGGCCAGTGCCTCGTCTCGGCCGGCCCCCGGGACGTGTGGCTCGCGACGGGCGGCGGCGCCACCGCGCGCGTGCTCCACTCCGCCGACCGGGGACTGACCTGGACCGCCACGGACACGCCGATCCCGGCCGGCGACCCGGCCCGCGGCGTCTTCGGGCTCGCCTTCCGCGACCGTGCGCACGGCATCGCCGTCGGCGGCGACTACCGCAAGGACCAGCCGTCGCCGCGGGCCGGCGCGGCCAGCACCGACGGGGGCCGCACCTGGCGCCCCTCGGCCACGCCGCCGCCCGCCTACCGCTCCGGCGTCGCCTGGCTCCCGCACAGCAAGACGGCCGCGCTCGCCGTCGGCCCCACCGGCACCGACCTCACCACCGACGGGGGCCGCACCTGGCGCACGGTCGACACCGGCTCGTACGACACGGTCGACTGCACCCCGGACGGCTCCTGCTGGGCCTCCGGAGAGAAGGGCCGCATCGCCCGCCTGGCCGCGAAGCCCTAGGAGGGCAGCTGCTCCCGGTACGCGGCGATCCCGTCGACCGTCTTGGTCGCGTAGAACTCCGTGATCCGGTACACGCACACGCCCTCGACGCTGAACGGGTCGGCCGCCGCGATCCTCTCGATCTCCGCGCGGTCGACCCCGGCGGCCAGGATCACCCCGCCGTCCCGGGGGTTCTTCCGCCCCGATGCCAGGAACACGCCGGCGGCGTACTGCGCGTCGAGCCACTCGACGTGCGCGTCGAGCAGCGCGTCCACCCGCTCGACGGGCGCGGTGTAGGTCAATTCGAGTATGAACATGATCGCCAGGCTACCCGTGCCCCCGGTGGCGCCCGGGGCGCCGGGGCCTGCGCTCAGCGAAGACCGCGCCTCTCGCGCTCGGCTTCGATCAGTTCCTCCATGAGCGCCTCCGGGTCCACCGCGTACGCCGTGTCGTCGAGGGCGTCGCGGTCCCGGGTGCTCAGCGGTAGGCCGAGCCCGGCGAGTTCGGCGGCCAGTTCCGCGAACGCGATGCGCTGGTCGGGCTCGTCCTGGTGACCCGCCTGCTCGGCGGCGGCCCCCTCGGCCAGGGTGAGGCCGGCCATGCTCCAGAAGGTGAATTCGGTGTCCAGCTCTATGAGGGGCCAGGCACGGTCCGAGGGCTCGTCGGGGTGCAGCCAGTAGCCGACCCACCCCTTTCCGCCCTTCGCCACGAGCTTGACGTGCCCGGCCATCTCCGCGGCTCCGGCGTTGACGGCCTGCATCTCCGGGTCCGCGAGTTCCTCTTCGCTCAGGTAGCCGGTGTCCAGGAGCGGGTGAACCTCTCCCGCCTCGAAGAATTCGAGGTCGAGAAGGCGGGCGAAGTCGGTGCGGCCTTCCCACTGGGCCACCAGCAGCACGCGCAGATCGTCGGGTACCGGCCGGCCGTCCAGCCGCTCGCGGGAGAACTCGGCGAGCCGTGCGTCGTACATGCGCCCCCTCCAGAGGTCGAAGCAAGATCCTCGCTTCAACGTAACAGCGGTGTCCGACAGGAGACCGGGCACGCCGGCGACCGCCGCTTCCCGCCGTCATCCGGGACCGGAGCACCCCCTAGGGTGACCCGTCATGACGATCATCGGGATTCCGGCGGGCTGGCCCGCCGACGAGGACGCCGCGCGGGACGTGCAGCGGGAGCTGCGGGGGCGGCTCGTGCTCGGGGAGAGCGGGCCGCCGCCGGGGGAGGGGCACGTCACCGGGCTCGACGTGGCCTACGACGACGAGCGCGACCTCGTCGCCGCCGCGGCCGTCGTGCTCGACGCGCGGACCCTCGACGTGGTGGAGGAGGCCACGGCGGTCGGCCGGGTCTCCTTCCCGTACGTCCCCGGCCTCCTCGCCTTCCGTGAGATCCCGACCGTGCTCGCCGCGCTCGACGCCCTGACCGCCGACCCCGGCCTGCTGGTCTGCGACGGCTACGGCCTCGCCCACCCCCGCCGCTTCGGCCTCGCCAGCCACCTCGGGGTGCTCACCGGACGGCCGTCCATCGGCGTCGCCAAGAACCCCTTCACCTTCACGTACGACCGGCCCGGCGACGCCCGCGGCGACTTCGCCCCGCTCCTCGCCGACGGGGAGGAGGTCGGCAGGGCCCTGCGGACCCAGGCCGGGGTCAAGCCCGTCTACGTCTCCGTGGGCCACCGCGTCTCCCTCGACAACGCCTGCGCCCACACCCTGCTGCTCTCCCCGCGCTACCGCGTGCCCGAGACCACCCGTCACGCCGACTCCCTCTGCCGCAAGGCGCTCAGGGAGGCGCAGGAGTCACTCGGATCCGTCTGAGTACCCCGGGTGAGTACCCGTACGGATGCCCGTTGTCACACCCCCACGGCAGAGTGGGGTCCATGACAGCTCGCGTTCCCGCACCCCGCGGCCTCACCGCCGCCCTCGCCGTCGCCGGGGTCTCCGCCCTCGCCTGGGCCTGCGCCATCCTGTACGTCATCGCGGACTGGACGCTCGGATGATCGGACGCCTGCGCTGCGCCGTCCTCGACTGCCCGGACGCCCGCGAACTGGCCGCGTTCTACCAGGGGTTGCTGGGCGGCGAGATCGCTTGCCCCGACCCGGCGCTCGCCGTCGGAGAGGACTCCGCCGTACTGTGCGACGAGGGCGGCCCGGTGCTCGCCTTCCAGAGCGTGGCCGACCACCGCCCGCCCGTCTGGGGCGCGCCCGAGCAGCAGTTCCACCTGGACGTACGGGTCGGGGACCCGGCCGCCGCCCACGCGGCCGTGCTCACGCTCGGGGCCACGCCGCTCGACGGGGGCGAGGCGCCCTCCTGGCGCGTCTACGCCGACCCGGCGGGCCACCCCTTCCGCCTCGTCCGCGCCTGATCCGAGGCGTCGCCCGGGCCCGTCCTCCGGACCGGCCGGCTCGCGGCCTGATCCGAAAGGACACGCCTCAACTCCGGTGCGCCACCCGGAAGCGGATGCCCGCCGCCCGCAGCCGGCCGATCAGGGCGTCGCCCATCGCCACCGCCGTCGTCACCTGGCCCGCCGTCTTCGGCAGGGGATCGAAGGCGAGGCAGAGGGCCGACTCGGCGAGCATCCTCGCCGTCTCGTCGTAGCCCGGGTCGCCGCCGGAGACCTCGGTGAAGACCCGCCGCCCGCCGCCCTCGCCGACGAACCGGACCGAGAACCAGCTGCGGGCGCGGCGCTCGGCCGACGGGCCCTGGCCCGACGAGTAACGTCCCATCAGCCAGGAGCGGACCGGCGGCAGTTGGGCGGCGACGACGCTCGCGCCGATGGCGGCCGTGCCGCCGAGGGCCATCGGGAGGGTCTTCACGGAGGCGTAGTGCCGGTAGCGGAAGTCCGGTCCGTAGCGTTCGAGGGCGGCGGCCGAGCGGGCCACGACCTGCGGGTCGAGCGTCGGCAGCGGCAGCGCCCAGGTGCCCGTCTCCCGGCTGAACCGCGGTCCGCCCAGGGGCGCGCGGGCCCGGCGGCCCACGAGGCGCGGTTCGTGCAGCCGCCGTTCGTGCGCGGCCCGCAGGATCTCCCGGCCCCGGCCGAACGCGGTGAGCGCCGAGGCGAAGGTGCCGCCGGAGAAGGCGGCGCCCGCCCGGACGAAGCCGTCGACGCGCAGCGGTACGTCCTCCGGCAGCTGCCGGACGGTGAAGTACACGCCCAGGTCGTGCGGGACGGAGTCGAAGCCGCAGGCGTGCACGATCCGGGCGCCGGTCTCCCGGGCGCGCGCGTCGTGCCGCACGAACATGAGGTCCACGAACTCGGACTCGCCCGTCAGGTCCAGATAGTCGGTGCCCGCCTCCGCGCAGGCCGCGACCAGCCCCTCACCGTGCCAGACGTACGGCCCGACCGTGGTCGCCACCACCCGAGCGGACTCGGCGAGTTCGCGCAGCGAGCCGGGGTCGGCGGAGTCGGCGACGAGCAGCGGCAGGGCGGCGAGCCGCGGCCGTCCGGCGGCAAGCCGGTCCCGCAGGGCCTCCAGCTTGCCGAGGCTGCGCCCGGCGAGCGCCCAGCGGCAGTCCGCGGGGGCGTGCTCGGCCAGGTACTCCGCGGTGAGCTCGCCCACGAAGCCGGTCGCCCCGAAGAGGACCACGTCGTACGGTCTGGCTCCGGTCTCGCGCCCCACGCCCGCCCCTGTCTCCATCAAGCCCTCATCTCGGCCGTACCGCGTCGCCGCGCGGTTGTCGTCGGCGGAGGATAGCGGAACCGGGGGCGGACTCCCGCTCCCGGATCCGGCCCGATCCGGAAGACGGGCCCCGGACCCCGGGCCTCCGGAATTTCCAAGCGCTTGCTCGGTCCGGGGGCTTGTGCCGAGTGGAACACGTTCCTAGCATCTTCGGTGTTACAGCATTGGTGTCACACGTATCTGGGGGCTCGATGAGCACGACGCACACCGCCCGCAACGGCCCGCTCACGGGCGTGCGCGTGGTCGAACTCGCCGGGATCGGCCCCGGCCCCTTCGCCGCCATGCTCCTGGCCGACCTCGGTGCCGACGTCGTCCGCGTCGACCGTCCCGGCGGCGCCGGCATCGGCATCGACCCCGCCCGCGACCTCACCAACCGCAACAAGCGCTCCGTCCTCGTCGACCTCAAGGCCGAGGACGGCCCCGCCACCGTGCTCGACCTCGTCGAGCGGGCCGACATCCTCGTCGAGGGCTACCGGCCCGGCGTCGCCGAACGCCTCGGCGTCGGCCCCGAGGCCTGCCTCGCCCGCAACCCGCGCCTCGTCTACGGCCGGATGACCGGCTGGGGCCAGGACGGCCCGCTCGCCCCGACCGCAGGACACGACATCGGATACATCGCGATCACCGGCGCCCTCGGCATGTTCGGCCCCGACCCGGACGGCCCGCCCACCGTCCCCGCCAACCTCGTCGGCGACTACGCGGGCGGCTCCCTCTACCTCGTCATCGGCGTCCTCGCCGCCCTCCAGCACGCCCGGACGCACGGCGAGGGCCAGGTCGTCGACGCCGCCATCGTCGACGGCACCGCGCACCTCACCACCATGATCCACGGCATGCTCGCGGCCGGCGGCTGGCAGGACCGCAGGGGCGTCAACCTGCTCGACGGCGGCTGCCCCTTCTACGGCGTGTACGAGACCTCCGACGGCGGCCACATGGCGGTCGGCGCCCTGGAGGAACGGTTCTACGCCGAGTTCGTGCGCCTCCTCGGCGCCGAGGAGGTCGCCGCCGCCCGCCACGACCTCGCCCGCTGGCCCGAGCTGCGCAAGGCCGTCGCCGACCGCTTCCGGAGCCGCACCCGCGAGGAGTGGACCGCCGTCTTCGACGGCAGCGACGCCTGTGTCGCTCCCGTCCTCTCCCTCCGCGAGGCTCCCGCCCATCCGCACCTCGCGGCCCGCGCCACCTTCACCGAGCGGGACGGGATCGCGCAGCCCGCCCCCGCACCCCGCTTCTCCGTCACCCCCGGCACCCTCCGCACGGGTCCCGCCCTGCCCGGTGCCGACACCGCCGGCGTCGCCCGCGACTGGGCCGTGCCCACCCTGAAGACCCAGGAGACCGAAGCATGAAGCGCCAGCTGTACACCGCCGACCACGAGGCCTTCAGGGCGGTCGTCCGCACCTTCCTGGAGAAGGAGGTGCTGCCCCACTACGCCCAGTGGGAGAAGGACGGCATCGTCTCCCGGGAGGTCTGGCTCGCCGCCGGACGGCAGGGCCTGCTCGGGCTCGCCGTCGACGAGGAGTACGGCGGTGGCGGCAACCCCGACTTCCGCTACGGCGCCGTCCTGGCCGAGGAGTTCACCCGGGCCGGCGCCCCCGGTCTCGCCATCGGCCTGCACAACGACATCATCGGCCCCTACCTCACCTCGCTCGGCACCGAGGAGCAGAAGCGGCGCTGGCTGCCCGGCTTCTGCTCAGGCGAGCTGATCACCGCCATCGCCATGACGGAACCCGGCGCCGGCTCCGACCTCCAGGGCATCCGCACCACCGCCGAGGACCACGGCGACCACTGGATCCTCAACGGCTCCAAGACCTTCATCTCCAACGGCATCCTCGCCGACCTGGTGGTCGTCGTCGCCCGGACCACCCCCGAGGGCGGCGCCCACGGCCTCTCCCTGCTCGTCGTCGAGCGCGGCGCGGAGGGCTTCGAGCGCGGCCGGAACCTCGACAAGATCGGCCAGAAGTCCCAGGACACCGCCGAACTCTTCTTCACCGACGTCCGCGTCCCGAAGGAGAACCTGCTCGGCGAGCTCAACGGCGCCTTCGTCCACCTCATGACCAACCTCGCCCAAGAGCGCCTCGCCATCGCCGTCGCCGGCATCGCCGGGGCCGAGCACCTCCTGGAGCTCACCACCCGGTACGTCAAGGAGCGCGAGGCGTTCGGCCGCCCGCTCTCCCGGCTCCAGCACATCCGCTTCGAGATCGCCGAGATGGCCACCGAGTGCGCCGTCACCCGGACCTTCGTCGACCGCTGCATCGAGGAGCACGGCGAGGGCGGTCTCGACGCCGTCCACGCCTCCATGGCCAAGTGGTGGGCGACCGAGCTCCAGAAGCGGGTCGCCGACCGCTGCCTGCAACTGCACGGGGGGTACGGCTACATGAGCGAATTCCCGGTCGCCCGTGCCTTCACCGACGGCCGGATCCAGACCATCTACGGCGGTACGACCGAGATCATGAAGGAGATCATCGGCCGCTCCCTCCTCGGCTGACCCGCCCCGCACCCCCGAAGAACCCCCATCGCGAAAGGCTTCCCGTGAGCACCGAAGCGTACGTGTACGACGCGATCCGCACCCCGCGCGGACGCGGCAAGGCCAACGGCTCCCTGCACGGCACCAAGCCCATCGACCTGGTCGTCGGGCTCATCCGGGAGATCCAGTCCCGCAACCCCGGACTCGACCCGGCCGCCATCGACGACATCGTCCTCGGCGTCGTCGGCCCGGTCGGCGACCAGGGCTCCGACATCGCCCGGATCGCCGCCATCGCCGCCGGCCTGCCCGACACCGTCGCGGGCGTCCAGGAGAACCGCTTCTGCGCCTCCGGCCTCGAAGCGGTCAACATGGCCGCCATGAAGGTCCGCTCCGGCTGGGAGGACCTCGTCCTCGCCGGCGGCGTCGAGTCCATGTCCCGCGTCCCGATGGCCTCCGACGGCGGCGCCTGGTTCGCCGACCCGATGACCAACCTGGCGACCAACTTCGTCCCCCAGGGCATCGGCGCCGACCTCATCGCCACCCTTGAGGGCTTCACCCGCCGCGACGTCGACGAGTACGCCGCCCTCTCCCAGGAGCGCGCCGCGGCCGCCGTCAAGGACGGCCGCTTCGTCCGCTCGATCGTCCCCGTCAAGGACCGCGCCGGACTCACCGTCCTCGACCACGACGAGTTCCTGCGCCCCGGCACCACCGCCGACACCCTCGCCAAGCTCAAGCCGTCCTTCAAGGACATCGGCGAGCTCGGCGGCTTCGACGCGGTCGCCCTGCAGAAGTACCACTGGGTCGAGGAGATCGACCACGTCCACCACGCGGGCAACTCCTCCGGCATCGTCGACGGAGCCTCGCTGCTCGCCATCGGCTCCAAGGAGGTCGGCGAGCGGTACGGGCTCGCGCCGCGCGCCCGGATCGTCTCGGCCGCCGTCTCCGGATCCGAGCCGACCATCATGCTCACCGGCCCCGCCCCGGCCACCCGCAAGGCCCTCGCCAAGGCCGGCCTCACCATCGACGACATCGACCTCGTCGAGATCAACGAGGCCTTCGCCGCCGTCGTCCTGCGCTTCGTCAAGGACATGGGCCTCTCCCTGGACAAGGTCAACGTCAACGGCGGCGCCATCGCGCTCGGCCACCCGCTCGGCGCCACCGGCGGCATGATCCTCGGCACCCTCGTCGACGAGCTGGAGCGCCAGGACAAGCGCTACGGCCTCGCCACCCTCTGCGTGGGCGGCGGCATGGGCATCGCCACCGTCGTCGAGCGCGTCTGACCGTCCCGTCCGCACCCCTTCTTACGGAGAAGCAGCAGTCATGAGCGAGAGCACCACCATCCGCTGGGAGCAGGACGAGACCGGGATCGTCACCCTCGTCCTCGACGACCCCGACCAGTCCGCCAACACCATGAACCAGGCCTTCCGGGCCTCGGTCAAGGCGATCGCCGACCGCGTGGAGGCCGAGAAGGACTCCATCCGAGGCATCATCTACACCTCCGCCAAGAAGACCTTCTTCGCCGGCGGCGACCTCAAGGACATGATCAAGGCGGGCCCCGAGCACGCCCAGGACATCTTCGACTCCGCCATCGAGATCAAGAACGCGCTGCGCCGCATCGAGACCCTCGGCAAGCCGGTCGTCGCCGCCATCAACGGCGCCGCGCTCGGCGGCGGCTACGAGATCGCCCTCGCCTCCCACCACCGCGTCGCCCTCGACGCCCCCGGCTCCAAGATCGGCCTGCCCGAGGTCACCCTCGGCCTGCTGCCGGGCGGTGGTGGCGTCGCCCGCACCGTACGCCTCATGGGCATCACCGACGCCCTCCTCAAGGTGCTGCTCCAGGGCACCCAGTACACCCCGAAGCGCGCCCTGGAGAACGGCCTCGTGCACGAGGTGGCCGCCACCGCCGAGGAGATGATGGCCAAGGCCATCGCCTTCATCGACGCCCACCCGGAGTCCCGGCAGCCCTGGGACGTCCCCGGCCACCGCATCCCCGGCGGCACCCCGTCGAACCCGAAGTTCGCCGCCAATCTGCCGGCCTTCCCGGCCAACCTGCGCAAGCAGCTGAACGGCGCCCCCTACCCGGCGCCGAAGGCCATCATGGCCGCCGCCGTCGAGGGCTCCCAGGTCGACTTCGAGACCGCGCTCACCATCGAGAGCCGCTACTTCACCGAGCTGGTCATCGGCCAGACGGCGAAGAACATGATCCAGGCGTTCTTCTTCGACCTCCAGGCCGTGAACTCGGGCGCGAGCCGCCCGAAGGGCGTGGAGAAGCGACAGGTCCGCAAGGTCGCCGTCCTCGGCGCCGGCATGATGGGCGCCGGCATCGCGTACTCCTGCGCCCGCGCCGGCATCGAGGTCGTCCTCAAGGACGTCTCCGCCGAGTCCGCCGCCAAGGGCAAGGGCTACTCCGAGAAGCTCTGCGCCAAGGCCGTCTCCCGGGGCCGCACCACCCAGGAGAAGGCCGACGCACTGCTCGCCCGCATCACGCCCACCGCCGACGTGGCGGACCTGGCCGGCTGCGACGCCGTCATCGAGGCGGTCTTCGAGGACACCGCGCTCAAGCACAAGGTCTTCCAGGAGATCGAGCACGTCGTCGCCCCCGACGCCCTGCTGTGCTCCAACACCTCCACCCTCCCGATCTCCGTCCTCGCCGAGGGCGTCGAGCGCCAGGCCGACTTCATCGGCCTGCACTTCTTCTCGCCCGTCGACAAGATGCCGCTCGTCGAGATCATCAAGGGCGAGCGGACCGGCGACGAGGCCCTGGCCCGCGCCTTCGACCTGGTCCGCCAGATCAACAAGACGCCGATCGTGGTCAACGACTCGCGCGGCTTCTTCACCTCGCGGGTGATCGGCCACTTCATCAACGAGGGCGTCGCCATGGTCGGCGAGGGCATCGAGCCCGCCTCGATCGAGCAGGCCGCCGCCCAGGCCGGCTACCCGGCGAAGGTCCTCTCCCTCATGGACGAGCTGACCCTCACCCTCCCGCGCAAGATCCGCAACGAGACGAGGAAGGCGGTCGAGGAGGAGGGCGGCACCTGGGTCACCCACCCGGCCGAGGCCGTCATCGACCGCATGGTCGACGAGTTCGGCCGCCCCGGCCGCAGCGGCGGCGCGGGCTTCTACGAGTACGGCGAGGACGGCAGGCGCGGCAGGCTCTGGCCGGGGCTGCGCGAGCACTTCACCAAGCCTGGGTACGAGATCCCGTTCCGCGACATGCAGGAGCGGATGCTGTTCTCCGAGGCCCTGGACACCGTCCGGCTCCTGGAGGAGGGCGTCCTGACCTCCGTCGCCGACGCCAACATCGGTTCCATCATGGGCATCGGCTTCCCGGCCTGGACCGGCGGCATCCTGCAGTACATCAACGGCTACGAGGGCGGAGTGGCCGGCTTCGTAGCCCGCGCGCGCGAGCTGGCGGAGACGTACGGCGAGCGGTTCGCCCCGCCGGCGCTCCTGGTGGAGAAGGCGGACCGGGGCGAGGTCTTCACCGACTCCTGAAGGCGGACCGCAACTCCTCGCTCAGGGACCGCTGAAAGGCGGTGAGGAGGGCCTGGACCACCATCGGCTGCATGTGCGCCGAGAGCGACTTCATCGCGCTCAGGTGGTCCGGGTCCTCCCCGTTCTCCCGGTACGGGCTCCACACCTCGTCCCGGAAGAGCCGGGAGAGCTCCTGGGCGGCCGCGCGGGCGTGCTCCAGGAGCACGGTCCGGGAGGCGAGGATCGTCTCGTGCTCGATGGGCACGTCGAGCAGCTCGACCCCGAGCCGCAGCAGCGCCCCGTCGAGCCGGTACGTGTCGGCCTCGTCCGTCCGGTCGAGCACCCCCATGGCGGCCAGTCGGTCCACGTCCCGCCCGGTCAGCGCCCGCCCGGCCCGCCGCTCCAGCTCGCGCCGGGTGATCGTCTCGGCGGACTCGGGCGCCCAGGAGGCCACCAGGGCCCGGTGGATGGCCAGATCCTGCGCGCTGAGGTCGTCCGGCAGCTGCTCCAGGTACCGCTCGATCGCCGCGAGGGTCATGCCCTGCCGCTGCAGCTCCTCGATGAGCGCGAGCCGCGACAGGTGGTCCTGCCCGTAGTGCCCCACCCGCCGCGCGCCGATGACGGGCGGCGGCAGCAGCCCCCGGGTCCCGTAGAACCGCACGGTCCGCACCGTGACCCCGGCCCGCGCGGCCAGCTCGTCCACCGTGTAGACGGGCACCAGGTCGTCGTCGCTCGCGTCCTCCATGGTTCAACAGTATTGCTGTCTCACCATCGCTGTAAAAGACCCCGGCGGAACCGGATCAGAGGGGCGCGGGGGAGGACAGGGCCGTGTCGACGGAGGCGAAGGTGACGCCGTGGTCGGCCAGCGCCTCGGCGACGGCGCCGCCGAGGGCGGTGAGGGCCAGGAGGAGGTGCTCGTCGCCGATCTCCCGGTCCTTGCGGGCCAGGGCCACCCGGAGCGACTTCTCCAGGACGGTCTTCGCCTCGCGGGAGAAGCCGGGGCGGCCCGACCACCACCCGGTGTCCTTGCGGTCGCCGGCCAGTGCGCCCGCGCCGTGGGCCTCCTCGACGCGCTCGACGATCGCGCCGACGTCGATGCCGAGGCCGGCCAGGGCCTCCGCGTCCGCCCGGGACAGTCCGCCCCGGCGCCGCGCGTCGGAGAGCGCGGAGAGCAGGGACGGCCGGCGCTCCGGCGGGCACAGCCGCCCGAGCGCCGCCGCCGCGCGGGTGTCCTCGCGGTCGAGCAGGGCCAGGAGCAGGTGCTCCGGGGTGACGACGGCCGCGCCGCCGCGCTCCGCGTACGCGGCCGCGCCCCTCACCGTGGCGCGCGCGGCCTTCGTGAACCGTTCGAACATCACTGCCTCCCGTACTTCTTGTGGACGGCCTGCCGGCTGACACCCAGCTCGGTCGCGATCTCCTGCCACGACCATCCGTGGTCGCGCGCGCTGCGCACCTGGACGGCCTCCAGCTGTTCCAGCAGTCGCCGCAGGGCGGAGACGGCCCGCAGCCCGACCCGGGGGTCGCGGTCGCCGGCCCGTGCGGCGAGGTCGGTCGCATCGGTCATGCTGTCAATGTAGGTTGACATCCGGAAGCATGTCAACCCTGGTTGACGTCAGGCGTCAGAGGGATCGCCCCGCTGTCGGTGCCGCCTCCTACGGTGATCCCATGACCGTGATCGAATACGTACGGGGCGACGCCACCGCGCCCCGGGGGAAGGGCGCCCGGATCGTCGCCCACGTCTGCAACGACCTGGGCGGCTGGGGCAAGGGCTTCGTGCTCGCCGTCTCCCGGCGCTGGCCGGAGCCCGAGGCGGCCTACCGTCGCTGGTACCGGGAGCGGGCGGGCAACGACTTCGGGCTCGGCGCGGCCCAGTTCGTCCAGGTCTCGCCGTACCTCTGGGTGGCGAACCTGGTGGGCCAGCGGGGGATCCGCACCGGCCGGAGCAGTGGGGTCCCCGTGCGGTACGAGGCGATCGACACGGCCCTCGGCCTGCTGGCGGACAAGGCCGTCGAGCTGGGGGCCTCGGTCCACATGCCCCGGATCGGCTGCGGACTCGCCGGCGGCACCTGGGACCGGGTGGAGCCGTTGGTCCGGGAGCGGCTGACGGCACGGGGGATACCGGTCACCGTGTACGACTTCGGCGCCTGAGGGGCGCGAGGGCGGGGTGTCGTCGGGGCGTCCGGCCGCGCGGGCTAGAGTCGGCGGCTGTTCGATCCGGGGGCACGGAACAGGGGAGTGAGATGTACGCGCAACTCAGGGAGACGGCCGACGAGTTGGCCGGCGTCCTGTGGCGGGAGCACACCGTCTACCGGGAGCGGGGCGGCGGTGTGGTGATCCGGGGCGAGCACGTGCGCCGCTGGATCAGCCTCGCCCCGACCGGGGGGAAGGACCGGGCCCTGCTGCGGGCCGGGCGGATCCTGGACGGGGGGACCACCGCCCCGGCCCGTACGGAGGTGGTCGTCGACCTGACGGCCGGGACGGCGGAGCTCGCGACCGTCTGCCGCCGGCTGCTCGCCGATGTCGCCGCGGCCGCCGACCCCGCGCCGGGGCCGTCCCGCGCCGGAAGACCGGGGGAGCGGGGGGAGAGGGAGGAGAAGGCGAAGAAGGAGGGGCCGGGGCGGGCGGCCCGCGCCGCCCGCCCCGGCCGCCGCCCCCGCAGGGAGCGGCACACGAGCCCCGGTTCCTGGTTCGTCCTGCTCTGCGTCGTCGCGGTGCTCGGTGCCTGGCTGTACAGCCTCTTCGGGCAGTACCGCTACTGAGGGGCCGCTCCGGTCAGAAGCCGGTGACGGGGTAGTGGTCGGAGAGGTTGGTGTAGGTGTACTGCTTGCCCCAGCTGGAGACCGTCCACGGCGCGCTCTGCTCCAGGACCACGTTGTTGGTCCAGCCGGCGGGCCGGGCGTTCCCGGACCGGTAGAGGACGTAGTCGAGGTCCTCGCGCGGGTCGTCCGGGTAGCGCTCGGAGGCGATCGAGTTCAGCTCCGTGTCGAAGGAGTACGGGTGGCCGGTGCGCGCGTCGGCCCCCACCAGGCCCGCGTCGGCGAGCATCGTGCCGTACTCGGGGGTGCGCGAGTCGACGTTCATGTCGCCGGCGACGACCACCTGCTCGTTCGCCGGGATGTTCTTGGCGTCGAGGAAGGCGTCCATGGCCTTGAACTGCCGGCTGCGCATCTGCGCCGCCTCACCGGCGGAGCAGCCCGGGTCGGTGGACTGGGCGTGCGTGCCGACGACGTGGACGAGGCTGCCGTTCACGTTCAGGACGGTGTAGACGAAGCCCTTGTTCGAGTACCAGTCGGCGCCGCAGGCGTCCTTGTAGACGTACTGCTCCTTGCGGACGATCGGCCACTTGCTGAGGATCGTCACCCCGCCGTCCTCGGGCGTGGTGGAGGAGTAGGCGCCGCCGGTGGCGTCCCAGCCGGTCTTGGAGCGGCCCATGACCGGCGTCTGGTACGGGTACTGCGCGGCGGCGTTCGCCTTGAGCGCGTCGGAGGAGGAGTTGTCGAAGGCCTCCTGGAGCACGACCACGTCCTGCCCCTGGAAGAAGGGGGCGGCGGGGATCGCCTTGGCCCGGTGGTCCTGCCCCCAGTTCGGGTACAGGGTCTTGGAGAACAGGAACGTGTTGTACGTGAGCACCTTCAGCCGCGGGGTCTCGGCGGCCGTGGCGGAGGCGGCGGTCGCGCCCGGGGCGGCCGTCACCAGGGTGGCGGCGGCGAGCGCGAGCGAAAGGGCGGCGCCGGGGGCGCGGCGGAGCGCGGCGAACGACACGTGAACTCCCGTGAGTACGTGGGGGGTTGGACTGGCGCCGCACATACAATCAGCCGTGGTTACCTTCCGGTAGCCTTTGGGTGCCGGGAATCTTGCCGAGCCTGCAAGATCACGCCAACTCTCGCCCGGGTGTCTGATTTGGGATGTTTTGGAGCAGGTAGAATGCGCGCATGACCCTCGCGACGAACTCCACTGTCTTCAAGATGGACCTCGGTCCGCTCAACCCCGTCTGGGCCGAGCTCATCCTCGGTCTGGTGTTGTTCGGGCTCACCTTCCTCATCATGGCGAAGGCCATCCTTCCGAAGATCAAGCGCACCCTCGACGAGCGCGAGGACGCCATCGACGGCGGCACCGAGCGCGCCGACGACCTGCGCTCCGAGGCCGCCGCGATCCGCGAGCAGTACGAGGCGGAGCTCGCCGAGGCCCGCCACGAGGCCGCGCGCATCCGCTCCCAGGCCACCGAGGAGGGCTCGGCCGCCATCGCCGCGGCCCGTGCCGAGGGCCAGGCCGAGCGCGACGCGATCCTCGCCGCCGGCGCCGCCAAGATCGCCGAGGAGCGCGCCGCCGCCGAGCGCGAGCTCAACGCCGACGTCGACGCCTGGGCCCACGCCCTCGCCGCCCGCATCGTCGGCGAGCCGGTCGGCGCCGACCGCGCCTGATCCCGTACTCCCCCGAAGGGGTCGTCACCAGGGCCGCAGCGCCCGAGTGACGGCCCCTTCGTCATGGGTGCAGTCTGGAACACGTGAGGAGAAGGCCATGGAACGTGTGAAGCCGCTCGACCGCGCCCCGGCCGGTCACGACCCCGTGCCACCGCCCGTCGGCGGAGTGTTGTGGAGCGTCGCGGGGGACGTCCGGGCGCTCCTGATGCTGCCCGCCGCCCTCACCCTGCAGGTCGCCCACCCCGCGATCGGCGCCGGCGTCGACGACCACTCCGTCTTCCGAACCGACCCCTGGGGCCGCGGGGAGCGGTCCCTGCGCTCGCTCCAATTGTGGATCTACGGAGGCGAGGAGGCCGCCGGGGAAGGCCGACGGCTGAGGGAGCTGCACCGGACCATCCAGGGCACCGACGCCCACGGCCGTCGCTACCACGCCCTCACCCCGGCCTACTACTCCTGGGTGCACGCGACCGGCTTCCCCGTCTACCAGCACGGGCTCCGTCTCCTGGTCCGCCCCCTGACCGAGGCGCAGGAGCGGCAGCTGTACGCCGAGTGGCTGCAGGTCGGCCGGATCCTCGGCATCCACGACCGGGACATGCCGCAGACGATCGAGGCGTTCTGGCCGTACTACCGGAAGGTCCTCGCCGAGGAGATCGAGGCCACCACCGTCGTACGGGAGCTGCTCGACACCGATCTGCCGCTGCCCGCCCCCGACCGGGGCCCGCTGCCGCTCCGGCTCGCCCTCCGCCTCCTCTGGCCCCTCCTCCGCCGCCCCTTCCTGAGGCTGCGCGCCTTCCTCACCGTCGGCCTGATGCCGCCGGACGCCCGGGAGGCCATCGGTCTGGAGTGGACGGACGCGCAGGAGCGCGCCCTGCGCCGGTTCGCCCGGATCGTCCGGGCCGTGGTCCCGGTCCTGCCCGAGCGGCTGCGCTATCTGCCCCTCGCCCGGAAGGCCCGCGAGGCCGCCCGCCGCACCCGGGACTAGCGCCCACCCTTCGCGCCCCCGTTGTGGGCGGTCGTTCCGCTGGGGCAAGGGGGTCCCCCCTGCTCGAGCGGAGCCGAGAGCTCGGGGAGGGTGGGCACAACGGAACGGCGCCCCTTGCCGGCGCCCGAGGCTCACGCGCCTGGACCCGCACCCCGTGCACGGCTCCCTGGTGGTGCGGGTCCAGGCGCGGAACGCGGAGGCGCCGCTGAAGGGCGCCGTCCCGTGTGCCCACCCGTCCCGCCCTGCGGGACGACTGCCCACACGGCGGGTGGCGGAGGGGCACCGCCCCGCCGGGCACGGCGCCCACACGGGGCGGGGGTGGGCCGGGGCGCAGTGAAACCTTTCGGCCCGGTCCGCGGCCGGATCAGTGCCCGGTGTGGCCCTCGTCGTGGATCGTGTTCGTCTCCGCGATCTTCTTCCACGACTTCGGCTGCGCGAGCTTCGCCGGCTTCGCGGCAGAGCGTCCCGACGGCGCCGCCGTCGGGACGGACAGGCCGGCCGAGGCGGCGGTCGGAGCGGCCGGCTTCGACGGCTGGTACAGCCAGGTGTCGAAGAGCGCGGCCAGCGGCTTGCCGGAGACGCGCTCCGCGTACCGGACGAAGTCCGCGACGTGCGCGTTGCCGTACGCGTGCTCCTGCGGCCAGCCCTTCAGGATCGCGAAGAAGTCCTCGTCGCCGATCTCGTTGCGCAGGGCCTGGAGCGCCAGCGCGCCCCGGTCGTAGACGGCGCCGTGGAACTGGTTCTCGGCGCCCGGGTCGCCGGGCTTCACCGTCCAGAACGGGTCCTCGGCCGCCCGCGCGGCGTACACGTAGTCCGCCAGCTCCTGGGCCGTGCCCTCGCCCTCCTTCTCCGACCACAGCCACTGGCTGTAGCGGGCGAAGCCCTCGTTGATCCAGATGTCCTTCCAGTCGGCGACGGACACGCTGTCGCCGTACCACTGGTGCGCCAGCTCGTGGACGACCACCGACACGTTCGCGCCGTTGGCGAACTGGCGCGGGCTGTAGAACGGACGGGTCTGCGTCTCCAGGGCGAAGCCGCTGGTCACGTTGGGCACGTAGCCGCCGAGGGAGTTGAAGGGGTACGGTCCGAAGACCGACTCCAGCCACTCCGCCACCTCGGTCGTGCGTTCGATCGAGGCGCGCGCCGCGCCCGCGTTGTCGCCGAGGTCCTTGCTGTACGCGTTGAGGACGGGCAGCCCGTTCGCGGTCCGGTCCGTCGTGATGTCGAACCTGCCGACGGCGAGCGTCGCCAGATAGGTCGCCTGCGGCTTGTTGGAGCGCCAGTTGAAGCGGGTCCAGCCCAGCCGCGAGGACTGCGACTGCAGCACGCCGTTGCTGATGGCCTGGTGGCCGTCCGGCACCAGCACCGAGACGTCGAAGGTGGCCTTGTCCAGCGGGTGGTCGTTGGACGGGAACCACCAGACGGCCGAGTCCGGTTCCTGCGCGGCGACGCCGCCGTCCGGGGTGCGGGCCCAGGCCGACCAGCCGTCGATCTTGAACTCGGAGGGCTTGCCCGCGTAGCGGACGACCACCGAGAGCGGCGCGCCCTTCGCCGTCGGGGACGCCGGGGTGACCTCCAGCTCGTGGTCGCCCGAGGCGGCGAACTTCGCCGGGCGGCCGTTCACCCGGATCTCGCTGACCTTCAGGCCGAAGTCAAGGTTGAAGCGGGACAGGTCCTGCTTGGCGGTGGCGAGGATCGTCGCCGTGCCCTCCAGGAGGTCCGTCGCCGGCTGGTACTTCAGGCGCAGGTCGTAGTGGGAGACGTCGTAGCCGCCGTTGCCGCTGGCGGGGTAGTAGGAGTCGCCGATGCCCGGGGCGCCGGGGGCGAAGGAGGCCGCCGATGCCGGGATCGCCAGCAGCAGGGAGGCCGCGAGGGCGCTCGGAACGATGAGTCTGCGGTGCACAGGTGCTCCCAAGTCATAAGAAACGTAAGACGCGCGGGTGGTCGTCGGTCCTTAGTTCGGACCTTATTCAGCCTTCCGACGCCCCGTCACGTCCAGAGGACCCCCCGTCACACGATCGCCATTCGGCCGACACGAACCCGTCCGTCACCTGAATGACCCCGGATCCCCCTGATTCCCTACGGCACTCTTTTGCCCGGGAGTTGACCGGGGTACGTTCCGGCGCATGCCGATGCGAAAGCGGAGAACCCGCGGAGCCCGACTGACGTACGGAACCCTCGTGTCCGCGGCCACGGCCGCCCTGTTCGCGACCCTGGTCACCCCCGTCGGCGCGCAGCCGGAACCGGTGTCGCCCTTCCCGCGCGAGTCCCGGCCCGTCCACTCGTACGCCGACGCCGTCCGCGAGTCCGTCTGGGTCGACACCGGCCTCGACGGCGACGGCGACGGACGCGTCGACCGGGTCGCCGTCGACATCGTGCGCCCCCGCGAACCCGCGGCGGCCGGCCGGAAGATCCCGGTCATCATGGACGCCAGCCCGTACTACGCCTGCTGCGGACGCGGCAACGAGGGCCAGAAGAAGACCTACGACGCCGACGGCAACCCCGTCCAGCTCCCGCTCTTCTACGACAACTACTTCGTCCCCCGCGGCTACGCCTTCGTCGCCGTCGACCTCGCCGGCACCAACCGCTCCGACGGCTGCGACGACGTCGGCGGACGCTCCGACGTCCAGTCCGCGAAGGCCGTCGTCGACTGGCTGAACGGCCGCGCCCGCGGTTACACCTCCCGCACCGGCGGGACCCCGGCCCGCGCCACCGCCTGGAGCACCGGAAACGTCGGCATGATCGGCAAGAGCTGGGACGGCACCGTCGCCAACGGCGTCGCCGCCACCGGCGTCGAAGGGCTGAAAACGATCGTTCCGATCGCCGCGATCTCCTCCTGGTACGACTACTTCCACTCGCAGGGAGCCCCGCTCTACGACGCCAACCCGAGCTGGCTCTCCGAGTACGTGAACAGCCCCGAGGCGCAGGGTCGCTGCGGCGCCGTCCAGGACCGCGTCACCGCGGGCACGCCGTACAGCGGCGACTGGACCCCGGCCTGGACCGAGCGCGACTACGTGAAGGACGCCGGCAAGGTCAGGGCCAGCGTCTTCGTCGTCCACGGACAGCAGGACCTCAACGTCCGCGCCGGTCACTTCGGCCAGTGGTGGGACGCGCTCGCCGCCCACGGCGTCGAGCGGAAGATCTGGCTCTCCCAGACCGGCCACGTCGACCCCTTCGACTTCCGGCGCGCCGACTGGGTCCGCACCCTGCACCGCTGGTTCGACCACTACCTCCTCGGCTACGACAACGGCGTCGACCGCGAGCCCGTCGCCGACATCGAGCGCGCCCCGGACGTCTGGAGCACCGACCGGCAGTGGCCGTCGCGCGCCGCCACGGCCACCACCCTGCGCCCCGCCCCCGGCGCCGCCTCCGGGCCGGGCGTCCTCGGCCGTGCGGCCGCCGCCCCCGGCTCCACCGCGACCTTCACCGACGACCCGGGCCTGGGCGAGCTGGACTGGGCCGCCCGGATCGACGGCACGACCCCCGAGAAGGCCGGGTTCGTCACCCGTCCGCTCTCCCGGGACCTGAGGATCTCCGGCTCCTCGAAGGTGACGGTCACCGCCACCCCCACCACCTCCACCGCCCACCTCTCCGCCGTCCTCGTCGACCTGGGCCCCGACACCATCCGGGACTACGCGGCGGCCGGCGAGGGCATCACCACCCTCACCGACCGCACCTGCTGGGGCGCGAGCACACCGGGCGACAGCGCCTGCTTCAAGGAGACCGCGGCCCGTACGACGGACGTCGCGCACACGGTCGTCAGCCGGGGCTGGGCCGACCTCGGCACCTGGGCCGACCCGCGCCAGGGGCGCCCGCTGACCCCCGGAAGGGCGTACACCCTCACCCTCGACCTGGCCCCGACCGACCACGTCGTCCCGGCCGGCCACCGGCTCGCCCTGATCGTCGGCGGCACCGACAAGGACCTCCTCGATCCTCCGTCGACCACCCCGACCCTCACCCTCGACCTCGCCCGCACCTGGGCGAAGCTGCCCCTCGTCGGCGGCGCCGGGGCGTTCGACCGGGCGACGACGGGAGCGGCCCCGGCCCTGCCCGCGCCCACGGTGGCGCCGCCCCTGAGCGGTACCGCCCCGCCGGCCGCCGTCACCGGACCGCGCCTGCCCGGCCCGGGAGCGGCCCGATGAATTCCCCGACCGCGTACCGGAGTTCCCGACGGTCGTTCGCCCTCGTGATGGGTGCCGCCGTCCTCGCCCTGCCGCTGGTCACCGTCCCCGCGAAGGCGGCGGACAGCGCGCCCGCGAAGACCCTCCCGCGCACCGGCTTCGAGGAGAGCCGGGGCGCCCGGTGGACGTCCGAGGCCGAGGAGGGCGAGTTCCTCGCGGCGGTCGACCGGGGGAGCGACCGGGTCTCGCTGCGCGAGATCGGCACCACCGGCCAGGGCCGCCCGCTGCGGCTCGCCACCGTCGGCGCGGGCCGCGCGGGCACGACCGTGCTGCTCGTCTGCAGTCAGCACGGCGACGAGCCGGCGGGCCGGGAGGCCTGTCTGAGCACGGTGCGCGACCTCGCGTACGCCCAGGACCGGGAGACGCGGCGCTTCCTCGCCCGCACCACCCTCCTCGTCGTCCCCACCGCCAACCCCGACGGCCGGGAGGCCGACACCCGGGGCAACGGCGACGGAGTCGACGTCAACCGCGATCACCTCGCCCTGCGGACCGCCGAGGCGCGCGCGATCGCCGCCGTCATCCGCGACCGGAGGCCCGCCCTCGTGTACGACCTCCACGAGTACGGCGCCACCCCTCGCTACTACGACAAGGACCTGCTCGCCCTCTGGCCCCGCAACCTCGACGCCGATCCACACGTCCACGACGAGTCCCGGACGCTCTCGGAGTCCTACGTCCGGCCCGCCGCCGGGCTCGCCGGCTACAGCAGCGGCATCTACGGCATCTGGACCGACCCCCTCACCGGCGAGCCGGTCAAGCAGGTCGCCGGTGACGGCCAGGAGCGGATCCTGCGCAACACGGTCGGCGTCAAGCACTCCGCCGGGCTGCTCGTGGAGACCCGGGTGGACGCCCTCGACCAGGCCGAGAAGGACGATCCGGCCCTCAACCACCGGCGTCGCGTCGCCACCCAGCACGCCGCCCTGGAAGGGGCCTTCGCCTACCTCGACGAGCGGCGCGGGCCGCTCACGGCGGCCACCGCCCTCGCCCGGCACAGGGGCTTCGCCGACCGGGGGCCGGTCTATCTCGGCGGCGCCGACAACGACCCGGCCGAGCCGGAGGAGATCCTCGCCGACCCGCCCTGCGGCTACCGCCTGGACGCCGCGCAGTACGCCGAGGCCGGCGACGAACTCGCCCTGCACGGCGTGAACGTACGGGAGGAGGGCGCCGGGGCGTTCGTGCCGCTGCGCCAGTCGCAGCGCGCGCTCGTCCCGTTGCTCCTGGACGCGCGGGCCGCCTATCGCCTCGTCAGTGGGATTCCTGTGGAGGAGTGTTGACGATCGGGTGGCTCCAGCCTGGCGAGGCGCGATTCCTTCGTTTGCCGAGGTAAAGTTACCAATCGGTACTGACCATGCCTCGAACGGGGCCCCACGGCCCTGAAGTTGGAGAACCACCATGCGCCACACCAAGCCCGCACGCCGTACGCTCACGGCTCTGCTCGCCACGACGCTGCTCGCCGGGGGCGTGCTGCTCGGACAGACGGCGACCGCCGAGCCGGCCGCCGCCAAGCCCATCACCTGCAACGTCACCCAGCTGCGGGCGGACGCCCACAAGGAGCGCGACCGGGGCAACCAGCTCAAGCGCCTCGGCGCCAGGGAGGAGGCCCGCAGGGCCTTCGCCCGTGCCGACGCCCTGGAGCGCAGGGCCCAGCAGTGCATCGACGCGGAGCGGAACAACAAGCCGCCGCTCTGGAAGTAGTGCGTCCCGCGGGGCGGTTGCCATCCGAAAGGAGGCGACCGCCCCGCGGTCGTCCGGGCCCGCTCCCCGCCCGAACCTCGCCCCGCCCCTCAGCCGAGCGCCAGCTCCGCCGCCCGCTCCGCGCAGCCCCACGCCACGGTCACCCCCGCACCGCCGTGCCCGTAGTGGTGGACGAGCCGCCCGCCGCCCGGCAGCGGCACCGCCTCGATCCGCACCCCGCCCGCCCGCGCGGGCCGCAGGCCCACCAGATGCCCGAGGACCCGGGCCCCCGCGATCTCCGGCCGCACCCGCGCGCACCGCTCCACGATCGCCGCCGCCGTGGCCGCATCCGGGACGAGCCGCTCGTCGCCCTCCTCGGCCGTCCCGCCGAGCACCAGCCGGTCGGCATGGGGGAAGTAGTACGTGGTCTCGCCCGCCGACTCGTCCGCCGCCGTGAACCACTCCTCGATCCCCGGGTTCTCCACCAGGACCAACTGCCCCCGCACCGGCCGCAGTCCGGGATCCGGTACGAGCTCCCGCGCCGCGAGCCCCGTGCAGTCGACCACCACCGGGGCCAGCGCCGCCGCCTCCTCGAAGCCACCGGCCTCGCGCTCCTCGAAGACCCCGCCCATCGCCTCGAACCGGCCGCGCAGAAAGGCCAGATGGACCGGCATGTCGATCAGCGGCAGCCGCGCCGCGAGCCCCGTCCGGTACGGCCCCGGCACCTCCTCCGGCGCCAACTGCCGCAGTCCCTCGACCTCCTTCGCCCACGGACCGAGCCCGTCGAGGACCGTGTCCGCGTGGACCCCGGCCACCCACCGGACCCCACTGCGCCCCGGATCGGCGGCCAGCTCCCCGTACACCCGCAGGGACGCCAGCGCCCAGGCCCCCACCTCGGCCGCCGGCTCGATCCGGTACGGCCACCACAGGGCGCCCGCCACCGCCGAGGTCGTCCTCGTCACCGCGTCCCGGGACCAGATCCGCACCCGCAGCCCGCGCTCCGCCAGCGTCGTCGCCGTCGCCAGACCGACGACCCCGCCCCCCACCACGATCACGTCGCTCCTCATGCCCGGGACCGTACCGGGACCGGGACATTTCCGGGACGGCGCGGCCACGGAAGGCGGAAATACTCGAGTCATGCCGGTCCCGTACACCTCCCTCGACCTCGTTCCCGCCGCCCCGTCGGACGGCGACCACCACCACGACTTCCTCGTCGGCGGCAGGCCGCTGCTCCACCGGCTCGACGAGACCGACGGCCTCGACACCGTCTCGCCCCTCGCGGCGGACCTCCCGCCCACCGTCCGCGCCGAGCACGCCCGCCGCCTGCTCCTGGCCGACGGCACCCGCCAGGCGATCCACTCCTGCCCCGACTGCGAGGATCCCGGCTGCGGCGCGGTCACCGCCGTCGTCGCCCGCGAGGGCGGGGACGTCGTCTGGCGCGACTTCGCCTGGCAGACCGGCACCGCCGCCGAGCCCGTGCGCGAGGGCTACCCAGGCGTCGGGCCGTACCGCTTCCACGGCGCGACCTACCGGTCCGTGCTGCTCCGGCTCCTCGACTCCTCGGCGTGTCGCCGCGTCGCCTAGGCCCTGTCGTCACATTCCCGCCTGCCCCGCGACGCCATGCACGCGCTCTCGCCGCACCGGGCACACGCCCGAGCGCGTCCAGTACGAGGACGCGCGCCCGGCACGCCGGGAGCACGCACCTGACGCCGCGGGGCCGCCCTCCGGGCGACGACGGGAACGTGACGACAGGGCCTAGAATTCGTTCTCTGATGACTGCAACCCTCGTCGCCAAGGACCTCGCCGCCGGCCACGGCGAGCGCACCCTCTTCTCCGGGCTCGACCTCGTCGTCGCCCCCGGTGACGTCATCGGCCTCGTCGGCGTCAACGGCGCCGGCAAGTCGACCCTGCTGCGGCTGCTCGCCGGGCTCGACACCCCGGAGGAGGGCGAGCTGCGGCTCTCCCCGCCCACCGCCGCCGTCGGCCACCTCCCGCAGGAGCCCGAGCGGCGCGCGGGGGAGACCGTGCGGGAGTTCCTCGCCCGCCGCACCGGCGTCGCCGCCGCCCAGGCCGCCATGGACGAGGCCACCCAGGGACTCGTCGACGGCACGCCCGGCGCGGACGACGCGTACGCCCTCACCCTGGAGCGCTGGCTGAACCTGGGCGGCGCCGACCTCGACGAGCGCGCCGAGGAGGTCGCCGACTCCCTCGGCCTCACCGTCGGCCTCGACCAGCCGATGACCGCCCTCTCCGGCGGCCAGGCCGCCCGCGCCGGCCTCGCCTCGCTGCTGCTCTCGCGCTACGACGTCTTCCTGCTCGACGAGCCCACCAACGACCTCGACCTCGAAGGCCTGGAGCGCCTGGAGTCCTTCGTGAAGGGGCTGCGCGCCGGGACGGTCGTCGTCAGCCACGACCGCGAGTTCCTCACCCGCACCGTCACCAAGGTCCTCGAACTCGACCTGGCCCAGCAGCAGATCACCCTGTACGGCGGCGGCTACGAGGCGTACCTGGAGGAGCGGGACACCGCCCGGCGCCACGCGCGCGAGGAGTACGAGGAGTACGCCGACAAGAAGGCCGCCCTCGAAGGGCGCGCCCTCATGCAGCGCAACTGGATGGACAAGGGCGTCCGCAACGCCCGCCGCAAGGCGTCCGACAACGACAAGATCGGCCGGAAGCTGCGCGGCGAGGCCAGCGAGAAGCAGGCCGCGAAGGCCCGGCAGACCCAGCGCATGATCGAGCGCCTCGACGTGGTGGAGGAGCCCCGCAAGGAGTGGGAGCTGCGCATGGAGATCGCCGCCGCGCCCCGCTCCGGCTCGGTCGTCGCGACCCTGCGCGAGGCCGAGGTGCGCCGCGGCGACTTCG
This sequence comes from Streptomyces sp. NK15101, assembly GCF_020400725.1. Classification (GTDB taxonomy): domain Bacteria; phylum Actinomycetota; class Actinomycetes; order Streptomycetales; family Streptomycetaceae; genus Streptomyces. Next base: position 45,284 of record NZ_JAINVG010000026.1, on the reverse strand, counting down.
CCTTCGGCCCCGTCACCCTCCAGATCGACTGGGCCGACCGGGTCGCCGTCACCGGGGCCAACGGCGCCGGGAAGTCGACCCTGCTCGCCGCCCTCCTCGGCCGTCTCCCGCTGGACTCCGGCGACGCGGTCCTCGGCTCGGGCGTCGTCGTCGGCGAGGTCGACCAGGCCCGGAAGCTCTTCCACGGCACGGAGACGCTCCTGGAGGCCTTCTGCGCGGCCGTGCCCGACACCGAGCCCGCCGAAGTCCGCACGCTGCTCGCCAAGTTCGGCCTCAAGGCCGTCCACGTGCTGCGGCCCGCCACCACGCTCTCCCCGGGCGAGCGGACGCGCGCCGCGCTCGCCCTGCTCCAGGGCCGGGGCGTGAACCTGCTCGTCCTCGACGAGCCGACCAACCACCTGGACCTGCCGGCCATCGAGCAGCTGGAGTCCGCCCTCGACTCGTACACCGGCACGCTGCTGCTCGTCACCCACGACCGGCGCATGCTCGACGCGGTCCGCACCACCCGTCGCGTCGAGGTCGCCGACGGCAAGGTGACCGAGCTCTGATGCCGCTCTCGTACGGACCCGGCCGCGCGACGGCGGGGTCCCCCGGCCGGTGCGGGCGATGACGGTCCTCTTCGGCTGGGGGCCCGTCGAGGCGCGGGCCCTCGCCCCGGCGGCCGCCTGCGTGGTCGTGGTCGACGTGCTGTCGTTCACCACCGCCGTGGGCGTCGCCGTCGAGGGCGGCACCGCCGTCCATCCGTACCGCTGGAGGGACGCCACGGCCGCCGCGTACGCGCGGGAGAAGGACGCCGTACTCGCCGTCGGCCGGCGCGAGGCCACCGGGGCGCACCCGTGGACGCTCTCCCCGGCCGCCCTGCGCGCGGCGCCCGCGCCCGGCCGGCTCGTCCTGCCGTCCCCGAACGGCTCCACCATCGCGGCCGAGGCCGCCTCGTGCGGCGCGGCCGTCGTCGCGGCCTCCCTGCGCAACCGCTCGGCGGTCGCCCGCCGGCTCGCCGACCGGGGCTACGGCACGGCCGACCGTCCGCTCGCCGTCATCGCCTCCGGCGAGCGGTGGCCCGACGGCTCGCCGCGCCCGGCGCTCGAAGACCTGCTGGGCGCGGGAGCGGTGCTCTCCGCCCTCGCGGGCCCGCACATCCAGATGACCCCGGAGGCGACCGCGGCGGCCACGCTGTGGGCGGCGACCGAGGACCCGGTCGCCGCCTTGCACGGCTGCGACTCGGGCCGTGAACTGTACGAGTACGGCTTTCCGCAGGACGTCGCCGTGGCCGCCGAGATCGACGGCTCGACGACCGTTCCCGTCCTGCTGGACGGCGCTTTCCAGGAGGCACGATGACCGACCTACTGACCCGGCTGACCGAGATGCTGGACGATCTGGACGCGGACGTGGACGAGACGATCGACCTCGCCGACGAGATCGCCGCCTCGGGCGACGCCGGTCTCCTGCCGCGCCTCCAGGCGGAGCTGGACCGGGCCCTCGACGAGCGGAACGCCTATGCCCGGGAGCTCCTCGGCGGCGTCATCGCCGCCCTCGGCGGCCCGGACGTCCTCCCCGCCCTGATCCGCGCCTCCGCCGTCGACCTCGGGGACGACCAGGACGGCCTGGCCGCCGAGATCGTCGACCTGGTCCAGGTGGACCCGAAGACGGCCCGCCGGCTCCTCCAGCCGATGACGGAGGACGACGACCTCTCCGTCGCCAACCGCGCCGACTGGGCGCTGCGCTTCCTGCCGTAGGCGGGGCGCACGCGAGGAGGCCACGGCCCGGTGGGCCGTGGCCTCGTTTCACGTGGACGGGGGCGGCGGTCCACCAGGAGTCGCCGCGGACGCAGCCGGTGCCGTAGCGGCCGGCGGCGTACGAGGTGCCCGCGAGCGGGACGAGGGCCATGGTCATCGCGGCGGCGGGCACGCCCGCGCCTTCGCGATCACGCGCTTCACGGGTGGCGCGACCTCCGGAACAGGAACATCGTGCGTCCCCCCACGGAGGCCGAGGACGATCACGATCGCCTGTCCTGTGCGCGGCAACGGGCAGAACGGATCACCTCGGCGCGATGCCCCGTTGGCCCGAGTTCGTCCTCGCGTCCCCGGCCGGGGACGCGAGGACGAACTCGCCCGAGCCGTCGGAAATCACATCCGACCCGCGGTTCTATCGGCGCTTGCCACCACCGTCGCCCAGCAGGCCGGCCTTGCGGAGGGCGTCCGCCATCGCGCTGTTCGCGGGCGCGGGCGCCGCCGAACGGTCCCGACCGCCGCGCTCCCCGCGGTTTCCGCCCTCGGCCCGGCGGCCACCGCCCTGACGCTGCTGCGGCGGCCGGCCGGAACGCTCGCCACGGTCCCCGCGCTCGCCCCGCTCGCCCCGCTCACGCCTGGGCGCGCCGCCCTGGCCGCCCGCGCCCGGCTCGTCGTCCAGCCGCAGCGTCAGCGAGATCCGCTTGCGGGGGACGTCCACGTCCACGACCTTCACCTTGACCACGTCACCGGGCTTCACCACGTCACGCGGGTCCTTGACGAAGGTCTTCGACATCGCCGACACGTGCACCAGACCGTCCTGGTGCACACCGATGTCCACGAACGCGCCGAACGCGGCCACGTTGGTGACGACCCCCTCCAGGACCATCCCCGACGCCAGGTCGCCGATCTTCTCGACGCCCTCCTTGAAGGTGGCCGTGCGGAACGCCGGACGCGGGTCGCGGCCCGGCTTCTCCAGCTCGCGCAGGATGTCCGTCACCGTCGGCAGACCGAAGGTCTCGTCGACGAAGTCGTCCGCCCGCAGCGAGCGCAGCGTGCCCGTGTCGCCGATCAGCGCCGCGACCTCGCCGCCCGTCGCCTTCACCATCCGGCGCACCACCGGGTACGCCTCCGGGTGCACCGCCGAGGCGTCGAGCGGGTCGTCGCCGCCCCGGATGCGGAGGAAGCCCGCGCACTGCTCGTACGCCTTCGGGCCCAGCCTGGCCACGTCCTTGAGCGCCTTGCGGGAGCGGAAGGGGCCGTTGGCGTCCCGGTGCGCGACGATGTTCTCCGCGAGGCCGGAGCTGATGCCCGAGACCCGCGAGAGCAGCGGCGCCGAGGCGGTGTTGACGTCCACGCCGACACCGTTCACGCAGTCCTCGACCACCGCGTCGAGCGAACGCGAGAGCTTCACCTCGGCCAGGTCGTGCTGGTACTGGCCGACGCCGATGGACTTCGGGTCGATCTTCACCAGCTCCGCCAGCGGGTCCTGGAGCCGCCGGGCGATGGAGACCGCGCCGCGCAACGACACGTCGAGGCCCGGGAGTTCCTGCGAGGCGAAGGCGGAGGCCGAGTAGACCGAGGCGCCGGCCTCCGAGACCATCACCTTGGTCAGCTTCAACTCGGGGTGCTTGGCGAGGAGTTCGGCCGCCAGCCTGTCGGTCTCGCGGGAGGCCGTGCCGTTGCCGATCGCGATCAGCTCGACCGCGTGTTCCTTCGCCAGACGCGCCAGCCTCTCCAGCGCCTGGTCCCACTTGTTGGCGGGGACGTGCGGGTAGATCGTGTCGGTGGCGACGACCTTGCCGGTCGCGTCGACGACGGCGACCTTCACGCCCGTGCGGAAACCGGGGTCGAGCCCCAACGTCGCCCGGGTGCCGGCCGGTGCGGCGAGCAGCAGGTCCCGCAGGTTCGCCGCGAAGACCCGGACCGCCTCGTCCTCGGCGGCCGTCCGCAGCCGCAGCCGCAGGTCGATCCCGAGGTGCACCAGGATGCGGGTCCGCCAGGCCCAGCGGACCGTGTCCTGGAGCCACTTGTCCCCGGGGCGACCCCGGTCGGCGACGCCGAAGCGGCTCGCGACGATCCCCTCGTACGAGGAGGGACCCTCGGTGGGCTCCTCCGGCTCCAGCTCCAGGCTGAGGACGTCCTCCTTCTCGCCGCGCAGCATGGCGAGCACCCGGTGCGAGGGCAGCGCCGTGAAGGGCTCGGCGAAGTCGAAGTAGTCGGCGAACTTCGCCCCCGCCTCCTCCCGCCCCTCGCGGACCTTCGCCACCAGTCGCCCGCGGCCCCACATGCGCTCGCGCAGCTCACCGATGAGGTCGGCGTCCTCGGAGAACTTCTCGGCGAGGATCGCCCGCGCGCCCTCCAGGGCCGCGGCGGCGTCCGCGACGCCCTTGCCGGCGTCCACGAAGGCCGCGGCGGCGGCCGCCGGTTCGACGGACGGGTCGGCGAGCAGCCCCTCGGCCAGCGGCTCCAGACCGGCTTCGCGGGCGATCTGGGCCTTCGTCCGGCGCTTCGGCTTGAAGGGCAGGTAGATGTCCTCCAGGCGCGCCTTGGTGTCGGCCGCCCGGATGCTCGCCTCCAGCTCGCCCGTCAGCTTGCCCTGCTCGCGCACCGAGTCGAGGATCGCCGACCGGCGGTCCTCCAGCTCGCGCAGATAGCGCAGCCGCTCCTCCAGGGTGCGCAGCTGCGTGTCGTCGAGCATCTCGGTCGCTTCCTTGCGGTAGCGCGCGATGAACGGCACGGTCGAACCGCCGTCGAGGAGATCGACGGCTGCCTTCACCTGTCGCTCGCGTACGCCGAGCTCCTCGGCGATCCTTGCTTCGATGGACGTCGTCACGGTGTCCCGACTCGCCTTCTCGTGCCTCAAGCTTGCGAGTGCATTCTGCCGGGTCGGTCACCCGTACGCGGTAACCGGCCCGTTCCGCGCGCGTCCCCGGGGCCCGTCTTCCGGATCGGGCCCCGCGAGCCGTCCCGATCCGGAAGACGGGCCCCGGCCCGCCGGGTCAGCCCTTGCCGACCAGATCCGCCGGGAAGGCGCCCGCGCCGGCCGCCGCGACCAGGAAGCCGTGCCCCAGCTCGGTGAGGCGCTCGACCCCGGCCGCGCCGAGGTGCTCGTACGGTGCGGAGTCCAGCCGGTCGGTGTGCTCCTCCAGCTCGGCGCGCAGGGCCGTCCCCGCCTCCGTCAGCTCGCCCTCGGCGTCGAGCAGCCCGCGCTCGCGCAGCCGCTCCCGGGCCGCGTCCCAGTCGGCGCGCCGCCAGCCGCGGGTGCCGAGGACCCAGCGCGGGGACATGCCCTTGCCGGTGGCGGTGTGGGAGGCGAGGGCCTCGACGGGGTCGAGGCCGACGGAGAGCAGGGCCGAGAGGTGGCCGTCGCCGCGGTGCTCGCGGAGCAGGGTGGCGGCGTACCAGTAGGCGAGGTGGGGCTGCTCGGGCACCGGCAGGTCGGCGTTGGCCGAGTAGAGCGGCCGGGCGTGCCGGGTGCAGGCCTCGGTGGCGCGCAGGGCGAGCTCCGCCGCCTCGGCCATCTCCGGGGAGGCGACGGCCTCGTCGCCGAGCAGACGCCGCAGGGTGGCGTCCGCGGCCCGCAGCCGCGCGTCCAGGACCTCGGCGGGGGAGGCGGTCTCCCAGACGGCGGGGAGGTGCCCGGAGAGGAACTCGTGGTTGTAGTTGTAGAAGGTGGCGGCGACCGTGCCCGCGCCCACCGCGCCGAGGGCGGCGCTCCGCGCGGCGAGCCGCATCGCGCTCTGGTCGGTGAGACCGAGGGCGGCGAACTCCCGGTCCAGGTCCGGCGAGAAGTACAGCGTGGAGTGGATCGGGTTGAGGGCGTTGTGGCACCGGCGGCCCGCGCGCGGGGGGAGAGCAGTCGTCATGGACCGAACGTTACCGACTGGTCGGTACGACGGGAACGGTCGGGCGGGGCGAGCCTGCGCGGGATGGCAGGAAAGGTGGGTTTCCCGTCGTTGCGGACGCCGTGGGAGCCGCCAAGGATGGAGGCATGACGCAGCGACCCGTCCTCGTCGTCCTCTTCGACGGCGTCCAGAGCCTCGACGTCACCGGCCCCGTCGAGGTGTTCGCCGGTGCCGGCCGCGCCGCCGGGGACCCGGCCGCCTACCCGATCCGCACGGCCTCCCTGGACGGCGGACCGGTCCGTACGCACAGCGGACTGCGACTGCTCCCCGACACCTCCCTCGACGCCGCCGTCGCCGACGGGCCCCCGCACACCCTCGTCGTCCCCGGCGGCGAGGGCACCCGCGCGCCCGACCCGGCCCTGATCGACTGGCTGCGCGTCCAGGCCCCCGGGGCCGGACGCCTGGTCTCCGTCTGCACCGGCGCCCTGCTCCTCGCCGAGGCCGGACTCCTCGACGGCCACCGGGCCACGACCCACTGGGTCGCCTGCGAGCACCTCGCCCGCCGCCATCCCGGGGTCGAGGTGGACCCGGACCCCATCTTCGTCCGGGACGGCCGGGTCTCCACCTCCGCCGGGGTCACCGCCGGCATCGACCTGGCCCTGGCCCTCGTGGAGGAGGACCTCGGCCGGGACGTCGCCCTCACCGTCGCCCGCCACCTGGTCGTCTTCCTGCGCCGCCCCGGCAACCAGGCCCAGTTCAGCGCCCAGTTGGCCGCCCAGACCGCCCGCCGGGAGCCGCTTCGGGACCTCCAGGCCTGGATCGCCGAGCATCCCGAGGCGGACCTCTCCGTCGAGGCGCTGGCCGCCCGTGCCCGGCTCTCGCCCCGCCACTTCGCCCGCGCCTTCCACGCGGAGACCGGCGTCCCGCCCGGCCGCTACGTCGACCGGGTCCGGCTCGAACACGCCCGCCGGCTCCTGGAGGAGACCTCGCGCGGCGTCGAGGAGGTCGCCCGCGCCTCCGGGTACGGCACGCCCGAGGCCATGCGCCGCGCCTTCCTGAAAGCCCTGGCGACCGGCCCCGCGGAGTACCGCCGCCGCTTCCACGCGGTCCTGTCCTGACCGTCCGCCCGTGTCGTCGGCCTCCGCCTCGTCGGCCTCCGCCTCGTCGGCCTCCGCCTCGTCGGCCTCCGCCTCGTCGGCCTCCGCCTCGCCGGTCGACCCGGTGGTCGACCGAGCGCCGTCCGGAGGCGACCCCTTCGTGGACCGGCCCCCGCCCGTCGATCCGTGGCCGGCCGGCCCGCCCTCACCGTTCCCACTTACCGAGAGGAACCCCCGTGCAGATCGCCGTCCTGCTCTACGACCGCTTCACCACCCTCGACGCCGTCGGCCCGTACGAGCTGCTCGCCCGCCTCCCCGGCGCCGAGACCGTCTTCGTGGCCAAGGAGGCCGGCCCGGTCCGCAACGACCAGGGCAGTCTCGCGCTCGTCGCCGACCGGAGCCTCGCCGAGGTCCCGCGCCCGGACGTCGTCCTGGTCCCCGGCGGTCCCGACGCGCGGGTCGCCATGAACGACCCGGAGATCCTCGACTGGCTCCGTACCGCCGACGCCACCAGCACCTGGACCACCTCCGTCTGCACCGGCTCGCTGATCCTCGCCTCGGCGGGCCTGCTGGAGGACCGCCGGGCGACCACCCACTGGCTCGCCTTCGACGAACTGCGGGCGCTGGGCGTCGAGCCCACCGGCGAACGGGTCGTCTCCGACGGCAAGTACGTCACGGCCGCCGGCGTCTCCTCCGGCATCGACATGGCGCTGCACCTGCTCGGCCGGATCGCCGGGGACGAGACCGCCCAGACGATCCAGCTCCTCACCGAGTACGACCCGCAGCCGCCGTACGACGCGGGCTCGCCGGAGAAGGCCCCGGCCGCGATCGTCGCGCACTGGCGCGGACGGCCCGTCGAGTCGCTCGCACGGGACTGACTCAGAGCCCGTACGTGAAGCGGGGCGCGCGGCGTTCGAGGAAGGCGGCGACGCCCTCGGCGGTGTCACCGCTGCCACGTGCCTGCTCCGCCCAGTGGGCGTCCCGGTCCAGGCGGCCGTCGGCGAACTCCTTGGCCGCCGCCTGGGTGAGCAGCGAGCGGGAGGCGAGCAGCCGGGCGAACTCGGCCACCCGCTTGTCCAGCGCGCCCGCCGGATGCAGCTCGTCCACGAACCCGGTCCGCAGCGCCCGCTCCGCCTCCATCAGCTCGCCGGAGAACAGCAGGTACTTGGCGGTCGAGGGGCCGACCAGGGCGGTGAGCCTGCGCGTCGAGGAGGAGGCGTAGACGATGCCGAGCTTCGAGGGCGTGATCCCGAAGCGGGCTCCCTCCTCGGCGAAGCGCAGGTCGCAGGCGGCGGCGAGTTGGCTGCCGCCCCCGACGCAGAAGCCCCGCACCGCCGCGACGGTCGGCTTGGGGAAGGCCGCGAGCGCCTCCTCGGCCCGTACCGCGAGGGCCTGCTGCTCGTCCCCGGGCTCCCGCAGCGCCGCGATGTCCGCCCCGGCGCAGAAGGTGTCGCCCTCGCCGGTGAGGACCAGCACCCGGACGGCCGGGTCGGCGGCGAGCCGCTCCAGAAGGGCGGGGAGGGCGCGCCACATGCCGACGCTCATGGCGTTGCGCTTGGCGGGGTTGGAGATGACGACGGTGGCGATCCCGTCCGTGACGCTGTCCTTCAGCTGCGGCTCCATGGGGCGGATGCTATCCGCCGGGCCCGAACGTACGATCAGGAAGGGGTCGCTCCGAGGAGGCGCCGCATGGCCGAGGAAGCCCGGGGGACACGAGCCGACCCCGATCCCGTCCGAGAGATGGCGCGCGAGGGGAAGAAGCTCAGCCGCGGCTTCAGCTGGCTCGCCGCGCTCGGCACCCTGCTCGTGATCGGCGGTGTCGTCGGCCTGGTCTACACGGGTGCCGCCACCCTGACCTCGATGCTGCTCTTCGGCTGGCTGCTGCTGATCGGCGGCGTCGTGGGGCTGCTCCAGGCCGTCCAGTCCCGCGGTACCAGCTACTTCTGGCTCGCCGTGGTGGTGGCCGCCCTGAACATCGCGGCCGGCGTCGTGGTCATCCGTCATCCGGAGGGCTCGGCGGAGGCGCTGACGATGTTCGCCGCCCTGCTCTTCCTCACCGGCGGGCTGTTCCGGCTGGTGGGCAGCGTGGTGGTGCGCGGGCCGCAGTTCGGCTGGACGCTGTTCCAGGGCGCCTTCGGGCTGCTGCTCGGTCTGCTGGTCCTGTTCGACTGGCCGCACAGCAGCCGGTACGTCCTCGGTGTCTTCTTCTCGCTCGCCCTGCTCTTCGACGGCCTGGGTCTGATCGCGATCGGGGTGGGCGGCAGGCGGATCGTCAGTATGGTGACTCCGTCGCCGCCGCCGGAGGGCCCACCTCCGGAATCCTCAGAAACCGCACAGGATCAGTCGAACAACTGACGTTGGCATACCCAGCCGATCAGAAGGTGGCCGATAGGTGTCGACTTCTGGTCAGTAGGCCGGTCCGCTCGCGCGTATTGCCAAGACTCGATCCGTGGCGAGAATCGAGCACGAGGGTGGGAACGGGACCGTGGAGACCCACGGGGGTGTCCCCGCCCGGCAACCTTCCTACGAAGGAGTCTGGCGCTTCACCGCTGCAGCGGTCGACGTCTCCGTCCCGCAGGCCCGGCACGCCGTGCGCGACCTGCTGGTCCGTCAGGGCGTCCCCGTCCGTGAGGAGATCATGGACGGCCTGCTGCTGATCGTCTCCGAGCTGGTGACCAACGCCGTGCGGCACGCGGCGCTGCTCTCCCCGGAGATAGCGGTGGAGGTCGCGATCGGCCCCGAATGGGTCCGGGTGTCCGTCGAGGACAACCACCCCTACCGCCCCAAGGCACTGGAGGCGGACTGGGGACAGACCGGCGGCCGGGGCCTCCTCCTGGTCCGCGAGATCGCCCAGGAGGCCGGCGGCGCCTGCGACGTCGAGCACACCGCGAGCGGCGGGAAGATCATCTGGGCGGCCCTCCCCCTGGGACCCGTCTGAGGAGTCCCTCCGGCCCCGGCCGCCTCCGGCCCCGAGGGCCGGAGGCGCGCCCGGAGCGCGGAGGCTCACCAGCCCCCGGACGGACCCGTCAGTTCCCTGATCGCCGGCCGCGCCGCGTCCAGGACCGTCATGAACCAGGCGGAGAAGGGCACGGCGGCGTGCCGCTCGACCAGCTCCTCGGCGGTCACGAAGTCGGTGGACTCGATCTCCTCCGGGTCCGGCCGCGGCGCGGCCTGCACGAGCCCGACGAAGAGGTGGTTGAACTCCTGCTCCACCAGGCCCGAGGCCGGGTCCGGGTGGTTGTAGCGGACGGTGCCGGCCTCCGCGAGCAGCGTCGGCGAGACGCCCAGCTCCTCGAAGGTCCGCCGGGCCGCCGCGGCGAACGGCGCCTCGCCCGGGTAGGGGTGGCCGCAGCAGGTGTTCGACCAGACGCCGGGGGAGTGGTACTTGCCGAGCGCCCGCCGCTGGAGCAGCAGCCGGCCCGACTCGTCGAAGAGGAAGACCGAGAAGGCGCGGTGGAGCTGTCCCGGCGCCTGGTGCGCGGCGAGCTTCTCCGCGGTGCCGATGGTCCTCCCCTCCTCGTCGACCAGTTCGAGCATGATCGGCGCCGGGGCTCCGGACGGCTGGACGCCGTTCGACGTGATCTCCGGCGAGATCTGAGCCGCGGGGGCTGGTGTGGTCGGCATACCCATCCTTCGCATCGGTCCTCGGCCCGGTGGGGCCCCCACAGTGTGCCGTACAAAAGCGGCTTGTCGGCACTTCGGCGTCCGGACGTGGCCGCTCCCACCGCACCGGAGTACAAGCGGTGCGGCGGGAGCGGTAGGGAGCCGAAGGGGCACTACACCCCGAAAGGTGCCGGATAGACGAGCGTGCCCGGCGGAACGGGCACGGAGCCGTCCAGGACGAGCGCCATCATCGCCTCGTCCGGAACCTCGAAACCTGGCTTGATTCCATACTCGGACGCCCGTACGAAACCGAACCGCGGGTAGTACTCCGGATGGCCCAGCACGAGCACGAGCGGCTCTCCCCGCAGCCGCGCCGCGTCGAGCACCGCCCGGACGACGGCCTGCCCGGCCCCCGTCCGCTGGTGGGCGGGCGCCACCGAGACCGGGGCCAGCGCGGCCGCGGGGACGCCGTCCACCAGACACCGGGTGATCAGCGCGTGCGCCGCGACCGTGCCGTCCGGGGCCTCGGCCACGTACGACAGGCCCGGCAGCCAGGCGTCGTCCCGCCGGAGCGCGTCGACCAGATCGGCCTCGGCCTGTGACCCGAAGGCCGTGGCCACGACCCGACGGATCGCCGCCGCGTCCGCGTCGGTCTCCGGCCGGGTGCTCCAGCGCGGATCGGCGGCCCGCAGGGCGAAGCCGGCGTACCCGTAGTCGGAGCCGTGCTCGCGCCGCAGCGCGATCTCGGCACGGGCCCCCGCCACCGCCTCGGCCATGCCGGGCACGGTGGTGTCCGCCGCGTCGGCGTGCGCGGCGAGCGGGACGTAGTACTCGTCCCAGTCGCTCTCGGGCTGCGGGACGGTCCCCAGGACGTGGTAGCCGGCCTCCACGGCCGCCGCCGCGTTCTCGGCGACGGTGCGCAGGGCGTAGTGGTCCTCCCAGAAGGCGCGGGCCGCCGGGCCCGGCTCCTCGGTGGTCCAGACGCACTCGGTGAGCACCAGCGTGCCCCCGGGGGCCAGGAGCCGGCGCCATTCGGCCAGCGCCCGGTCGAAGCCGAGGACGAAGACCGAGCTCTCCGCCCAGACCAGGTCGAAGGAGCCGTCGGGGAACGGCAGCGCGCCCATGTCGGCGTTCAGGGTGCGGACCGCGCCGTCCAGCCCGCGGGCGGCGGCGGTCTCCCGCAGCTCCGCGAGGAACGGTTCGTGCGTGTCGACGGCGGTCACCTCGGCGCCCGCCTCGGCGGCCAGGAGCAGCGCGGAGCGGCCGGGACCGCAGCCCAGGTCGAGCACGCGCGGACGTTCCGGAAGGCGCCCCGAGAGCGCGAGGAGCCGACGGGTGGTGGCGTCGGAGCCGGGACCCTGCCGCGGCAGGCCGTGGTGCAGGGCGAAGAAGGAGTCGTGCAGAGCGTTGTCGGACAACGTGGAAACCCTTTGGATGGAAGGGCCCCGGCCGACGACATGACGTACCGGCGGGAGAACCGGGATCAGGTCAGCCGGAGACCCGGAGGCTGAGGGACGACCGGGTGCTGCCGCACTGGGCAGCCTCCATCGCGACGGTCATCGACCTCAGCTCCTCTCCACACGCGTTCGTGCGATGAGACTAACAGCCGGCGCCGCTCAGAGGCAGAGCTTCGCCTCGTGCTCCGCGTGCCCGGCCGGCTCCAGCTGGAAGGTGCAGTGCTCCACGTCGAAGTGCGAGCCCAGGCAGCCCTGCAGGGCGTGCAGCATCTTCTCGTGCCCGACCGAGTCCAGCGCGTCCTGGTCGACGACCACGTGCGCGGAGAGGACCGGCATCCCCGATGTGATCGTCCAGGCGTGCAGGTCGTGGACGTCCTCGACGCCCGGCAGTGCCAGGATGTGCGCCCGTACCTCCGCCATGTCGACGCCCTTCGGAGCCGCCTCCAGGAGGACGTCCAGGGTCTCGCGCAGCAGCTTGACCGTGCGCGGCACGATCATCAGGCCGATCACGATCGAGGCGATCGGGTCCGCGTACTGCCAGCCCGTCGCCAGGATGATCGCGGCCGCGACGATCACGGTGACCGAACCCAGCGCGTCCGCGAGCACCTCCAGGTACGCCCCGCGCACGTTGAGGCTCTCCTTCTGGCCCCGCACGAGCAGCGACAGCGAGATCACGTTGGCCACCAGGCCGATCACCGCGAACGTGATCGCCAGGCCGCCCTTGGTCTCGGCCGGCTCGATGAACCGCTGGACCGCCTCGTACAGCACGTATCCGCCGACGACGAGCAGCAGCAGACAGTTGGCGAGCGCGGCCAGGATCTCGGCCCGGGCGTACCCGAAGGTGCGGTTCCCCGAGGGGGGCCGGTTCGCGAAGTGGATCGCGAGCAGCGCCATCGCGAGGCCGACCGCGTCGGTCGCCATGTGCGCCGCGTCCGCGATCAGCGCGAGCGAGTCGGCGGCCAGACCGCCGACGATCTCGATCACCATCACGGAGAGCGTGATGCCGAGTGCGATCCGCAGCCGGTTCTTGTACGCGGCGGCCGCCGTGCCCGTGGGCGGCGGGCCGCCGTGGCTGTGCCCGTGATCGTGTCCAGCCCCCATGACAAGGCCTCCCGGTCGTGTCGTCTGTGTGCCCCGGTTCGCAAGTGAACTACGGGAGGGGGGTATCTGCAACACGGCACTGAACACCGTTGTCATATGCTCTGACCTGCGACGACGCCGGAACGGCAGGGTGGTGGCGCCGACCTCCCGGAACGGGGTTTGTGGGACGGGCCGCCGATCACCGAGGATGATCCCCGCGGAACCCGGCGCACCCGGACGGACACGCAGGGTCCCGGGGGAGTCCTGTCGGCGAAGCCTCGGTGAACTCACGTTCCGTTCATCCGATAGCCTCAGCCGACGTGTCGCCGCCCGGTGCCGGGCCACACCGCCGCGCCCGGGGCCGCCATGGCCCCGCCGGCCCCTCCGTCAGCTCCAAGGAGTGAGTTCGTCTGTCGACCGCCATCCTCACCGGCCCGCCGGCACCCGGATCCTCGCTCGACGGCGATCTGCGGTCGCTCGGCTTCGACGTCCGGATCGCCTCCGGCGCCGAGGAGGCCGCCGCCCTGCTGGCCGCCGTCCCGGCGGGCGAGCGCGTCGCGCTCGTCGACCCCCGGTTCGTCGGCCACCTGCACGCGCTGCGCCTCACCCTGACCGACCCCCGCTTCCCCGCGGCCGCCGCCCCCGGCGCGCTCACCGCCCAGCACGAGGCCCGCCCCGCGCTCGCCCGCGCTCTGGAAGCGGTCTCCACGGCCGCCGGGGCCGCCGCCGGCAGCGGCACGCTCACCGACGCGCACGGCCTCACCGAATCCCTCGCCGAGGCCCTCGACGCCGACGGCGTCGCCGTGCACCGGCCCCAGCTCGGCACCCTCGTCGCCACCGTGCCCACCGACGCCGAGGCCCGCCACGAGGCCCGCGCCGCCGTGGAGGCCGTCGACGACGAGGCCGTACGCCTGCGCTCGGCCGTCAAGGCGCACGACGGCTTCTTCACCACCTTCTTCATCAGCCCGTACTCGCGCTACATCGCCCGCTGGTGCGCGCGCCGCGGCCTCACCCCGAACCAGGTCACCACCGCCTCGCTGCTCACCGCCCTGATCGCGGCCGGCTGCGCGGCCACCGGCGTCCGCGGCGGCTACGTCGCCGCCGGCGTCCTCCTGATCGTCTCCTTCGTCCTCGACTGCACGGACGGGCAGCTCGCCCGCTACGCGCTCAAGTACTCGACGATGGGCGCCTGGCTCGACGCGACCTTCGACCGGGCCAAGGAGTACGCCTTCTACGCGGGCCTCGCCCTCGGCGCCGCCCGCAACGGCGACGACGTCTGGGCGCTCGCCCTCGGCGCCATGGTCCTCATGACCTGCCGGCACGTCGTGGACTTCTCCTTCAACGAGGCCAACCACGACGCGACGGCCAACACCAGCCCGACCGCGGCCCTCTCCAGCCGGCTCGACAGCGTCGGCTGGACGGTCTGGGTCCGCCGCATGATCATCCTGCCGATCGGCGAGCGCTGGGCGATGATCGCCGTCCTCACCGCCGCCACCAGCCCCCGGATCGTCTTCTGGGCCCTGATCGTCGGCTGCGCCTTCGGCGCCTGCTACACCACGGCGGGGCGCGTCCTGCGCTCCCTGACCCGCAAGGCGAAGCGGACGGACCGGGCGGCCCAGGCGCTGGCGGACCTGGCGGACTCGGGGCCGCTGGCCGAGCTGGGCGCCAAGGCCGGACGGCGGCCGGGCGTCCGACCGTTCGCTCCTTTGCTGTTCGCGCTGTTCGGTGCGGCTCTCCTGCTTGCGTTCGCCTGGATGGAGCCGTTCGGCAGCCCGTTCACGGTCGTGGCCGCCGCCGTGTACGCGGTCTTCGCCGGCGGCGCCGTCGCCCGCCCGCTCAAGGGCGCCCTCGACTGGCTCGTGCCGCCCGTCTTCCGCGCCGCCGAGTACGGCACGATCCTGATCCTCGCGGCGAAGTCGGACGCCCCGCAGGCGCTCCCCGCCGCATTCGGGCTGGTCGCGGCCGTCGCCTACCATCACTACGACACGGTGTACCGCATTCGCGGAGGCACCGGCGCGCCGCCCGCCTGGCTGGTGCGCGTCACCGGCGGACACGAGGGGCGCACGCTCCTGGTGACCGCTCTCGCCGCCCTGCTGGCGGACCGCGGCGACGACTTCGCCCTGGCACTGACCGCGACGGCGGTCGCCGTCGCGCTGGTGGTGCTCGTGGAGTCCATCCGCTTCTGGGTCTCCTCCGGAGCACCCGCCGTTCACGACGAAGGAGAAACAGCATGATCGGCCTCGTACTGGCAGCCGGTGCCGGACGGCGTCTGCGCCCCTACACCGACACCCTTCCGAAGGCCCTCGTGCCGGTCGACGGTGACACCACCATCCTCGACCTCACGCTGAAGAACTTCGCCGAGATCGGCCTCACCGAGGTCGCGATCGTCGTCGGCTACCGCAAGGAGGCCGTCTACGACCGCAAGGACGCCCTGGAGGCCAAGTACGGCCTCGAGATCACCCTCGTGGACAACGACAAGGCCGAGGAGTGGAACAACGCCTACTCCCTGTGGTGCGCCCGCGAGGTCCTCAAGCGCGGTGTGATCCTCGCCAACGGCGACACCGTTCACCCGGTCTCCGTCGAGAAGACCCTGCTCGCCGCCCGCGGCAACGGCCAGAAGATCATCCTTGCCCTCGACACGGTGAAGAACCTCGCCGACGAGGAGATGAAGGTCATCACCGCCGAGGACAAGGGCGTCCAGCGCATCACCAAGCTCATGGACCCGGCCACCGCCACCGGTGAGTACATCGGCGTCACCCTCATCGAGGCCGAGGCCGCCGAGGAGCTCGCCGACGCCCTCAAGGCCACCTTCGAGCGCGACCCCGACCTCTACTACGAGGACGGCTACCAGGAGCTCGTCAACCGCGGCTTCACCGTCGACGTGGCCCCCATCGGCGACGTCAAGTGGGTCGAGATCGACAACCACGACGACCTCGCGAAGGGCCGTGAGATCGCGTGCCAGTACTGACCCGGCTGATCCCCTCGCCGGTCGTCGTCGACATCCGCCGGGGAGCGCTGGACGACCTGTCCGCGCTCCTCGCGGACCAGCGGATCTCCAGCAACGGCAAGATCGCCGTCGCCATCAGCGGCGGCTCGGGCCTCAAGCTGCGCGACCACTTCGCCCCCGAGCTGCCGGGTGCCGACTGGTACCCGGTCTCGGGCGGCACGATCGACGAGGCCGTCAAGCTCGCGGACGCCATGCGCGGCAAGCGGTACGACGCCGTGGTCGCCCTCGGCGGCGGCAAGATCATCGACGTGACCAAGTACGCGGCGGCCCGGGTCGGGCTGCCGCTGGTGGCCATCGCCACCAACCTGTCGCACGACGGGATCTGCTCGCCGATCTCCACCCTGGACAACGACAACGGCCGCGGCTCGTACGGCGTCCCCACCCCGATCGCGCTGGTCATCGACCTCGACGTGATCCGGGACGCCCCCGTGCGGTACGTCCGCTCCGGCATCGGCGACGCGATCTCCAACCTCTCCGCCATCGCGGACTGGGAGCTCTCGCACCGCGAGACCGGCGAGAAGGTCGACGGCCTCGCGGCCGCCATGGCCCGCAGCGCCGGCGAGGCCGTGCTCCGCCACCCCGGCGGCGTCGGCGACGACGACTTCCTCGTGACCCTCTCCGAGGGCCTGGTGATGTCCGGCATCGCCATGTCGATCAGCGGTGACAGCCGCCCCTCCTCGGGCGCCTGCCACGAGATCAGCCACGCCTTCGACCTGCTCTTCCCGACCCGCGCCGCCAGCCACGGCGAGCAGTGCGGTCTCGGCGCGGCCTTCGCCATGCACCTGCGCGGCGACCGCGACGCGTCCGCCCTGATGGTCGAGACCCTTCGACGGCACGGGCTCCCCGTCCTGTCGGAGGAGATGGGCTTCACCGTGGACGAGTTCGTCCAGGCGGTGTCCTTCGCCCCGCAGACCCGGCCGGGCCGCTTCACCATCCTCGAACACCTCGACCTGTCCGACGACGAGATCAGGGACGCGTACGCCGACTATGCCAAATCCATCGGTAGCTGAGGTCCGTCCGGCGCGGAAGCCCTCGGTGGCGGAGCTCCGCCCGGTCGTCCACCCCCCGGGCGTGAAGGACCGGCGGAGCGGCGAGCACTGGGGCGGCCGCCTGTACATGCGGGAGATCTCGCTCAGGATCACCCGACAGCTCGTGGGCACCAGGATCACGCCGAACCAGCTGACGTACGTCATGACGCTCGCGGGCGTCCTCGCCGCACCGGCCCTGCTGGTGCCCGGGATCCCGGGGGCGCTGCTCGGCGCGCTCATGGTCCAGCTCTACCTGCTGCTCGACTGCGTCGACGGCGAGGTGGCCCGCTGGAAGAAGCAGTACTCGCTGGCCGGCGTCTACCTGGACCGGGTCGGCGCCTACCTGTGCGACGCGGCCGTCCTCGTCGGCTTCGGACTGCGCGCCGCCGACCTGTGGGGCTCGGGCCGGATCGACTGGCTGTGGGCCTTCCTGGGCACGCTCGCCGCGCTCGGCGCGATCCTGATCAAGGCCGAGACCGACCTCGTCGGCGTCGCCCGCCACCAGGGCGGACTGCCGCCGGTCAAGGAGGCGGCGTCCGAGCCGCGCTCCTCCGGCATGGCGCTGGCCCGCCGGGCCGCCGCCGCGCTCAAGTTCCACCGGCTCGTCCTCGGCATCGAGGCCTCGCTGCTCGTCGTGGTCCTGGCGATCGCGGACCAGGCCAGGGGAGACCTCTTCTTCTCCCGGCTCGGTGTCGCCGTCCTCGCCGGGATCGCCCTGCTCCAGACCGTGCTGCACCTCGTGTCGATCATGGTCTCCAGCAGGCTGAAGTGAGGCCGGCCGTGAGTACGCCGCTCAGGGTGGGCGCCGTCATCATCACGATGGGCGACCGCCCCGACGACCTGCGCGCGCTCATCGAATCGGTCGCCGCGCAGGAGGGCGACCCGGTCGCGGTCGTCGTCGTCGGTCAGGGCACCCCGGTCACCGGGGTGCCCGACTGGGTGAGGACCGTCGACCTGCCCGAGAACCTCGGCATCCCCGGCGGCCGGAACGTCGGCATCGAGGCCTTCGGCCCCGGCGGCACCGACGTCGACGTCCTGCTCTTCCTCGACGACGACGGGCTGCTCGCCCACCGGGACACCGTCGAGCTGGTCCGGCAGGCCTTCACCGCCGACCCGCGCCTCGGCATCGTCAGCTTCCGGATCGCCGATCCGGAGACCGGGGCCACCCAGCGCCGGCACGTGCCCCGGCTCCGCGCGGCCGACCCGATGCGCTCCTCGCGGGTGACCACCTTCCTCGGCGGCGCCAACGCCGTCCGCACCAAGGTCTTCGCCGAAGTCGGCGGTCTGCCGGACGAGTTCTTCTACGCGCACGAGGAGACCGACCTCGCCTGGCGCGCGCTCGACGCCGACTGGATGATCGACTACCGTTCCGACATGGTGCTGTTGCACCCCACCACAGCCCCGTCCCGGCACGCCTCGTACCACTTCAACGTGGCCCGCAACCGAGTGTGGCTGGCACGTCGCAATCTGCCCGCGCCCCTGGTGCCGGTCTATCTCGGCGTCTGGCTCCTGCTCACCCTGGCCCGGCGGCCCTCGCCCTCCGCGCTGAAGGCGTGGCTCGGCGGATTCCGCGCGGGCTGGACGACCCCCTGCGGACCGCGCCGCCCCATGAGGTGGCGTACGGTGTGGCGCCTGACCCGGCTGGGTCGCCCCCCGGTCGTCTGACATCGTGGTACTCCACGTGCCGCGCATCTTGAACACGAAAGTTTCGACTGTGAGTGACACACACCTGGGCGGGGCGGTCGCGACGAGCGCGCCTCCGTCCTCCGTCGACGAGGGCCTGGAGCCGGCCGCCCTCGCCGCGAAGTACGGCCTCGCCGTCAGCGGCGCCCGGCCCGGCCTGTTCGAGTACGTCCGCGATCTGTGGAGCCGTCGCCACTTCATCCTGGCCTTCTCCTCGGCGAAGCTGACCGCCCAGTACAGCCAGGCGAAGCTGGGCCAGGTGTGGCAGGTGGCGACCCCCCTGCTGAACGCCCTGGTCTACTACCTGATCTTCGGGCTGATCCTCGGCGCCGGTAAGGGCCTGAGCAAGGACGTCTACATCCCGTTCCTGGTCACCGGCATCTTCGTGTTCACCTTCACCCAGAACTCGGTGATGGCGGGCGTCCGGGCCATCTCGGGCAACCTCGGCCTGGTCCGGGCCCTGCACTTCCCGCGCGCCACCCTCCCGATCTCCTTCTCGCTCCAGCAGCTCCAGCAGCTGCTGTTCTCGATGATCGTGCTCGTGGCGGTCGCGCTCTCCTTCGGCAGCTACCCCTCCCTCCGGTGGCTGCTGGTGGTCCCGGCGCTGCTCCTGCAGTTCGTGTTCAACATCGGACTGGCCCTGATCATGGCCAGGATGGGCGCCAAGACGCCGGACCTCGCCCAGCTGATGCCGTTCGTCATGCGCACGTGGATGTACGCGTCCGGCGTGATGTTCTCGATCCCGGCCATGCTGGCGGACAAGCCGGCGTGGATCGCCGACGTCCTCATGTACAACCCGGCTGCGGTCTACATGGACCTGATCCGCTACTCCCTCATCGAGGGCTACGGCGCCGAGAACCTGCCGTCGCACGTCTGGATGACCGCCCTCGCCTGGGCCCTCGTCTTCGGCATCGGCGGCTTCGTCTACTTCTGGAAGGCCGAGGAGAGGTACGGCCGTGGCTGACACGAACCGGGACCGCGTCCCCACCGTCATCTGCGACGACGTCCACATCGTCTACCGGGTCAACACCGGAGGCGGGGGCAAGGGCAGCGCCACGGCGGCGCTCAGCCGGATCGTCGGCCGCGGCAAGGCCGAGGTCTCCCGGGGCGTCCGCAAGGTCCACGCCGTCCGCGGCGTCACCTTCACCGCCTACCGGGGCGAGGCCATCGGCCTCATCGGCACCAACGGCTCCGGCAAGTCCACGCTCCTGCGCGCCATCGCCGGCCTGCTCCCCACCGAGAGCGGCAAGGTCTACACCGACGGGCAGCCCTCGCTCCTGGGCGTCAACGCGGCCCTCATGAACGACCTCACCGGCGAGCGCAACGTGATCCTGGGCGGCCTCGCCATGGGCATGAGCCGCGAGGAGGTGCGCTCCCGCTACGAGGACATCGTCGACTTCTCCGGCATCAACGAGAAGGGCGACTTCATCAGTCTCCCCATGCGGACGTACTCCTCCGGCATGGGCGCCCGGCTCCGTTTCGCCATCGCGGCGGCCAAGAACCACGACGTCCTCCTCATCGACGAGGCGCTCGCGACCGGTGACCGCAAGTTCCAGATCCGCTCCGAGGAGCGCATCCGCGAGCTCCGCAAGGAGGCCGGCACGGTCTTCCTGGTGAGCCACAGCAACAAGTCCATCCGGGACACCTGCGACCGGGTGCTCTGGCTGGAGAAGGGGCAGCTCCTGATGGACGGCCCCACGGAGGAGGTCCTCAAGGCGTACGAGCGCGAGACCGCGCGCTAGTCTCCACCGCGTCTGCGGAGCCCCTGCCGGATTCATCCGGTAGGGGTTCCTCCGTTTTCCGCGCGTCGCGCCCCCACCTGGAATGTTCATGCGGTTAACTTCGGGCAGGATGGGCGCATGGCAGCGATCTCGGCGGGAAAGACCTACCATCACGGCGATCTGCGCAACGCGTTGATCTGCGCGGCCGTCGACCTCGCCACCGAAGGCGGCCCCGAGCGGGTCGTCCTGCGCGAGGCGGCCCGCCGGGTCGGCGTCTCGCCCACCGCCGCCTACCGGCACTTCGACGGGCGCGGCGAACTCCTCCGCACCGTCCGGGCCCATGCCCGGCGGGAACTCGCCGCCTCCATGGAGCGGGCCGCCGCCCGCGAGCCCGGCGCCGACGACCCCGTCCTCGCCGCCGAGCGCCGGGTCGTCGCCCTCTGCCGGGGATACGTCGGCTTCGCCGTGGAGCAGCCCGGCCTCTACCGGGCCGCGTTCTGCGTCCCCCGCCCCGCCGCCGCGGGCGAGCCCACGCCCGCCCGGCCGTCCGCCGAGCCCGAGATCCGCGCGTTCACCCTGCTCAGGGAGGCGCTCGAAGCGCTCGCCCGGCCGGGCACCGCACGGCCCGGCGCCCGCCCCGCCACCGCCGCCGCGGCGTGGTCGGCCGTGCACGGACTGTCACTTCTCCTGGTCGACGGGCCCCTCCGCCGTCTCACCGCACAGGGCCGGAGTGTGGTCGTCGAGGCGACCCTCGCGATGGTGGTTTCCGGCGCGGCCACCGACTGATCCCGAACTCCCTTGCGGGGACTGCGGGTTGGCGGCCGGTGCGGACTCCGTACGGGTGAGGCGCGCGACGCCCGCCACCCCGGAACGGCGAAGGTCGTCGTACAACGTAAGCTGGACCGGTCTGTTTCGCGGCAAGTAGGGCGATACCCCGCGGCCATCGGGCCCGCCGTGGCGGACCTTACGGGCAGGGGTCGGCGGCGTGTCCGAAATAGGATGGATTGGATCGGCAGTGTAGAACGGGAGTCGTGACGGCCATGACGCAGAATCTCCAGCTCCACGAGGGTGTCGCCGTCCCTCCGTCAGGAACCGCCCAGTGACGGAGACCCGGCAGGCGCAGATCGACGCCTCCTCGCGCACCACGCTCGGCAAGGCCGCGGACGAGAACTTCCCCGTGGCCCCCTTCTTCCTGCCCCGTGCCTGGCGCGACGACCTCATGGCCGTCTACGGATTCGCCCGGCTCGTCGACGACATCGGCGACGGCGACCTCGCCCCCGGCGGCGCCGACGCCCGCCACCTCGGCGTCGGCCCCGGGACCGCGGACGACCGGGTCGCCCTCCTCGACGCCCTGCAGGCCGACCTCCAACGGGTCTTCGACTCCACCCCGCACCACCCCCTGCTGCGGGCCCTCCAGCCGACCGTCCGGCGCCGCGGGCTCGCCCCCGCGCCCTTCCTCGGCCTGATCGCCGCCAACCGGCAGGACCAGCTGGTCCGCCGCTACGAGACGTACGACGACCTCCTCGCGTACTGCGAGCTCTCCGCCAACCCCGTCGGCCGGCTCGTCCTCGCCATCACCGGCACCGACACCCCCGAGCGGATCCGGCGCTCCGACGAGATCTGCACCGCCCTGCAGATCGTCGAGCACCTCCAGGACGTCGCCGAGGACCTCGCCCGCGACCGGATCTACCTGCCGGCCGAGGACCTCGAGCGCTTCCACGTCACCGAGCGCGACCTCGCCGCGCCCACCGCCGGCGCCTCCGTGCGGGCCCTGATCGCCTTCGAGGCCGAGCGGGCCCGCGCGCTCCTCCACGCGGGCACCCCGCTCGTCGGCAGCGTCCACGGACGGCTCCGCCTCCTCCTCGCCGGCTTCACCGGCGGGGGACTCGCGGCGCTCGACGCGATCACCGACGCCGGGTACGACGTGCTGACCGGCCCACCGAAGGCCACCAAGCCGAGCCTGATGCGCCAGGCGGGAGCGGTTCTGCTCCGGGCGCGGAGAGAGGGGTGAGCGCGACCGTGGAGGCCCAGCACCAGCCGTCCGCACCGGTCCAGGCCGCCTACAGCTACTGCGAGGCGGTCACCGGCCAGCAGGCCCGCAACTTCGCCTACGGGATCCGGCTGCTCCCCGCCGAGAAGCGACAGGCGATGTCCGCGCTGTACGCCTTCTCGCGGCGCGTCGACGACATCGGCGACGGCACGCTCGCGCCCGAGGAGAAGCGGGAGCGGCTCGAAGCCACCCGTGACGTCCTCGACCGCGTCCGCAAGGGCCTGGTCGAGGAGGACGACACCGACCCCGTCGCCGTCGCCCTCGCCGACTCCGCCCGCCGCTTCCCGATCCCGCTCGACGGCCTCGACGAGCTCATCGACGGCGTCCTCATGGACGTGCGCGGCGCGACCTACGAGACCTGGGACGACCTCAAGGTCTACTGCCGCTGCGTCGCCGGC
Source organism: Streptomyces sp. NK15101 (assembly GCF_020400725.1). Classification (GTDB taxonomy): domain Bacteria; phylum Actinomycetota; class Actinomycetes; order Streptomycetales; family Streptomycetaceae; genus Streptomyces. The sequence continues at coordinate 22,585 of NZ_JAINVG010000026.1, read as the reverse complement.
GCGATCGGCCGGCTCTCCCTCGGCGTCTTCGGCACCCAGCCCGGCGCCCAAGGCGCCGACCGGGCACCCGAGTACGCCGACACCCTGGGCCTCGCGCTCCAACTCACCAACATCCTCAGGGACGTACGGGAGGACGCCGGGAACGGGCGCACCTACCTGCCCGCCGACGACCTCGCCAAGTTCGGCTGCGGAGACGGCTTCGGCAGCGTGACCCCGCCCCCCGGGGCCGACTTCGCCGGGCTCGTCCACTTCGAAGTGCGGCGCGCCCGCGCCCTGTTCGCCGAGGGCTACCGGCTCCTCCCGATGCTCGACCGGCGCAGCGGCGCCTGCGTCGCCGCCATGGCCGGCATCTACCGGCGCCTCCTCGACCGGATCGAGCGCGACCCCGGGGCCGTCCTGCGCGGCCGCGTCTCGCTGCCGGGCCGCGAGAAGGCGTACGTCGCGGTGCGCGGCCTCTCCGGCCTCGACACCCGCCACATCGCCCGGCGCACCGCCAGGAGGCGCGCCTGATGCGCCCCTGCGCCCCCGCCCGCCGGGCAACCCCCGGCGCCGCCCCGGCGTCCCTGCCCGGGGCACTCCCGAATCCGACCACGACGACCCGAACGGAGGCGGCGTGAACCACGAAGGAACCGAGCGGAACACCCCGCCGGGCGCTGATGCCGCTCCGGGCACCGGTCCGGCTGCGCCCCTCACGGCCGCCGGGCCCGTCGTCGGCACCGGACCGGACGAGACCGTCGCCGGCACCGGCTCCCTCCCGGGCAAGGGTTCCGTCTCCCGTGCCGGTGCGGACGCGCCTGTCCCGGGCAAGGGTTCCGTCTCCCGTGCCGGTACGGACGCGCCCGCCCGCGGCACCGGGACCGGCTCCCGTACCGGTGCGGACGCGCCGGCCGCCGGCACCGGTACCGGCGGTGGCCCGCGGCCCCGTGCCGTCGTCGTCGGCGGCGGCCTCGCCGGCATCACCACCGCGCTCCGGCTCGCCGAGAACGGCGTCCACGTCACCCTGCTCGAAGGCCGGCCCCGGCTCGGCGGCCTCGCCTTCTCCTTCCGCCGCGGCGACCTGACCGTCGACAACGGCCAGCACGTCTACCTGCGCTGCTGCACCGCCTACCGCTGGTTCCTCGACCGGGTCGACGGCGCCCACCTCGCCCCCCTCCAGGACCGCCTCGACGTCCCCGTACTCGACGTCGGGCACCCCCGCGGCCCCCGGCTCGGCCGGATCCGCCGCGACGACCTCCCCGTACCGCTGCACCTCGCGCGCAGCCTCGCCACCTACCCGCACCTCTCCCTCGCCGAGCGTGCCTCCGTCGGCCGGGCCGCGCTCGCCCTGAAGAGGCTCGACCCCGCCGACCCGGCGCTCGACGGCATCGACTTCGCCACCTGGCTCGGGCGGCACGGACAGTCCCCGCGGGCCGTCGAGGCCCTCTGGGACCTCGTCGGCGTCCCCACCCTCAACGCCCCCGCCCCGCAGGCCTCCATGGGGCTCGCCGCGATGGTCTTCAAGACCGGCCTCCTCTCCGAGCCCGGCGCCGCCGACATCGGCTGGGCCCACGTCCCGCTCGGCGAACTCCACGACACCCGGGCCGCGAAGGAGCTCGACGCCCTCGGCGTCCGCACCCTGCTCCGCACCAAGGCCGAGCGGATCTCCCGCACCGACGACGGGCGTTGGACCGTCGACGTGCCGGGGGAGCGGATCGAGGCCGACGCCGTCGTCCTCGCCGTCCCGCAGCACGAGACCCACGGCCTGCTCCCCGAAGGCGCCCTCGACGACCCCGACCGGCTCCTCGACATCGACACCGCCCCCATCCTCAACCTGCACGTCGTCTACGACCGCAAGGTGCTGAAGCGGCCCTTCTTCACCACGCTCGGCTCCCCCGTGCAATGGGTCTTCGACCGCACGGACTCCTCCGGACTGCTGAGGGGCGGGCCCGAAGGGCCCTCGGACACGGGTGGGCGACGGGTGGGCCAGTACCTCGCCGTCTCCCAGTCCGCCGCCCAGGACGAGATCGACGAACCCGTCGCCGCCCTGCGCGCCAAGTACCTCCCCGAGCTGGAGCGGCTCCTGCCCGCCGCCCGCGGCGCCGGGGTCCGCGACTTCTTCGTCACCAGGGAGCGGACGGCCACGTTCGCCCCCGCCCCGGGCGTCGGCCGGCTCAGGCCCGGCGCCCGCACCAGGGCCCCGGGGCTGTACCTGGCCGGGGCCTGGACCGCCACCGGCTGGCCCGCGACCATGGAGGGTGCCGTCCGCAGTGGATTCAGCGCCGCGGGCGCCGCGCTCTCCGCCCTCGGCCGCCGCCATGACCATCCGCTGCAGGAGGCGGTATGAGTGTGAGTACCGGAACAAGAGGAGAGACCGTGCCGACAGTGCAGCCGGGACATCCGGCCGTCGACACCGCGGACGTGTCCGCACTGCTGGAGCGGGGGCGGACCCTGTCCACCCCCGTACTGCGGGCGGCCGTCGACCGCCTCGCGCCGCCCATGGACACCGTGGCCGCCTACCACTTCGGCTGGATCGACGCGCGGGGCAACCCCGCCGAAGGCGACGGCGGCAAGGCCGTCCGTCCGGCGCTCGCCCTGCTGTCGGCCGAGGCCGCGGGCGCCGCGCCCGAGGTCGGGATCCCCGGCGCCGTCGCCGTGGAGCTCGTGCACAACTTCTCGCTGCTCCACGACGACCTGATGGACGGCGACGAGCAGCGCCGCCACCGCGACACGGTGTGGAAGGTGCACGGCCCCGCGCAGGCGATCCTGGTCGGTGACGCCCTCTTCGCCCTGGCCAACGAGATCCTGCTCGAACTCGGCACCGTCGAGGCCGGCCGCGCCACCCGCCGGCTGACCACGGCCAGCCGCAAGCTCATCGACGGGCAGGCCCAGGACATCTCCTACGAGCACCGCGAGCGGGTCACCGTCGAGGAGTGCCTGGAGATGGAGGGCAACAAGACGGGCGCCCTGCTCGCCTGCGCCGTCTCCATCGGCGCCGTCCTCGGCGGGGCCGACGACCGCACCGCCGACAAGCTGGAGGAGTACGGCTACCACCTCGGCCTCGCCTTCCAGGCCGTGGACGACCTGCTCGGCATCTGGGGCGACCCGGAGGCCACCGGCAAGCAGACCTGGAGCGACCTGCGCCAGCGCAAGAAGTCCCTCCCGGTCGTCGCCGCCCTCGCCGCGGGCGGCCCGGCCTCCGAGCGGCTCGGCGAGCTGCTCGCCGCGGACGCCAAGTCCAGCGACTTCGACACCTTCTCCGAGGAGGAGTTCGCCACCCGCGCGGCCCTCATCGAGGAGGCCGGAGGACGCGAGTGGACCTCCCAGGAGGCCCGCCGCCAGCACGCCGTCGCGATCGAGGCCCTGAACGAGGTGGACATGCCCGCCCGCGTGCGGGCGCAGCTCGTCGCACTGGCCGACTTCGTGGTCGTACGGAAGAGATGATCACCATCACCCTGATATGAGTTCGCGGTCGCCGGCCGGCGCCACCCGGTGCCGGCCGACGGCAGACCCGCAGGAGCAGAAGGAACCGACTGCACGAAGGGGAAGCCATGACAGCGACGACCGACGGAAGCGCCGGGGCCGTGGGCCCCCGGGCAGCCACGGCCAGCAAGACGAAAGACACCGACGCCTCCGCGTCCGGCCTCGACGGCGCCGCCGCACGGGCCGCCGAACGGGCCGTCGAGCACCTGCTCGCCCGGCAGGACCCGGCCGGCTGGTGGAAGGGCGACCTGGAGACCAACGTCACCATGGACGCCGAGGACCTGCTCCTCCGCCAGTTCCTGGGCATCCTCGACGCCGACACCACCCGCGCCGCCGCGCTCCACATCCGCCGCCGGCAGGGCGAGGACGGCGCCTGGGCCACCTTCTACGGCGGACCGGGAGAGCTCTCCGCCACCGTCGAGGCCTATGTGGCCCTGCGGCTCGCCGGAGACCCGCCCGAGGCCCCGCACATGGCCCGCGCCTCCGCCTGGGTCCGCGCCCGGGGCGGGATCGCCGCCGCCCGGGTCTTCACCCGGATCTGGCTGGCCCTCTTCGGCTGGTGGCGCTGGGAGGACCTGCCCGAGCTGCCGCCGGAGCTGCTCTTCCTGCCGAAGTGGTTCCCCCTCAACATCTACGACTTCGGCTGCTGGGCCCGGCAGACGATCGTGCCGCTCACCGTGGTCTCCGCGAAGCGCCCGGTCCGGCCCGCGCCCTTCCCGCTGGACGAGCTGCACACCGACCCGGCGCGGCCGAACCCGCCCCGGCCGCTCGCCCCGGCCACCGGCTGGGACGGGATCTTCCAGCGGCTCGACAAGGCACTGCACGTCTACCACCGCTTCGCCCCCCGCGCGCTGCGCGGGACGGCCATGAACGTCGCCGCCCGGTGGATCGTCGAGCGCCAGGAGAACGACGGCTGCTGGGGCGGCATCCAGCCACCCGCCGTCTACTCGGTCATCGCCCTCCACCTCCTCGGCTACGACCTCCGGCACCCGGTCATGCGGGCCGGCCTGGAATCCCTCGACCGGTTCGCCGTCTGGCACGAGGACGGCTCGCGGATGATCGAGGCCTGCCAGTCGCCCGTCTGGGACACCTGCCTCGCCACCATCGCCCTCGCCGACGCGGGGCTCCGCCCCGACCATCCGGCGCTCGTCCGGGCCGTGGACTGGATGCTCGACGAGGAGGTCACCCGGACCGGGGACTGGGCGGTGCGCCGGCCCGGACTCCCGCCGGGCGGCTGGGCGTTCGAGTTCCACAACGACAACTACCCCGACATCGACGACACCGCCGAGGTCCTGCTCGCCCTGCGCAGGGTCGAGCACCCCGACCCCGCCCGGGTGGAGGCGGCCATCGGCCGGGGCGTCCGCTGGACGCTCGGCATGCAGTCGCGCAACGGCGCCTGGGGAGCCTTCGACGCCGACAACACCAGCGCCTTCCCCGACAAGCTGCCGTTCTGCGACTTCGGCGAGGTCATCGACCCGCCCTCCGCCGACGTCACCGCCCACGTGGTGGAGATGCTCGGGTACGAGGGCATGGCCGACGACCCGCGTGCCCGCCGGGGCATCGAGTGGCTGCTCGCCGAGCAGGAGCCCAACGGCGCCTGGTTCGGCCGCTGGGGCGTCAACCACGTGTACGGCACGGGCTCGGTGCTCCCCGCGCTCACCGCCGCCGGACTGCCGGGCTCCCACCCGGCGATCCGCCGGGCCGTCGCCTGGCTCGCGACCGCGCAGAACGACGACGGCGGCTGGGGCGAGGACCTCCGCTCGTACAAGGAGGAGGAATGGGTCGGGCGCGGCCCCTCCACCGCCTCCCAGACGGCCTGGGCGCTGATCGCCCTCCTCGCCGCCGGCGAGCGCGACTCCGAGCCCGTCCGCCGGGGCGTCGCCTGGCTGGTCGAGACCCAGCGGGAGGACGGCTCCTGGGACGAGCCGTACTTCACCGGCACCGGCTTCCCCTGGGACTTCTCCATCAACTACCACCTCTACCGGCAGGTGTTCCCGCTCACGGCGCTCGGGCGCTACGTGCACGGGGATCCCTCGCCGCGCAAGGCGGACTGATGGGTCGCGAGCCCGGCCCGGACGCCGGCCCGCCACTGCTGATCGCCTGCGCGCTCGGCATCGAGCAGTTCGCCCTGCGCAGCGGGGAGCGGGGCGGCGCGCCCGGCCCGGTGACCGTGCTGCGCACCGGCATGGGGCCGGACCGGGCCCGCCGGGCGGTGTCCCGGGTGCTCGGCGAGGAGCCCTGGCGGGACGCCGCGGTGATCGCCTCCGGCTTCTGCGCGGGCCTCGCCCCGGGCATGCACCCGGGGGACCTGATCGTCGCCGACGAGACCCGCGGCCCCGACGGCACGACCCTCTGCACAGGGACGGAGCTCCTGGTGAGGGCCCTGGCCAAGACGGTGCCCGGGCGCGCCGTCCACACCGGGCCGCTGATCGGCTCCGATCACGTGGTGCGCGGTCCCGAGCGGGCCGCGCTGGGCGCCGGCGGTGCGATCGCCGTCGACATGGAGTCGGCCGCCACGCTCCGTACCGCGACGTCGTGTGGACCCCGCCCGGTTGCGGCCGTCCGGGTGGTCGTGGACGCTCCGGAACATGAACTGGTCCGGATCGGCACGGTACGCGGGGGAATATCAGCCTTCCGTGTTCTTCGTGCCGTCCTTCCCGCTTTCTTCGAATGGCACCGTTCTTCGCTGCTCCCCAGGAGGTGAACGAGTTATGGCCATGCCGCTCCGTCAGTCCGTCCGGGTCGGGACCTACCTCTTCGAACAGAAGCTCCGCAAGCGGGACAAGTTCCCGCTGATCGTCGAGCTGGAGCCGCTCTACGCCTGCAACCTCAAGTGCGAGGGCTGCGGAAAGATCCAGCACCCGGCGGGTGTCCTCAAGCAGCGCATGCCGGTCGCCCAGGCGGTCGGCGCGGTCCTGGAGTCCGGCGCGCCCATGGTGTCCATCGCGGGCGGCGAGCCCCTGATGCACCCCCAGATCGACGAGATCGTGCGCCAGTTGGTGGCCCGGCGGAAGTACGTCTTCCTCTGCACCAACGCGCTGCTGCTGCGCAAGAAGCTGGAGAAGTTCACCCCCTCCCCGTACTTCGCCTTCGCCGTCCACATCGACGGACTGCGGGAGCGGCACGACGAGTCCGTCGCCAAGGAGGGCGTGTTCGACGAGGCGGTGGCGGCCATCAAGGAGGCCAAGCGGCGCGGCTTCCGGGTCACCACCAATTCGACCTTCTTCAACACCGACACCCCGCAGACCGTCATCGAGGTGCTCAATTTCCTCAACGACGACCTCCAGGTCGACGAAATGATGATCTCGCCCGCCTACGCCTACGAGAAGGCCCCCGACCAGGAGCACTTCCTCGGCGTCGAGCAGACCCGCGAACTCTTCAAGAAGGCCTTCGCCGGCGGCAACAGGCGCCGCTGGCGGCTCAACCACTCGCCGCTCTTCCTGGACTTCCTGGAAGGAAAGGCCGACTTCCCCTGCACCGCCTGGGCCATTCCCAACTACTCCCTCTTCGGCTGGCAGCGTCCCTGCTATCTGATGAGCGACGGATACGTCCCCACGTACCGCGAACTCGTCGAGGACACCGACTGGGACAAGTACGGCCGCGGCAAGGACCCGCGCTGCGCCAACTGCATGGCGCACTGCGGCTACGAGCCCACCGCCGTCCTCGCCACCATGGGCTCCCTCAAGGAGTCCCTGCGCGCGATCCGGGAGACCGTCTCCGGGAACGACGGGTGAGTGCCTCATGAAGGGCGGGTTCGACCTGCGGGCGCTGCTCTCCGAGCGCGGCGGCGAGCGGTACGAGCTGCACGCCCGGTACCTCAACCCCCAGCTGCCGCGCATGCTGCACACCATCGGCTTCGACAAGGTCTACGAGCGGGCCGAGGGCGCCCACTTCTGGGACGCCGACGGCGTCGACCACCTCGACATGCTCGCCGGCTTCGGCGTGATGGGCCTCGGACGGCACCACCCCGTCGTCCGCAAGGCCCTCCACGACGTCCTGGACGCCGGGCTCGCCGACCTCACCCGCTTCGACTGCCAGCCGCTGCCGGGCCTCCTCGCCGAGAAGCTGCTCACCCACAGCCCGCACCTCGACCGGGTCTTCTTCGGCAACAGCGGCACCGAGGCCGTGGAGACCGCCCTCAAGTTCGCCCGGTACGCCACCGGGCGGCCGAGGGTCCTCTACTGCCACCACGCCTTCCACGGGCTCACCACCGGCTCCCTCTCCGTCAACGGCGAGCAGGGCTTCCGGGAGGGCTTCGACCCGCTCCTGCCGGACACCGCGATCGCCCTCGGCGACCTCGACGCCCTGGAGCGGGAGCTGCGCCGGGGCGACGTGGCCGCCTTCGTCGTCGAGCCCATCCAGGGCAAGGGTGTCCACGAGGCGCCGCCGGGCTTCCTCCGGGGCGCCCAGGAGCTGCTGCGCCGGCACGGCGCGCTGCTCGTCGCGGACGAGGTGCAGACGGGCCTCGGCAGGACCGGCGACTTCTACGCCTACCAGCACGAGGAGGGGGTCGAGCCGGACCTGGTCTGCGTCGCCAAGGCGCTCTCCGGCGGCTACGTGCCGGTCGGCGCCACCCTCGGCAAGGACTGGATCTTCAAGAAGGTCTACTCCTCGATGGACCGGGTCCTGGTCCACTCGGCGAGCTTCGGGTCGAACGCGCAGGCCATGGCCGCCGGGCTCGCCGTCCTCTCGGTCATGGAGGACGAGGACACCGTCGCGCACGCCCGCCGGATCGGCGACCTGCTCTCCGGCCGCCTGAAGGAGCTCGTGCCGCGGTACGAGCTGCTGCACGAGATCCGCGGGCGCGGCCTGATGATCGGGATCGAGTTCGGGCGGCCGTCCTCGCTCGGACTGCGCGGACGCTGGACGATGCTCCAGGCGGCCCGCAAGGGCCTCTTCGCCCAGATGGTCGTCGTCCCGCTGCTCCAGCGGCACCGGATCCTCACCCAGGTCTCCGGGGACCACCTGGAGGTGATCAAGCTGATCCCGCCGCTGATCATCGACGAGGCGGACGTGGACCGGTTCGTCACCGCCTTCACGGCGGTCATGGACGACGCCCACGGCGGCGGCGGGCTGATGTGGGACTTCGGGAGGACGCTGGTCAAACAGGCGGTCGCGCAGCGCTGACCGGATTTCGACGAGGGTTTTGCCTCTGGGGCAAGAAACTTGCCTCAGAGGCATGATCCTGGCGGAATGGACGCATGGACCACGTCCCCGGGGACACCTCCCCGGACCCCGCCCCCGACGTCCTGCCCGACGTCGCCCCCCAGCTGCGGGCCCTGCGCCGCCGCCGGGGACTCACCCTGGAGGCCGCCGCCCGGCGGGCCGGCCTCTCGCCGGCCCACCTCTCGCGCCTGGAGACGGGGAACCGGCAGCCCTCGCTGCCGATGCTGCTCGCCCTGTCCCGCATCTACGGTACGACGGTCTCCGAGCTCCTGGGCGAGACGCCCCCCGAGCGCGACCCCGTCGTCCGGGCCGGCCGCTCCGAACCCGTCGAGGCCGACGGCTGGATCTACCGCCAGGCGGGCGGTGCCGGGCGCGCCCTCCAGTGCCTGCGGGTCCACGTGCCGTACGCCACCCGGGCCGACATCGTGCGCGTCCACCCCGGCGAGGAGTGGATCCACGTCCTGGAGGGGCGGGTCCGGCTCGCGCTCGGGGAGGCCGTCCACGTCCTCGATCCCGGGGACAGCGCGCACTTCGACTCGCTGACCCCGCACCGGATCGGCGCCGCCACGTCCGGCGGGGCCGAGCTGCTCTTCGTCCACACCCTGATGCAGAGCCCCGCCGCCGAGCTGTGCCTCGGCGAGGGGACCCCGCACCGGCGCTGACATTCAGAAAGGACCGACATGTCCGAGAAGTCCGTACACGTCACCGGCGAAGAGCGCGGTGAGGGCAGGTTCCCCAAGGGCCTCGTGCTCCGCCTCTTCGCCTACCTGATCGCAGGCCACCTCTTCGCCGGCTTCCTCTACCTGCTCTTCATGATGGGCGGGCAGAACCAGTAGGCGGCCTCACGCCTCCGTGAGCAGCAGCTCCCGCAGCCGCTCGCGGGTCTCCGGGGCCAGCTTCAGGCCCTTCGCGAGGTAGGCGTCCACGGAGCCCCAGGTCGCCTCGATCGTCTCGAAGGCGGCCCGCAGATACTCCACCCGCGCGTCGAAGAGCGGGCTCAGCAGCTCCATCACCTCGGGCGACATCGCGTCCGGGGAGGTGGAGCTGCGGCGCACCTTGTAGCGGCGGTGCGGGTCGTTCGACTTCACGTAGTCGGCCTCGATGGCCTCCCGCTCGACCCCGACCGCGAGCAGGGTGATCGCGACGGCGAGCCCGGCCCGGTCCTTGCCGGCCGCGCAGTGCATGAGCGCCGGGATGCTCTCCTCCGCCATGGAGTGCAGGATCCGGCTGTGCTCCGAGGTCCGCTCGACCACCATCTTCCGGTACGAGTCGGACATCCGGGCGGCCGCCTTGCCGTCGCCGAGGACCTCCCGCAGCTGCGCGATCTCGCCGTCGCGCACCAGCTTCCAGAACTCCTTGCCGTCGGCCGGGTCGTTGAGGGGTATGTTCACGTTCCGCACGCCGGGCAGGTCGACGTCCGCGCCCTCCACCTTCCGGTCCGCCACGTTGCGGAAGTCGAAGACGGTGTGCAGGCCCAGCGAGGCGAGGAAGGCGGCGTCGCCCTCCGTCGCGTGGGCGAGGTGGCCGCTGCGGAAGAGGCGGCCGGGGCGGACGGCGCGCCCGTCCGTCGTCGGCAGGCCGCCCACGTCCCGGAAGTTGCGGACCTCCGTCAGTTCGGGCTCGGCGGTTTCGGTGGGCGGGACCTGCGGCAGCTGCTGCGTCACGGCTGCTCCTGTTCTGTCGGTCGGTTCCTGGGCCAATCATCTCGGGCGGGGGCCGGGGCACGCACCCCCTCGCGCAGGAATGGGCGATCTGTCCGTATTGGGGTATTGCGCATAAGTCGCCCCGGTTGCAGGGGAGATGGGGATCGGGGCGTGAGCAGCGTCATAATCGTGACGGACCGTGCCTGATCGTCTTTTCCAAATACCCCCCGGAAAAAGGGGATCGAAGGACCGCCATCCACGGAGGGTGACCGGAATTCCGGCCGGATATCACGTGATCCCGGAGTGCGTGAAAATCGTGGCTTGTTCGCGCCGACCCGCTCGTCTAGCGTCGCGCTCAATCCGGACGGACCGCCGAATCCTGCCACCGACCGGAATCCGCACTCACCCGTACGAGGCAGGAGCGGGGGACCCAGGTAAGTCGCCGATCCCTCGAAGAAGGACGGCTCGGGGTGAAGTCGCGCGAACGCGCGGCCGGACATCTCCAGTCCGAACCCGACAGCTCACCTCGCAGGCGCCGGAGAGGAATTCGCCATGCCCGCGAAGGGTAAGCACCGCCGCACCAAGTCCAACCGTCTGACCCGCGGCATCGCCGCCGCCGGCACCGGTGGCGCCGTCGTCGCCCTCCCGCTCCTCGGAGCCACCGGCGCCCACGCCGCCGCCCCGGCCGCCGCCCCCGCCCAGGCCGTCGCCCAGGTGAAGGCCGCCGCGCCCGCCACCGCGAAGGCCGCGCCGAAGACGTACTCCGTCGTCCGGGGCGACTACCTCTCGAAGATCGCCGCCGAGCACCACCTCGCGGGCGGCTGGCACAAGCTGTACGAGGACAACCGCCAGGTCATCGGCGAGGACCCCTCGCTGATCCTGCCCGGCATGAAGCTCACCCTCGGCGCGAAGAGCACCGCCAAGGCCCACGCGCCGAAGGCCCACCAGGGCAAGCGGAGCTCCGGCAAGAACGGCGACGACGCCCCGCGCGCCTCCCGCGGCAGCGAGCGCTCCTCGGCCCCGGCCGCCGCGACCGCCGCCTCGTCGTCCCCGGCCACCTCCTCGTCCCCCGCCACGTCCTCGTCGGCCGGCACGACCTCCTCCTCCGGCTGGGTCGCCCCCGTCAGCGGCGGCATCTCCACCCCGTACCGCGCGGCGGGCGCCATGTGGTCCTCCGGCTACCACACCGGTGTCGACTTCATGGCCTCCACCGGCACCACCGTCCTCGCGGTCGGCCCCGGCACCGTCTACTCCGCCGGCAACGGCGGCGCGTACGGCAACCAGGTCGTCATCCAGCACGCCGACGGCACCTTCTCGCAGTACGCCCACCTGTCCTCGATCTCCGTCTCCGCCGGCCAGACGGTCAGCGGCGGCCAGCAGATCGGCCTGTCCGGCTCGACCGGCAACTCCAGCGGCCCGCACCTGCACTTCGAGATGCGCACCGGGCCGGAGTACGGCTCCGACATCGACCCGCTGGCCGCCCTGCGCCAGCACGGCGTGAGCATCTGACGCACCGTCGTCCTCTTCCCGCCCTCCGGAGGCCCGGCACCCACGTGCCGGGCCTCCGGCGTATTCCGGCTTGGTGGAATCTTTATCGGTGGCATATATCACCCGTCGTCAACCCCTCCTTACGGTCGCGTAGGTCACATCCGAAGGGGAAGGATGTGCTCCCGTGGCAGACGATTCGAGATCAACAGACAAGAACGCATTCGGGTCGTACGCGGCGATCGGTGACAGCTTCACCGAGGGCGTCGGCGACCCCGGCCCCGACGGGGCCTACGCGGGCTGGGCGGACCGCTTCGCGGTCCTGCTCGCCGACCAGCTGCCGGAGCACGACGCCTTCCGCTACGCCAACCTGGCCGTACGCGGGCGCCTCCTCGACCAGATCGTGGCGGAACAGGTCCCGCGGGCGAAGGAACTCGCCCCCGACCTGGTGACCTTCTGCGCGGGCGGCAACGACATCATCCGCCCCGGGACGGACCCCGACGACGTGGCCGAGCGCTTCGAACGCGCCGTCGCCGACCTGACCTCCGCCGTCGGTACCGTCATGGTGACCACCGGCTTCGACACCCGCGGCGTGACCCTCCTCAAGCACCTGCGCGGCAAGATCGCCACCTACAACGGTCACGTCCGGGCCATCGCGGACCGCTACGACTGCCCGGTCCTCGACCTGTGGTCGCTCAAGTCCGTGCAGGACAGGCGCGCCTGGGACGACGACCGGCTGCACCTCTCGCCCGAGGGGCACACCCGCGTCGCCCTGCGCGCCGCCCAGGTCCTCGGCCTGCCCGTGCCCGCCGACCCGGACCAGCCCTGGCCGCCGGTCCCGCCGCGCGGCACCCTCGAGGTGCGCCGCGACGACATCCACTGGGCCCGGGAGTACCTGGTGCCCTGGATCGGACGCCGGCTGCGCGGCGAGAGCTCCGGCGACCACGTCGAGGCGAAGCGCCCCGACCTCATGCCCCTGTAGCCGGCGGTGCGGCGGGGATCCGCTCCAGGACCCCGCCCGCGAACACGTCGTACAGCGGCAGCGTCTCCAGGTGGACGTAGCCGATGTGGCAGTCGCAGACGGCGAGGGGGCAGGCGCGGGGACGCAGTGCGGCGCGGTACGAACCGTCGTACAGGTTCCCCAGCTCGGCCTTGACGAAGTGGCAGCGCCGCACCGTCCCCCCGCCGTCCACCGAGACCACCGACTCCCCGGTGCGGCAGGGCAGCCCCGCCGAGCGGTGCGGATGCCGGCTGTAGGGGAACAGCGGGTCGAGCTCCGTCCAGTCCTCGGCCTCCGCGTCGGTGTACGCGTGCCCCTCGGCCGCGTTCACCCAGAGGTAGACGTGCGGCGGCAGCGCGTCCCGCAGCCGGCGGGCGTGCTCCCGGTGCTCGGGCAGACCGACCACCCCGACGCTGTACCGGACGCCCCGCTCCGCCAGCTCGTGGCACTTCGCGAGGAACCGCTCGTACGGAGTCTGTCCGGGGTGGTACGTGCACCAGAGGGCCACGCTCTCCGGGTCCGCCTCCGCCAGCCACTCCGTCCGGCAGCTCAGGTTGGTCTGGATCGCCACCCGCTCCACGTGCGGCAGCCGGGACAGCTCGACCAGCGCCCGCCGGTACCAGGACCGGACGAGCCCCTCGCCCCACGGAGTGAAGAGGATCCGCAGCCGGTCCCCGGTCTGCGCGGCGGCCCAGCCGGTGAACCGTTCGAGCGCCGCCCGGTCCGCGCGCAGCTGCTCCCGGCTGTCCCGGCGCTTGGCGAAGGGGCAGTACGGACAGTCGAAGTCGCAGGAGGAGAGCGGGCCCCGGTAGAGCAGGGTGAGGTCCACGGCCGCCTACTTCGCCTCGTACGCGGCCATCGCGGCCCGCACGGCGGGGGAGAAGAGCTCGGGGCCGAGACCGTCGGAGTGCGCGAGCCCCTCGGGCGAAAGCCGCAGCAGCCCCGCCGGGGCGTCCGCGTCCAGCCAGCCGAGCGCCTCGAAGCGGCCCAGCTCGCCGGCGAAGTCGGCGAACGGCGAGGAACCGAACCGCTCCTCGTACCCGGCCAGCGGCATGCCCCCGGCCTGGAGCAGCGACTGGAGCAGATGGCGGCGACGGGCCTCGTCCCCGTCCACCGCCCGGCCCACCTCCGCGCGGGAGAAGTCCTCGGTCTCCGTGTACGCGTCGATGATCGAGCGGATCTCCCGCATGTCGACGGCGTAGTCGAAGGAGTAGTGCAGGGCCGAGGTGTACGACCGGGCACCGCAGCCCAGGCCGATCATGCCGTCCGTCTGGCAGGCGTAGTCGTCCGGGCCGGCGGGACCCGCGTCCGCGCGGCGGAACATCCGCATCGACACCTGCTCGTAGCCGTGCGCCAGGAGGTGGTCCCGGCCGTACCGGTACAGGCGCAGCCGCAGCTCGTCCCACTCCCGGTCGGCGGCCGCCGGGTCCTGGATCCGGCCGAGACCGGTGAGCGGGCGCACGTACAGCGGGTAGAGGTACAGCTCCTCGGGCCGCCAGGCGAGGGCCGCGTCGAGCGAGACCCGCCAGGACCGCTCGGTCTGCCCGTCGATGCCGTAGATCAGGTCGATGTTGAGCACGGGCACGCCCGTGTCCCGGATCCGGCCGAGCGCCGCCTCGACGTCCGCGCGGCGCTGCGGCCGGACCGCCGCCCGCGCCTCGGCCTCCACGAAGCTCTGCACGCCGATGCTGAGCCGCGTCGCGCCCCGGTCCGCGAGCAGCGCGAGCCGGTCGGCCGTCGCGGTCGCCGGCGAGGTCTCCACGGAGAGCGGCACCGCCCTCAGGTCCACGCCCATCCGCTTCTCGGCGATGTCGCAGAGCCGCTCCAGCTCGGCGGCGGTGAGGAAGGTGGGCGTGCCGCCGCCGAACGCGGCCGTGGCGAACCGCACCGGCGACGCGTCCCCGAGCGCCTCGCGGACGGTGGCGGCCTGGCGGTCGAGGGCGTCGAGGTAACGGGTGGTCAGCTCGCCCGGGGCGCCGATCCGGGTGAAGAGGTTGCAGAAGCCGCAGCGGACCTCGCAGAACGGTATGTGCGCGTACAGGGAGAGCGCGTCCTTCGGCTCCCCGGCCCAGAGCGCGGCCAGCTCCGGGCGCTCGGGGAGCGCGCGGTACGCCGTCTTGTGCGGATAGGCGTAGACGTAGCTCCGGTACGGGCGGGGGGTGTCGCTCACGCCGCCACCCCGCCTTCGGGTCCGGACAGGACGAACTGCGCGTACGGCACGGTCCACACGACCTCGTGGCCGAGCCGGTGCCCGGTGAAGCCGTCCTCCCCGTACGCGGTGCCGTGGTCGGAGCAGACGATCGCGAAAC
This sequence comes from Streptomyces sp. NK15101, assembly GCF_020400725.1. GTDB lineage: Bacteria > Actinomycetota > Actinomycetes > Streptomycetales > Streptomycetaceae > Streptomyces. The sequence continues at coordinate 7,523 of NZ_JAINVG010000026.1, read as the reverse complement.
AGGGGCGGCGGCTGCTCATCGCGGCGAAGAGCCGCCCGATGTGCCGGTCGACGTACTCCAGGGCGGCCGCGTGCGTCTCCCGCGAGTCGCCCGCCTCGCGGGTCGCCCCCGGCAGATGGAACCAGTTGGGCTGGTGCAGCGCCGACACGTTGACGAAGAGGAAGAGGCGCTCCTCGTGGGGGAGGCCGGCGACGACCTCCTCGGCGCACGCGACCTGGGACTCGAAGGAGCTCGGGGAGGCGACGCCGAAGGAGGGCTCCCAGTGGCTCTCCCGGAACAGGCCGGGGAGCACGGAGCCCAGGGGCGGCTGCTTGTTGAAGAAGCCCACCCCGCCGACGCACACCGTCCGGTAGCCCTCGCCCGCCAGCGCGGAGACGAAGTCCGGGGTGTCGTGGACCCAGGTGCCGTCGGCCGTCGACTCGCTGCCCGCGAAGCGGGCCGCGAACAGCCGGGGATGGGGACCCTGGGCCACCGGGGTCGGCAGGAACCCGGCGAAGATCGCCTGGTGGGAGGCGTACGTGAAGCTCCCCGGCGCGTGCCGCCGCTCCCAGACGCCGCCGGGGAGGTGACGGGCCAGGTTCGGGATGCGGCCCTCGGCCGCGAGCTCGGCGGCCACGTCGTACCGGAGGGTGTCGAGGGTGACCAGGAGCAGATCGTGGCTGCCGACGATCGCGTTCATGTCGGGCTGGTTCACGTGGTGCTCGTTCCTGTGACGGTGCCGGTGGTGCTGGTGCTGGTGCTGGTGCGGGGGGAGGCGTGAGCGGGGTCCGCGCCCCGGCCGCTCCGGAATTGTGCCGCGACCTGCGCCGCGTACGTGTCGAGCCCCTCGGCGCCGCTGCCGGACAGACCCGTGAGACCGGGCAGCAGATCGCCGAAGGCGTTCACCTCGCCCACGGCGAACCGGCGCCAGCCGGTCGCGGGCAGCAGGTCGACCCCCACGCACCGGGTGCCCGGGAAGGCGGCGGCGGCCCGCTCGCAGACCGCGAGCGCGTCCGCCCACCGGCCACCGGCCGCGGCGATCGCCGCCCGCGCGGCGTCCAGATCGCCCCGGGCACCGCCCAGGTGCAGATTGGTCATGGGAGAACGACTGGTGCGGAGCACGGCATGGGTGGCGCGCCCGTCGACCACCACCACCCGCAGGTCGGCCGCCCGGCCGTCCTGGGTCGCCTTCGGCAGCCAGCGCTCGACGTGCAGGCCGTCGGGGGCGAGGGCGTCCACGATCGCGGCGACCTCGCGCTCGCTCGTGTAGCGCCGCACCCGCAGGGAGTTGAAGAGCCGTCCGCCGGCCCCGTGCTCCACCGAGGTGGTGGCCTGGACCCGCCCCGCGCCGTTCGTCTCCACCGCGAGCACCCCCGAGGCGGAGGAGCCGTGCGCGAGCTTCACGAACACCCGGCGCAGACCCGTCCCCGCGGTCAGCGCCCTGACGTCCGCCCAGCCGCGCACCACCGGGGCGTCGGGACCCGAGGTCGGCGACTCGGGCACCGGCACTCCGGCCGCCCGGAGCCGGCCGTGGCTCAGCCTCTTGTCGAACAGGACCGGGAGCTCGGCGGGATCGTCGACGAGGACGGCGCCCGCCGCCGCGACGGAGCCGGCCAGGTCCGCCACTGCGGCGGTGAACCGTCCGTACCAGCGGCCGGTGCCCTCCACCCGGGCCGGATCGTCGACCCCGCGCAGCAGCCGGTCGGCCTCCGGATCCTCACCGGGCGAGTCGAGCCGCACGGTCTCGCCGCCGGCGAACCGCGCCCGGCCCCGGAGCACCTCCGGCCAGGACACCGCCCGCGCCTCGGGCAGCCCGGCGGCGCGCAGCGCGTCCTGGAAGAACGCGACGCGGCGGCCCGCCGGATCGCCGACGACCACGAGGCGCGGGCCGGAGGTCATTCGGCGACCGCGACGTAGCGCCAGACGTCTCCGTCGCCGTCGTCCTCGGCCACCTGCGCGTCACCGAGGTCCACGGTCACGCCGTACGGGACGAGCGCGGCGCGGACCCGCTCGCACATCGCCTCCGACAGGTAGTGGTGGGAGAGGTCGAGGTGGGCGAGGTGGGTCAGCGGCTGTCCGTCGAGAAGGGCCGCCGCGCCCGCGTCGGTGAGCACGCCCATGGACAGGTCGAGCCGCTCGAGGCGCGCGACGACGGGCGCGCCCGCGACGGCGGCCGCCACGGCGTCCTGGATCACGCTGTCGCACAGTCCCAGGCGGCGCAGGGCGGGGAACGCCGTGCCGGAAAGCAGCGGCGCCAGGTCCTCGACGGTGCTGTCGCCGCCGTACTCGTCGGTGCCGAGCCAGAGTTCCAGGTTCTCCAGGGCGGGCAGGTCGCTGCCCACGATCCCCCGCACCACCTCGGCGCGCAGGCCACCGGTCTCCACGACCAGGGTCTCCAGACCGGTGTGCCGGATCGAGGGGAAGGCCAGTCCCGAGCCACCGCGCACGCCGAACTCCCGCAGGGCCGGGTAGGCGGCGAGGAGCGGCGTCACGTCGGACTGGACGATCCAGGAGATCTCGCAGTCCTCGCTGGTCATGTCGCCGAGGAACACCGCCTCCAGGGCCGTCAGCCGGTTGTTGGCGCCGATCAGCGCGGTGACGATGTCGGCGGACGAGTTCTCGTAGGCCTCGTCCCAGCCGCCGACGACCAGCGCGCGCACCCGGCCCGTGTCGACCGTCTTCAGGAACCGCTCGAACTGCGGCCCCCACAGCTCGTCACCGGGATCCGAGTACGTCGGGGCGGAGATCCGCCAGGCGACCGACTCCGGCGCCGGCAGCTCCACCTGTGCGTCCGCGCCCGGGAAGTCGAACACGGGCAGGCCGTGGAATTCCTGCAGGTAGGTGCCAACGGTCATGGCGGCGCTCCAGACGACGGTCGGGGTGGCTCGGGCTGATGGAGAGAGTTCTACCAAGCGGCACCGACAGCGTCCCTCGCCGGGTCGCCTGCCGGCCGGTTGTCAGTGCCGGGTCCTAGCGTCGTTCCCGTGTCCGGCAGCACGTGCCGGACGGGGAGGGGAGAGTCATGTACCGGCAGGGAGACGTGCTGATCGCGCCCGTCGCGGAGGCGGCCGTTCCGGAGCGGGTGAAGAAGGCGGCGGGGGAGCCCAGGGACGGCCGGGGCCGCCTGGTCCTCGCCCTCGGCGAGGTCACCGGGCACGCCCACGCGATCCCCGGTCCCGGCCGGCTCGTGCGGGAGCCGGGCCCCCTCGGCCCGCTCCTGCTCGAACTGCCCGAGGGCGGACGGGTGGTGCACGAGGAGCACGCACCGATACCCCTCCCCAAGGGCTGGTACCGGGTGGTGCGGCAGCGGGAGTACGTGCCCGGCGCGTACCGGATCGTCGCGGACTGATGTCCGCCGGAGAAGCAGTGAAGGACATGGGGGACACCGAGATGAACCGCAGCGTCACCACCACGACCGCCGACAGGTGGCGGGCCGTCGCCGCCGCCACCGGACCCGCCGACCGCGCCGCCGCCGAGGCCGGAGTCCGGGTCGCCTACCGCTCGGCCGGCCTCGCCCCGCCGGAGCGCGTCCTCTGGGCGGACTCGCCCCTCGCGGCCGTCATGCTCCTCCAGGGCCTGACGGACGCGGGCCGTTCGGTACGGGACGAGGTGCGCACCCGGCCGTGGGCCGAGGAGCGCCGCCGCCTCCACGACGAGCTCGGCCCGGCCGGCTGGGCGGCCCACTGGCAGGCGACCGGGGCGCCGCTCTGGGACCTCACACGGGCCCTCGTCGACCGGATACGTGCCGCGGCGACGGAGGCCTTCGAGGGGACGGGGGCCTCCGAAGGGGCGGAGACGAAGGCCGGGAGGGGCGACGTCCGTCTCGTGCTGCTCGACGCGGTGCTCGGCCAGCACGACGCCGCCTGGCTCGCCGCCTTCGACGGACACGGCGCACGGCTCGCGGGACTCGCCACCGTCGCCGAGCACGCCGGCTGGTGGTGGCCGTACGAGAACGCCGTCGTGATCTGCGAGCGGCCCGTCGAACTCCACCGGGACGAGGCCGGACGCCTCGACCGGGGCGACGGTCCCGCGCTCGCCTTCCGCGACGGGTTCGCCCTCCACGCCTGGCGGGGCATGCAGGTCTCCGCCGAGTTCCTCGCCGGACTCCCCGGCCTCACCCCCGAGCGGATACGCACGGAGGAGAACGCCGAACTGCGGCGCGTGATGCTGGAGTACTACGGCTACGACCGCTACCTCGCCGCCTCCGGGGCCCGCCACGAGCACGGTGACGAGACGGGCGTCCTCTGGCGGATCGAACTCGCCGACGACGAGGACGTCGTGATGGTCGAGGTCGTCAACTCCACGCCCGAGCCGGACGGCACCCACCGGACGTACTGGCTGCGGGTGCCGCCCAGGACCCGGACCGCGCGGGAGGGCGTCGCCTGGACCTTCGGGCTGCGGCCCGAGGAGTACGAGCCGCTCGTCCAGACCTGAGCGCACGCCCGGGACCCGGCCGCGGTTGGTGCGGAGAGGTGAAGGGAGCCGCCGGTCAGGAGTGGCGCGCCGGGGGCGGCGGCGCCGGGTGCTGGGATGTGCCCGCCGGAGCCCCGGCACCCACTTCCGAAGGGACCGCCTGTGACGATCCGCCGGCCCAGCGCCGCCCGCACCTCCCGTCTGCTCGTTGCCACCGCCGTGCTCGGCGGCCTCCTCGCCGGCACCGCGGCCCCCGCCCTGGCCGCCGCGCCCGAGCGGACCGCCCTGCGCACCGCCGCCCGGGAGACCGCCCCGGCCACGCCCACGGTCACCGTCACGGGCAACGGCCGCGCGTCCGCCGCGCCCGACCTGGCGATCGTCTCCGTCGGGGTCGAGGCCACCCGTCCGACGGCGAAGGAGGCGATGGCGGCACAGACCACCGCCGCCGAGGCGGTGCTCGACGTGCTGCACGAGCAGGGGATCGCCGACCGGGACATCCGCACCGACAGCCTCTCGCTCACCCCGGTCTACACCCAGAACAAGGACGGGGACAGCAAGGTGACCGGCTATCAGGCGGGCCAGTCCTTCTCCGTGAAGGTCCGCGACCTCGACAGGACCGGCCAGGTCATCGGCGCGGTCAACGACGCCAAGAAGGACGCGGGCCGGATCAACGGCGTCGTCTTCGACGTCGCCGACCCGTCCGCGCTGCGGGCGAAGGCCCGCGAGGCCGCGTACCAGGACGCGTACGACAAGGCCGCGCAGCACGCCCGGCTCAGCGGCCACCGGCTCGGCCGGCTCGTCTCGCTGAGCGAGGGCGAGTCCGTACGCCCCGGCCCCGGCTCGGCCCCCGGACTCCCGGCGGACGAGCCGACCGTTCCCCTGGCGCCGGGCGAGATCGAGGAGCAGGTCACGGTCTCGGCGGTCTACGAGCTGATCTGACGGGGCCGCCAGGACGGGACTCCACGACGCCCGACCGCCGGGTCCGCACCGGCCTCGGCCCTGTCCCCGCCCCGTGGCCTCCGGCCACCAGGGACCCCTTCGGCCGCGAGCCGGGCCCCGCCGCGACCTCAGCCCCGGCCGGTGACCTGAGCCCCGGCCGGGACCCGTGCCGCGGTCCCGGTCTCGGCCCCGTCCTCCGCGTCCCGGCCCGCGGCCGCCACGTCCCGGTCCGGGAGGTTCGGTTCACGGGCGAGGGCCGTGTCCGCCCAGCGGAGCGTCGTGGTGCGGGAGAGGGAGCGGCACAGGCCGTGGTCTGGACGGCGAGGCCGTCGAGGAAGGCGGTGAGCCGCTTCCGGACCTCCGCCTCGTCCTCCAGGAGCGGATGCACGGTCTGCGCGGAGGAGGCGGGTCCGGCGACCTCCTCCGCCGGCCACCCCGCGCACCAGCCGGTCGACCACCAGGTGGCCCCGGCGCCCGTCACGTGGCCGGTCCGGCCGACGGACAGCAGGGGAGCGGCGTTCACGGAGAGGGCTTCAGGTCCGGGAAGGGCGGGATCGTACTGAATGACCGCTCAGGACGGCCGACCGGCCCGGCCGCCTCCGGCGCGGGCCGCCCATAATGGAACGACCCCCAGAGATCAGGAGGTCCTGTGACCGGTACCGGCTCCGACCGTTCTGCACGGGCCCGGCTGCGCGAGCTGCGCCCCGAGTCCTTCGGCGCGGAACCCACGGGTGAGCGTCTCGCCCGGATCCGTCGCTCGCCGAACTTCGCGGACGGGATCTTCCAGAACCCCGAACCGGCGCGACGAGGCCCCTCCGGGTCCGGCATCGAGTTCGCCAAGATCTACTTCGAGAAGGAAGGACGCGCGCGCCGCGCCCCCACCGGCACGATTCCCGTCCACCCCACCACCCTCGCCGACCTGGCCAGGCCCCCGGCCACCGGGCTGCGCCTGACCTGGATGGGGCACTCCGGGGTCCTCGCGGAGATCGACGGCCACCGGGTCCTCTTCGACCCGGTCTGGGGCGACCGCTGCTCCCCGTTCCCCTTCGCCGGCCCCAAGCGGCTCCACCCGGTGCCCGTGCCGCTCGCCGAGCTCGGCCCGGTCGACGTCGTCGTGATCTCGCACGACCACTACGACCACCTCGACCTGCCGACGATCAAGGCGCTGGCCACCACGGACACGCTCTTCGCGGTGCCGCTCGGCGTCGGCGCGCACCTGGAGCGCTGGGGCGTGCCCGCCTCCCGCCTGCGCGAGCTGGACTGGAACGAGTCCACCGAGGTCGGCGAGCTCCGGCTCACGGCCACCCCGGCCCGGCACTTCTGCGGCCGAGGCCTGCGCAACAAGCAGCACACCCTCTGGGCGTCCTGGGTGGTGCGGGGCCCGGCCCACCGAATCTTCCACAGCGGCGACACCGGCTACTTCTCCGGCTTCAAGGACATCGGCGCCGCCCACGGCCCCTTCGACGCCACCATGATCCAGATCGGTGCCTACTCGGAGTTCTGGACCGACATCCACATGACGCCCGCCGAGGGGATGCAGTCCCATCTGGACCTCCAGGGCGGCAGCCCGGGCGGCGTGCTGCTGCCGATCCACTGGGGCACCTTCAACCTCGCCCCGCACGCGTGGGCGGAGCCGGGGGAGTGGACGAAGGACGCGGCCGAGGAGGCCGGCCAGGCGGTGGCGTTCCCCAGGCCCGGTGAGCCGTTCGAGCCCGCGGGGAAGCTGCCCGGGGAGTCGTGGTGGCGGGCTCTGTCCCTTCCGATCGCACGCCCGTGGCACCGCACCCGGAGCGTCGAGGTCGCGGCCGAGGAGACGCGCAGCGACGACCTCGACCTCGCGGGCGACAGGTGACACCGATCAGGTGACACAGATCGGGGACGGTCCCGCCGGGGCCGCCGGTGCCGGAGCGTCTCCCGGCTGAAGGGCGCGGCCGGGTGCCGAGGGTGCCGGACGACGGTGGACCGCACCCGCCGGCCCCCGTGAAGTCCCCTCCGTGCACCCGCGGACCGTGTCTCAGGCCGCTGCCGCCCGCGGTGCCGCCCCGCTTTGGCGGCGTCGAGCAGCCGGGCAGCCGCTGGGACACGTACACCCGTCGGCCGCCGCCCGCTCGAAAGGCCCCGCCCGCACCCGTGGCGGTTCCCGTCCCTTCGGCGGGGGGGCCGGCCCCCCGGGCGGGGGGGGCCGGGGCCCG
>NZ_JAINVG010000025.1 GCF_020400725.1 Streptomyces sp. NK15101 | reverse complement strand
TACGGGCCGAACCCCTTTCAGAAGGGAGCAGGCGCCGCGGAAGTGCTCAGAGGCGGCCGGCTGCCTTCAGGGCGAGGTAGGCGTCCGCCAGGGCGGGAGCGAGGGTGTCGGGGGTGGCGTCGACGACCGTGACGCCGTGGCGCTGGAGCTGGTCCGCGGTGCGGGCGCGCTGGGACTGGGTCTGAGTGGCAGCCGCGGCCTCGTAAACGGCTTCGACCGTGCCGCGTCCAGCAGCCATACGCGTGACGTGGGGGTCGGCGACTGAGGCGACCAGGACCGTGTGGCGCTGGGCGAGCTGTGGAAGCACCGGGAGGAGGCCCTCCTCGATGGGGGCGGCGTCGAGGCCGGTCAAAAGGACGATGAGGGAACGGCGCGGAGCGCGTGCCAGGGCCGTTGCGGCGAGACCCCGGGCGTCGGTCTCCACGAGTTCGGGTTCCAGCGTGGCGAGGGCGCTGACCACGGCCGGCAGGACGTCGCCGGCGGAGCGGCCCTGGACCTGGGCGCGGAGACGGCGGTCGTAGGCCAGGAGGTCCACGCGGTCGCCGGCTCGGGAGGCGAGTGCGGTGAGAAGGAGAGCCGCGTCCATGGAGGCGTCCAGGCGGGGAACGTCACCGACGCGGCCGGCCGAGGTGCGGCCGGTGTCGAGGACGATCAGGATGTGCCGGTCGCGTTCGGGGCGCCAGGTGCGGACCGCGACGGCGGTCTGGCGTGCGGTTGCCCGCCAGTCGATCGAGCGGGTGTCGTCGCCCGGGACGTACTCGCGGAGGCTGTCGAACTCCGTGCCCTCGCCTCGGGTGAGCACGCTGGTGCGGCCGTCGAGCTCGCGGAGCCGGGCCAGGCGCGACGGCAGGTGCTTGCGGCTGGTGAAGGGCGGCAGGACGCGGACGGTCCAGGGGACCGCATGGTGGCCCTGGCGGGCCGCGAGGCCGAGGGGGCCGAACGAACGGATCGTGATCCGTTCGGCGTGGCGGTCGCCGCGGCGGGCCGGGCGCAGGCTCGTGGTGAGACGGCGGCGCTCGCCGGCGGGGACGGTCAGCCGATGGCGTGAGGAGGCCTGCTCGGTGCCGGGGAGCCAGCTGCTGGGCGGCCAGGCGTCGCGGAGCTGGGCGCGGAGGCGGCGACGGGACGGGTTGGTGACGATGAGCTGGACTTCGGCCTCGTCACCGAGTCGAACGGATGTGTCACCACTTCGGGTGAATTGGAGCGTTCGTACTGGCGCTGCCAGGGCGTAGTCGCACAGAATTGCGAGGGAGAGGGGCGCGTTCACCGCGAGCATCCCCGCCCAGCTGGGGGCGAGGATGCCGACGGGGAGCGATCCGAGGGCGGCGAGCAGCGCGGTTCGTCCGGTGAGGGCCATGGGGCGCCGTTCTCAGCGGGGGACGGGGACGTGGGCGAGGATCGAGTTGATGACGGAGTCGGGGGTGACCCCCTCCATCTCGGCCTCGGGCCGCAGGTGGATGCGATGACGCAGGGTGGGGAGAGCGAGGGCCTTCACATCGTCCGGGGTGACGTAGTCCCGGCCAGTGAGCCAGGCCCAGGCGCGGGCGGTGGAGAGCAGGGCGGTGGCGCCTCGGGGGGAGACCCCGAGCGTGAGCGAGGGGGATTCACGCGTGGCACGACAGATATCGACGACATAGCCGGCGATCTCGGCGGAGACCGAGACCTTGGCGACGGCGGCCCGGGCCGCTTCGAGTTCGGCGGGGCCCGCCACGGGGCGGACGCCGGCGGCCTTCAGGTCGCGGGGGTCGAAGCCCTCGGCGTGACGGGTGAGGACATGGATCTCGTCCGCGCGTGAGGGCAGAGGGACCGTCAGTTTGAGCAGGAACCGGTCCAGTTGGGCTTCGGGAAGCGGGTAGGTGCCCTCGTACTCGACCGGGTTCTGGGTGGCGGCGACCAGGAACGGCTCGGGGAGGGGGCGCGGGGTGCCGTCGACCGTGACCTGTCGCTCCTCCATCGCCTCCAGCAGGGAGGACTGGGTCTTCGGGGGCGTGCGGTTGATCTCGTCGGCGAGCAGCAGGTTGGTGAAGACCGGGCCGGGCTGGAAGGAGAACTCGGCGGTGCGGGCGTCGTAGACCAGGGAGCCCGTGACGTCGCTCGGCATCAGGTCGGGGGTGAACTGGACGCGCTTGGTGTCGAGTTCGAGGGCGGCCGCCAGTGAGCGGACCAGGAGTGTCTTGGCGACTCCGGGGACGCCTTCGAGGAGGACGTGTCCCCGGCAGAGCAGGGCGACGACGAGACCGGTGACGGCGGGGTCCTGGCCGACCACGGCCTTCGCGATCTCGGTGCGCAGGGCCTCCAGGGAGGCGCGGGCGCTGTCCGAGTCCGTGGCGGTCTCGGGGGTCGGGGCGCTCATGAGGTGCGTACCTCTCTTTCGAGGGCGTCGAGTTGGTCCGCCAGGCGGATGAGGGTGGCGTCGTCGGCGGGAGCCGGGCCGAAGAGGAGGTTCCTGGGGTCCGCGGTCGTCTCGGGGAGACGGGCGGAGAGTGCGGGGAGGAGGCGGTCGGAGGAGTGGGCGTCCTGGACGGGGACGCCGAGCAGCGGGGCGAGCCGGGTGCGGGCCGCGGTGCGCAGGACGGAGGCGGCGCGGTCGCGGGCGTTCGCCTTGCGGTAGAGGCGGGCGCGGCCCTCGGTGGCCTCGGAGGCGCGGAGGGCGACGGGGAGGCGCTCGGTGACCAGGGGGCCGAGGCGGCGGCCGCGCCAGAAGGCGGCCAGCAGGGCCGCGAGGGCGAGTTGGAGGGTGCCCCACAGCCAGCCGGAGGGGATGAGGTCGAGGAAGTTGCCCGTGGTGCCGTCGGCGGGTGTGTCGGTGGTGGCCGAGGTGTCGGAAAGGGAGGGGAGGTACCAGACGAGATGGGGCTGGGAGCCGAGGAGTTGCAGGGCCAGCGAGGCGTTGCCCCGTTGGTCGAGGCGGGAGTTGTAGAGGATGTCGGGCGAGCCGAGGAGGACGGTGTCGGTGGTGCCCGTGCCGCTTCCGGTGCCGGGAAGGAGCAGCAGGGTGGGGAGGCCGCCCGAGGGGTAGCAGGTCTCGGCGGGGGTGCCGGGGGAGATCTCGTAGCGTTCGCCGCCGAGGTCGACGCTGCCGGCGCGGGTGGCGGCCGGCAGGGCGCAGCCGGGGGTGCGTTCCTCCACCGGGGTGCTCGGGGCGCTGGTCACTCCCGGGGCCAGGGTGCCGAGGGAGGCGCGGCCCGCACCGACGAGGACCGTGCGGGCGGCGGAGCCGGTCATGCCCGAGCGGAGTGTGAACTGCTGAGCGTCCGTCAGCAGGTCGGGAGTGGTGACCAGGAGGGTGGTTCCGCTGTCCGTGGCCGCCGTGGCCTCGGCCAGGGTGGTGGCGAGGGTGACGGAGACGCCGCGGGCCTTGAGGAGTTCGGCGACGGCGCGGCTGCCGTGGGGGTCGGCGGAGCGCGGGTCGAGGGCGCCGTGGGCGTCGCTGGAGCGGACCGTCGCGAGGGCGAGGCCGCCGGTCAGGATCAGGGCGAGGACGAGGACCGCGCCGCGGACGCGGGCCCACACCTGGCGGGCGGAGGGGGCCGTCGAGGTGGTGCCGGTGACCGGGCGGCTCATGCGGGCGTCCCCGTGGAGGCGGTGTCGAGGGTCGGGCGGGTCCGTTCCAGGGCGGTGTCCAGTGCCTCGACGCGGCGGTACGCGGGCTCGTCGGCGGTGCGGCCGCCGTACGTGACGTCGTCGAAGGCGCGGGCCGCGAGGCGCAGGTCGTCCGCGTGGGAGGGGAGGGAGCGGCCGGCTTCGGCGGCCGCCTCGTCGGCGGTGCGGCCGGGGCGGGGGTCGAGGAGGGCGCGTTCTTCGAGGGAGCGGACGATGGCCCGCATCCGTTCCTGGACGGCCTCGTTCCAGCGGCCGGCGGCGGCGTGCCGTGCGGCGGCCGTCCGGTGGTCCCGGGCGGTGCGGGGGCCGTCGGTGAAGAGGGAGTCGCCGGTGGTGCCGGGTGCCCGGCGCGGGGTGCCGAGGCGCCACCAGAGGGCGGCGACCAGGACGGCCACCGCCAGGACGATGACGACGAGGCCGAGGACGCCGCCCGGGGTGGCCCCCGAAGCGGCGCCGAAGAGGTCGTCCAGCCACTCCCAGAAGCGGTCGAGGCCGCGCTGGAGGAGGTTCGGGTCGTTCTCGTGGTACCTCGGGTCGGACAGCTCCCGCTCCGCCGCCTCGCGGGCGGGGACGCGGGAGATGTCCACCGGTACGTCGCCGTCGGCGCGCAGTCCTGCCGGTGCCGCGGCCGTTCCCCCCGTGAACGTCACCGCATCAGCCCCCGACGGTGGCGGTGCCCGGCGTGGGGCCGTAGCCGGGAAGGCCCGCGGCCCGGGCCAGTTCGAGGTCCAGGGCTTCGCGGCGGATGCGCTGGTCCACGTAGAGGAGGACGGTCACGCCGGCCGAGATCGGGTAGGTGATCGCGCTGGTGATGACGCCGCCGATGCCCGTGATGATCAGGAACGGCCAGCCGAACGCGGTGGTGGTGCCGGAGAGCAGGCCGGAGAAGCCCTCGCCGTCGACCGCGAAGCCGATGATGCTGAACGGGATCGCGATGATCATGGCGAAAACGAAGATCAGTAGCTGTGTGAGCACGGTGATGCCGAAGATCCGCCACCACGAGCCCCGCACCAGCTTCGCCGAGCGCTTCAGCGACGGGACGACGCCCCGGCGCTCCAGCATCAGGGCGGGGGACGAGAGGCTGAAGCGGATCATCAGCCAGACGACCGCCACGAGGGCTCCCAGGCCGCCGAGGAAGGTGAGGGCGACGCCCGGGGCGCCGCCGAGCAGGAGGCCGGGGAGCAGGCCGACGGTCACGATGGCGACGGTCATCGCCGCGAGGAGCAGGGTCAGGCCGAGGAGCTGGAGCAGGCGCGGGCGGGCCTCCTGCCAGGCGGAGCCCAGCGAGACCGGGCGGCCGAGGACCGCGCGGCTGATGACGACGGTCAGCAGGGCGGCGCTCACCAGCGACGCCATCATCGTGACGAGGAGTGCCGGACCCAGGCCGATCAGGGAGGCCTGGGCCGAGTCGAGGGACTGCTGCAGCTGCTCGGCGGGTGTGGCGTCCGCGTTGATCTCGGGGGGCGCCGGCACGAGGTACCGCTGGGCCAGGATGTCGGCGATCTGGGAGACCACCGCGACCGTGACGGTGATGGTGAGGACCGTGCGCCAGTAGGTGCGGAGGGTCTTCACCGCGCCGTCGAGGATCTCGCCCATGCCCAGCGGGCGCAGCGGGATGACTCCGGGCTTCGCGGCCGGAGGCCTGCCCCAGTGGACGCCAGAGGGCTGGGTCCCCCGGTTCTGGCCGGGTGCCGGGGGCGGAGTCCGGTCGGTCGGCGGGGACCACTGGCCGGCGGGCGGCTGGTCCTTGGACCACTGGGCGGCGGAGCCGTTCGCGTCGGTCGAGGAGGGAGGTCCGGGGACCCCCGAGCCGTCCTGGCCGTCGGAGGGGGCGGATCCGGGCGAGGTCCAGCCCGGAGTGTCGTTCACGGTCGTCCACCTCGGAGGAATGGTCGCGGTGCCGGATCGGCGAACCGGCTCGGTCACGGCGGCCGACACCTGACACGGCGGCGGGCCGGGTGCCATCGTGCCACGCGGGGCCCGCCCATGGGCCGGAGCCCGCATCTCCTTCGTACCTTCGTCCGGACCTTCATTGTGCGAGCGGCAGGCGGCACACTGTGCGGATGCCCGATCAGGTCGCGCGAACCGTGCGTCGGCGGGCCGAGCGGGCCGTCTTCCACGAGACCACGGCCCGGGCTGGGGGAGGCGCTGTGGGACAGGTCACGGCAGGTAACGATTGGCTAATGGGATGATGTCGATATGAAGGGACGCGTTCTTGTCGTCGACGACGACACCGCACTGGCCGAGATGCTCGGCATCGTGCTGCGGGGTGAAGGGTTCGAGCCGTCGTTCGTCGCGGACGGTGACAAGGCGCTTGCCGCTTTCAGAGAGGCCAAGCCCGACCTGGTGCTGCTGGACCTGATGCTGCCCGGAAGGGACGGCATCGAGGTGTGCCGGCTCATCCGCGCCGAGTCCGGTGTGCCGATCGTCATGCTCACGGCCAAGAGCGACACCGTCGACGTGGTCGTGGGCCTGGAGTCCGGCGCCGACGACTACATCGTGAAGCCGTTCAAGCCGAAGGAGCTCGTGGCCCGTATCCGGGCGCGGCTGCGGAGGTCCGAGGAGCCGGCTCCCGAGCAGCTCACCATCGGCGACCTGGTCATCGACGTGGCCGGGCACTCCGTGAAGCGGGACGGGCAGTCCATCGCCCTGACCCCGCTGGAGTTCGACCTGCTGGTCGCGCTCGCGCGCAAGCCGTGGCAGGTCTTCACCCGTGAGGTCCTGCTGGAGCAGGTCTGGGGCTACCGGCACGCGGCCGACACCCGGTTGGTGAACGTGCACGTCCAGCGGCTGCGCTCGAAGGTCGAGAAGGACCCCGAGCGCCCTGAGATCGTGGTGACCGTCCGTGGTGTCGGTTACAAGGCGGGACCGAGCTGACATGAGTGCAGGCAGTGCTGCTCCGAAGCCCGGGGACCCGGGAGTCCGTACGGGGCGGACTGCCGGACCGGGGCGGGGGGGCTCGCGATTCGGCCGTCTGCTGCACGGCGGAGGGCTCCTTCGCAGCAGGCCGGTCCTCCGGGTCTTCGCGCGCTGGGTCCGCCGGCCGCTGCTGCCCGCGGTGCGGCTGTGGCGGCGGAACATCCAGCTGCGGATCGTCGCGGGCACCCTGCTCATGTCGCTCGGAGTGGTGCTGCTGCTCGGCATCGTCGTCATCGGGCAGGTCCGCAACGGCCTGCTCGACGCCAAGGAGAGGGCCGCCCAGAGCCAGGCAGCCGGAGGGTTCTCCGCCGCCCAGGACCGGGCGGCGACCACCCCGTCCGCGCCCGGGCAGCAGGCCGGCGTGCGGGCCGGTGCCTCCGTGAACTGGCGCTCCACCCTGGTCGAGCAGCTCGCCAGTGGTGGTCAGAGCGCGTTCAACGTGGTCGCGCTCTCACTCGACACCGGCGACACCGCCAGCCGGGGCGCCCGTGCCTCCGGCGAGGTCGATCCGACCACGAGCATCCCGGCCGACCTGCGGCCCTCGGTCGCGCAGGGCACCGGCACCTTCCAGAAGTTCACGCGGATCCACTACACCAACGGCAAGGCGTCCGAGCCGGGCCTGGTGATCGGCAAGCGGCTGAACGACGCCGACGGCGACCAGTACGAGCTGTACTACCTCTTCCCGCTGAGCCAGGAGGAGGACTCCCTCACCCTGGTCAAGGGGACCCTGGCGACCGCCGGGCTCTTCGTCGTCGTGCTGCTCGGCGCCATCGCCTGGCTCATGGTGCGCCAGGTCGTCACGCCCGTGCGGATGGCCGCCGGGATCGCCGAACGGCTCTCGGCCGGCCGCCTCCAGGAGCGCATGAAGGTCACCGGCGAGGACGACATCGCGCGCCTCGGCGAGGCCTTCAACAAGATGGCCTCCAACCTCCAGCTCAAGATCCAGCAGCTGGAGGAGCTGTCGCGGATGCAGCGGCGGTTCGTCTCCGACGTCTCGCACGAGCTGCGGACCCCGCTGACCACGGTCCGGATGGCCGCCGACGTCATCCACGAGGCCCGCGTCGACTTCGACCCGATCACCGCCCGCTCCGCGGAACTCCTCGGCGACCAGCTCGACCGCTTCGAGTCGCTGCTCTCCGACCTCCTGGAGATCAGCCGCTTCGACGCGGGCGCGGCCGCCCTGGAGGCGGAGCCGATAGACCTGCGCCAGGTCGTCCGCCGTGTCATCGACGGCGCCGAGCCCCTCGCCGAGCGCAAGGGCACCCGGATCGTGGTCCTCGGCGACCAGCAGCCCGTGGTGGCCGAGGCGGACGCCCGCCGCGTCGAGCGGGTGCTGCGCAACCTCGTCGTCAACGCCGTCGAGCACGGTGAGGGCCGCGACGTCGTCGTGAAGCTCGCCGCCGCCGGAGGCGCCGTCGCCGTGGCCGTACGGGATTACGGCGTGGGCCTGAAGCCGGGCGAGGCGACCCGGGTCTTCAACCGCTTCTGGCGCGCCGACCCGGCACGCGCGCGCACCACCGGCGGCACGGGCCTCGGCCTGTCGATCGCCGTGGAGGACGCGCGGCTGCACGGCGGCTGGCTCCAGGCCTGGGGCGAGGCCGGTGGCGGTTCGCAGTTCCGGCTCACCCTGCCGCGGACCGCGGACGAGCCGCTGCGGGGGTCCCCGATCCCGCTGGAGCCCGAGGACTCACGGCGCAACCGCGAGCAGGCCGCCGCCGGACGTGACCAGGAGAGCGGCCGGCTCACCGCCGTACCGGCGCAGCCCATGGGCGACCGGCCGGCGCTCGCCATACCGCCGAGGCTGCCCGCCCCGCCGCGGGCGACCGTCGATCCGACGGCGCTGCCCGGCAGCGGCGCACGGGTCGTGGCGCGCGCGACGGCGGACGGCGACGGCGGGACGGGCCCGGCGACGGCCGGGGGGAACGGGCATCTGGAGCAGGAGGACGGGACACGTGGGCGCTGACTCCCGAGCGGAGCACGCGGGGCGGGGACGGAGTGCACGCGCGGTGGTCCTCGCCGCGTGCGGCGGGCTTCTGGCGGCCGGGTGCGCGACGATGCCCGACAGCGGTGACGTGCAGCCGGTGAAGGGCTCCAACACGGGCGACTCGCAGGTGCGGGTCTATGCCGTCGCCCCCCGGGAGAACGCGGACCCGGACGAGATCGTCGACGGCTTCCTGGAAGCCATGACGAGTGACGACCCCGGCTTCGCCACCGCCCGCAAGTACCTCACGAAGAAGGCCGCGCAGGGCTGGAAGCCGGAGCAGAGCATCACCGTGCTCACCACCGCGCCCGACCGCGAGCAGGCCGACCGCAACGCCGACCCCGAGAACCAGGGGCGCGCCTTCCCGCTCTCCGGCCGCGTGATCGCGACCGTGAACGCCCGCCACGCCTATCGGCCGATCAGCCCCACCGACTACCTGCAGTCGATCCACGTGGTGCAGCAGCCGTCGGCGAACGGCAAGGGCAAGGAGTGGCGCATCGACAGCCTCCCGCCCGGCCTGATCCTCGGCGAGGCCGACTTCCTCCGCAACTACCGTTCGGTGAACAAGTACTACTTCGCCTCCGGGGAGGACTGGGTCGTCGCCGACCCCGTCTACATCCGGCAGCGGCAGGACCCCGTCACCCGGATGGATCCGGTGACGCAGACGGTCAAGGCGCTGCTCGAGGGCCCGACGGACTGGCTGAAGCCCGCCGTCGACTCGCAGTTCCCCTCCGGTACGGAACTGAAGACCGGCGTCACCACCCTGACCACGGACGACCAGTCCACGCTGAGGGTGCCGCTCAACCGCAAGGCGGACCGGGCCGGCGGCGAGGCGTGCCGGCGGATGGCGGCGCAGCTGCTGTTCACCCTGGGTGACCTGACCTCCGTACGGGTCGAGCAGGTGGAGCTCCTGGGGTCAGCCGGGCAGTCGCTGTGCCGGCTGGGCAAGGGGCAGGCGCTCGAGTTCGCGGCGGTGCGGAACTCCGACCGCGAGGAGCACCCGTACTTCGTCGACGAGCACGGCAAGCTGATGATGCTCCTGGTCGGCGGCAGGGAGGCGAACGCGCCGCTCGAGGTGCCGGGGCCGTTCGGCAAGGGCACGGTGCCGCTCCGTTCGGTCGCCGTCGACCGGGGCGAGACCCGGGCCGCCGGGGTCGGGCAGACCGGCCGCGAACTGTTCGTCTCCTCCCTCACCGCCGAGCAGGATCCGCTGCCGCCCGTTCTGACCAGCAGGGCCGCCCGGCCGTCCGACCGGCTGTCCGCGCCCAGCTGGGACGGCAGGGGCGATCTGTGGGTCGCCGACCGGGACCCCGCCGCGCCCCGGCTGTGGATGGTGCCGGACGGCACCGGGCACCCCGTCAGGGTCCGCACGCCGTGGCTCGGGGACGACGCCCGCATCGAGTCCCTGCGGGTCTCCGCCGACGGCGTACGGATCGCGCTGGTGATCACGCAGGGCGAGCACACGACCCTGCAGATCGGCCGGATCGAGCGGCAGACGACGGACGGGGAGACGGTCGTCTCCGTCCCCGTTCTGCAGCCCGCCGCGCCCCGGATGGAGTCGGTCACGGCCGTCTCCTGGGCCGGACCCAGCCGGCTCGTCGTGGTCGGCAAGGAGGCGGGCGGCGTCCAGCAGATCCGCTACCTCCAGACCGACGGCTCGACCTCGACGAGCTCGGTGCTCCCCGGTCTGAACGGGGTGACGTCGGTGACCGCCCCGCACAAGGAAACGGTGCCGGTGGTGGCCGACTCCGGCGACGACGGGATCGTGCGGCTGGTGCCGGGGACGAACTGGCAGCCGGTGGTGAAGAAGGGCTTCTCGCCGGTCTACCCCGGCTAGGGCCTGTCTGACCGTTCCCGCCGGGGCCCGGGCGCAGGGCCGCACCTGACGTACTCGGGGCTTCCCGGGCGGTTTTCCACAGGGGTGGCCGGGAGGCGCCCGGGAGCGCACAGTGGAGCCATGCGGGGGTGGTGGCGCGAGATCGCCGAGCTGGTGCTGCCGGTCGCCTGCGGAGGCTGCGGCAGACCGCGGACGGAGCTGTGCGCGGCATGCGCGGACGCGCTCGCCGGGGCGCCACCGCGCAGGGTGCGGCCCACACCCGAGCCCGCGGGGCTGCCCGCGGTCCACGCCGCAGCGCCGTACGCCGACGCGGTGCGGGAGCTGCTCCTCGCCCACAAGGAGCGGGGGGCCCTCACGCTCGCCGGACCCCTCGGGGGCGCCCTCGCCGGGGCCGTGGAGGCCGCTGCCCGGCCCGGGACGGCTCCCGGGGACGGACCGCTGCTCCTCGTACCCGTGCCCTCCTCGCGGCGCTCCGTACGGGCGCGTGGGCACGATCCGACACGGCGGATCGCGCTGGCCGCGGCGGCCCGGCTGCGGCGGGCGGGGAGGCCGGCGCGGGTCGTGCCCGTGCTCCGGCAGCGGCGGTACGTGGTGGACCAGGCCGGGCTGGGGGCGCGCGGGCGCCTCGCCAACCTGTCGGGAGCGCTGGAGGTCGTGCCGGGTGGCGCGCGGCTCCTGACGGCGGGAAGGGTCGTCCTCGTGGACGACCTGATGACCACGGGCGCCTCGCTCGCGGAGGCGGCGCGCGCCATCGGAGCCGTACGCCTTCCGTTCATTCCTGGAATACCGCACGGTTTACCGACCGGTTCGGCGCAGCACGGAATCGAACAGCGGGTGGCGGCTGTGATCGCATCCTCTCCCGCCTCGTTCGAAATAAACCGGAACTCGCTGGAAACTTGGATCGTTGCAGGTGGTGAGAGGTGAAAGCACCCGTACGGAGGTATGTCGCGGTAGCGGGTGCCGACACCCGTCCGAAGGGGCTATGTTCGGTTGTGAGGAATGGCGAATGCCATCGCCTCACCGAATACATGGTTGCGCCTACAGGACAGGAGTTCAGGGCGAATTAACCTCTCGTCGATGGAGTGGAGATCTCGTCGACTGGGGAGGAGTGAGGTCGAAGTCGCCAAGTCCGAGCTCCGGTGACACCACCGGAGTCTGGTGCAAAGGGAGATCCCCGGCGGCCAAGGAGCCGACCAGGGCGATCCGGGAACGGAGTTCTGCGTGGACATCGTCGTCAAGGGCCGCAAGACCGAGGTGCCCGAGCGGTTCCGCAAGCACGTGGCCGAGAAGCTGAAGCTGGAGAAGATCCAGAAGCTCGACGGCAAGGTGATCAGCCTCGACGTCGAGGTGTCCAAGGAGCACAACCCGCGGCAGGCCGACCGGTCCGACCGCGTGGAGATCACCCTCCACTCCCGAGGCCCGGTGATCCGGGCGGAAGCGGCGGCAGGCGACCCGTACGCAGCGCTCGACCTCGCCAGCGACAAGCTCGAGGCACGACTGCGCAAGCAGCACGACAAGCGCTACACCCGCCGCGGTAGCGGCCGGCTGTCCGCGGCGGAGGTCGGGGACGTGGTGCCCGGCGCCGCCAAGCTCAACGGAGACGGCCGACTGGCCGTCGACGAGACCGAGAAGGTGCCCACCACGATGATGGGCTCCATCGAGGTCCAGGGCGAGGGCCCGCTCGTGGTCCGCGAGAAGACCCACCGGGCCGCACCGATGACGCTCGACCAGGCGCTCTACGAGATGGAGCTGGTCGGGCACGACTTCTACCTCTTCGTCGACTCCGACACCAAGCAGCCGAGCGTCGTCTACCGGCGACACGCCTACGACTACGGCGTCATCCACCTGGAGAGCGACCCGCTCGCCGAGGGCGGCGGCGTCGGTGGTGCGCTCGGCGGCTGACCCGCCGTACCGCACCGCCTCCGAACAGGTGTCCCTCCGGGTGCCCCTGGAGCGCGATTCGCGCCCCCAGGGGCACCCCCGTGCGCCCGCGGAGCACCCTCGTCGTCGCCCGGCATGAAATCATGGCGTGCACGCCAACCGGTGCCGGTCGAGTACGGGTTGGAGGACCGGAAACGAATTCAGGCCACGGCCTTCAGGGGGAGGAACGATGGCGGACAGCTTCGGGCCGGTGCTCAGCGGGCGCGAGCACGGTGGTGCGGTCCCGGAGGGATCGGAATCGGACAGCGGAGCATTCCGCAAGGAGCCGATCCGGGTCCTCGTCGTGGACGACCATGCCCTCTTCCGCCGCGGGCTCGAGATCGTCCTCGCCCAGGAAGAGGACATCCAGGTCGTCGGCGAGGCCGGTGACGGCGCCGAGGCCGTCGACAAGGCCGCCGATCTGCTTCCCGACATCGTCCTGATGGACGTGCGGATGCCCCGGCGCGGCGGCATCGAGGCGTGCACCTCCATCAAGGAGGTGGCCCCCAGCGCGAAGATCATCATGCTGACGATCAGCGACGAGGAGGCCGACCTCTACGAGGCGATCAAGGCGGGGGCCACGGGCTACCTCCTCAAGGAGATCTCCACCGACGAGGTCGCCACCGCGATCCGCGCGGTCGCCGACGGGCAGTCGCAGATCAGCCCGTCGATGGCGTCCAAGCTCCTCACCGAGTTCAAGTCGATGATCCAGCGCACCGACGAGCGCCGGCTCGTGCCCGCGCCCCGGCTGACCGACCGCGAGCTGGAGGTCCTCAAGCTCGTCGCGACCGGCATGAACAACCGGGACATCGCCAAGGAGCTGTTCATCTCCGAGAACACCGTGAAGAACCACGTCCGGAACATCCTGGAGAAGCTGCAGCTGCACTCCCGGATGGAGGCGGTGGTCTACGCGATGCGGGAGAAGATCCTCGAGATCCGGTGAGGCTCCGCCTCAGGCCGCCTCTGCCGGGGGTCCGGGGGGTGTCCCCCGGGGGATGCAGTATCTCCGAGAACACCGTGAAGAACCACGTCCGGAACATCCTGGAGAAGCTGCAGCTGCACTCCCGGATGGAGGCGGTGGTCTACGCGATGCGGGAGGAGATCCTCGAGATCCGGTAGCCGGGCCCCGTAGCCCGGCCCCGGTGGCCGGGCCCCGGTCAACCCAGGGCCGCCACCAGGTCCTTCGTCAGCTCCGGGCGGTCCACCCGCTCCACCGCCACCGCGTCGCAGCCCACCCATTCGGCCGCCTCGCGCAGCGCCCGCGCCACCGCCGGCACGGCCTTGGGGCCGTCGAGCGTCACCTGCCGGGCGACGAGCGTCCGGCCCTCCCGCGCCGGGTCCACGCGGCCGACCAGCCGGCCCCCGGCGAGCACCGGCATCGCGAAGTAGCCGTGGATCCGCTTCTGCTTCGGCACGTACGCCTCCAGGCGGTGCGTGAAGCCGAAGATCCGCTCCGTGCGGGCCCGCTCCCAGATCAGCGAGTCGAACGGCGAGAGCAGCGTCGTGCGGTGCCGGCCGCGCGGCTCGGCGGCGAGCGCCGCCGGATCCGCCCAGGCGGGCTTCCCCCAGCCCGCCACCGTCACCGGCACCAGACCCGACGCCTCCACCACCGCGTCGAACTGCTCGCCCTTGATCCGGTGGTAGTCCGCGATGTCCGCGCGCGTGCCCACCCCGAGGGCCTCGCCCGCCTGCCGGACCAGGCGCCGCACGCACTCGGCGTCGTCCAGTTCGTCGTGGAGCAGCTCCTGCGGAACGGCCCGCTCGGCCAGGTCGTAGACCCGCTTCCAGCCGCGCCGCTCCGTGACCACGACCTCGCCGTACATCAGGGCCCGCTCGACGGCGACCTTGCTGTCGGACCAGTCCCACCACTCGCCCTTGTTCTTCGCGCCGCCCAGCTCGGTCGCCGTCAGCGGGCCCTGGTCCCGCAGCTGGTCGATCACCTTCTCGTACGCCCCGGGGGACAGCTCGTGACCCCAGTGCGGCCGGTTGCGGTAGGCGCGCCGGCGGAAGGCGAAGTGCGGCCACTCCTCGACGGGCAGGATGCAGGCGGCGTGCGACCAGTACTCGAAGGCGTGGGCCCCCGTCCAGTACGCCTCCTCCACGGTCGTGCGGCCCACGGCGCCCAGCCGCGCGTACGGGATGAGCTCGTGGGAGCGGGCGAGGACCGAGATGGTGTCGAGCTGGACCTGGCCGAGCGACCGGAGGACCCCGCGCACCCCGGCCCTGCGGTCGGGCGCGCCCAGGAAGCCCTGGGCGCGCAGGGCGATCCTGCGGGCTTCGTCGGCGGACAGTTCGGCGGCGGGGCGCGGCGCAGTCGTCATGGACCGCACCCTAGGCCCCGGCACTGACAACGGGCCCCGCCCGGCGGGCTCAGGCGGCGGGGGCCGGGAGGTACGGCAGGGGGCTCGGCAGGCCGAAGTCGGAGGGGAGCAGGGCGCCGACCCAGCCGTCCCGGAGGGTGCCCTTGTTGGGCAGGGCCGCGCGCTGCACGCCTTCGACGACGAAGCCGACCCGCTCGGCCACGGCCCGCGAGGCGGTGTTGCCGACCTCGGCGCGCCAGACCAGCCGGACACAGCCGAGTCCGGTGAAGGCCCAGTGGGCCAGGGCGCGCACGGCCTCCGTCATGTAGCCGTGGCCACGGGCCTCGGCGGCGAGCCAGAAGCCGACCTCCCAGACGCCGGTGCCCCGGTCGTGCAGCGAGACGGCGGCGAGCAGCGGGCCGCCGCCGAGCGGTTCCACGGCGAAGGAGTACTCCTTGTCCTCCCGCCAGCCGTCCGGGACCAGCCGGTTCAGGAAGAACTCCGCGTCCTCGCGCTTGTAGGGGTCGGGGACGGTCGTCCAGCGGAGGATGGCGGGGTCCTGGCAGATGGCGTACACCGTGTCGGCGTCCTCGGGGACGAAGGTCCGCAGACGCAGTCGGTCGGTGGTGAGGATGATGGGATCCATGCCGGGATTGTGGTGACCTCGCCGACCGGAAGCGAACACTTTTCGGATGGGGCGGCACCTTCCGCCCACCTCGTGCGTTCTCTTTACGGGCGGGCGTACGGCTCCGGCACTGCGGGCCTCCCTGTGTGAGGGCGGTCTCGCTTACGATGGCCGTTGCGGTGGGGACCACCTGCCGTGCCCGCGCTCGCGTCCATCACAAGACCCAGTGCCAGGCCCGACCGGCAAGGAGACCAGCCTCAGTGTCCGTCTTCAACAAGCTCATGCGTGCAGGCGAAGGCAAGATCCTGCGCAAACTGCACCGCATCGCGGACCAGGTCAACTCCATCGAAGAGGACTTCGTCAACCTCTCCGACGCCGACCTGCGGGCGCTCACCGAGGAGTACAAGCAGCGGTACGCCGACGGCGAGAGCCTCGACGACCTGATGCCCGAGGCCTTCGCGACCGTCCGCGAGGCCGCGAAGCGCGTCCTCGGCCAGCGCCACTACGACGTCCAGCTGATGGGCGGTGCCGCCCTCCACCTGGGCTACGTCGCCGAGATGAAGACCGGTGAGGGCAAGACCCTCGTCGGCACCCTCCCGGCGTACCTCAACGCGCTCTCCGGCAAGGGCGTCCACCTGATCACGGTCAACGACTACCTGGCCGAGCGCGACTCCGAGCTCATGGGCCGGGTGCACAAGTTCCTGGGCCTGACCGTCGGCTGCATCCTGGCCAACATGACGCCGGCCCAGCGCCGCGAGCAGTACGCCTGCGACATCACGTACGGCACGAACAACGAGTTCGGCTTCGACTACCTGCGCGACAACATGGCGTGGTCCAAGGACGAGCTCGTCCAGCGCGGCCACAACTACGCCTGTGTCGACGAGGTCGACTCCATCCTCGTCGACGAGGCCCGTACGCCGCTGATCATCTCCGGCCCCGCCGACCAGGCGACCAAGTGGTACGGCGACTTCGCCAAGCTGGTCACCCGGCTGAGCAAGGGCGAGCCCGGCAACCCGCTCAAGGGCATCGAGGAGACCGGCGACTACGAGGTCGACGAGAAGAAGCGCACCGTCGCCATCCACGAGGCGGGCGTCGCCAAGGTCGAGGACTGGCTGGGCATCGACAACCTCTACGAGTCGGTGAACACCCCGCTCGTCGGCTACCTGAACAACGCCATCAAGGCGAAGGAACTGTTCAAGAAGGACAAGGACTACGTCGTCATGGACGGCGAAGTCATGATCGTCGACGAGCACACCGGCCGTATCCTCGCCGGCCGCCGCTACAACGAGGGCATGCACCAGGCGATCGAGGCGAAGGAAGGGGTGCCGATCAAGGACGAGAACCAGACGCTCGCCACGATCACCCTCCAGAACTTCTTCCGCCTCTACGACAAGCTCTCCGGCATGACCGGTACGGCCATGACCGAGGCGGCCGAGTTCCACCAGATCTACAAGCTCGGCGTCGTCCCGATCCCGACGAACAAGCCGATGCAGCGCAAGGACCAGTCCGACCTGATCTACCGGACCGAGGTCGCCAAGTTCGCCGCCGTCGTCGACGACATCGCGGAGAAGCACGAGAAGGGCCAGCCGGTCCTCGTCGGCACGACCTCCGTCGAGAAGTCCGAGTACCTCTCGCAGCAGCTCGCCAAGCGCGGCATCCCGCACGAGGTCCTCAACGCCAAGCACCACGAGCGCGAGGCCACGATCGTCGCCCAGGCCGGCCGCCGCGGCGCCGTCACCGTCGCCACCAACATGGCCGGCCGCGGTACGGACATCAAGCTCGGCGGCAACCCGGACGACCTCGCCGAGGCCGAGCTGCGCCAGGCGGGCCTGGACCCGGTCGAGCACGTCGAGGAGTGGGCCGCGGCCCTGCCCGGCGCCCTGGAGCGCGCCGAGAAGGCCGTGAAGGCGGAGTTCGAGGAGGTCAAGGAACTCGGCGGTCTGTACGTCCTCGGTACCGAGCGCCACGAGTCGCGCCGTATCGACAACCAGCTGCGCGGTCGCTCCGGCCGTCAGGGCGACCCCGGCGAGTCCCGCTTCTACCTCTCGCTCGGCGACGACCTGATGCGCCTGTTCAAGGCGCAGATGGTCGAGCGCGTGATGGCCATGGCCAACGTGCCGGACGACGTGCCGATCGAGAACAAGATGGTCACCCGCGCCATCGCCTCCGCCCAGTCGCAGGTCGAGACCCAGAACTTCGAGACCCGCAAGAACGTCCTGAAGTACGACGAGGTCCTCAACCGCCAGCGCGAGGTCATCTACGGCGAGCGCCGTCGCGTCCTGGAGGGCGAGGACCTGCACGAGCAGATCAAGCACTTCATGGACGACACGATCGACGACTACATCCGCCAGGAGACCGCCGAGGGCTTCGCGGAGGACTGGGACCTCGACCGTCTGTGGAACGCCTTCAAGCAGCTCTACCCGGTGAAGGTCACCGTGGAGGAGCTGGAGGACGCGGCCGGGGACCGGGCGGGCATCACCGCCGAGTTCATCGCCGAGTCCATCAAGGACGACATCCACGAGCAGTACGAGGCGCGCGAGAAGCAGCTCGGCTCGGACATCATGCGCGAGCTGGAGCGGCGCGTGGTCCTCTCCGTCCTCGACCGCAAGTGGCGCGAGCACCTCTACGAGATGGACTACCTCCAGGAGGGCATCGGCCTGCGCGCGATGGCGCAGAAGGACCCGCTGGTCGAGTACCAGCGCGAGGGCTTCGACATGTTCACCGCCATGATGGAGGGCATCAAGGAGGAGTCCGTCGGCTACCTGTTCAACCTGGAGGTCCAGGTCGAGCAGCAGGTCGAGGAGGTCCCGGTGCAGGCGTCCGCTCCCTCGCTCACGAAGGAGGACGCCGTTCCCGCGGGTGCCGGGCGTCCGGAGATCCGCGCCAAGGGGCTCGACGCCCCGCAGCGGCCGGACCGGCTGCACTTCTCCGCGCCGACCGTGGACGGGGACGGCGGTGTCGTCGAGGGTGACTTCGCCTCCGACGACCTGGAAGGCGACGGGATGACCCGGGCCGAGCGTCGCAAGGCGCAGAAGAACGCGGGCGGCGGGCGTCGCCGCAAGAAGTGACGTCCTGAGGACGTGGAGGGGTCGGTCGCCTGGTGGGCGGCCGACCCCTTCGTCATGGGCGGCGACCCCTTCGTCATGGCGGCGGGGCTTTCGTCAGGCGTGCCGGGCGGCCACGCCGAGTCCGTCCAGCTCCACGGCGGCGCAGCGCCAGCGCTGGTCCTCGCCGCGCTCCAGACGGAACGCCATGGCCCGCACCCGGGCGCCGGTGGCGATGGTCGCGAAGGCCTCGACCACGGCCTGCGGGGAGTGGACCTGGACCGAGCAGCGGCGCAGGACCGGGCGGGGGCCGAGCGAGCGCAGGGGCGTCTCGGGGGCGAGCCGGACGAGCTGCTCGTACGCGTCGCCGACGGTGTGGCCGAGCATCCAGTGGACGGGCCGCTCCCCGCTCAGCACGGCGAGCAGGCGCTCGGCGAAGACGGTGTGCGGGGGGAGCGCCCGGGGCGCGGTGCGGGAGGGGCCGCCTTGCGCGGGCGTACGGGGGCGGGTGCCGGCGGCGCCGCGCGGGCGGGGTCCGGCGGAACCGCGCGGGCGCGAGCCGGCCGGGCCGCCGGGGGCGGTGCGGGGGCGGGGGAGCGGGGAGGGCGTGGCGGTGAGCGTGGTGTTCATGGCGGTCCCCTGTCGCTGCGTAACCGAGTGATACCGGTCGGTAACTTCCGTTGGGGATCTTGTACGGCCGGGCTCCGGGGCCCCGCAAGGACGCCGCCGCGGCGGGGCCGTCCCGAAACCGGATCACCTATCAGGGTGAGGCGGTCGGAGATCGGCTCTCGGCGCCCCGGCTGACGGCCCTCCGCGATGGACGGACGGCGAGTCGGGCCCGCCACCCCGAAGGGGGACTCCGCACGTATCCTGAGGGCCTCTCCGTCTACGAAAGCGGCCTGCCATGCGCGTCTACGTCCCCCTGACCCTCCCCGGTCTCGCACAGGCGCACAAGACGGGCGAGCTGGGCCCCGGCCCCCTGACCGCCTACGCCGTCACCCCCGCGCTGCGCGAGTGGTACGTCTCCGACGACATCGAGGAGCTGGAGTACGCGGCGCTCAACCGGGCCGCCTCCGCCTCCCTGCGGCTCCTCGCCGGCGACCCCGAGGCGCCCCAGCGCCGGATCGTCGTCGCCGTCGACGTGGCCGACAAGGACGCGACCGTCGACCCCGACCGCGGGCTCGACGGCGGCTCCATCGGCGAGGTCCGCGTCGCCGGAGCCGTACCGCTGGCCAAGGCCGCGGCCGTGCACGCCGACGCGGACGACGCCGAAGCGGACGTCACGGCGGCGGCGGACGCGCTGGGCGCGGCGGACCAGGGCGACGACGACGCCCAGTTCGTCGTGGACGGGGCCGAGGACCACGAGCTGCTGTGGTTCGGCGTGCAGGAGATCCCCACGCTGCTGGGCTGACCCTCCCGGGTCTTCGCCGTTCCGGGCGGCGGGTACCGTCTCTCCATGGGGAAGCACGGGAAGCACCTGGTCTGGGACTGGAACGGCACACTGCTCGACGACATCGACGCGGTGATCGGCGCGACGAACGCGGCCTTCGCTGAGCTCGGCCTCGCGTCCATCACGCTGGAGCGGTACCGCGAGCTGTACACGGTGCCGGTGCCGAAGTTCTACGAGCGGCTGATGGGACGTCTGCCGACGGACGAGGAGTGGACCGTCATGGACGGGGCCTTCCACCGGCACTATTGGCAGCGGGCCGATGCGTGCGGGCTCACCATCGGCGCGGCGGAGCTGCTCGCGGCGCGGCAGGAGGCCGGGGCCACGCAGTCGCTGCTGTCCCTCGCGCCGCACACGCACCTCGTGCCCCTCGTGCAGCGGTACGGGATCGCGGAGCGGTTCGTCCGTGTCGACGGTCGCGTCGACGCCTCGACGGACGGCAAGTCCGGACACATGGTGCGGCACCTGGCGGCGCTGGGGGTCCCGGCGGAGCGTGTCGTCGTCATCGGCGACGCGGCGGACGACGCGGTGGCGGCGGCGCACGTCGGCGCGCGGGCGGTGCTGTACACCGGCGGTTCGCACAGCCGGGCTTCGTTGTCGCGGGTGGGGGCGCCGGTGGTGGACTCCCTGGAGGAGGCCGTCGCAGTCGCGGAGGAACTGGTCTAGGGCCCAGGGTTTTCGCCCCCGCTGGGCGGGGCTCTCCGCGGGCCGCGTCCGCGGGCGGCGTCCGCGGGCGGCGTCCGTCCGGCGGTGGGGGCCGGGTGCGGCCCGGTGGGGGTTGTGGGCATACGTTCCGCACGGGCGGAACGTATGCCCACAACCCCGGCGGCGCGCCGCCCGTCAACCACCCGGCGGGCCTCAGCCCTTCGCGCGCAGGACCTTCAGGAACTCGCGCATCCAGGTGGGGTGGTCCGGCCAGGCCCGGGAGGAGACCAGGAGGCCGTCGACCACGGCCGCGCTGTCCTGGAAGGTCGCCCCGGCCGCCTGCATGTCGAGTTCCAGGGCCGGATAGGCCGTGACGCGGCGGCCCTCCAGGCTGCCGACCGCCGCCGTCAGGAGCGGGCCGTGACAGATCTGGGCCACCGGCTTGTCGGAGTCGAAGAAGGCCTTGAGGATCTTGCGGAGCTCCGGATCGTTGCGCAGGTACTCCGGCGCCCGCCCGCCCGGGATCACCACCGCCACGTAATCGCCCGGGTCGACCTCCGAGAAGGCCAGGTCGGCGGGCCAGGTGTAGCCCGGCTTCTCCGTGTACGTGTCGTACCCGGGCTCGAAGTCGTGGACGACGAAGCGGAGCTGCTTGCGGGCGGGGGCGGCGATGTCGACCTCGTAGCCCTCCTCGAGCAGCCGCTGGTAGGGGTACATCACCTCCAGCGACTCCGCCGCGTCCCCGGTCACGATCAGGATCTTCGCCATGGCTCTCCCAGATCACAGATGGTCGGTCCGTCGTGCCGCGCCCATGCTCCCGTACGCGTCGCCGTCGGCGGGGCGCTTTACGAAGAGGTCATGTGTCGCTGTCCAAAGCGTCAAACTTCCCCCGCTCTTTTGTACGCATACGGCTCATGACGGTTCGGGGGTCGGGGGCGATAGGCTTTTCCCGTGATCAGCGCGATACGCCGTGGGGGCAGCGAAGCCCCCGGCTGCCGCCCGGTCCGCGTCGGCGGCCGGGTCGAGCGTGTGTTCGCCGATCCCCTCCGTCCGGGCGCGCCACGTTCCGTGGCCGATAACGGCCCGGACATCTCTCATCCGGGCATAACGTCGACTCTGACCGGAATCACCGCGTCGTGGCGTTGTGTCCTTTCTTCCACCGACGTCACGCAACGGCGCGCGACAGGAGTCAGAGGACATGCAGACCAAGCTGGACGAAGCAAAGGCCGAGCTGCTCGAGAGGGCCGCTCGGGTAGCTGAGCACAGCCCTGTCGGGGGGCGACTTCCGACGGGCCCGGAGGGCGCCGGGGAGCGTCCGGACCGGGACACCGTGCTCGACTACCTCCAGCGCTACTACCTGCACACCGCGCCCGAGGACCTCGCCGACCGCGACCCGGTCGACGTGTTCGGCGCCGCGCTCTCTCACTACCGGCTCGCGGAGAACCGCCCGCAGGGCACCGCGAACGTGCGCGTCCACACCCCCACGGTGGAGGAGAACGGCTGGACCAGCAGCCACTCCGTCGTCGAGGTCGTCACCGACGACATGCCCTTCCTCGTCGACTCGGTCACCAACGAGCTGTCCCGCCAGGGCCGCGGCATCCACGTCGTGATCCACCCGCAGGTCCTCGTCCGCCGCGACGTGACCGGAAAGCTCATCGAGGTCCTGTCGGCCCAGATCCACGGCGAGCTGCCGCACGACGCGCTCACCGAGTCCTGGATCCACGTCGAGATCGACCGCGAGACCGACCGCGCCGACCTCAAGCAGATCACCAACGACCTGCTGCGCGTCCTGTCCGACGTCCGCGAGACGGTCGAGGACTGGGAGAAGATGCGCGATGCCGCCCTGCGCATCGCCGACGGCCTCGCCGACGAGCCCACCGCCTCCGACCTGCGGCCGACCGAGGTGGAGGAGGCCCGCGAGCTGCTGCGCTGGCTCGCCGACGACCACTTCACCTTCCTCGGCTACCGCGAGTACGAACTGGTCGACGGTGACGCCCTGTCCGCCGTGCCCGGCACCGGCCTCGGCATCCTGCGCTCCGACCCGCAGCACGGCGCCGACGACCAGGGCCACCACGCCCACCCCGTCTCGCCCTCCTTCAGCCGGCTGCCCGCCGACGCCCGCGCCAAGGCGCGCGAGCACAAGCTGCTGATCCTGACGAAGGCCAACAGCCGGGCGACCGTGCACCGCCCCTCGTACCTCGACTACGTCGGCGTGAAGAAGTTCGACGCCGAGGGCAACGTCATCGGCGAGCGCCGCTTCCTCGGCCTCTTCTCGTCCGCCGCCTACACCGAGTCCGTCCGCCGGGTCCCCGTCGTCAAGCGCAAGGTCCAGGAGGTCCTGGAGGGCGCCGGCTTCTCGCCGAACAGCCACGACGGCCGCGACCTGCTCCAGATCCTGGAGACCTACCCGCGCGACGAGCTCTTCCAGACGCCGGCCGACCAGCTGCAGTCCGTCGTCACCAGCGTCCTGTACCTGCAGGAGCGGCGCCGACTGCGGCTCTACCTGCGCCAGGACGAGTACGGCCGCTACTACTCGGCCCTCGTCTACCTGCCGCGCGACCGCTACACGACCCGTGTCCGGCTGCGGATCATCGACATCCTGAAGGAGGAGCTCGACGGCACCAGCGTCGACTTCACCGCCTGGAACACCGAGTCGATCCTCTCCCGGCTGCACTTCGTCGTCCGCGTCAAGCCCGGCACCGAGCTGGCGAAGCTCACCGACGCCGACGTCGACCGCATCGAGGCCCGGCTCGTCGAGGCCGCCCGCTCCTGGTCCGACGGCTTCGGCGAGGCGCTGAACGCCGAGTTCGGCGAGGAGCGCGCCGCCGAGCTGCTCCGCCGCTACGGCAACGCCTTCTCCGAGGGCTACAAGGCCGACCACTCGCCGCGCGCCGCCGTCGCCGACCTGGTCCGCATGGAGACCCTCGCCGCCAGCGGCAAGGACTTCGCGCTCTCCCTCTACGAGCCGGTCGCCGCCGGTCCCGGAGAGCGCCGCTTCAAGATCTACAAGACGGGCGACCAGATCTCCCTCTCCGCCGTCCTGCCGGTCCTCAACCGGCTCGGCGTCGAGGTGACCGACGAGCGTCCGTACGAGCTGCGCTGCGCCGACCGCACCCACGCCTGGATCTACGACTTCGGCCTGCGGATGCCGGCCGCCTCCGGCAACGGCGGCGACTACCTCGGCGACGACGCCCGCGAGCGCTTCCAGGAGGCCTTCGCCGCCACCTGGACCGGCCAGGCCGAGAACGACAACTTCAACTCCCTCGTCCTCTCCGCCGGGCTCACCTGGCGCGAGGCGATGGTGCTGCGCGCCTACGCCAAGTACCTGCGCCAGGCCGGGGCGACCTTCAGCCAGGACTACATGGAGGACACCCTCCGCGACAACGTCCACACCACCCGGCTGCTCGTCTCCCTCTTCGAGGCCCGGATGGCGCCGGAGCGCCAGCGCGCCGGCACCGAGCTGATCGACGGCATCCTGGAGGAGCTCGACGGCGCCCTCGACCAGGTCGCGAGCCTGGACGAGGACCGCATCCTGCGGTCCTTCCTCACCGTCATCAAGGCGACGCTGCGGACGAACTTCTTCCAGACGGCGGCGGACGGCAAGCCGCACTCCTACGTGTCGATGAAGTTCGACCCGCAGGCCATCCCGGACCTGCCGGCGCCGCGCCCGGCCTTCGAGATCTGGGTGTACTCCCCGCGCGTCGAGGGCGTCCACCTGCGCTTCGGCAAGGTCGCCCGAGGCGGCCTGCGCTGGTCCGACCGCCGTGAGGACTTCCGCACGGAGATCCTCGGCCTGGTCAAGGCGCAGATGGTGAAGAACACCGTCATCGTGCCGGTCGGCGCCAAGGGCGGCTTCGTCGCCAAGCAGCTCCCGGACCCGTCCGTGGACCGGGACGCCTGGCTGGCCGAGGGCATCGCCTCGTACAAGACCTTCATCTCGGCGCTCCTCGACATCACCGACAACCTGGTCGCGGGCGAGGTCGTGCCGCCGGTCGACGTGGTCCGCCACGACGAGGACGACACGTACCTGGTGGTCGCCGCCGACAAGGGCACCGCGACCTTCTCCGACATCGCCAACGGGGTCGCGGAGTCGTACGGCTTCTGGCTCGGCGACGCCTTCGCCTCCGGCGGCTCCGCCGGCTACGACCACAAGGGCATGGGCATCACCGCCCGCGGCGCCTGGGAGTCCGTCAAGCGGCACTTCCGCGAGCTGGGCCACGACACCCAGACCGAGGACTTCACCGTCGTCGGCGTCGGCGACATGTCCGGCGACGTCTTCGGCAACGGCATGCTGCTCTCCGAGCACATCCGCCTGGTCGCCGCCTTCGACCACCGCCACATCTTCATCGACCCGAACCCGGACGCGGCCGTCTCGTACGCCGAGCGCCGCCGGCTCTTCGACCTGCCGCGTTCCTCGTGGGCGGACTACGACACCTCGCTGCTCTCGGCGGGCGGCGGCGTCCACCCCCGCAGCGCCAAGTCCATCCCGGTCAACGCGCAGATGCGGACCGCCCTCGGCATCGAGGACGGCGTCACCAAGATGACCCCGGCCGAGCTGATGAAGGCGATCCTGCAGTCGCCCGTCGACCTGCTGTGGAACGGCGGCATCGGCACGTACGTGAAGTCCTCGGCCGAGTCCAACGCCGACGTCGGCGACAAGGCCAACGACGCCATCCGCGTCAACGGACAGGACGTCCGCGCCCAGGTCATCGGCGAGGGCGGCAACCTCGGCGCGACCCAGCTGGGCCGCATCGAGTTCGCCCGCGCCGGCGGTCCCGAGGGCCGGGGCGGCAAGGTCAACACCGACGCCATCGACAACAGCGCCGGCGTCGACACCTCCGACCACGAGGTCAACATCAAGATCCTGCTCAACGGGCTCGTCGCCGAGGGCGACATGACCGTCAAGCAGCGCAACAAGATCCTCGCGGAGATGACGGACGAGGTCGGCCGGCTCGTCCTGCGCAACAACTACGCGCAGAACACGGCCCTGGCCAACGCCGTCGCCCAGTCGCCGTCCCTGCTCCACGCCCACCAGCGCTTCATGCGCCGCCTGGGCCGCGACGGGGCCCTCGACCGCTCCCTGGAGTTCCTGCCCAACGACCGGCAGATCCGCGAACTCCTCAACAACGGCCGGGGCCTGAGCCAGCCCGAGCTCGCCGTCCTCCTCGCGTACACCAAGATCACGGTGGCCGACGAGCTGATCGGCACGGAGCTGCCGGACGACCCGTACCTGCGCGGGCTGCTCCACGCGTACTTCCCGACGCTGCTGCGCGAGAAGTTCCCCGAGGCCGTCGACAACCACGCCCTGCGCCGCGAGATCATCACGACGGTCCTGGTCAACGACACCGTCAACACCGGTGGCTCGACCTTCCTGCACCGCCTCCGCGAGGAGACGGGCGCGTCGATCGAGGAGATCGTCCGCGCGCAGACCGCCGCCCGGGTCGTCTTCCGCCTCGGCCAGGTCTGGGACGCCGTCGAGGCCCTCGACAACCAGGTGCCGGCCGACGTCCAGACCCGGATGCGGCTGCACTCCCGCCGGCTCGTCGAGCGCGGCACCCGCTGGCTGCTCAACAACCGGCCGCAGCCGCTCCAGCTCAGCGAGACCATCGAGTTCTTCGCCGAGCGCGTCGAGGAGGTCTGGACGCAGCTGCCGCAGCTGCTGCGCGGCGCGGACCTGGAGTGGTACCAGTCGATCCTGGGCGAGCTGACCGAGGTCGGCGTGCCGGAGGAGCTCGCGCTGCGCGTCGCCGGCTTCTCCTCAGCCTTCCCGATCCTCGACGTCGTCGCGATCGCGGACCGGATGGGCAAGGAGCCGCTCGCGGTCGCCGAGGTCTACTACGACCTGGCGGACCGGCTGCGGATCACCGACCTGATGGACCGGATCATCGAGCTGCCGCGCAGCGACCGGTGGCAGTCGATGGCCCGTGCCTCGATCCGCGAGGACCTCTTCGCGGCGCACGCGGCGCTGACCGCCGACGTCCTGACGGTGGGCAACGGCACGACCAGCCCCGAGGAGCGGTTCAAGGAGTGGGAGGAGAAGAACGCGGCGATCCTGGGCCGCGCGCGGACGACCCTGGACGAGATCCAGGGCTCGGACACCTTCGACCTGGCGAACCTGTCGGTGGCGATGCGGACGATGCGGACGCTGCTCCGCTCGCACGGCTAGTCGCGTAGGCGCGATACGAGGAAGGGCCCCGCCGGTTTTCCGGTCGGGGCCCTTCCTCATTCCGCGTCGGGTGCCGTCGAGGTCCACAGGCGGCGGGCGGCGAGCAGGGCCGCCGCGAGGAGCAGGCCGTTGCGGAGCACCATGACGGCCAGGCCGGTGGTGGTGCCGTCCACCACGTCCGCGTAGAGGACGGGGTACGCCAGGGAGCTGAGGGCGGCCGCCGGGAGCAGCAGCAGGGCGACCGGCCGCATCACGGTGTCGCGGGAGGTCAGACAGACGGCGGCGAGGCCGATCAGCCAGATCATGTACTGGGGGCTGATCACCCGGCTGGTGGCGGTGAAGAGCAGGACGGCGGTGAGGGCCGCGTCGAGCGGGGTGGCGGGGGTCCAGCGGCGGGCCTGGAGGCGCCACAGGAGCAGCCAGCCGAAGGCGAGGACGGTGAGCAGCAGGGCGAGGTGCCCGAGGGTGGAGACGTACGGGCCGACGTACTCGAAGGCCCCGTAGCGGAACTCGACCCCGCCCGGCCAGGCCCCGGTGGCGCGGGCCACCGCGAGGGCCGTGCCGCCGAGCGACTCGATCTGGATGCCGCGGCTGCCCTGCTGGCGCAGGAAGCCCAGCGGCTCGGAGAAGAACAGCGCCAGGGTGGCGAGGAGCGCGAGGGCGGTGACGGCGGCGGCGGTCCAGGCCTCCCGGGTGGTACGGCCCCGGGGCGTGCCGATCAGGGCGAGCGCGGGCCACACCTTGACCATGGCGCCGATCCCGGCGAGCGCTCCGCCGAGCCGGTGGGCGGCGGGGGAGCGGGTGCCGAGGGCGAGCAGGGCGAGCACGGCGAGGGCGGTGGTCTGCACGTCGAACCGGGCGAGCGGCAGGTGGAGGAGGAGGGGGAGGCCGCAGACCCAGATCCAGGCGCCGTGGGTGAGTCGGGCGCTGTCGGCGCGGGCGAGGGCGAGCGTGACGACGGCGTCGGCGAGGAGGGTGAGGGCGACGAAGGCCTGGAAGTAGGTGAGCCAGGGGAGGAGGCCCGGCGCCATGACCACGAGCCCCGCGCCGGGCGGGTACTGCCACATGGCGTCGCCGGGCGGGAAAGTGCCGGCGGCGAACTGCCCGTACCAGTACCGGTAGAGGCCCACCTCGCGGCCCACCCCGCCGATGCCGAGGTCGTCGCGGACGAGCAGCAGGAGCATGCCGGCCCGGGCGAGGATCCAGACGGCGGCGAGGGCGAGGTCGGGGCCGCGGCCCACGGTGACGAAGGTGGCGGAGGTGAAGGTGTCCGACTCGAAGGGGGACTTGGTGAGGGCGGGGGGCTCGCTCGCGGAGCGGGGCGGGACGGGGGGCCGGTCCTCGGGTCGTGGCGGTGACTGGGGCTGATCGTTCGTCATCCCACCGCACTTTAGACCGTGATGTCCTGTTTGTTCGGCTACTTCGCTCCCGGCCGGGCCGTGAACTCCTCGTATGCCGCCACCACCTCCTTCGCCGGCCCGTCCATCCGCAGCGTCCCGGCCTCCAGCCACAGCGCCCGGTCGCAGGTCCGGGTGATCGTGGAGTTCGAGTGGCTGACCAGGAAGACCGTCCCGGCCTCCGCCCGCAGCTCGTCGATCCGCTCCTGGCTGCGGCGGCGGAAGCGCGCGTCGCCGGTCGCCAGGGCCTCGTCGATGAGGAGCACGTCGTGGCTCCTGGCGGCGGCGATGGAGAAGCGCAGCCGGGCGCCCATTCCGGAGGAGTACGTCCGCATCGGGCGGGAGATCGCGTCCTCCTTCTCGTTGACGCCGGAGAAGTCGACGATCCCGTCGTAGCGCTCCTGGACCTCCGTGCGGCTCATGCCCATCGCGAGGCCGCCCAGGACCACGTTCCGCTCGCCGGTCAGGTCGTCCATCAGGGCCGCGTTCACGCCGAGGAGGGAGGGCTGCCCATGGGTGTAGATCCGCCCCCGGTCCAGGGGCTGGAGGCCCGCGACGGCCTTCAGGAGGGTGGATTTCCCGGATCCGTTCGAACCGATCAGGCCGATCGCCTCGCCCCGGTGCGCGACGAAGCTGACGCCCTTCACGGCGTGGACCCGGCGGCCGGCCGGAGCCGGACGGCGGCGCAGCACCCGGCCGAGCGCGGCGGTGGCGCCGCCCCGGCCGCCGGGGTGTCCGCCGTGGACGGTGTACGTGACGTGGACGCCGTCCGCCACGACGGTGGGCGCCCTGGACGGTTCAGCCACGGCCGTACGTCTCCTCCGCCTTCCAGAACCAGACGAAGCCGCCCCCGAAGGCCAGCAGGGCCCAGCCGGCGGCGAGCGCCCACACGTGCGGCGGCAGCTGCGCCGCCGTGAAGCTCCCGATCAGGGCGAAGCGCATGAGGTCGATGTAGACCGCCGCCGGGTTGCACTGGAGCGCGAGGACCA
Organism: Streptomyces sp. NK15101; assembly: GCF_020400725.1. Classification (GTDB taxonomy): domain Bacteria; phylum Actinomycetota; class Actinomycetes; order Streptomycetales; family Streptomycetaceae; genus Streptomyces. Next base: position 64,158 of record NZ_JAINVG010000025.1, on the reverse strand, counting down.
CGGCCTCCGGGAAGCGGCCGTTGCCCGCCAGGTTCTGGATCGAGAACATGGCGCCCGAGGCGTACATCCAGGTGCGCAGCACGAACGGCATCAGCTGGCTGACGTCCGGGGTGCGGGCCGCGATCCGGGCCAGGGCGAGCGCCACGCCCGTGCTGAACAGCGCCTGGAGGAACAGCGCCGGGACGGCGAGCAGCCAGCTCCAGGTCGGGAACTGGCCGAAGGCGGCCAGCAGCACGACGAGCGCGGCGAGCGAGAACAGCAGCTGCTGGAGCTGCTGGACCGCGAGCGAGATCGGCAGGCTCGCGCGCGGGAAGTGCAGGGCGCGGACCAGGCCCAGGTTGCCGCTGATCGCCCGGGTGCCGGCCAGGGCCGTGTTGGCCGTGAAGGTCCACACGAAGATGCCGGTCACCAGGAAGGGGACGTAGTCGGGCACGCCGTTCTTCGCGTTCATGATGACGCCGAAGATCAGGTAGTACACGGCCGCGTTGAGGAGCGGGGTCATCACCTGCCAGACCTGGCCGAGGCGCGCCTGGCTGAACTGGGCGGTGAGGCGGGCGGTTGCGAAGGCGGCGATGAAGTCGCGGCGGGACCAGAGCTGCCGCACGTAGACGGGGAGCGAGGGGCGGGCGCCGCTGACGCTCAGGCCGTGGCGGCGGGCGAGGGCGCCGAGGTCCTCCGCGGGGACGGGCGGTGCCTGCTTCTGGGGTGCGGGTGGGGCCAGGGTCGTGGTCACGGGCGGGCGCTTTCGACGAGGGGTGCGCGCATGCGTGGACGCATGCGCCGTCGGCGATGGGACGGGTTCGTATCGTCGCTACGGTGAGGTTAGGACGCTCCCACGACGGAACGCAACCGTATCGTCGTAACGCCCTCGGGGCGTCGCCGTTGGTTAGGATGCCGTTCATGACCGACCCGACCCCCCGCCGCGCCCCCGCCGGAGCCGCCGTACTCCGCGAGGACGTGACCGAGGCCATCCGCGCCGCCGTCTTCGAGGAGCTCGCGGCCGTCGGCTTCGCCCGGATGTCCATCGAGGGCATCGCGCGCCGCGCGGGCGTCGGCAAGACCGCCGTCTACCGGCGCTGGAAGTCCAAGCTCTCCCTCGTCCTGGACCTCGTCGGCGCCTTCGCCGCCCAGGGCCTCCCGGCACCCGCCAGCGGCTCCCTGTACGGGGACGTGCGCGCCCTCCTCGAAGTGGCCTCGCACGCCCTGCGCCACCCGGTCGCCTCCCAGGTCATCCCGGACCTGCTCGTCGAGGCCGCCCGGCACCCCGAGATCGCCGAGACCGTCAAGGCCGTGCTGCTCGACGGACAGCAGGGCGTCATGACCCAGATCGTCCGCGAGGCCGTCGCACGCGGCGAACTCCCCGAGGGCGCCGACCCGGGCAAGGCCCTCGACCTGGCCGTCGGCCCGCTCTACTGGCGCCTCGTCGTCGTCCGCACGCCCCTGCCGAAGGGGTACGTGGACGAACTCGCGCGCTCGGCGGTGGCGGCGCTCAAGGCGTGACCCCCCGGGGGCTACTTCACCGCGCCCGCCATCACCCCCGAGGCGAACTGCCGCTGGAACGCGAAGAACACCACCAGCGGCACCACCATCGACACGAACGCCCCCGGCGCGAGCACGTCCACGTTGTTGCCGAACTGGCGCACCTGCTGCTGGAGCGCCACCGTGATCGGCGGCGACTGCGAGTCCGCGAAGATCAGCGCGATCAGCATGTCGTTCCACACCCACAGGAACTGGAAGATCCCCAGCGAGGCGATCGCCGGACCGCCGAGCGGCAGCACCACCCGGGTGAAGAGACGGATTTCGCCCGCCCCGTCGAGCCGCGCCGCCTCGAGCAGCTCGCGCGGGATCTCCGCGAAGAAGTTCCGCAGCAGGAAGATCGCGAACGGCAGGCCGAAGGCCGTGTGGAAGAGGACCACCCCGGCCGTCGTCTCGAAGAGCCCCACCGCCCCGAACAGCTTCGACACCGGCACCAGGGCCACCTGCACCGGCACCACGAGGAGCGCGACCACGCCCAGGAACCACCAGTCCCGGCCCGGGAAATCCAGCCACGCGAAGGCGTAACCGGCGAGCGAGCCGATGAGCAGGACCAGGAGGGTGGCCGGGACGGTGATCAGGACGGTGGAGACCAGCGAGCCGGTGATCGTGTCGTTCGCCAGGAGACGGTCGTAGTTCTCCACGGTCAGCTGGGCCGGGGCCGTGAACACCTGCCACCAGCCGCTCGCCGCGATGTCGGACGGCGAGCGGAGCGAGGAGAGCAGCAGTCCGACCGTCGGCATCAGCCAGAACAGGCCCGCGAGGAGGAGGAAGACCCGGACGGCCCCGGACGCGGCCCCGCCGGCGAGCCGGGCGGCGAGGCGCGCGCCGGACCCGGGGGTGCTCCGGGGGGTGGTCTCGGCCGTGGTCCCTGCTGCGGTCTCGGTGGTGCGCGGCGTCATCGGCGGGACTCCCTTCGGATGCGGCGGATGTTGACCACCATCACCGGCAGCACGAGGAGGAGCAGGACGACGGCGATGGCCGAGCCGACCCCGAGGTCCGCGTCCGTGCCGAAGGACGAGCGGTACAGCTGGAGCGCGAGCACGTTCGCGTCGTCCTGCGCGGAGCCCGGTGCGATGACGAAGACCAGGTCGAAGACCTTGAGCACGTTGATCATCAGGGTGACCAGGACGACCACGAGGACCGGCGCCAGGAGCGGCACCGTGATCCGCCGGAACACCTGCCACTCGTTCGCCCCGTCCACCCGCGCCGCCTCCAGGAGTTCGCGCGGCACGGCCGCGAGCCCGGCGCCGATCAGGACCATCGCGAACCCGGCCCACATCCACACGTACGCCCCGATCACCGCCGGGGTGACGAGCGAAGGGCCCAGCCACTCCACGCCGTTGTACTGCTCCCGGAAGTTGCTCGCGGGCAGCCGCAGCACGGCCCCGTCGGCGCGGTCCGCCGGCAGGGTGAAGCTGCCGTCGGCCGCCGCCGTGGCCGTCGCGACCACCTTCCCGTCCCGTACCGCCTCGATCCGCAGCCCCTTCAGGCCCAGCTCCTTCGGATCGACCGCGTTCGGCTTCCCGCCGCCGCCCCGGGTGAAGTCCAGCCAGGCCGTCCCGGTGATCTCGGTGCCCGCCGCGGTCGGCGCGTGCGCCGGGCGGGCGTCGGGGGGCATCTGCGCCGGCGCCACCCCGACCAGCGGCAGCAGCACCGGCACCCCCGCCCGCACCGGCTCCTCGGTGACGAACGCGCCGCCGCCGGCCGCCTCCAGCGGATGCACGGGCAGCGGCCGGGCCCGCGGGAAGCCGGAGGACTCGGCGAAGGTGTCGTGGACCCCCACCCAGACCGCGTTGGCGACCCCCCGGTCCGGGTCCTGCTCGTAGACCAGCCGGAAGATGATCCCGGCGGCGAGCATCGAGATCGCCATAGGCATGAAGACGACCAGCTTGAACGCCGTGCCCCAGCGCACGCGTTCGGTCAGCACCGCGAAGACCAGACCGAGCGCGGTGGCGACCGCCGGGGCCACCACCAGCCAGATCAGGTTGTTGCGGACGGCGGTGCGGAGCGAGTCGTCGGTGACGAGCGCGAGGTAGTTGTCGAAGCCGACGAAGGAGGTGTCGGAACGGTCGAAGAGCGACCGCCGGACGGAGTACCCGATCGGGTAGACGACGAGCGCGCCGAGCAGGAGCAGGGCGGGGAGCAGGAAACCCGCCGCGACCGCCCTGCTCCTGCCCCTGCCTCTGGTGCTGGTGGCCGGCATGTCGGCCTCAGCCCTTCGCGGCGGCCTTGTACGCCTTCGCCGCGTCCGCCTCCAGGCGGGCCTGGGTCCCGGCGACGTCCTTCGGGTTCTTCAGGAAGTCCTGGAGCGCCTTCCACTCGCCCTTGCCCGGCGTCCCGCCGAAGGACTGCGGCATCTGGTCCGACATGTCGAAGCGGAAGTCGTCACCGGCGCCGATGAGCGCCTTGGCGATCTCGCGCTGGACGTCGTTCGGGTACGCCGCCGGGTCCAGGTTCTTGTTGGGGGAGAGGAAGCCGCCCTCGGCCGCCCAGATCTTCGCCGCGTCCGGGGAGGCGAGGAAGGCGAGCAGCGCCTGCGCGCCCTTGGTGTCCTTCAGGGCCACGGCCGCGTCGCCGGCCGTCACCACCGGGACCGTGCCGCCGTCGCCGACCTTCGGGAAGGGGAAGACCTTCGCGTCCTTCCCGATCTCCGCCTTGGTCTGCGCGATGTTGACGGCGGCGAAGTCGCCCTCGAAGACCATCGCCCCCTTGGGCTGGTCGCCGCCCGTGAAGGTCTGCGTGACCGAGGCCGGGTACTCCGTCTGCAGCGCGCCGCCCGGTCCGCCCGCGATCAGCGCCGGCTTGCCGAAGAGCTCGGCGAGGGTCTTCAGGGCGGCGGCGACGGACGGGTCCGTCCACTTGATCTCGTGCTTCGCCAACTGGTCGTACTTGGCCGGGCCGGCCTGCGAGAGGTAGACGTTCTCGAACCAGTCGGTGAGCGTCCAGCCGTCCGCGCCGCCGACCGAGACCGGGGTCACGCCGGAGGCGGAGATCGTCTCGGCGGTGGCGAGGAAGTCCTTCCAGGTCTTCGGCTCGGAGGCGCCCGCGTTCTCGAAGACGGCGCTGTTGTACCAGACCAGGGACTTGTTGGCGGCCTTGAAGTAGACCCCGTACTGGGTGCCGTCCACCGCGCCGAGATCCTGCCAGCCGCGCGAGTAGTTCGCCGCCAGCGCGGCCTTGGCGTCCGGGCCGACCGGCTTCAGCCACTTCTGGGCGGCGGCCTGCTGGATCGCGCCCACCTGCGGGAGCATCGCCACGTCCGGCGGCGAACCGCCGGCGATCTTCGTGCCGAGGAAGTTGACGATCGGGTCCTGGGCGGGCACGAAGGTGACGGTCGCGCCGGTGCGCTTCTCGAACTCCTTCAGGACCTTGGTGAAGTTCTCCTGCTCGGGTCCCGTCCAGACGGCGGCGACCTCGATCTTCTCGCCCTTCAGGGAGAGGTCGCGGTTCGGTGCGGGCTCCGGATCCTTCGAGGTGCCGTCGTCGCCGCAGCCCGCGAGGGCGAGTGCGGCCACCGCCGTCAACGCCGTGAGGGTCACTGCGGCCTTGCGTGGACGAAGAGTTGTACGCATCGCTGCCCCGTCTCTCCCGTGCGCTTCGCTGTCCCGTGCGTTTCGCTGTCCGTCCGACAGGTCTACGCCGGGCCGCGGAGGCCCGCAATACCGCCTTCCGTGTCAAGCGGGTGATCGTGATGCCCTCGTGACGTGGCGTCAGCCGTGTGTGGCGGGGGTCAGCGGGGGCACGGGCGTCGCCTCGACCGAGCGCGCCGCACGGTCCAGCGCGCTCGCCAGGAGCGCCAGGTCCGTCGGCCCGTTGCCCAGCTCGCGGACCGGGCGACGGGTGGGCGGATCGCCCATCCGCTCCCACTCCAGCGGGACGACCGTCGGGCGGAGCGTCGCCGTCCGGGGGATCCGGCCCGTGACGCGACCCGCCTGGAAGGGGGTCACCCGGCCGTCCGGATGCCCGAGGCGGCCCCGTCCGGCCGCCGGCACGTCCGGGCCCGCCGCCACCGGGGGCGCGTCGAGCACGATCCGCAGCCGGGCCCCGTGGGCCAGCTCCGTGTCGACGGTGCGGTCCGGGCGCGCCGAGGTCGCCACGAGGTGCACCCCGAGCCGCTCGCCGTGCCGGGCGACGGCCTCCAGGGCCCGCACGACGGACCCGGCGGCCGGCCGGCCGGGGGCGCCGAGCGCGGGGGCGACCAGGGCGTCGAAGTCGTCGACGAGGACGACGAGCCGCGGCAGCTGCCCGGCCCCCGCCGCCCGCACGGGCGCCTGCTCCCCGGAAGCGGGCCGCGGGATCCGCCCCGCGGACTCCTCGGTGGCGGGGTGGGGGACGCGGCCGCCGGCCCGGGCGGTGGGGTCGTCGGTGGTGGGGTGGGCGGCGCGACTGCCGGGCCGACCGGTCGCGTCGTCGGCGCCGGGGTACGGGGTGCGGCTGCTGGAGCGGCCGGTCACGTCGTCGGCGCCGGGGTACGGCACGCGGCCGCTGGTCCGGGCGGTGACGTCGCCTGCGCCCGCGCGCGGGGTGCGGCCGCTCGGGTGCTCGGTGAGGTCGCCGTCGCCCGTGCGGAGGGTGCGGCTGCTCGGGCGGTCGTCGAAGGATCCGCCGTCCCGCCGCGGCAGCCGCCCGCTGGGCGTGTCGGCCAGGAAGGGGTCCCCGCCGGACCGCGCCCGCGCGCCGGACCGCTCGTCGAGGGCCCCGTCGCCGGCACGGGGCACGCGCCCGCTGGGGCGGTCCGTGAGGTCACCGGCCCGGGAGACGCGCCCGCTCGGGCGGTCGCCGAGATCGCCCGCGCCGGGGTGGGGGACGCGTCCGCTGGAGCGACCGGCGACGTCGTCGGCGCCGGGGTACGGGGTGCGGCTGCTGGAGCGGCCGGTGACGTCTTCCGCGCCCGGGTACGGGACACGGCCGCTGGGCCGGCCCGTCACGTCGCCCGCCCCCGGGTAGGGCACGCGTCCGCTGGAGCGGTCGGTGAGGTCCTCCGCGCCGGGGCGCGGCACGCGGCCGCTCGTGCGGCTCGGCGCGTCGTCCGCGGCCGTGCGCGGCGGGCGGACGCCCGGGTGGTCCGTGGGGTCCGGGTCGGTCGTGCGGAGAGTGCGGCTGCTGGGGCGGCCGCCGAGCTCGCCCGTGCCCGGGTGCGGGACGCGGCCGCTCGTGCGGCCCGTCACGTCGTCCGCCCCCGCGCGCGGCACCCGGCCGCTGCTGGGGAGCGCGCCGATCGTGCCGTCGCCCGTGCGCAGCGTGCGGCCGCTGGGGCGGTCCGCGAGGTCACCGGCGTCCGGGACGCGGACGGTCGCGCGGGCTCCCTGGGGCACGGTCTCCGCCGCGCTCGGGGCGCGCTGCCCGATCAGCCGGTCGGCGACGGGCGTGCGGCCGCCGCGGCGGTCGGCGAAGTGGCCGTCTCCCAGCAGCTCCGCCCGGCGCTTCAGCTCGGCGCCGAGCGCCTGGGCGAACTCCCGCATCCGCACCGGGTCCGAGGCGACCAGGTGCTCGGTGACGTGCGGCAGCTCCGTACAGACCGAGAGGCCCTCGCCGCGCTCGCCGCCCGCGCCGTCCACGAGGAGCAGCCCGAGCCGGTCCGGGCGGCCGCCCGCCGCGAGCGAGGCGGCGATCGAGCGGAGCAGCTCCGTCCGCCCGCTGCCCGCCGGGCCCTCGATCAGCAGGTGCGGGCCCTCCTTGGCGAGGTCCACGGCGAGCGGCCCGCGCGGCCCCGCGCCCAGGACGGCCGTGCCGTCCCCGGCGGACGCCCAGCGGGCCATCAGGGAGGCGGGGGTGGCCCGGGCGAGCCCGAGCTCGTCGAGGAGCCGGGCCGACGGGGGCAGCGCGGCGGCCCGGGCGCCCGGCGCCGCGGCCGTCTCGGGGCGCAGCGGGGCGAGGGCCCGGCCGAACCGCTCGGCCCAGGCGACGGAGACCGCGTCGACGACGCCGACGGTGCCGTGGCCCGCGAGCCGCCCGCCGGAGGTGCGCAGCAGCCGCAGGGCCGTCGCCACGTCGCCGCTCAGGAGCGCCGCGGCCCCGCACTCGCGGAAGGCGAGGGACGCGGCGCACGCGGCCTCGTACGTGGCGGCCACGGGCGAGTCCGGGGTGGCTGAGGGCGCCTCGGCGAGGCACAGGAGGTGGATGCCGGCCGCCGCGCCCACGCCCGCGAGCCGTGCGACCGTCTCGCGCAGTGCCGCGGATCCGGGGTCGCCGTCGACGATCACGACCGTCGTCGGCCCCTCGTGGCGGGCCGCGGCCTCGGCGACGGACGCGCGGTCGGCGCTGGGCCAGCCGGGGCCGAGCGGCCCGTCGTCGAGCCGCCGGGTCAGTTCGGCCGTGCGCGCGTGGGCCTGGTCGCGGTCGTACGCCAGGAGCAGTCGGCAGTCCTGGCCGTGGGCCGGCCGGACGTGCGGGAGCCAGCCGAGCCAGCCCCAGGCGCGGCGCCGCTCCTCCATGGAGCGGTTCCGGTCGGCGCTGATGAGGACGATCTCCAGGTCGGAGGGGGAGTGCAGGGCGGCGAGCTGGGCCACGACCGAGCGCGCGAGCCCGGTGAGCCGGTCGCCGGGGCCCGCCAGGCCGAGGGACCCGGCCTCGCGCAGTCCGACGGTGACCGGCACGCCGGAGAGTTCGGCGCGGTCGGTCGTGCCGAGCCGGACCACCAGGGACTCGGGGTGGTCCTGGCCCCGCTCCCAGAGCCGGGGGCCCGGGCCGAGGGCGGTGAGCAGGACGGTGGCGGGGTCGGGCCAGGTGTCGGCGCGCGGTACGGGGCCGGGGGCGCCGCCCCGCGCGCCGGGGCCGGGCCGGACGCCCGCGTGCGTGTCCGGGGAGGCGTGGGGGCCGGCGGCGGGGGCCGGGGGCTCCTCGCGGCCGCCCGCGAGGCGCCGGGCCCACGCGCCGAGCCCGCGCTTGCCGCCGCCGCGCGCGGGGGCGGCGGGAGGTGCGGGCGCCGCGGGGGCGTCCCCCGGGGCGGGGTCGGTCTGCCGGGTCCTGCCGTGCGGCTCGGCCCCGCCGCGGCCGTCGTCGAAGGAGGCGCCGTCGTGCGCGTCCCCCGCGTGCGCGTGGCCCCCGTCGTAGACCTCGCCGAACGCGATGCCGCGCGCGCCGCCGTGGGTGGTGTGGTCGGCCGATCCCGCCCGGCCGGTGCGGTCCGGGACGCCCGTGCAGCGGGCGACGCGCAGGTGGCCCTCGCCGTCCGGTGCGGTCGCCGACGCGTCCGTACCACCGGGGCCCGTCAGCCGGAGGGCGGACTCGCCGATGCGCAGCAGCGCGCCCGGGCGGAGCGGCACCGGGCGGTCGCCGACGGGCACGCCGTCGAGCGTCGTGCCGTTCGTCGAGCCGCGGTCGGAGACCGTGACCCGGCCGTCCTCGCCGACGGTCACCGTGCAGTGGGCGCGGGAGACGTCGGGGTCGTCGAGGGGCACGTCGGCGTCGGCGGAACGGCCGATTCTGATCGCTCCGCCGTGCAGCAGGTGCACTCCGCCCGCGTCCGGTCCGGCCACCACGTGCAGCCGGGCGGAGGCCGTCTCGTCGACCCGGTCGTCCGGGCCGGGGACCTGGAGGGAGAGGACCGCGCCGTCGACCAGCGGGGGCTCGCCGAGGACGCAGCGCCGGCCGTCGAGCCGCTCCGCGCCCGCGTAGAGCACGGTCGTGCCCGAGGCGGAGGTGTCGGGGCCGGTGACGGCGGCGGCGAGGTTCGAGGCCACGGCGGCGAGAGCCGTCCCGGCGGGGGCCGTGACGAGCACGTCGCAGGCGCGCCCGGCGCCGTGGCCGGCGTACGGCGCGAGGACGGTCAGCCGGATCTGCATCGCCGTCAGCGGTCCCTTCTGCGCGAGCCGGCTCGGCAGGGGGGAACCGCCCTGTGTCTCCCCCCACCCGGCACGGACGCGTCGCCCGGTACAGGTCGGCACGGCGCGGGGGCTCCCGACCCCGTCGATGCGACGTGCTGTAGGCATCCTCGCACCTGCCACCGACAACACGCCCGCGGGTCGGTCACAAGTGATCTTGAATGGTCGGCCATGAGCGGGAAATAGCCTGGTTGGGCATGCCTTCGGACCATGCCCGGCAACCGTCGCCCGCCGTGGAGCGTCTTCTTCCGGACAAGTTCCGTTCGCTCCGACCCTCCGGCGAGACCCGGACACGGCAGCGGAACCGGCCTGTGGACGACCGGCCTGTGACCCGTTCGGCGGCACTAAAGTGGGTCGGACACCCGGACGGGTCACAACAGAGGACAGGGACCCGGGGCGACAGACGACAGGGACCCCGGGGACGGCCCGGGAACCACCCCAGGACCAACGATCAGCAGGGAGCGCGTGACGTGCGGCCTATCGGCAGCAAGTACCTGCTCGAGGAGCCGCTCGGCCGCGGCGCCACGGGCACCGTCTGGCGAGCCCGCCAGCGGGAGACGGCGGGCGCCGAGGCGGCCGTGCCCGGCCAGCCCGGCGAGACCGTCGCGATCAAGGTCCTCAAGGAGGAGCTGGCCAACGACGCGGACATCGTGATGCGCTTCCTGCGCGAGCGGTCCGTGCTGCTCAGACTGACCCATCCGAACATCGTGCGCACCCGCGACCTGGTCGTCGAGGGCGATGTCCTCGCCCTCGTCATGGACCTCGTCGAGGGCCCCGACCTGCACCGGTACATCAGGGAGAGCGGACCGCTCACCCCGGTCGCCGCCGCCCTCCTCACCGCCCAGATCGCCGACGCGCTCGCCGCCAGCCACGCCGACGGCGTCGTCCACCGCGACCTCAAGCCGGCCAACGTCCTGCTCGCCGAGCAGGGCGGCGAGATGCACCCGATGCTGACCGACTTCGGCATCGCGCGCCTCGCGGACTCCCCGGGCCTGACCCGCACCCACGAGTTCGTCGGCACGCCCGCGTACGTGGCGCCCGAGTCCGCCGAGGGCCGCCCGCAGACCTCCGCCGTCGACATCTACGGCGCCGGCATCCTCCTCTACGAGCTGGTCACCGGCCGGCCCCCGTTCGCGGGCGGCACCGCCCTGGAGGTCCTCCACCGCCACCTCAGCGAGGAGCCGCGCCGTCCCTCGACCGTGCCCGGCCCCCTGTGGACGGTCATAGAGCGCTGCCTCAGCAAGAACCCGGACCAGCGGCCGAGCGCCGTGAACCTCGCCCGGGGCCTGCGCGCGGTCGCCGCGGGCATCGGCGTGCACGCCACCCCCGCCCAGATCGAGGCGGCGGAGGGCGTGGGCGCGCTCCTCGCCCCGGACCCGGCGCCCGCGCCGGTCCCGGGCACGCCGGAGGCGCCGGCCCCGGGCGCCGCCGACCCCACCCAGGTGCTGCCCACCGGCGCCGCCGGGGCCGGGACGCCCCCGCAGTACGACCCCGCCGCCGCGACCAGCGTCATGCCGACCAGCGGCCCGGCGGGCGCCGCCGACCCGACGGCCGTCATGCCCCCCGTGCCGCAGGGCCCCCCGGCGGAGGACCCGCACCCCTGGCAGAGCCAGCTGCGCCAGGTCCGCGACCGCAACGAGCAGACGCAGGTGCAGTACCTCGACCCGAGCGAGGACCCGCTGCGCCGCCGCCCGCAGCGCCGGCCGCAGCAGCCGCCGCAGGACGCCGCTCCGTACGGCCGGCAGCACGGCCAGCAGCCGCCCCCGCCGTACCAGCAGCAGCGCCCGGCCCCGCAGCGCCCCGCGCCCCAGCAGTACCAGCAGCAGCCGCAGCAGTACGCGCCCCCGCCGCCCCCGCAGCAGTACGCCCCGCCCCAGCAGCAGTACGCCCCGCCGCAGCCGCCGCCCCAGGCCCCCGCGCCCCGCGAGCCGCGCCCGCCGCGCCAGCGCAGCGCGAACCCGGTGCGGATCCCCGGCCTCGGCTGCCTCAAGGGCTGCCTGATCATGATCGTCCTGTTCGTGGTCGCCGGCTGGCTCGTCTGGGAGCTCACCCCGCTCCAGGACTGGGTCGCCCAGGGCAAGGGCTACTGGGAGGCCATCGGCGACGGCGTCTCGTCCTTCACCACCTGGGTCTCGGAGCTGTTCGACAGCGCGAGCACGGGTACCGGAACGGGCGCTACCGGCGGTACGGGGCAGTAACACTGCCGATTTGTCGACTTCCGAGGGGTGATTTCCCCTCGGAAGTCGAGACCGGCGGCCGGGGACGCGTAGCTTTGTCGCGAACCGCAGCCGCTGAGGGAGCAGTCTTGGCACGGAACATCGGCAGCCGCTACACCGCCCACCAGATCCTCGGGCGGGGCAGCGCCGGAACGGTGTGGCTCGGCGAGGGACCCGAGGGGCCCGTCGCCGTCAAACTGCTGCGCGAGGACCTGGCCTCCGACCAGGAACTCGTCAGCCGTTTCGTCCAGGAGCGGACCGCACTGCTCGGCCTCGACCACCCCCGGGTCGTCAAGGTCCGCGACCTCGTCGTCGACGGCACCGACCTCGCCCTCGTCATGGACCTCGTCCGCGGCACCGACCTGCGCACCCGGCTCGACCGGGAGCGGCGGCTCGCGCCCGAGGCCGCCGTCGCGATCGTCATCGACGTCGCCGAGGCCCTCGCCGCCGCGCACGCCGCCGGCGTCGTCCACCGGGACGTCAAGCCGGAGAACATCCTGCTCGACATGGAGGGCCCGCTCGGCCCCGGCGGCGCCCACCCCGCCCTCCTCACCGACTTCGGCGTCGCCAAGCTGATCGACACCCCCGGCCGCACCAAGGCCACCCGCATCATCGGCACCCCCGACTACCTCGCCCCCGAGATCGTCGAGGGCCTCCCGCCGCGCGCCGCCGTCGACATCTACGCCCTCGCGACCGTCCTGTACGAGCTGCTGGCCGGCTTCACCCCGTTCGGCGGCGGCCACCCCGGCGCGGTCCTGCGCCGCCACGTCACCGAGACCGTCGTCCCGCTGCCCGGCATCCCCGAGGAGCTGTGGCAGCTGATCGTCCAGTGCCTGGCCAAGGCCCCCGCCTCCCGGCTGCGCGCCTCCGAGCTCGCCGCCCGCCTGGGGGACGTCCTGCCGCTGCTCAAGGGCATCCCGCCGCTGGACGTCGACGAGCCGGGCGCGGAGCCGGCCCAGGAGCCGTACGAGGAGGACACGTTCGCCACCGCCACGGGCGCGGGCGAACCGAGCCCCCGCCGCGCCGCCGTCCCGCTCGTCCCCGGCGCCTCCGCCGACTCCAACCGCGACACCCACACGTCCATGCGGGTCCCGGCCCCCGACGAGCTCTCCGGCGGCCCGCTCGGCACCGCCCGCGCCCCGCGCCCCTCCGGCGCCCGTCGCCCCGGCTCGGCCCGTCACAAGGCGGGCGCGGTCCGCAAGAGGAGGATCACCCTCGGCGTCGCGGCCGTCGTGGTGGCGGGCGCGCTCGGCGTCGGCGGCTACCTGGCGGCCTCAAGCGACGCGGAGGCCCCGCCGCAGGACTCCAAGCAGTCCTCCCGGCCGTAGGGGGCGGCCCGCCGACCGGGCCGGGCTCGCGGCGTCCGGCACCGCGCCCCGCCGCGTCGTCGCCGGCCGCCGACGCTCCGCACCGACTCCCTCCGCCCCCTGCGGGACGTCCCCTCGGCCCCGGCGGACCCGGGGAGGCCCCGGGCACCGGACGCCGCCCCGTGATCCGGCCCGAACGGCGAGGCACCCCCCGGCGTCCGGCAGGACCTCGGCCGCGGGTGTCAGCCGTAGGTTCGGCTCCGGGCCCGGAGCCGTTACGCTGGACGCGTGGCAGTCGTCGATGTATCCGAAGAGCTGAAGTCCCTCTCCTCGACCATGGGGTCGATCGAGGCCGTCCTGGACCTCGAGAAGCTGAGGGCCGACATCGCCGTGCTCGAAGAGCAGGCCGCGGCCCCGTCCCTGTGGGACGACCCGGAGGCGGCGCAGAAGATCACGAGCAAGCTTTCGCACCTCCAGGCCGAGGTCCGCAAGGCCGAGACCCTGCGCGGCCGGATCGACGACCTGGCGGTGCTCTTCGAGCTCGCCGAGGAGATGGACGACCCGGACACCCTCGCCGAGGCCGAGGCGGAGCTGGGCTCCGTCCGCAAGGCCCTCGACGAGATGGAGGTCCGCACCCTCCTCTCCGGCGAGTACGACGAGCGCGAGGCCCTGGTGAACATCCGGGCCGAGGCCGGCGGCGTCGACGCCTCCGACTTCGCCGAGCGCCTCCAGCGCATGTACCTGCGCTGGGCGGAGCGCCACGGCTATTCGACGGAGATCTACGAGACCTCGTACGCGGAAGAGGCGGGCATCAAGTCCACCACCTTCGTGGTCAAGGCCCCGTACGCCTACGGCACGCTCTCCGTCGAGCAGGGCACCCACCGGCTCGTCCGCATCTCGCCCTTCGACAACCAGGGCCGCCGCCAGACCTCCTTCGCCGGCGTCGAGGTCCTCCCGGTCGTCGAGTCCTCGGACCACGTGGAGATCGAGGAGTCGGACCTGCGCGTCGACGTGTACCGCGCCTCGGGCCCCGGCGGCCAGGGCGTCAACACGACCGACTCGGCCGTGCGCATCACGCACCTCCCGACCGGCATCGTCGTCTCCTGCCAGAACGAGCGCTCCCAGATCCAGAACAAGGCGAGCGCCATGAACGTCCTCCAGGCCAAGCTCCTGGAGCGCCAGCGCCAGGAGGAGCGCGCCAAGATGGACGCCCTCAAGGACAGCGGCAGCTCCTGGGGCAACCAGATGCGTTCGTACGTGCTGCACCCGTACCAGATGGTCAAGGACCTCCGAACGGAGTTCGAGGTCGGCAACCCGCAGTCCGTCCTGGACGGCGAGATCGACGGCTTCCTGGAGGCCGGCATCCGCTGGCGCAAGCAGCAGGACAAGTAACTTCTCCGTGGTACCCGTCCGGGCCCCGCACCTCTCGGTGCGGGGCCCGGTGCCGTTCCGCGGCCCCCCGCGTATTCGCTGACGCAAGCGGCGGCACGGCCGTCGGGGAGCTTTGTCGACAAGGGAACTGCCTTCGCCGGGCCCGGAGTTCAGGGTTTACGTCACAGTTGCATCGTCGCATGTCGGTCACCTGGTGATCTTTCGGGCATCGCACGCGCAACGACCTTGACGCTTCATCGGAAACTCGGAAGGGTGGCGTACTGGCATGCGCTTTTCTGGGACGCGTGTGAACGGGGGCCGGTCCAGTGGTGACACCGCCCCTGCTGCGCGGGGCCCGAGCGCTGCCCCATGACGAGATGAGCTACTGGGGGTAGCAGCCAGATGACCAACAAGACGCGAGTCCGCCTGGTGCGGGTCGCGGCCAGTGCCGTGATCGTCGCCGGTGCGTCCCTGACCGCGGCCGGTGCCGCGCAGGCCGTCGGCGGGTTCGGAACCGACTCCGGCCAGACCCTGGACGTGAGCATCGGCATCCAGGAAGGCGAGGAAGAGGGCAACGGCATCATCGGCGGCGGCATCGCCGGCGGTGCCGCTGCTGATGGTGGTGCGGCCGCCGATGGTGGCGCTGCTGCCGATGGTGGTGCGGCCGCCGATGGCGGTGCCGCTGCCGATGGTGGTGCGGCCGCTGACGGTGGTGCCGCTGCCGATGGTGGTGCGGCCGCTGACGGTGGCGCTGCTGCCGATGGTGGCGCTGCCGCTGACGGTGGCGCTGCTGCCGATGGTGGTGCGGCCGCTGACGGCGGTGCCGCTGCCGATGGTGGTGCGGCCGCTGACGGCGGTGCTGCTGCCGACGGTGGTGCCGCTGCCGACGGTGGCGCTGCCGCTGACGGCGGTGCTGCTGCCGACGGTGGTGCCGCTGCCGACGGTGGCGCTGCCGCTGACGGCGGTGCGGCCGCCGACGGTGGTGCCGCCGCCGATGGTGGTTCGTCGTCCAACGGTGGTTCGTCCTCCAACGGTGGTTCGTCGTCCAACGGTGGTTCCTCCACCGTGACCGGCGGCTCGTCCACCGACGGCGGTTCGTCCTCCACCAGCGGCGGCTCCACCTCCACCACCGGTGGCGGTTCGTCCACCGACGGTGGCGCCGGCACCTGCACCGTCGACCTCGACGGCGCCGAGTGCGTGGACACCCCGAACAACACCGACCCCAACCAGGGCGGCTCGCAGCCGGTGCAGCAGGGTGAGGCCAAGGAGGAGCTCGCCGAGACCGGTGCGGCCGAGACCTCGTTCCTGGTCATCGGTGCCGCGACCATGATCGCCGGCGGCATCGGCTTCCGCATGCTGCCGCGTCTCGTCGGCGGTGGCCGCGCCGCCGTCTGAGGCATCCGCCCGGACGCGTGACGCACGACGAAGGGCCGGGGAGCGAACCGCTCCCCGGCCCTTCTCGTGCATCCGGCTCGGGTCTACACCGTCTGGACGGCCGCGAGCAGCGCGATCGCCGCGAGCAGGGCGATCGCCAACGTCAGCAGCATCGCGGGGGACAGTCCCTGAGGGGTCAGGCGCTCCCGGTTCGCGCGGCAGACGGGACAGCGGCCCTCGGCGACCGGGGCCGCGCAGTTGGCGCACACCAGTCGGTCGTAGGTCATGCGCTCTCCTCCTCCCGCACTGGGTACACACCGGGACAACGCCCGAGGGGGTCCGGACGTTCCCCTACCACTGTGCCAGCTCCGCGGCGTTTCGGCGCGCCCCGCCGGATTGCCCGGCTTCCACCCGAAGGGGCAAAAAGGATAAAAGGCGCAAGCCAGGACCGCGACTGCGCGGGCCATCCCAGGTCGCGTAAGGTCACGCACACCTACTCCCGGCCGACCGTGGTGCATCCGTGATCCGATTCGACAACGTCTCCAAGTCCTATCCGAAGCAGAGCCGCCCCGCGCTCCGGGACGTCTCCCTGGAGATCGAGAAGGGCGAGTTCGTCTTCCTCGTCGGTTCCTCCGGCTCCGGAAAGTCGACTTTCCTGCGACTGCTCCTGCGCGAGGAGCGTGCCAGCCAGGGCCAGGTGCACGTCCTCGGCAAGGACCTGGCCCGGCTCTCCAACTGGAAGGTGCCGCAGATGCGGCGTCAACTCGGCACCGTCTTCCAGGACTTCCGCCTGCTGCCCAACAAGACCGTCGCCGAGAACGTGGCCTTCGCCCAGGAGGTCATCGGCAAGCCGCGCGGCGAGATCCGCAAGGCCGTGCCGCAGGTGCTCGACCTGGTCGGACTCGGCGGCAAGGAGGACCGGATGCCGGGCGAGCTCTCCGGTGGTGAGCAGCAGCGCGTCGCCATCGCCCGGGCCTTCGTCAACCGGCCGATGCTGCTGATCGCCGACGAGCCCACCGGCAACCTCGACCCGCAGACCTCCGTCGGCATCATGAAGCTGCTCGACCGGATCAACAGGACAGGGACCACCGTCGTCATGGCGACCCACGACCAGAACATCGTCGACCAGATGCGCAAGCGCGTCATCGAGCTCGAAAAGGGCCGTCTCGTCCGCGACCAGGCGCGCGGCGTCTACGGATACCAGCACTGACGGCGGGGGAACCAGAACACCATGCGCGCTCAGTTCGTGCTCTCCGAGATCGGTGTCGGTCTCCGGCGCAATCTCACGATGACCTTCGCCGTCATCGTCTCCGTGGCCCTCTCGCTCGCCCTCTTCGGCGGCGCGCTGCTCATGCGCGAGCAGGTCAGCACGATGAAGGACTACTGGTACGACAAGGTCAACGTCTCCATCTTCCTCTGCAACAAGGCGGACGCGGCCACGGCGGCCAAGTGCGCCAAGGGCGCGGTCACCGGCCAGCAGAAGGAGCAGATCGAGGCCGACCTGAAGAAGATGGACATCGTCGAGTCCGTCCAGCACGAGTCGGCCGACGAGGCGTTCAAGCACTACAAGGAGCAGTACGGCGACACCGCCATCGCCTCCGTGGTGACGCCGGACCAGATGCAGGAGTCGTTCCGGGTCAAGCTCAAGGACCCGGAGAAGTACAAGGTCGTCGCCACGGCCTTCGCCGGCCGGGACGGCGTCGAGTCGGTCCAGGACCAGCGGAACATCCTGCAGAACCTCTTCGACCTGATGAACGGCATGAACATCGCCGCCCTCGGCGTCATGGGCCTGATGCTGGTCATCGCGCTGATGCTGATCGTCAACACGGTCCGCGTCTCGGCCTTCAGCCGCCGCCGCGAGACCGGCATCATGCGGCTCGTCGGCGCGTCCAGCTTCTACATCCAGATGCCGTTCATCATGGAGGCCGCCTTCGCCGGACTCCTCGGCGGTGCCGTCGCCTGCGTGCTGCTGCTCGTCGGCCGGTACTTCCTGATCGACCACGGCATCGCGCTCGCCGAGAAGATGCAGCTCGTCAACTTCATCGGCTGGGACGCCGTTCTCGCCAAGCTGCCGCTGGTGATCGCCATCGGGCTCCTGATGCCCGCCGTGGCCGCGTTCATCGCGCTGCGCAAGTACCTCAAGGTGTGAGAAGTCACCCCTGACGGTGGATGGCGTCGTACGGCCAAAGCCCGTGCGGCGCCATCGCCTTGTCCTAGAGTGGGCGACATGCCGGCCGGCACCGACGAACTCTGTATCCGGCCCCGCGGAGTGCTCCGTGGGGCCGTTCTGACGTTGGTCTTCGCCGGCGTCCTCGCCACCGCGGCCGCCACCGGCTCGCTGCCCCGGCAGGAGCCCGCGGTGAAGGCGGCGGGTGCGTCCGGTGGGGACGGGGGGCCGGCCGCGGGCGGCGCGACCGTCGACAGGGCCGCTCTCGCGCGGGCCGCCGCCGCGGCCATGGCGGACGGGAAGTCGGGCAAGAAGGCCGCCGAGGAGTTCGTCAGCCGCAGCGGGGACCGCTGGGGCGCGGTGTACGACAAGAAGGAGTACGCCGAGTTCGAGCAGGCCCTCGACGGCGCCTACACGGGGGTCGGCCTCTCCGCCGGGCGGTCCGGGGCGAGCGGGGTGCGGGTGACCCGGGTCCGGGCCGGCGGTCCCGCCGACCGGGCCGGGCTGCGGGTCGACGACCGGCTCGTCTCCGTCGACGGGCGCCCGGTCGACGGGCTCTCCGTCTCCGAGGTGGTCTCCCTGCTGCGCGGTGACGGCGTTCCCGGCTCGGCCGTCGTCCTGCGGGTCGAGCGCGGTCGGGCCGCCTGGACGCAGACCCTGCGCCGGGCCCGGCTCGCGACGGACCCGGTCACCGTCCGCCGCCTCGACGACGGAGCCGTACTGATCCGGGTCGCCGCCTTCACCAAGGGCGCGGGCACGCGCGTGCGGGACGCGGTGCGGGCCGCCCCGGCCGGCGCCGGGGTCCTCCTGGACCTGCGCGGCAACTCGGGCGGCCTGGTCACGGAGGCCGCCGTCGCCGCCTCCGCCTTCCTCGACGGCGGGCTCGTCGCCACGTACGACGTGGAGGGCGAGCAGCGGGCCGTGTACGCGGAGGGCGGCGGCGACACCGGCAGGCCCCTGGTGGCGCTGATCGACGGGGGCACGATGAGCGCGGCCGAGCTGCTCACCGGGGCGCTGCAGGACCGGGGCCGGGCGGTGACCGTCGGTTCGCGGACCTTCGGCAAGGGGTCGGTCCAGATGCCGAGCACGCTGCCCGACGGCTCCGTCGCCGAGCTGACCGTCGGCCACTACCGCACCCCCGCCGGGCACGCCGTCGACGGCCGCGGCATCACTCCGGACCTGGCGGCGGAGGAGGGGGCCGAGGTGCGGGCGAGAACGGTATTGAGTGGCCTCGGAGGGGGCTCGTAGTGCGAAAATGGCCGCACTATGGCAAAGGGACTCGTGAACGTGCAGGGCAAGCCTGCGAAGAAGGCATCGGACAAGGCGCCTGAGCGCAAGCTCATCGCGCAGAACAAGAAGGCGCGGCACGACTACCACATCATCGACACCTACGAGTGCGGTGTGGTGCTCATGGGCACCGAGGTGAAGTCGCTGCGCATGGGGCGGGCCTCGCTGGTCGACGGCTTCGTCCAGATCGACGGCCACGAGGCGTGGCTGCACAACATCCACGTGCCCGAGTACATGCAGGGCAGCTGGACCAACCACCACGCGAAGCGGAAGCGGAAGCTGCTGCTGCACCGGGCCGAGATCGACAAGCTGGAGTCGAAGTCGCAGGAGACGGGTCACACGATCGTGCCCCTCTCGCTGTACTTCCTGAACGGCCGGGTGAAGTGCGAGATCGCGCTGGCCAAGGGCAAGAAGGAGTACGACAAGCGCCAGACCCTGCGGGAGAAGCAGGACACGCGCGAGACGAACCGGGCGATCGCGGCGGCGCGGCGGAGGCAGCGGGCGACGGAGAGCGCCTAGCGCCCCGGCCTTCCGCGGTTAATGCGCTGGCAACCGCACCCGTCGGTCACGTACCATGGGTGCTGCACCCCACGGAGGGTGCGTCTTTTGAAAAAACAACATGGGGATGATCGGTTTCGACAGCGGATGTCGAAGCAGTGGGAAGCGTGTCGAGGAAGCGGCAATGATCTCGTAAACCATATGTCGCAACCAATAATCGCCAACACCAAGAGCGATAACTCCCGCTTCGCCCTCGCTGCCTAATTCTAGGTAACGAGCAGAAGCCTCTGTGAGGAGCGTCAGCCCGGGGGTGGTCCCGACCCGGATCCTGGCGTCATTCAGGGATCTAAACCTCCAGCCCCGGTCACGGGGGTTGGAGGGAAATCAAACAGTGACTGAGCCCGTTCCGGACTTGTCTGGGTGATCCGGAGGGCTGAGAAACTCGTACCAGACTGCACACGGAGAAGCCCTGATTCTGCACCGTTGGACGCGGGTTCGATTCCCGCCATCTCCACTCATCCCATGTGGGCACGGGCCCGGTGGTCGCGCGAGCGGCCGCCGGGCCTTTGTCATGCCGTCGGCAGGCCCTCTTGTGGGCTTGGTCTGGACCTGACACCCTGCGGTCGCCGCCCCCACACCACGGCACTCCGGAGGCACGTATGCGTCACAGACCCCTCGCGGTCCTGCTCATGCTCCTCGCCCTCCTCGTCCCCGCCACCCTGCCCGCCGGAGCCGCCGCGCCCGCACCCGTGCAGGTCTACGGCGCCTGGCACTGCGGGGACGACTACTGCACCTGGTCCACCGTCCGCGACCCCGCCGAGTTCGACGCCAAGAACCACTGGCTGATCGACCGCGGCGACGGACGGCCCTCGGTCAACCTGGTCGTCCTCAGCTTCGTCGAGCCGCTCAAGCTGCTGCACCGCACCACCGACGCGACCACCGCGAACGGCGTCCCCGTCGGCATGAGCCGCGAGATCGTCCAGTACTTCACCTCGCGCGGGATCCGCGTGATGCTGTCCATCGGCGGGATCACGTACACCGACGAGTGGGACGCGGCCCTCGCGGAGGACGCCGGCCGGCTGGGGCTCAACGCCGCCGCCGTCGCCGCCGACCTCGGCGTCGGCATCGAGATCGACTACGAGCAGAACACCGACCCGGACCTCACCGGGCTCCAGGCCTTCATCGACGCCTACCGGTCCGTCCACCCCTACGACGCCTCCGGTACGAGCCCGGCCGCGCGGCTCACCATCGACACCGCCGCCGGAGACCGCTGGCTCATCGACATCAACCGCAAGGCCACCGCCGACTGGCTGCGCACCGACGCCCCCGTGCTCGACTACGCCAACGCGATGGTGACCGCCCGGCCCACCTCCGCGAGCTCGCACATCGCGAACTGGCAGGAGCACATCGACGGCAAGTCCCAGTTCTCGCCGCCGGTCGCCCCGCTCGCCCCCGCCAAGTTCACCGCCGGGCTGTACCTCGCGTACGGCCGCAGCCCGCTGCCCGAGTGCACCGACTTCGCGAACTCGCTCCAGAAGGAGACCGGCGACTGGGTGCGGAACGCGGCGCCGCACGGGGCCGGAACCACCCCGGGGCTGCTCGGCTACATGTTCTGGGCCGCCGAGAAGCCGTCCACGCGCGGCCTCGGCACCCAGGAGCCCGACGGCTGCGAGGGTGGCGCCGGGGCCGGCGCCACCGCGTACGGGGTGCAGGTGCCGATGCCGCCGCTGCGGCAGAGCTAGGGGGTGCCCTGTGCGCGGCGGCCCGCCCCGGTCGCCGTGCACAGGGCCAGGGCCACCGCCGCCGCCGTCACCGGCATCAGGAAGCCGAAGGACCCGAAGGGCGCGTGGTCGGCGGCCCAGCCGCCGCCGGCCGAGCCCGCCGCGACGCCCGCCAGGAGGGCGGTCACGGCCAGGGCCATGCCCTCGTTGAGCTGCGCCGCGGGGGCGAGGCGCTGGATCAGGCCCATGCCCGTCAGCATCGTCGGGGCCGTCGCCATGCCCGCCACGAGGAGGCCGCCGGCCAGGGCGAGCAGCGAACCCGTCGAGGCGGCGAGCAGCGGCATCGTCATCAGGACGGTCATCGCCGCCAGACAGGTGCGCAGCCGGGCGGTGCGGCGGGCGCGGCCGTAGAGGAGGCCGGCCGCACCGGAGCCCGCGGCCTGGAGGGCGAGGATCGGTCCCGCCACGGGCCCGTCCACGTACGCCAGGGCGACCACCTCCATCGAGCCGAAGACCGCGCCCGTGGCGAGGAAGACCGCGAGCAGCGGCACCATGCCGGGGGCGCGCAGCGGGGAGCCCGCCGTCGTGCGCGGGGCGACCGGGGGCTCGGTGGAGCGCTGGGCGGCGAAGAGCAGGACGCCGGAGAGGAAGAGGAGGCCCGCGGTGAGCGTGCCGGCCTCGGGGAAGAGCGCCGAGCACAGGACGGTGGCCAGCACCGGGCCGAGCATGAAGCAGAGCTCGTCGGCGGCCTGCTCGAAGGCGTTGGCGGTGTGCAGCGCGTCCGGGTCGTCGCGGAGGAGGTGCGCCCAGCGGGCCCGGGACATGCCGCCCGTGTTCGGGGAGGTGGCGGTGACGGCGGTCGTGAGGAAGAGCGCCCAGACGGGGGCCCGCTCGTGGACGCAGAGCAGCAGCACCAGATGGCCCAGGACCGCGTAGGCGGTGGCCGGGACCGCGATCCTGGCCTGGCCGTACCGGTCGACGAGCCGCGCGATCAGCGGGCCGGTGACGGAGCCGACGGCGAGGTTGGTGGCGGTGACCGCACCGGCCAGGGCGTAGGAGCCGTACGCCGCGGCGATCATGATCACGGCGCTGACGCCGAACATGCCCATGGGCAGCCGGGCGATCAGGTTGCCCGCGGTGAAGGCGCGGGTTCCGGGGTGGGAGAAGAGACGGAGGTAGGGGCCGGCGGGCCTCGCGGGAACGGCGACGGGCCTCGTGGCGGCAGATCGGTAGCGGGGGGCGAGGGCGGGGCCCGCCGGAGTGAGGGTGAGGTCCGGTTGCGGCATGGGACAAGGCTCGGTCGGCGGGGCCCGGCCGGTCCAACACCTTCTCGGTGGCGATTCACGCACCTGTGTTGTTGAATGCGGCGGTGGCGACCTCCTCCTACGACATCGACCCCCGCCTTCTGCGCGCCTTCACCGCCGTCGCCGAAGAGCTGCACTTCACCCGCGCCGCCGCCCGCCTCTACCTCGCCCAGCAGGCGCTCAGCCGCGACATCCGGCGCCTGGAGCGGGAGTTGGGCGCCGAACTCTTCGTGCGGACCACCCGGCAGGTCGCCCTCACCGCCGACGGCGAGCGCCTCCTCCCGTACGCCCGCCGGGTGTTGGCCGCCCACGACGAGCTGAGCGACGCCTTCCGCGCCACGCCCCGGCCGCTCCTCGTCGACCTCAACAGCCCCGGCCTCGCCCCCGAGGACGTCCTGCGCCTGGCCCGCGAACTCGCCCCCGAGCAGGAGCTGATGGCCCGCTACGAGAGCGGACTCACCGGCGCCGCACGGGAGATCCTCGCCGGCCGGATCGACGCCTCCTTCGGCCGGTACGGAGGACTCGACGCCCGGCTCAGGGCGCGCCTCGACTCCCAGTTCGTCCGGTACGAGCCGATGGCCGTCGTCCTCCCCGACGACCACCCCCTCGCCGGCCTGCCCGAGGTGCCGCTCGCCCGGCTCGCCGGGGAGCGGATCTACGCCGGGGCCGGAAACGACCGCACCTCCGAGTGGACCGACCTCGCCGCCCGCCTCTTCGCCGGCCGGGGCATCGAGGTCGCCCCGCCCGCGCCGCTGGCGATCGGTCACGAGGAGTTCCGCCGGCTCATGGCCAAGCACCGCAACCCGGTCCTCGCCGTCCTCGACTTCCCGCCCATGCCGGACTGCGTCATCCGGCCCCTCGTCGACCCCGTCCCCCTCTCGCCCGTGAGCCTGGTGTGGCGCAAGGGGCTCCGCCACCCCGGCCTGGACGCCCTGCGCCGGGCGGCGGCGGAGCTGGGCGCCCGGAAGGGATGGCTCACCCGGCCGCCCGGCGCCTGGCTGCCGGAGGGGGAGCCGGGACTGCCCGCGCCGGGGGCGCCCGCAGGGGAACCGGCGGTGCCCGCGCCGGGGGCGCCCCCAGGAGAACCGGGGCCGCCCGCGCCGGGGGCGCTCACAGAAGGGCCGCGCGCCGGGTGAGAGCAAGGTTCCGCCACCGTCACCTCACGGCACCGGCCTGAAACGCGCCCTTCCTACCGTCGGTCGCATCAGGGATCCGACTCCGTGGAGGTGCGAGATGGGTGGCCGCTGGATCGAACGCTGGGAACCGGAGGACGAGACCTTCTGGCGCGAGAAGGGAGAGCGGATCGCGCGACGGAACCTGCTCTTCTCCGTCCTCTCCGAGCACATCGGCTTCTCGGTCTGGAGCCTCTGGTCGGTCATGGTCCTCTTCATGGGCCCCGAATACGGGGTCGACCCGGCCGGCAAGTTCTTCCTCATCGGCACCGCCACCCTCGTCGGCGCGCTGATCCGCATTCCGTACACCTTCGTCGTCGCCCGCTTCGGCGGCCGCAACTGGACGATCTTCAGCGCCCTGCTGCTCCTGCTGCCCACCGGCCTCGCCTTCGCGGTGATGCACCCCGGCACCTCGTACACCACCTTCGTCCTCGTCGCCGCCCTCACCGGCGTCGGCGGCGGCAACTTCGCCTCCTCGATGACCAACATCAACGCCTTCTTCCCGCTGCGGAAGAAAGGCTGGGCCCTCGGCCTCAACGCGGGCGGCGGAAACATCGGCGTCCCCGTCGTCCAACTCGTCGGCCTCCTCGTCATCGGCACCGCGGGAGCGATGCACCCGAGGATCGTGCTCGGCGTCTACCTGCCGCTGATCGTCGTCGCCGCCGTCTGCTCCGCGCTCTTCATGGACAACCTCGCCCCCGTGAAGAACGACACCGGAGCGTTCAAGGAAGCCGCCACGGCCCGCCACACCTGGATCATGGCCTTCCTCTACGTCGGCACCTTCGGCTCCTTCATCGGCTACAGCTTCGCCTTCGGCCTCGTCCTGCAGACCCAGTTCGGCCGCACCCCGCTCCAGGCCGCCTCGCTCACCTTCGTCGGCCCGCTGCTCGGCTCGCTCATCCGGCCCGTCGGCGGCTCCCTCGCCGACCGGTACGGCGGCGCCCGCATCACCCTGGGGACCTTCGCCGCGATGGCCGTCGCGACCGGCGTCGTGATCTACGCCTCCGTCATCGAGTCCCTCGCCGTCTTCCTCGTCGGCTTCATCGGCCTCTTCGTCCTCAGCGGCCTCGGCAACGGCTCCACGTTCAAGATGATCCCGGCGATCTTCCTCGCCCAGGGCCACCGCAAGGGCCTCACGGGCGAGGCCGCCGAGTCCTACGGACGACGGCTCTCCGGCGCCTCCATGGGCCTCATCGGCGCGGTCGGCGGGGTCGGGGGCCTCGGCATCAACCTCGCCTTCCGCCAGTCCTTCCAGACCGCCGGCACCGGCACCGCCGCCTTCGTCTCCTTCCTCGCCTTCTACGCGGCCTGCATGGTCGTCACCTGGGCGGTATACCTTCGGACCCCCGTCACCGTCCCCGAGACGGCCGAGGCGGTCACGGAGCCCGAGCCCCGGCCCGGCTACGCGCGGGTGTGACCCCCGATGCCCGGCGCGTACCGTAACGACCAGGAAATACGGGCGAACCCAGACCGACACGCGCCCCCGTCAGGCTCAGGCCCCATGGACGAGCAAGAACACGGCCCCCTCGCCGGCTTCACGATCGGCGTCACCGCGGCACGACGCGCCGACGAGCTCATCGCGCTGCTGCGCCGGCGCGGTGCGGCCGTCGTCCACGGCCCCGCACTGCGGATCGTGCCCCTCGCCGACGACACGGAACTCCTCGCCGCCACCAAGGAGCTCATCGGCCACGCCCCCGACGTCGTCGTCGCCACCACGGCGATCGGCTTCCGGGGCTGGGTCGAGGCCGCCGAGGGCTGGGGGTACGGGGGCGAGCTCCTCGCCGTCCTGCGGGACGTCGAACTCCTCGCCCGCGGGCCCAAGGTCAAGGGGGCCGTACGGGCCGCCGGACTCACCGAGTCCTGGTCGCCCTCCTCCGAGTCCATGGCCGAGGTCCTCGACCGGCTCCTCGCGGAGGGCGTCGCGGGCCGGCGCATCGCCCTCCAGCTCCACGGAGAGCCGCTCCCCGGCTTCGTCGAGGCGCTCACGGCCGGCGGCGCCGAGGTCGTCGGGGTCCCCGTCTACCGCTGGATGCCCCCCGAGGACCTCGGGCCGCTCGACCGGCTCCTCGACGCGATCCTCGCCCGCGGCCTCGACGCCGTGACCTTCACCAGCGCGCCGGCCGCCGCCTCCCTCTTCTCCCGGGCGGCGGAGCGGGGCGTACGGGACGAACTCCTCGCCGCGCTCCGGCACGACGTGCTCGCGGTCTGCGTCGGGCCCGTCACGGCTCTGCCGCTCCAGGCCGAGGGGATCGACACCCACCAGCCGGAGCGCTTCCGGCTCGGGCCGCTCGTCCAGCTCCTCTGCACGGAGCTGCCCGCCCGCTCCCGGGTCCTGCCGGTCGCCGGGCACCGGGTGGAGATCCGCGGGCACGCGGTCCTGGTCGACGGCGGCCTCCGGCCCGTCCCGCCCGCCGGGATGGCCCTCCTCGGCCTCCTCGCCCGCCGGCCCGGCTGGGTCGTCTCCCGCGCCGACCTCCTCCGGGCGCTGCCGGGGGCGGGGCGCGACGAGCACGCCGTGGAGACGGCGATGGCGCGACTCCGCGCGGCCCTCGGCACGCCGAAGCTGATCCAGACGGTGGTGAAGCGGGGGTACCGGCTGGCGCTGGACCCTTCCGCGGAGGACAAGTACGACGGGTAGCACCCCGCGCTTCCGCCGCCCCGCGCCTCCGCCCGTTGTGGGCAGCCGCTCCGGCGGGGCGGTGCCCATCCACCCCCGTTGTGGGCATGCGTTCCGCTGGGGCAAGGGGGTCCCCCCTGCTCGAGCGGAGCCGAGAGCTTGGGGGAGGGTGGGCGCAACGGAACGGCGCCCCTTGCCGGCGCCCGAGGCTCATGGGCCTGGACCCGCACCACGTGTGCACCGCCGCTCGGGTGCGGGTCCAGGCGCGGAACGCGGAGGCGCCGCTGAAGGGCGCCGTCCCGTGTGCCCACCCGTCCCGCCCCAGCGGGACGATTGCCCACACGGCGGGTGGGCACCGTCCAGGCGGGCGCAGCCCACACGGCGGGAGCGGGGGCACCGCCCTGCCGGGCGCGGCGCCCACACGGGCGGGCGTGGGAGCGGGGCGAGGCCCGTGCCGGGGTGGCGCGCGGGCGCTGCCGCCCCGGTGGAACCGCCCCGCGCCTGACACGGCGCCCCCCTGTGGCGTACGCTCGACGGCTGCCCAGTGCACGTGAGAAGGGGGCCTTAGGTGGCCGCGCAGGAAGCCGTGGACACGGTCAGAGACCGTGAGATCGGTGTCGAGCAGGAACATCTGGATCAGGTCTACCGCCGTCTGGAGGAGAAGATCCACGAGGCGGAGTTCCTGATGAACGACGCTGCCCAGCGGGGCCAGGTCGGCACGCCCGGCGCCCTCGCCGAGCGCGACGCCCAGGTCTTCCGGGCCGGTATCCACCTCAACCGGCTCAACAACGAGTTCGAGGACTTCCTCTTCGGCCGGATCGACCTGCTGTACGGCAAGGACGGGAAGAAGGGGCCCGACGGCGCCTACACCTCCGTCGAGCCCGCCGAGGACGCCGTGCGCCCCGACAACACCGCCGACATCGGCGAGACCCTCCACATCGGGCGGATCGGAGTCCTCGACTCGGACTACGCGCCGCTCGTCATCGACTGGCGGGCGCCCGCCGCCGCACCCTTCTACCGGTCCACCCCCGTCGACCCCGGCCGGGTCGTGCGCCGCCGCGTCATCCGCTCCAAGGGCCGCCGGGTCCTCGGCGTCGAGGACGACCTCATGCGCCCCGAACTGCGGGCCGCCCTCGACGGGCGCGAGCTGCCCGTGATCGGCGACGGCGCCCTGATGGCCGCCCTCGGCCAGGCCCGCAGCCACACCATGCGGGACATCGTGTCCAGCATCCAGGCCGAGCAGGACCTGGTCATCCGGGCGCCCGCCGCCTCCGTGACCTACGTCGAGGGCGGGCCGGGCACCGGGAAGACGGCGGTCGCGCTGCACCGCGCCGCCTATCTGCTCTACCAGGACCGGCGGCGGTACGCGGGCGGCATCCTGATCGTCTCCCCGACCCCGCTCCTCGTCTCGTACACCGAGGGCGTCCTGCCGTCCCTCGGCGAGGAGGGCCAGGTCGCGATCCGGGCCGTCGGTTCGCTGGTCGACGGCGCCGAGGCCACCGCGTACGACGAGCCGGCCGTCGCCCGCGTCAAGGGCTCCTCCCGCATGGTGCACGTGCTGCGGAAGGCCGCCCGGGGTGCTCTGGAGAGCCCCGAGGCCCCGCAGCTGCTCCGGGTCGTCGCCTTCGGACGGCGGCTTGAGCTGGAGGCCGACGAGCTGCGCCGCATCCGGCACAACGTCCTCGGCGGCACCGCCCCCGTCAACCTGCTCCGGCCGCGTGCCCGCCGGCTCCTCCTCGACGCGCTGTACGCCAAGTCCGGCGCCGCCGGCCGGCACAGCGACCCCGAGCTCGCCGCCGAGCTGCGCTCCTCCTTCGACGAGGACGTGTCGACCGAGGATTCGTTCCTCGGCTTCCTCGACGCCTGGTGGCCCGAGCTCACCCCCCGGCAGGTCCTCGACGCCATGGCCGACGAGCGGCGGCTCGGCCGCTGGGCCCGCCGGATCCTCAACCCGGGCGAGGTGCGGCGGCTCGCGCGTTCGCTGCGCCGTCGGGAGCTGTCCGTGCACGACGTCGCCCTCCTCGACGAGCTGAACACGCTGCTCGGCGCCCCGGCCAGGCCCCGCAAGAAGCGGGAGTACGACCCGCTGGACCAGCTCACGGGCCTTGAGGAGC
Source organism: Streptomyces sp. NK15101 (assembly GCF_020400725.1). GTDB lineage: Bacteria > Actinomycetota > Actinomycetes > Streptomycetales > Streptomycetaceae > Streptomyces. Next base: position 35,651 of record NZ_JAINVG010000025.1, on the reverse strand, counting down.
TGATGCCCGTACGGGAGGAGACCCAGCGGGAGCGGGCCGAGCGGCTCGCGGCGGAGCGCACCGAGTACGCGCACGTGATCGTCGACGAGGCGCAGGACCTGACGCCCATGCAGTGGCGGATGGTGGGGCGGCGCGGCCGGCACGCCACCTGGACGGTCGTCGGCGACCCGGCGCAGTCCTCCTGGTCGGACCCGGACGAGGCGGCGGAGGCCCGGGACGAGGCGCTCGGCTCGCGGCCGCGGCGCCGTTTCGAGCTCACCGTGAACTACCGGAACCCGGCGGAGATCGCCGAGCTGGCCGCGAAGATCCTCGCGCTGGCCATGCCGGGCAAGGAGTCGCCGCGGGCGGTCCGCTCGACGGGCGTCGAGCCCCGTTTCGTCGCCCTCCGCGAGGGGGCGGATCTGGCCGAAACCGTGCGTTTGGAGGCCGAGCGGCTGCTCGGCGAGGTGGACGGAACGGTGGGTGTCGTCGTCGCCATGAACCGGCGCTCGGAGGCCGCCGGCTGGCTCGCGGAGCTCGGTGACCGCGTGGTGGCGCTCGGTTCCCTGGAGGCGAAGGGCCTGGAGTACGACGCGACGGTGGTCGTCTCGCCCGCGGAGATCGCGGACGAGTCCCCGGCCGGCCTGCGGGTGCTCTACGTGGCGCTGACCCGGTCCACGCAGGCCCTGACGGTGCTCTCGGGCGACCGGGACATGCCGGACGAGGCGGGGGTCCCGGACCTGCTGCGGGACTGAGCGGCCAGGGCGGCGGGCCGGGTCCGCTCCGCCGCCCGGGGCTGATTTCAGGTCAACCTGCGGCGCTGGAATCACCGAGCAGGGCGGTTTGTTAGCCTTGTCGTGGCACCGGCTCGATCCAAGCCCCCGGGCCCAACCTTCGTCCCTCAGAGGGACCACTTGCCGCGAGGCGAGCATGGCGGGTCGGTGCCACTTAGACGTACGTACAAAGTTGAGGCCCCTGTCACCTCCGGTGACGAGGGCCTCTTCTGTTTCCCCGGCACTTCTCGTATGGTGGAAACTACTTTCCGAAAACAAAATGACCGTATTACCTGCTACCGGCAGGTAGGTGCGACCATCGGAGGGCGCCGCCGGGCAACCAGCCGTGGCGGCGTAGCAACGAAGCTCAGGGAAAGCAGAGGAACTCGGCCATGGCAACGGCGCCCAGCGTCTCGTACTCGATGACGGTCCGGCTGGAGGTTCCCGCCAGCGGAACCGCGGTCTCCCAGCTCACCACGGCGGTGGAGTCCCACGGCGGATCCGTCACCGGCCTCGACGTGACCGCCTCCGGCCACGAGAAGCTCCGCATCGACGTCACCATCGCCGCGACCTCCACCGCGCACGCCGACGAGATCGTCGAGCAGCTGCGCACCATCGAGGGCGTCGTCCTCGGCAAGGTCTCGGACCGTACGTTCCTGATGCACCTCGGCGGCAAGATCGAGATGGCGTCGAAGCACCCCATCCGCAACCGTGACGACCTCTCCATGATCTACACCCCGGGCGTCGCCCGCGTGTGCATGGCGATCGCCGAGAACCCCGAGGACGCGCGCCGCCTCACCATCAAGCGCAACTCCGTCGCGGTCGTCACCGACGGCTCCGCCGTCCTCGGCCTCGGCAACATCGGTCCGATGGCCTCGCTGCCCGTCATGGAGGGCAAGGCCGCCCTCTTCAAGCGCTTCGCCGGCATCGACGCCTGGCCGATCTGCCTCGACACCCAGGACACCGACGAGATCGTCGCGATCGTCAAGGCGATCGCCCCCGGCTTCGCGGGCATCAACCTGGAGGACATCTCCGCGCCCCGCTGCTTCGAGATCGAGGCCCGGCTGCGCGAGGCCCTGGACATCCCCGTCTTCCACGACGACCAGCACGGCACCGCGATCGTCGTCCTGGCCGCCCTCACCAACGCGCTGCGCGTGGTCGGCAAGGGCATCGGCGACGTCCGGGTCGTCATGTCCGGCGCCGGCGCGGCCGGCACGGCCATCCTCAAGCTGCTGATCGCGGCGGGTGTGAAGCACGCCGTCGTCGCCGACATCCACGGCGTCGTGCACGCGGGCCGCGAGGACCTCGTGGACGCCCCGGCCGACTCGCCGCTGCGCTGGATCGCCGACAACACCAACCCCGAGGGCGTCACCGGCACCCTCAAGCAGGCCGTCGTCGGCGCGGACGTCTTCATCGGCGTCTCGGCCCCGAACCTGCTCGGCGCGGAGGACGTCGCCGCCATGGCGGAGGGCGCCATCGTGTTCGCGCTCGCGAACCCCGACCCGGAGGTCGACCCGGCCGCCGCCCGGCAGACGGCCGCCGTCGTCGCCACCGGCCGCTCGGACTTCCCGAACCAGATCAACAACGTGCTGGTCTTCCCGGGTGTCTTCCGCGGCCTGCTGGACGCCCAGTCCCGTACGGTCAACACGGAGATGATGCTGGCGGCGGCCTCCGCCCTCGCCGACGTGGTCACCGAGGACGAGCTGAACCCGAACTACATCATCCCGTCGGTCTTCAACGACAAGGTCGCGGGCGCGGTCGCCGGCGCGGTCCGGAACGCGGCGAAGACCGCGGGCGCGGGCACGGCGCCGGGCGGGCACTGACGGCGCGTCGCGATTCGCGGAGCCGTAAACCCGCCTTTAGGGTGGCTTTTCGGCTCCGCGCGGTTTTCGTGGTGTCGACACAACGTCACCACCACGGGGCTCCGGCGCTTTTCGTGTGACCCGAGGGGGTGCCGGATTGGCGTTCCCGCCGCTGGTGGGGGCAGGATGCGTGTTTGGGCGCGAGGGTCTGTCATTTGACCCGGGTCCGGGGACTGTCCGAGGGCCCTGGCAGCATCGGCTTCGCTGTACCCAATCGCGCGGCTTCCGCCGCGTGGCACGCCTCACAGGCAAGAAGAACACGGGAGTAACAACATGAACCGCAGTGAGCTGGTGGCCGCCCTGGCCGACCGCGCCGAGGTGACCCGCAAGGACGCCGACGCCGTGCTGGCCGCTCTCGCCGAGACCGTCGGTGAGGTCGTCGCCAAGGGTGACGAGAAGGTCACCATCCCCGGCTTCCTGACCTTCGAGCGCACCCACCGTGCCGCTCGCACCGCTCGTAACCCGCAGACCGGCGACCCGATCGACATCCCGGCCGGCTACAGCGTGAAGGTCTCCGCGGGCTCGAAGCTCAAGGAAGCCGCCAAGGGCAAGTAAGGCGGCCTGTAGGCGCAGAAAGGGCGGCCACCCTGTCAGGGGGTGGCCGCCCTTTCGTTCGTGCGTGTACGGGCCCGTGGCGCCTTACGGGGCCCCGCGCCGGGGCCCCGTGGGGCGATCAGACCAGCGCGCTGCCCGGGAGCTCGACCTTCGCGCCCAGCTCGACGAGCTTCTCCATGAAGTTCTCGTAGCCGCGGTTGATCAGGTCGATGCCGTGGACCCGGGAGGTGCCCTGGGCCGCCAGCGCGGCGATCAGGTACGAGAAGCCGCCGCGCAGGTCGGGGATGACCAGGTCGGCGCCCTGGAGCTTCGTCGGGCCGGACACGACCGCGGAGTGCAGGAAGTTCCGCTGGCCGAAGCGGCAGTCGGAACCGCCCAGGCACTCGCGGTACAGCTGGATGTGCGCGCCCATCTGGTTCAGCGCGGAGGTGAAGCCGAGCCGGGACTCGTACACCGTCTCGTGGACGATGGAGAGGCCGGAGGCCTGCGTCAGGGCCACGACCAGCGGCTGCTGCCAGTCCGTCTGGAAGCCGGGGTGCACGTCCGTCTCCAGGTGGATCGCGTTGAGCGAGCCGCCCGGGTGCCAGAAGCGGATGCCCTCGTCGTCGATCTCGAAGGCGCCGCCGACCTTCCGGTACGTGTTGAGGAAGGTCATCATCGAGCGCTGCTGGGCGCCGCGCACGTAGATGTTGCCCTCGGTCGCCAGGGCCGCCGACGCCCAGGAGGCCGCCTCCAGGCGGTCCGGGAGCGCCCGGTGGGTGTAGCCGTCGAGGCGGTCGACACCGGTGATCCGGATGGTCCGGTCGGTGTCCATCGAGATGATCGCGCCCATCTTCTGCAGGACGCAGATCAGGTCCTCGATCTCGGGCTCCACGGCCGCGTTCGACAGTTCGGTGACGCCCTCCGCGAGGACCGCCGTGAGCAGCACCTGCTCGGTCGAGCCGACCGAGGGGTACGGGAGGCGGATCTTGCAACCGCGAAGACGCTGCGGGGCCTCCAGGTACTGCCCGTCCGCCCGCTTCTCGATGGTGGCGCCGAACTGGCGCAGCACGTCGAAGTGGAAGTCGATGGGCCGGCCGCCGATGTCGCAGCCGCCCAGGCCCGGGATGAAGGCGTGGCCGAGGCGGTGCAGCAGCGGGCCGCAGAAGAGGATCGGGATGCGCGACGAGCCGGCGTGGGCGTCGATGTCGGCGACGTTCGCGGACTCGACGTGCGTCGGGTCGAGGACGAGCTCGCCGGGCTCCTCGCCCGGGCGGACCGTCACTCCGTGCAGCTGGAGCAGCCCGCGGACCACGCGGACGTCACGGATGTCGGGAACGTTGCGCAGGCGGCTGGGGCCGCTGCCGAGCAGGGCGGCGACCATCGCCTTGGGCACGAGGTTCTTCGCGCCGCGGACGCGGATCTCGCCCTCCAGCGGGGTTCCGCCGTGGACAAGCAGGACATCGTCTGTGCCGGTCATGAATCTCGCGTTCCGAAAGTGGGGTCCGACGGGTGGCCAGAGAAAAGGGTAAAGGGCCATGAGACCCCGATCGGGTGCCTCATGGGGCCTGTCAGATGTAATGAATTCGGCACAACACCCTCTGTTCCCGTGATCTTGCGGAGTGTCACCGTCCGCTTGTCCTCGCGGGGCGAGCCGGCGCTGCGGCCCCGTCCGTCCTGAACTGCGGTGGGGCCCGCCTTCCCGCCATCCGGTCCGACAACCCCCACGAACGCCGAAGATGCGGGATCATGTGTCGCATGACCGAGGTGTCCTCGCTCACAGGACGGCTGCTCGTGGCCACCCCCGCGCTGGCGGATCCGAACTTCGACCGCGCGGTGGTCCTGCTGCTCGACCACGACGACGAGGGCTCGCTCGGCGTCGTCCTCAACCGGCCCACGCCGGTCACCGTCGGCGACATCCTCGCCCCCTGGGCCGCCCTCGCCGGCGAACCGGGCGTCGTCTTCCAGGGCGGTCCCGTCTCGCTCGACGCGGCCCTCGGCGTGGCGGTGATCCCCGGCGACGAGGGCCCCCTCGGCTGGCGGCGCGTGTACGGCGCGATCGGCCTGGTCGACCTGGAGGCCCCGCCCGAGCTGCTCGGACCGGCCCTCGGCTCGCTGCGGATCTTCGCGGGGTACGCGGGCTGGGGCCCCGGCCAGCTGGAGTCCGAGCTCGAGGACGGCGCCTGGTACGTGGTCGAGTCGGAGCCCGGCGACGTCTCCTCGCCGCGCCCCGAGACGCTCTGGCGGCAGGTGCTGCGACGACAGCGCGGCGAACTCGCGATGATCGCCACGTACCCCGACGACCCGTCCCTCAACTGAGGCCCCCGGCTTTCAGTACCCTTGGCGGTTATGAGCACTCTCGAGCCCGAGCGCGGGGCAGGTACGGGAACCCTCGTCGAGCCGACGCCGCAGGTGTCCCACGGTGACGGCGACCACGAGCGCTACGCCCACTACGTCCAGAAGGACAAGATCATGGCGAGCGCCCTCGACGGCACGCCCGTCGTGGCGCTGTGCGGAAAGGTCTGGGTGCCGGGGCGCGACCCCAAGAAGTACCCGGTCTGTCCGATGTGCAAGGAGATCTACGACTCCATGGGCGCGGGCGGTGGCGACAAGGACAAGGGCGGCAAGGACAAGTAGCGCGGCCCTGACGCCGGGGCGGCCCCCGCCGCGCGCACTTCGGTGCGCGCGGCGGGGGCCGTTCCGCGTTCCGGGGGCGGACGTTCCCGGCGGCCGGCGACGTTCCTGGCGGTCGAAGTGGTCCAGACCTCTTGTGGATCCGCCCGAAGCGCCCCTAGTCTCACCCTCGTTGTGCGGAACGAAACACTCATTGCGCATGCTGCAACGGACGTGCGAGGACTGACGCGGTGGCCTTCCCATGGACCTGATCCCGGCGCCCCTGTCCGCCGAGTGCCGGAGCGGTGCCCCGGGGCGCCGCCCGCTCGACGGACGGACCACGCTCGACGCCGGCCCCGGCACCGGGGCCACCGCCCGCTGGATCCGCGCCACGCTCGGCGCGGCCACCGGGCTGCCGCTCGCCGACGGCGCCGGTCCGCACGCGATCCGGCTGCGGATCGCCGAGGAGACGGCCCGGGAGCACGGCCCGGAGGCGTACCGCCTGACCACCGAGGACCCGGACGCCACCGTCGTCATCGAGGGCGGCGGCCCCGCCGGGGTGTTCTGGGGCGCCCAGACCCTCCGTCAGCTCCTCGGCCCCGACGCGCACCGCAAGGCGCCCGTGCGGAGGGACCGGAGCTGGGACCTGCCGCACGTGACGGTCGAGGACGCCCCCCGCTTCGGCTGGCGCGGCCTGCTGCTCGACGTCGCCCGGCACTTCCTGCCCAAGGACGACGTCCTGCGCTACCTCGACCTGCTCGCCGCCCACAAGCTCAACGTCCTCCACCTCCACCTCACCGACGACCAGGGCTGGCGCATCGAGATCGAGCGCCATCCGAGGCTCACCGAGGTCGGCGCCTGGCGCAGCCGCACCAAGTGGGGCCACCGGGCCTCGCCGCTCTGGACGGAGACCCCGCACGGCGGCTTCTACACCCAGGACGACATCCGCGAGATCGTCGCGTACGCCGCCGAGCGGCACATCACCGTCGTCCCCGAGATCGACCTCCCCGGCCACGCGCAGGCCGCCATCGCCGCCTACCCCGAACTCGGCAACACCGACGTCGTCGACACCGCGGCCCTCGCCGTCTGGGACACCTGGGGCGTCAGCCCCCACGTCCTCGCCCCGACCGAGACCGTCCTGCGCTTCTACGAGGGCGTCTTCGAGGAGGTCCTCGACCTCTTCCCGTCCACCTTCGTCCACGTCGGCGGCGACGAGTGCCCCAAGGACCAGTGGAAGGCCTCCCCGGCCGCCCGGGCCCGCATCGAGGAGCTCGGGCTCGCCGACGAGGACGAGCTCCAGTCCTGGATCATCCGCCACTTCGACCGCTGGCTCACCGCCCGCGGCCGCCGTCTCATCGGCTGGGACGAAATCCTGGAGGGCGGCCTCGCCGAAGGCGCGGCCGTGTCGTCCTGGCGGGGGTACGCGGGCGGGATCGCCGCCGCCGAGGCCGGCCACGACGTCGTCATGTGCCCCGAACAGCACGTCTACCTCGACCACCGCCAGGCACCGGGCGAGGACGAACCGATGCCCATCGGATACGTCCGCACCCTCGCGGACGTCTACCGCTTCGAGCCCGTCCCGCCCGGCCTCTCCCCGGAGGCCGCCGCCCACATCCTGGGAACCCAGGCCAACGTCTGGACCGAGGTCATGGAGAACCGCTCCCGCGTCGACTACCAGGTCTTCCCGCGCCTCGCCGCCTTCGCCGAGGTCGCCTGGTCCGCGCTGCCCGCGCCGGAGGCGCGCGACCACGCCGGCTTCGAGCGCCGCATGCGCACCCACTACCGGCGCCTGGAAGCCCTCGGCGTCGACCATCGCCCGCCCACCGGGCCCCGCCCCTGGCAGCGACGGCCCGGAGTCGTCGGCCGCCCCCTGGAGGGCACACCCCCGAACGTGTGAGGGACCGGGCGTCCCCCGTCACTCAAGAGCGGCGAAACGCGACTCACCGTCACACCCGGGGCGTCCCGGACGGAACAGTCCTTCGCGGACCCTCGCTCCGGACTCCTCGGAAGATGTGCCAGAGTTGCCACGTCCGGCCTGTGAGCACGTACGGTACGCCCACACACAGGCGCGACGGCCGGGCACAGTCGGGGACCACCGGGACACCGGGAAGGGGCAGCGGGTTGACCACGCACGCACCACAAACAACGCAGTCCGTGACGCTGCCCGCCTCGCTCGACGAGGCCGTGGCAGCCCTCACGGCCATGCCGGCCGCCGTGCCCGTCGCCGGTGGCACCGACCTCATGGCAGCCGTCAACAAGGGCCAGCTCCGCCCCGCCGGACTCGTCGGCCTGAGCCGCATCAACGAGATCCGCGGCTGGCAGTACCAGGACGGGCACGCCCTCCTCGGCGCGGGCCTCACCCACGCCCGCATGGGCCGCCCCGACTTCGCCGCCCTCATCCCGGCCCTCGCCGCCGCCTCCCGCGCGGCCGGACCGCCCCAGATCCGCAACGCGGGCACCCTCGGCGGCAACATCGTCACCGCCGCGCCCACCGGCGACTCGCTGCCCGTCCTCGCCGCCCTGGAGGCCGACCTCGTCGTCCTCGGACCGCTCGGCAGCCGCGAGATCCCCGTCTCCCACCTCCTCGCGGGTCGCGACCTGCTCGCCCCCGGCGAGCTCGTCGGCTTCGTCCGCGTCCCGCTGCTCCACGCCCCCCAGGTCTTCCTCAAGGCCACCGGCCGCACCGGACCGGCCCGCGCCACCGCCTCCGTCGCCGTCGTCCTCGACCCGGCCCGGCGCGGCGTGCGCTGCGCCGTCGGCGCCGTCGCGCCCATGCCGCTGCGCCCCCTGGAGGCCGAGCGCTGGATCGCCTCGCTGGTGGACTGGGACAACGACCGGGGGCTCGCCCCGGAGGCGCTCGCGGCGTTCGGCGAGTACGTCGCCGCCGCCTGCATCCCGGACCCGCCGGGCGACGAACAGTTGCCGCCGGCCGTACTGCACCTGCGGCGCACGGTCGCCGCACTCGCCCGACGGGCACTGGGGAGGGCACTGGCATGAGCGACGAGCACAAGGACCGGACGGGCGGCTGGGAGCCGCTTCCGCAGAGCGAGGGGTACGACGGCGACGCGACCGCCTTCGTCCAGCTGCCGCCCGACTTCATGCTGGACGGCGTCCCCCTGGAGGCGCCGGGCCACGGCTACGTGCCGCCGATGATCACCCCGCTCCAGCCGCTCGCCCCGCCCGCGGCGACGGACCCGTCGGCGACGGGCACCTGGACGGTGCACGTCCCGACGGAGGCGCAGCAGACGCAGTACTTCGAGGGGTACGAGGGGGGCGAGTACGGGGAGCAGGGCGGCTCGTTCCAGGGCGGGGCGCTCCAGGACGGCTCGTTCCAGGGCGAGGCGCTCCAGGACGGCTCGTTCCAGGAGGGGGCGTTCCACGAGGCGGAGCGCTTCCAGCCGCCGGCGTACGTCGAGAACGCCGTCGAGCACGTCGAGGACCCGCAGGCGACGGCCGAGTGGCGTTTCGACGAGGCCCTGGCGCCCGCCGCAGACCCGGGCTCCACGGGCCAGTGGCAGATCCCCGTCACCCCGGACGCGGCGCAGCAGGCGGCACCGGGAGAGCAGGCGGCACCGGGAGAGCCCGAGCAGGTGGCATCGGCGGCGCCCGCCGCCTCGTACGCCGAGGCACCGGCGACGCTGCCGGGCGGCGCGCCCGCGCCCTGGGCGCTCCCGGAGGAGCCGGCCGCGCAGGCGCCGGAGACGGCCCCGGAGGCCGCGCCGGACGCCGTACCGGAAGCGGCTCCGGAGGCCGTGCCGGCGCCCGCTCCGGACGAGGAGGCCCCCGAGGCCGCCGTGGTCCCCGAGGCCCCCGTGCCGGCCGCTGCCGTCGACGCGGTGGCCACGCACGGCGCGGACACCACCACGGGCATCGCGGACACCACGGGTCACGCGGACACCACGGGTCACGCGGACACCACGGGTCACGCAGACCCCACGGGCTTCGCGGCCATCGCGGATGTCACGGACAGCACGGACAGCGACGAGCACCCCCACACCTCGTACATGCTGCGGGTCAACGGGACCGACCGGCCCGTCACCGGCTCCTGGATCGGCGAGTCGCTGCTCTACGTCCTGCGTGAGCGCCTGGGCCTCGCCGGGGCCAAGGACGGCTGCTCGCAGGGCGAGTGCGGCGCGTGCAACGTGCAGGTCGACGGCCGGCTCGTCGCCTCCTGCCTGGTGCCCGCGGCGACCGCCGCCGGGAGCGAGGTCCGGACGGTCGAGGGCCTCGCGGTCGACGGCGAACCCTCGGACGTGCAGCGGGCGATGTCCAAGTGCGGCACCGTCCAGTGCGGCTTCTGCATCCCAGGCATGTGCATGACCGTGCACGACCTCCTGGAGGGCAACCACGCCCCCACGGAGCTGGAGACCCGCCAGGCCCTCGCCGGCAACCTCTGCCGCTGCTCCGGCTACCGCGGCGTGCTCGACGCCGTCCGGGACGTCGTCGCCGAGCGCGAGGCCGCCGCCGCGGCCGCCGGGCCCGAGGCGGCCGACGAGGTCCGTGTCCCGCACCAGATTCCCCACCCGCACGACGGAGGCATGGCGTGAGCAGCGACGCGACGACCGCGGCTCTGGACACCCCCGAACAGGAGCAGGCCAGGCGCGGAATCGGCGCCTCGCTCCCGCAGGCCGAGGCACGGGCGAAGACCGAGGGCACCTTCCCGTACGCCTCCGACCTGTGGGCCGAGGGGCTGCTCTGGGCCGCGATCCTGCGCTCGCCGCACCCGCACGCGCGGATCGTGTCGATCGACACCACGGCGGCGTCCGCCATGCCGGGCGTACGGGCCGTGGTGACGGCCGCCGACGTGCCGGGCGCGGCGACGTACGGCCGCAGGGTCGCCGACCGGCCCGTCTTCGCCTCCGACCTGGTCCGGCACCACGGCGAGGCCCTCGCGGCCGTCGCCGCCGACCACCCGGACACGGCGCGCCTCGCGGCCGCCGCGATCGCCGTCGAGTACGAGCTCCTCGAACCCGTCACCGACCCCGAGAAGGCGTTCGCGGCCGAGGCGCTGCACCCCGACGGGAACCTGATCCGGCACATCCCGCTGCGCTTCGGCGACCCGGAGGCGACGGGAGAGGTCGTCGTCGAGGGCCTGTACCGGATCGGCCGCCAGGACCCGGCGCCGATCGGCGCCGAGGCGGGCCTCGCCGTGCCGCGCCCCGACGGCGGGGTGGAGATCTACACCGCCTCCACCGACCCGCACACCGACCGCGACCTGGCGGCCGCCTGCTTCGGCCTGCCGCCCGAGCAGGTCAAGCTGGTCGTCACCGGAGTCCCCGGCGCCACCGGCGACCGCGAGGACCCGGGCTTCCAGATCCCGCTGGGCCTCCTCGCACTGCGCACCGGCTGCCCGGTCAAGCTCACCGCCACGCGCGAGGAGTCCTTCCTCGGCCACGCCCACCGCCACCCCACCCTGCTGCGCTACCGCCACCACGCGGACGCGGAGGGGCGGCTGGTGAAGGTGGAGGCGCAGATCCTGCTCGACGCGGGCGCGTACGCGGACTCGTCGTCGGAATCGCTCGCGGCGGCCGTGGCCTTCGCCTGCGGTCCGTACGTCGTCCCGCACGCCTTCGTGGAGGGCTGGGCCGTCCGCACCAACAACCCCCCGTCCGGCCACGTGCGGGGCGAGGGCGCGATGCAGGTGTGCGCGGCGTACGAGGCCCAGATGGACAAGCTGGCCGCGAAGTTGGGCGTGGACCCGGCCGAGCTGCGCATGCGGAACGTCATGGCGACCGGTGACATCCTGCCCACCGGCCAGACGGTGACCTGCCCGGCACCGGTAGCGGAACTCCTCGCGGCGGTACGGGACTTCCCGCTGCCCCCGCTCCCCAAGGACACCCCCGAGGGCGACTGGCTGCTGCCCGGCGGCCCCGAGGGCGCGGGCGAACCCGGCGCGGTGCGGCGGGGCGTGGGCTACGCGCTCGGCATGGTGCACATGCTCGGCGCCGAGGGCACCGACGAGGTCTCGACGGCGACCGTCCGCGTCATGGACGGGACGGCGACGGTCATCTGCTCGGCGGTGGACACCGGTTCGGGCTTCTCGACGCTCGCCCGCCAGATCGTGCAGGAGACCCTCGGCATCGACGAGGTCCACGTCGCCCCCGTCGACACCGACCAGCCCCCGGCGGGTCCGGCCGCCCACGGCCGGCACACCTGGGTCTCGGGCGGAGCGGTCGAACGCGCGGCGAAGATGGTCCGCACACAGCTGCTCCAGCCGCTGGCCCACAAGTTCGGCATGTCGACCGAGCTGCTCCAGATCACCGACGGCAAGATCACCTCGTACGACGGGGTGCTCTCGACGACGGTCACGGAGGCGATGGACGGCAAGGAGCTCTGGGCCACCGCCCAGTGCCGCCCGCACCCCACCGAGCCCCTCGACGAGTCCGGCCAGGGCGACGCCTTCGTCGGCCTCGCGTTCTGCGCGATCCGCGCGGTCGTGGACGTGGACATCGAACTCGGCGCGGTGCGCGTGGTGGAGATGGCCGTCGCCCAGGACGTCGGCCGCGTCCTCAACCCCGCCCAGCTGTCCGCCCGCATCGAGGCGGGCGTCACCCAGGGCATCGGCGCGGCCCTCATGGAGAACCTCCGCACGGCCCGCGGTCTGGTCCGCCACCCCGACTTCACGGGCTACGCACTCCCGACATCCCTGGATGCCCCGGACATTCGCATCGTGAAACTCGTGGAGGAACGCGACGTCGTGGCCCCCTTCGGAGCGAAGGCGGCGAGCGCCATCCCGGTCGTCACCTCACCCGCCGCAGTGGCCTCAGCCGTGCGAGCGGCGACGGGCCGCCCGGTCAACCGCCTCCCGATCCGCCCCCAGGCGGCGGTCGCCGTGCCCAATTCGTAACCATGTGATGTCCGTTGCTTGTGCAACCGAGAGGTGCGGACTGTCGTCGTTCCTGACTACAGTGGACTTCTAGACTTGTGCGGTACACGGCATGGTGGTTCACCGGGGGAGGAACGCGGACGTGCGAGCTGAGTTGGACGGGGCCAGCTACGGGATGCGCGGCATGAGCGCGGATGCCGTGCGCTACAACTCCGAGTCCATGTCGGAGTTCAAGACGAGCATCGACGGCCTGATCGAGATGCTGACCTCCTCGGAGGCCGACAAGGGCAAGATGAAGTCGGATCCGGTGACGCGCAATCAGTTCGGTGGCGGGGGCGCGGCCTGGGGCGAGGCGTCCAGCGTCTATGACTCGTACAACGCCGTCCTCAAGCAGCTCACGGACCTCTCGGGCCTGCTGCAGGACTGCCTGGAGGGCCTTGGTATCGCGGTCGTCGCGTCCAAGGACGGCTTCGAGCAGATGGACGACGACGTGAAGCGCAAGATGATCAATATCCACGACCGGACCTGGGACGCCAAGCAGAAGGCGGACAAGGAAGCGGGCCGCGACGTACCGGCGAGCGAAGGCAGCCAGGACACCGAGGGCGGCGGCTCCTTCAAGTAAGCGGGTGCGGACGGAATGTCGGGGACACGGGGAAGAGGCGAAGGATGAGGCCTGCAGAGGGCGGCGGAGGCGGCGGAACCAATTTTCGCTCCATGAGTCACCAGCAGATGCTGGATTGGCTGAACGAAGCCAGCGAACCCAGTGTCAGGATCGCCGGCGACCGCCTCAAGGCGGCCGCCGAGGAGCTGCATCGCATCGCTGAGCAGCTCAAGAACCGCACCGGCCGGGTGGACTGGAAGGGCGAGGCGGAGAAGGCGTTCACCGAGTGGGCCGAGGGAGTGGTGAGCTCGACCCACTCACTGGGCGACTACAGTGCCCACGCCTCCGAGTGGATGGGCCGCGCGGCGCAGTCCATCGCCAGCGCGCAGAGCGCCATTCCCAAGTACACGTCCCACGAGTCGGCCAAGGCGAACCTGGAAGCCGCGCAGAAGTACCACAACGACCCCGACTCGGCGACGGTCGCCCGCAACGCCCAGAAGGCCATGGCCGCGAGCGAGGAGCTCAAGGCCATCGAGGCCAAGGAAGAGGCGAACAGGCAGGCGGCGGCGGACGAGATGGAGAAGCTCTCGTCCTCGTACCAGTGGTCGAGCTTCCAGATGAAGAACTTCGAGCCGCCGACGTTCCCGCCGCCGCCGGGTGACTTCGTGCCGGCGGACATGGGCGATCGCGGTGCCGGGTCCAGCTCCAGCACTTACACGTCACAGGGCGAGCGTTCCTCCGCGAGCACGGAGACGAATAGGGGAACGCACACCACGCGTAGCCAGCCGGACACGCGGACTTCGCCGGACACCACCACTGTCCCGCCGACGGGTGACCCGACCGGTCCGGTACATGTGATCAAGCCTGAGGTCCGGCCCGATGCTCCGGTGGACCTCGGCATCGACAGTGTGGAGACCCTGCCGAAGCCGACCACGCCCGGACCGCAGACGCCGACCCCGGGCGGTCCGCCGCCGATCACCAAGCCGGACCTGGGTACGCCTCCGTTCGTGACGACCGGCGTGCCTCCGCTGACCGTCAAGGGCGGTCCCGGCCCCTTCGGCCCCACCTCGCCCATCACCGGTGGTACCGGCAATCCCCGCGGCCCGGTGACCGGCGGTCTCCGTACCGGCCCCAGCGTGCCCCGGGAGGGCATCAGTGGTGGCCGTGCGGTTCCCAGCACCACGGGCCGGCCGCAAACCGGCATCCCGCGCAGCACCGTCATCGGCAACGAGCCCACCGGGCAGAACCGGACGGGCATGGGCCGAGCCATGGGCGGCGCGCACGGCATGGGCGGCCCCATGGGCGGCGCGTCCGGCCAGAACGGCATCACCGGTGGCCGACGCCTCGCCGGCGAGACCGGCGGGGTCGTCGGCGGCAAGGCGCAGCGCGCCGGTGCCGTCGGTGGGGCCGGGAAGCCTTTCACGGCCGGCGGCTCGGGCCTCGTACGCGGAAACGCGGCGAAACCGGGCGAGCGCGAGGAGCAGAACGGAGAGCGTCCCGACTACCTGGTCGAGGACGAGGAGACCTGGCAGCAGGGCAACCGCCGCGTGGCACCGCCCGTCATCGACTGATCAGCGCGAGGAAGCAGATGCGTACCAGCAGTATTCGTCGGAGCCGTGCCCGAGTCACCGCCTCGGCCGCCTTGGGGATGCTGCTGGTGGGCATCGCTTCCGCCCCTGCACAAGCGGAAAGCATCCGGGACCGGCAGTGGCACTTGGATGCCTTCGGTGCAGAAGAGATTTGGCAGCTCAGCACAGGTAAGGGCATCACCGTCGCGGTCATCGACAGTGGCGTGGAGAAGCAGCAGCCGGACCTTACGGGCCAAGTGCTCAAGGGTAAGGATTTCGCACCGGACGAAGCCGGTGATGAGTTCACCGACTACACCGGACACGGCACGGACATGGCCGGTCTCATCGCGGGCACGGGCCAGGCGAACGGAGGTGACGGTGCGTTCGGGCTCGCACCCGGCGCCAAGATCCTCCCTGTGCGGGTGCCGGGAGCGGAAGGCGGCAAGAAGAGCCAGGCGGCGGCCAACCGTGAGTTCAACACCGTCATGCCCGAAGCCATCCGCTTCGCCGTCGACTCCGGTGCCAAGGTCCTCAACATCTCGCAGGGCTCCCCGGAGGGATCACCGCAGCTCACGGAAGCTGTGAAGTACGCCTTGGACAAGGGGGCCCTGGTCTTCGCCTCCGTCGGCAACACGGGTGACAAGAGGAACCTGCTCGAATACCCGGGGGCGACTCCTGGTGTCGTCGGTGTCGGTGCGGTCGACGAGAAGGCGACACGCATCCCGATGTCCCAGCACGGACCGCAGGTCGACCTCGTCGCCCCCGGCAAGGACACTCTCGCCGCGTGTGCCGGTGGTCGCATCTGCACTTCCTCCGGTACCAGTAACTCCACCGCTCTCGCCTCCGCCACCGCGGCACTCATCTGGTCGAAGCACCCCGACTGGACCAACCACCAGGTCCTGAAGGTCATGCTCAACACCGTCGCCAAGCCCTCCGGGGGCGAGAAGCGCAGCGACTACATCGGCTACGGCGCCATCCGGCCTCTCCGCGCGCTGAAGACGCCCGGTGACCCCGGCCCGGCCGACGTCCGGCCCATCGACGACCTCGCCGAGACCGCGACGCCGTCCGCGTCCGCCTCGGCGGACCCGGCGCCCTCCACGTCCTCCGCCGCCCCCGCCCCCGCTCCCCAGGCCGCCGCCACCGAAGACGGCGGCAACACCGGCCTCTGGATCGGCCTCGGGATCGGGGCCGCCGTGCTCGTCGGGGCCGCGATCGCCGTGCCCGTTCTCCGTTCGCGGCGGGGCTGAGTCCGACCCCCTGCCGTCGATCGTCCGTAACTCACTCATGGGGAAGTAGATGTCGTTCGACGAGGAGTGGAGCCAAGTCCGCGGCGAGACCGCGGCGATGAGGCTCAACAGCGTGCCCGCCGAGGGCGGCGGCGGTGGGGGTGCCAGCGACTACAAGGTGACCTCCGCCGACCTCAAGGCCATCGGCAACGAGGCCCAAGAGCTCTTCCACTGGTTCGAGCGGGACGCCTTCCACGCCGGCGCCCAGACCGACACCGCCGCCAAGAGCCTCGACGGCGACGGCTTCCTGACCGGATCCGCGATGTGGACCATGTGGGACACCTGGCGCGGCCAGGCCGAGGCGCTCCTCAGCGCCTGCGCGCACATCCACAACCACCTCGAGGACACCGTCGTCAGCCACGCCAACCACGAGGAGACGCTGATCGCGAACTTCTCGATGTCAGAGCTCGACAAGCACTTCAAGTGATCCGGAGCCGGCCGTCGTGGCCGGCTGACGAGGGAATCAGATGCTGAAGTTCGACCAGGTCCTCCACGCCCACCTCAGCGGTCTCAAAGAGGCCGTCACCGTCTGGTCGGAGACGGTGTCCAAGCTGGAGAAGACCAAGGAGAAGGCCGAGACCGGCCTCCAGGGCAAGGCCGACAAGGCGGACTGGAAGGGCGAGAACGCCGGCGTGACCCAGGCGTTCGTCCGCAAGACCGCCAAGGAGTTCGGCGACGCCCTCACCGAGGCGAGCAGCATCCGCAACATCCTGCGCGACGCGGAGAGCGAGTTCCAGGCCGCCAAGACCGAGCTGGAGAAGCTCGTCGCGGAGGCCCCGGGCAAGGGCATCCGCATCGACCAGGACGGTGTCGTCAGCTACCTGATCCACCCTGATCGCCGTGCCAAGGACTACGACGGGCCCAAGCCCGAGCAGGCCGACTTCGAGGCGATGGGGTCGGCGATCAAGGCCGCGATCGACCGCGCGAACAACGCCGACGACGTCGCCTCCCGTGCCCTGCGCGGACTCGTCGGCGGCGACAAGATGAACTTCTCCGGCACGAGCTACGACTCCCTCAAGGCCGCTTCGAAGGCGCAGGACGCCGAGGACGCGCACGCCGCCTACGAGCTGTACAAGAAAGGCGACGAGGCCACCCCGGCGGAGATCGACAAGCTCAACGCCCTCTTCAAGGCCAACCAGAAGGACCCGTACTTCGCCGAGAAGTTCGCCCTGGAGGTCGGGCCGAAGGGCAGCATGGAGTACTGGGCCGACATGGGCGACCCGAGCGACGGCTCCCGCCTCGGCGTCGACCACCGCGACAAGCTGAAGGAACTGCAGACGAACTGGAGTCTGACGCTCGCCACCGCGACCCATTCCACGAGCCCCGAGATGGAGCAGTGGAAGGCCGACGTCATCAAGGCCGGCAGCGAGCCGATCCAGACGCGCGGCACCAGCCCGTACGGCTTCCAGGTCATGAGCAACCTGATGCGGGTCGGCGACTACGACGACAAGTTCCTGAAGGACTACGGCACCGGCCTCGTCGTCACCGAGCGCAAGATGACCGGCGACGGTCGCCTGCCCGCCGACCGGGCCTGGCACCAGCTGACCGGCGGCCCGAGCCACCTGAACTGGATGGGCGGCGACCTGGGCAACGACCCCATGGTCGGCTTCATGGAAGGCCTCGGGCACAACCCCAAGGCGTCGACGGACTTCTTCAACGGCGACATCGACCTCACGCCCGAGAACACCAAGGACGACAAGAAGCTCGACCCGTTCGACTACTTCACCAAGGACCGCGAGTGGCCCGAGGAGATCAACGACAAGGGCGACCGGACCAAGGAGCCCGGCTACAACGCCCTCGGCCACGCCCTGGAGTCCGCGACCACCGGCCACCCGTACGACGCCGAGGCCGAGGGCCTCAAGGACGTGCGGACCAAGGAGAACGCGGAGGTCATGCAGAAGGTCGTCGAGCGGTACGGCAGCGACCCCAAGTACATGCACGAGCAGCCGGGCATCGACGACAGCCTCGGCAAGATGGGCGCCGCCTACATCGACGAGCTGAACCGCTCCCTGGAGACGGACAGCGACACGACGATGCAGGAGAAGACGAACTCCCCCTTCGGCTACAACGACGACAAGGGCAAGTCCCGGTTCGGCGAGGAGTTCGACACCGGCCTGCTCTGGAACCGCGGCGACGCCGTCAACTTCATGGGCATCGTGTCGCAGAGCGAGACCGGCCACTCCACGCTCTCGGCAGCCGAGATGCTGTACACGACGAGCGTCCTGGACGAGGTCGGCCCGAAGCCCGGCTCCACCTTCGACGACCGGGACCTCACCGACGCGCGGACGACCCTGCGGATCGGGTCGGAGGCGCAGGGAATCATGGACGAGTCCCGCATGGCGCAGATCGACAAGGACTACGAGAAGGACTCCGAGGAGCACAAGAAGGCCGTCGGCAAGACGACCGAATGGGTCAAGTTCGGCGTCGGAGCGGTCGCGGCGGGCGGTGTCGTCGCCCTGACCGGCGGCGCCGGTGGCGTCCTCGTACCTCTGGCGGCCGAGACGGTGGGCGGTGCGGTGACCACCTTCATCGGCATGGAAGCCGACGACATGGCGGAGAAGTACGAGAAGGACGAGCTGCTCAAGAAGAAGTCCGACGACCTGAAGGACGAGGCGCTCGCCATGGGCAAGGAGAACTCGCTCCGCCCCGGCATCGCCTACGCCAACGCCCCCGGCTGGAGCGAGAAGGACCGCAACTACCTCGACGAGGAACTGGTCAAGTACGTCCGGGACTCGCGCATGCACTCCCGCGACAACTCGCTGCCCGACCCGTACGAGAAGAAGGACTGACATGCGGTCTGCGCTTTCAGGGATCGCTGTGGCCGGCGCTTTGGCCGCCGTCCTCACGGGCTGCTCCGGAGGAGAGGCCACGAAGGAACCCGAAGGCCTCACGGCCGCCGAGGCCTGCGGCGGCTTCGCCAAGGACGCGCCCGCCGCGGCGGCGCTCGAGGCCGTCCTCGGCGGCGAGCGCTTCGAGGACGACCTGTCGAAGCCGGAGAAGGCCCTCGACAGGCTGCGCGAGGACGCCGCCGCGCCGTGGGCCGACTCGTACCGGCCGCAGCCGGTGAGGTACTGCGGCCTCCAGGCAGCGGACGAGGCGACGCAGGACGTCAGGATCGAGGTGAGCGCGGTGGGGAAGGGCCCTTACCTGGGCCCGGAGCTCGCCAAGTCCGTGACCTCGTACGCCACCGGAGTCGAGGCCTTCTCCTCGTCCACCCTCGGCAAGCTCTACTTCACCTGCCGCCTCAAGGCGCCCGCCCACCCGATCGTCGTCGAGACGGCCGTCCGGGGCCCGGCGGACGTCGAGGAGACGGACCTGGAGCAGCGCACCCGCCTGGTCACCCTCGCCAACGCGGCGGCCCGGGACGTCTCGGCGAAGCTGGGCTGCGAGGGGGACGGGCTGGTGACCGGCGTGCCGACGCGCGCCGCGAAGTCCTCCTGAGAAGGTTCTTCCATGCGCCTCACCACCCGCAGGATCCTGCTGCCGGTCGCCGCCCTCACGCTGGCGGCGGCCGGCTGCACGCCGGGAACCGACGACGCTCCCCCGGGGCAGTCGACCGCGGAGGTCTGCGGGGGCTTCGCCGAGGAACCCGGCGTGGCGTCGGCGCTGGAGGCCATCGCCGGCAAGGGCGTCCGGCTGACGGCCGACCGGTCGGAGCCGGACAGGGTCCTCAGCGAGCTGCGGAAGGCGGCGCGGACGCCGCAGAGCGGGAAGCAGCGCATGGACGGCATTCCGTTCTGCACGCTGGAGGCGGCCGGGGACGAGAGGAACGTCTTGAGCATCACCCTCCGGGAGGCGCTCGCCGTTCCCACGGGCGAGGCCTCGAAGGCGTCCGTGACGGCCTACTCCACCGGGCGGCTGGCGACCTCCTCCGACCTCTTCGCCTCGGTCTACTTCACCTGCCGGATGCCGGCCCCGGCCCACGAGATCGTCCTCGACGCCGAGCTGGAGCGCGCGGACGAGAACGAGGCCGACCACGCGGGCATCAGGGACGAGCAGATCACCCTGGCCAACGCGGCGGCCCGGCACGTCGCCGCCGAGCTGGGGTGCGCGGGGACGGGGCTGGTGACGGGGGTGCCGGCGAAGGCGCGGCCGTGAGGCGACCTACATCCCGAGCACCGGAAACGCCCCGATCCGGCCGCCCCGGGCGATGAAGACACGGTTGGCGTCGCTCGCCAGCTGGTAGGTGCCCTGGCGCTTCATCTCGATGGTGAAGAGTCGCTCGTGGGTCGCCTTGTGGACGACCTGGACGTAAGTGTTGTCGGGAGGGTGGAGCCAGACCGTCGCGCCCTCCACGGCCGGCGGGTTGACGGTGCCGGGGCCCACGCCGTCCAGGACCTCGTACCAGCCGGAGACGGGATGGCGGACGTCCCGCATGGTGCCGTACTGGTGTGCGTTGTAGCCGTTGATCGCGAAGACGAGGTCTCCGCTGGCGGTGGGGGTGCCCCAGTCTCCCCTCAGACCGGTCTCCTCCTCCCACAGGAAGTCGCCGCGGTCGAGGCGGCGGGCCGTCAGTTTGCGGCCGCCGAAGTAGGCGACGTTGTTGTCGCCGAGTGCCGGGGCCTGGCCGTCGGTGCCCTGGCCCTTGATCTCCCAGTCCGTCTCACCCGTCTCCGTGTACAGGGCGGCGCAGTGGCCGTCCCTGCCGTGGATCACCAGCCGCTTCCTGCCCACGGCTGCCTTCGCGGCGCCGTTCTGGGAGCGCGGAGACGTCATCGGACGGGTCCAGGTGGTGGTGAGCGTCCAGGCGTCGACAGCGCGCAGCTCGTTGTCCTTCGTCACCAGGTAGACGTGGGTGTCGTCCGCGGCGAGGACGTCGTCGACGTCGGACTGGGTCTGCCAGACGGGTCTGCCGGTGGAGGCGACGAACGCGTTCAGGACGCCGTTCTCGTCGACGCCGACGACGAGCCGATCGGCGACGGAGACGAAACCGGCGTCCGCGTCGATGTCCTTGGCCCGCCACCGTTCCTTGCCGTCCGTGACGGACAGGGCGAGCAGTCCACCCGTCTTCGCCTGCACGACCACTACGTCCCTTACGGGCAACGGCAGTTTTCCCTCGGCCACCGTCACGTCGAGCGGCCCCCACAGGGCCTTCGGGGCTTCGCCCGGCTTCATGTCGATGGCCGAGACGAACGCCGCCTCGGGAGTCGCCACGGCCGGTGGCACATCGGCCGTCGGTGACTTCGGTCCGCCGCGGTTCAGCCACCAGGCGCCCGCCCCGCCGCCGGCGCCCAGGACGGCGAAGCCCACGGCGGCTCCGGTGAGGAAGCGGCGACGGGACGGCGCGGAGGAGGGCACGGCGGTGTCGTCGGGCGCCGCCAGGCGCTTCGTGGCCGCCTCGCGCCGCTTGATGTCCTCGGCCAGCGGGCCCTTGCGCCAGGCGCGGTCGGCGCCCTTCGGCGGGGCGAAGGCCTCCGCGATCCGCGGGGGAGCCGGGCGGAACGCCGGGTCCTTCGCCAGGCACGGGCCGAGCAGTTCCTGGAGCTCCGGCGGCACCAGGCTCAGGTCCGGCGCCCCGTGCACGACCTCGTACTGGACCGCCGCCACGTGCGCGCCGTCGAAGGCGCGCCGGCCGCTCGCCGCGTACACGAGGACCGCGCCGAGCGAGAACACGTCCGAGGCCGGGCCGACCCGCTGCCCCAGGACCTGCTCGGGAGCCCCGTACCCCGGGGTGACCGGGACCTGGCCCGTCGTCGTGAGCGTGAGGCCGTGCTCGGGACGGGCGATGCCGAAGTCGATGACGCGGGGGCCGGTGGAGGTGAGCACGATGTTCGCGGGCTTGAGGTCGCGGTGGACCAGACCCGCCGCGTGGATGTCGTGCAGGGTGCGGGCGAGCCGGGCGGCGAGGGCGCGGACCGTCGGCACGTCCATCGGGCCGTACGTGCGGACGGCCTCGTCGAGCGTCGGGCCGGCGAGGAACTCGGCGGCGATCCACGGCCGCCCGCCCTCGGTCTGCGCGCCGAGGACCCGGGCCACGCCCTTGCTCGTGACGGCCCGCGCCATGTCGGCCTCGCGGACGAACCGCTGCGCGAGGTGCCGGTCGTGGGCGAGTTCGGGGCGCAGGACCTTGACGGCGGCGGGCGTTCCGGCGCCGTCCCGGCCGACGTACACCTTGCCCATGCCGCCCTCGCCGAGGACGCCGAGGAGCCGGTACGGGCCGAGCCGGAGCGGGTCGCCGGCGGCGAGGGGCTGTGTGGTCACGAGGTTGCTTTCCGCTTCGGGAGGATCGGGTGGCGTCGGTGCGGGGCGGGGAGTGATCAGGCCAGAGGAATGGCCACGACGGACGTCTCGCCGGCGCCGATGATGCGAGTCCGTTCCTTGTCGATGACGAACCGGCGGGCGTCCGTCGGAAACACCCAGGCCGAACGGCCGGTGTCGGGGTCGATCGCGCTCAGCCCGCCCCGTACGGGCGCGTACACGTATCTCTCGCCGACCACGGGAGCGGCGAAGTATTCGGGTGTCAACGAGCGGCCGGAGGGCCGCTCCGTCCAGCGCCTGAGGCCGATGTCGGCCATGACGGCCAGGAGTCCGGGGGTGTCCCTCTTCTCGTGCGCGTACACGAGGCCGTTCGCCACGGCCGGCACGCCGTAGGAGGTGGTGGCGGAGCCGGAGCCGTACTCCCAGGCGATCGCGCCGTCGGTGAGACGAAGGGCCCGGAGGCGGTCCCCGCCGAAGTACGCGTTTCGCTCGTCGATCGCGAGCTGGCCGGGGATGTAGCGGGAGGAGTCCTTCAACGGCAGGCGACGCTGCCAGAGTCGACGTCCGGTCTGCGTCTCGCGCGCCTGGACGAGGAAGGACTCCAGGTCACCGCTGTTCTTGCCCAGGATCAGCCGGCCACCGGCCACCTGGGAGAGCCAGGGGCGCACGCCGTCCCATGCGTACGGCTGCCTCCATGCCTCCTTGCCCGTGCGCAGGTCGACGGCGATCAGGTGCCAGCCCGTCTCGTTCACGTCCGGGTCGGTGCTGTGCTCGCCCCGCCGCGAGGCGGCGAAGAGCAGCCCACCGCCGGCGGTGAGGAGCTGCGTGCCCGAACTGGTGCCGTCGAAGCCCTTCAGCTCGATCGTCCGGGCGGCCTCCTCGCCGGTGCGGGGGTCGAGCGTACGGATCTTCAGGGCGCCCGTGCCTTCGTAGTTGCCGTCCGAGAGGTAGAAGTACGTGCCGTCGGTGGTGACCTGCTGCGGTTCCATGACGGCCTTCTCCGACCAGAGTTCGGTGCCGTCCTTCGGGTCCAGGACCCGGAAGGCGACCGTCTCGGCGAAGCCGACCACGTCGCCGGCGAGGAGCTGGGTGGTCTTCTCCTCACGGTCCAGCGACTCCCCCCGCCACAGCGCAGCCGGCGCTCCGTCCGACGCCGTCGTCGCCGGGATCGCGGTGGGACCGGCGGCAGGCGGGCCGCCTCCGGGACCGGTCCGCGACCCCAGCCACGCCCACACCCCCGCACCCGCCCCCGCGAGCCCGATCAGGGCGCCGCCGCCCGCCGAGAGCAGGCGGCGGCGCGAGAGCGGTGTGCTCGGAACGGTCTCGGACACGGCGGCGCCCGCCGGGGCCGGCAGGCGGTGCGGTGTGTGCAGCCAGACGTCCGTCGCCCGGCGGGCGATGTCGGCGAGGAGGAGGGGCGGCAGGTGGTCCGCGAAGTCGCCGTGGCCGTCGTGGAGGCGGGCCGTCAGGGTGTTCGTGGTGGGGCGGGCCGTCGGGTCCTTGGCGAGGCAGGCGGTCAGGAGCGGCAGCAGGGCTTCCGGTACGCCGGTGAGGTCGGGTTCGGCGTAGCGGACGCGGTAGAGGAGGTCGGCGGGGGAGCCCGTGCCGAAGGGGCCGTGGCCGGTGGCGGCGAAGACGAGGACGCCGGCCAGGGCGAACACGTCGCCCGCCGCGGTGTGTTCCTCGCCGCTCGCCTGTTCCGGCGACATGAAGGCGGGCGTGCCGGCCGCCGCCCCCGTGCGGGTGAGGTGGTCGTCGCCGGCCGCGCGGGCGATGCCGAAGTCGATGATCTTCGGGCCGTACGCGGTGACGAGGACGTTCGAGGGCTTCAGGTCGCGGTGGACCACGTCCGAGGAGTGCAGTTGGGCGAGGGCCCCGGCGAGTGCGGCGCCGAGGGCGCGGACGGTCGGTTCGGGGAGGGGGCCGCCGAGCGCGACGGCGTCGTCGAGCGGCGGGCCGAGGACGTACTCGGTGGCCAGCCACGGCGTCTCGGCCAGCGGGTCGGCGTCGACGACGGCCGCGCCGTGCCGCGCGCCGATGATCCGCGCCGCGTCCGTCTCCAGGCGGAAGCGGCTGCGGAAGGCGGGGTCGGCGGCCAGGCGCGCGTGCACGGTCTTGAGGGCGACCGTACGGCCGCCGGGCGTGCGCGCCAGGTAGACCGTGCCCATGCCGCCGGAGCCGAGGCGGGCGAGGAGTCGGTACGTGGCGACGGCGGCCGGGTCGTCGTGGGTCAGGGGCGACAGCATGGGGTCAGGTCCGGGAAGAGGTGTCGGCGGGGAGTTCGGCGGCCAGGAGTTCGGACGACTGGCGGGCCAGCGCGGCCACGACCCGGCCGGGCAGCCAACCGGGGGTGAGCAGGGCGCCGGCCGAGTTCAGGACCGTCCGGTGCGGGGTGGTCGGGGCGAGGGCCGCCGTCAGGTCGGCGGCGGTCGGGCGGTCCGCCGGGTCGCGGGCCAGGCAGGTGGAGAGCACCGGCCGCAGGGCGGGAGGGAGTTCGTCGCGTTCGGGCACGGTGTGGCCGGTCGCGGCGTACGCGAGGACCGCGCCGAGCGCGAAGACGTCACCCGGCGGGCGCGGGCGGCCGCCGCTCGCCTGCTCGGGAGCGAGCGCGCCCGGGTCGAGGCCCGGCAGGCCGGCGCGCGGTTCGCCGTCGGCCGAGGCGGCCCGTACGGCGCCGTAGCAGGTCAGCCGGGGGCCGTCGGCGGTGAGCAGGACCGCGGCGGGGGAGACCCCGGCGTGGGTGAGGCCCTGCGCGTGCGCGGCGGCGAGCGCTTCGGCGAGGGCGGTGCCCACGGCCCGTACGGTCGCCTCGGGCAGCGGCCCGCCGTGGACGGCGAGGGCCACGGGGAGGGGGAGCGCGGGGAGGTAGGGGGTCGTGTACCAGGGGTGTTCGCCCGGGGCGGCCAGGTCCGTCACCGGCGCGATCCAGGGGCCGAGGAGGCGACGGGCCGCATCGGCCTCCGTGGCGAAGCGGACCGGGTCGGCGCCGGGCAGCGGGGCGCTCAGGAGGACCGTGCGCTCCCCGTCGTCCGTACGGGCGACGAACCGGCGGCAGGGGACGGCGGAACCGGGCCGGCCGGACGGGACGGCCGGGCCGGGCGGGTCGAGGCGGGTGATCAGCCGGTACGGGCCGATCCGGCGCGCGGATTCCTCCCGCGTGCGCGACTGCTCCACGTGTACGTCCCCCCGTCGTTCCGGCGCCCCGTGACGACGGGGGCGGGACGAGCCTATCGAGGCGGGAGGTGAGGGCCGTGGCCGGGAGAGCGGCGGCGCGGCCGGCGAGGGCCGGTCGGGGTCTGGAACGTCCGGGCTGTCCGGGTTGCGAAGGTGAAGGGCGCGCGCGTAGGTCGTGATGATCTCGCATCTGCCGTATTTCCCGGGCGGTGAGTGCTCGAACGGGTGCCCGGGGGCTAGGATCGCGGTGCTTCCCCGGCTGTGGAACTTGCTGAGGCGAAGCCGGAATGATCACCGTTACGCGGTCGTGGAAGCAGCGGGGGAGAGCATGTCGTTCGAGCAGGAGTGGGCGTCCGTACGGTCCACGGCGACGGCCAACGTGGACATGAGGCTCAATCAGGTCGCCCCGGAGCCCGGCGGGGGCGGAGGCAGTGCCGACCTGAGCGTCGACCAGGACAAGCTCGGCGCGATCGGCAGCGCCGCGTACGCCCTGCACGGCCGGCTGGTCAAGGACGGCAACCACGCCCGCGCGAACACGACGGAGGCGGCCACACACCTGAAGGGCCACGACTTCCTCACCGGCTCGGCCATGGCGGCCGTGCAGGAGACCTGGGACTCCCAGCTGAAGACGCTGCTCGACGCCTGCGCGAACATCTCCAACCACCTCGACTACAGCGCGGCATCGCACGCGAAGGAAGAGGAAGACATCAAGGCGGCCCTCGCGGCCTCCAAGATCGACGAGTACTTCAAGTAGGCCGGGGGAAAAGCTGTGTTGACCTACCAGAACGTGATGCAGGCGTCGCTCGACAAGATGAAGACGGCCGCCGACGACTGGGCGGCGATGAAGGGCAAGCTCGACACCCTCGCCCAGGACGCGCAGTCGACGATGGCGGCCAAGGCCAGGGACGACTACTGGCGCGGTGTGAACGCGGAGGTCACCAAGCCCTTCGTGGACAAGACGGCGAAGGAGTTCGGCGACGCCGCCAAGGCGGCCGACGGCATCCACAAGGTCGTGGCGGACGGCTACCAGGCCTTCAAGAAGGCGCAGGACGACCTCAAGAGGATCGCCGAGACGGACGCCCCCGCGAAGGGCTTCTTCGTCAAGTCGGACGGCACCGTCGCCGCCAAGGAGCCGCTCTCCGAGATCAAGGACCCCGGCGCCCGCCACGACCCCGACTTCCAGGACCTGGTCCGCAAGGAGCGCGCCGACATCCAGGCGATGGAGGAGCGCATCAAGGCGATCCTGGAGGTCTGCACCGAGGCCGACGTGGCCTGCTCCAACGCGCTCCGGGCCAACAACACCGGCGACCAGCACAACTTCAGCGCCCCGAAGTACACCAGCCTCGACGCCGAGGAGGCGCAGCGCGCCGTCGACCTCGCCAAGAAGGGCCGGGACATCTCGCACGAGGAGCTGATGCGCCTCAACGAGCTGCTGAAGGACAACAGCGGCTCCAAGGAGTTCTCCCGGACCTTCTACGACGGCATGGGCCCGAAGGGCGCGCTGGAGTTCTTCGGCCAGCTGTCCACGGACACGTACGACTACTCGAAGGTCGACAAGCAGCGCCTGGCCGACGTCCAGGACCTCCAGAAGAACCTGGGCCTCAACCTGGCGACCGCCACGCAGGGCGGCGACGCGTGGACCGAGAAGTGGTCCGCGGACATGCGCAAGCTCGGCACGGAGCGCATCCCCCTCGTCAAGTACGACAACAACCCCGCCTTCGGCTACCAGTTGCTCGGCGGCATCATGCGCTACGGCGACTACGACAAGAAGTTCCTGGTCCCGATCGCGGAGCACGTCACCCAGCTCCACGCCAAGGACCCGTACCTCTTCGCCAACAGCAAGCCGATGATCAGCGGCGGGCTGCAGAACCAGTACAACCCGTCGGGCGTCAACGGCGCCGGCTTCGACCCGATGATCTCCATGCTGGAGGCGCTGGGGCACAGCCCGGAGGCGTCGAAGGAGTTCTTCTCCAAGGACCCGCTGACCTCGTACAAGGAGGACGGCAGCGTCGGCGGCACGCTGAACCTCGGCAAGGACAAGGACGGCAACGAGATCAAGAACTACCTCGACTTCTTCGCCAACGAGAAGTACGAATTCTTCGCCGACGTCGAGGGCCACAACCCGGACGACCTCACCAAGACCATGGGGTACATGCCGGACGCCCTCGGTCACGCCCTGGAGTCGGCGACGCTCGGCCACGCCTGGGACGACCCGACGCCGGAACTGAAGCGGGACGAGACCTCGGCCGGGATCATGCAGAGCGTCGTCGACAAGTACGGTGGTGACGCCGAGCTGCTCAAGAAGTGGCAGCCCACGATGGCGGACAGCCTCGGCAACATGGGCGCCGGCTACATCGACGACCTCAACTGGGCCCTGGACAAGAACAGTCCGGACAGCGTCTACCACCCGACGAAGGAGCCGTCGTCCCACCCCGAATTCGGGCAGGACGCGACGGTGAAGTTCCTGAGCACTCTGGGCCAGCACCCGGACGCCTACGCCACGGTCTCCACCGCTGAGCGCCTCTACACCACCAGCGTTCTCGAAGCGCAGGTCGGCCCGGACGGCAAGATCGACGAAGGCCGTGCGCGGGGAGCAGCGTTCACGGGGGCCACTCTTCAGGGTCTGCTCGACGAGTCCCGCGGCGCTCAGGTCGAGGCCGAGGGCATGAAGAAGCACGAGGAGTACGAGAAGGCGCAGGAGGCCAAGGCCGGCTGGGTGGAGTTCGGCGCCACGGTGGGTGTTGCGGCCGGCGTCGCCTTTCTGCCCGCGACGGCCGCCGTCGGTGCGGCTGCCGTTCTCATCCCTCTCGCGGTCGACTCCGGCTCCGGCGCGATGGAGCAGTTGGCCGGGCAGGTCATCGGCGACTGGTCGGACAAGTCGATCGAGGACCACAAGGACAAGACCGAGGACCAGATCCACGAGGACAACGCGGCCATGTACATGGCTGGCCGGTACAGCGCCGAGTCCCCGATGGAGCGGTTCCTGTCCGAGCACCGCAGTCAGGTGGGCAGCGATTTCCGTCAGGACATGATCGAGTCCGTGAGCAACGGCTATCTGAAGGGCAACGCCCACGCCAAGCAGACCGGCAATGCCCCTGAGACAGGCTGAACCGGCCGCCACCGACTTACGAGGAATCCTGATGAGAAGAGCGTCTGCATCCGTATCGACCGCGCTTGCCCTCGGTCTGCTCCTCACCGCTTGTGGGAGCGACGAGGAGGAGCCTCCTCGGGTTACCGCGGCCCAGCAGTGCGACGGCACGCTTTCACCTGCGGCGGCAGGAGCGCTTGAGTCCGTGCTCGGCACGAAGAAGTTCTCGGAGGCCGGGAGCGGTGGGCTGGAGCGGACTGTGAACGAGGTGATCGAGGACCAGGCGACGGAGGGCAGGCCGCCAGGTCATCGTGCGATGTGCCAGGTCACTGCCGCCGCCACCCCGATGAACAAGATCAGGGTCAACTTCATGTTGTACGAAGACGCCGACCTGTACGACGACGGCACCAAGTGGACGGCCGGGGGACGGTACCTCTACGGGATGGGCCGGGAGGCGAACACGGACAACAAGTCGGCTTACCTCTTCGTCGAGTGCACCAGCCCGCGGCTGAAGGGGTCGGACAAGCAGCCGGCCCCCATCGAGAGCGTGCTCAAGTTCGACAAGTCGATCAAGGGCGCCTACCCCGCCAACACCCCCGCCACCCGCGAGGCCTACCTCACCGTCCTCCACTCCGTCACGCTCGCGGTCGTGAAGAAGCTGGGCTGCGAGAACAACGCCGGACTGCCCGAGAAGCCCGTCTTCACCGAGAAGAAGTGGCGCGGCGAGCAGTAGCGCCCGGTACGGGTCCCGTCAGTCCTCGGCCGTCTCGGCGGTCGGGGACAGCTGGGACAGGAGCAGCAGCGTCGCGCGGGTGATCAGGGCCGCGAGGAGGATCGTCCCGAGGCCCTCGACGTGCAGGTAGCCGAGCTTCGGGCCCAGCCAGGAGAGCAGCCACCAGATCAGGGCGTCCTGGACGAAGCCGGCGAGGCCGAAGGCCAGGAGGAGGGGGAGCGGGACGCGGCCCGACGGGCCGATGAAGATCAGCTGGGTGAGGATCGTCATGACGAGGGCCGTCACCAGGACGCCGAGGACCGTGTCGATGGTCTCCGTGCCGCCCAGGGTGATGCCGGGCAGCAGGCCGCAGGCGAGGCCCACGCCTATGAGGACGCCCAGTCTGCGTCTGCCTTGATCGTTCATGGGCGGACTGTGGCACACCGTGCGGTGCGTTGTGAAGATCCCGTGAGACCTTCCGGGCTCCCGCGAAGGAGCCCGCTTGGAGACCGTGGCGGGAATTGAACCCACGTAACTCGCTTTGCAGGCGAGCCCCTCAACCACTCGGGCACACGGTCGTGTTGTGCACTGGTACGACCGTAGGGCGGGGGCCGGGAGGGGCTCAAGGGTTCCGGGGGGCGTGCCACGCGACTGCCACACCGCCGCAACATTCCGTTCGCGGTCGTGCGTGCCGGGAGGCGCAGCCGGGCGCGTTCAGGGGTGCGGCCGGGCGCGGCCGGGCGCGCCCGGGGGCGTGGTCGTAGGACCGAAGGCGGAGGAGGACCGGGACTCCTGACAGGAGCCATCCTGGGGTTCGCCTCTTACTCTGGGAGGATGAGCGCCCTCGAACCCCGCGACGCCGACGTCGCCCACGACCCCGGACCCCCTGCCGCGCACGGCGACGCCAAGGGGTCCGTCCTCGACCCGGACCACCGGGCGCTCAGCATCGGCATGGTCTCCGTCGTCCTGCTCATCGCCTTCGAGGCGACCGCCGTCGGCACCGCCATGCCCGTCGCCGCCCGCGAACTGCACGGCATCCCGCTCTACGCCTTCGCCTTCTCCGCGTACTTCACCACCAGCCTCTTCGGCATGGTGCTGGCCGGCCAGTGGTCCGACCGGAGCGGCCCGCTCGCGCCCCTCACCACCGGCATCAGCGCCTTCGCCGCCGGACTGCTCCTCTCCGGGACCGCCGGCACCATGTGGATGTTCATCCTCGGCCGGGCCGTGCAGGGCCTCGGCGGCGGCCTCGTCATCGTCGCCCTGTACGTGGTCGTCGGCCGGGCCTACGCCGAACACCTCAGGCCCGCGATCATGGCCGCCTTCGCCGCGAGCTGGGTCGTGCCCTCCATCGTCGGCCCCCTCGCCGCCGGGACGATCACCGAGCAGCTCGGCTGGCGCTGGGTCTTCGTCGGCATCCCGGTCCTCGTCGTCTTCCCGCTGGCCCTCGCCCTCCCCGCGATACGCCGCACCGCCTCCGGCCCCGCCGACCCGGAGGCGCCCGCCGTTGCCTGGGACCGGCGCCGGATCGTGCTGGCCCTCGGCATCTCGGCCGGCGCGGCCCTCCTCCAGTACGCGGGCCAGGAGCTGCGCCTCCTCGCCCTCCTCCCCGCCGCGGCCGGGCTCGCGCTGCTCGTGCCCGCCGTCCGCGGGCTGCTGCCGCGCGGCACCTGCCGGGCCGCCCGCGGCCTGCCCTCCGTCATCCTGCTCCGTGGCATCGCCGCGGGATCCTTCATCGCCGCGGAGTCCTTCATTCCCCTGATGCTGGTCTCCCAGCGCGGCCTCAGCCCCACCCTGGCCGGCTTCTCCCTCGCCCTCGGCGGCCTCACCTGGGCGCTCGGCTCCTGGATCCAGGCCCGGCCGTGGACGGAGCCGTACCGGGAGCGGCTCGTCGTCCTCGGCATGGTGCTCATCGCCCTCGCGATCGCCGCCGCGCCCAGTGTGCTGATCACGTGGGTGCCGGCGTGGGTGGTCGCGGTCGTCTGGTCCTTCGGCTGTCTCGGCATGGGTGCGGTGATCTCCTCCACGAGCGTGCTCCTGATGAAGCTCTCCGCCCCCGAGGAGGTCGGCGCCAACTCGGCCGCGCTCCAGATCTCCGACGGCCTCTCCAACGTCCTGCTCCTCGCGGCGGGCGGCGCGGCCTTCGCGGCGCTCGGCGGCGGCGCGGTGGGCCACGCGATGGACGCCGGCGCGGCCACCGGCTCCCACCCGGCCGCCTTCGCGGCCGTCTTCCTGCCGGTGGCGGGGGTGGCGGCGGTCGGGGTGTGGGTCGCGACGCGGCTGCACGCGGCCGAGGCGGGGGTGGGACGCGGGGCCTGAAGCCTTTCGGTACCATTTTGACCCCACTCGGTGGTACCGTTTTGGTATGGCCATGAACCTGCGTCTCCGCGACGACCAGACCGAGGCACTCAAGCTGCGCGCCGAGCAGGAGGGCACCAGCATGCACGCGATCCTGCTCCAGGCGGTCGACGACTACCTCGCCCGCACCGCCCAGCAGGCGATCGTGCGGAAGACCGCCATGGAACAGGCGGCCAAGTGGCACGAGCTGATGGAGCGGCTCAAGTGAGCTGCGTGTACCTCTCAGCCGAGGACGTCCTGGTCGTCGCCGAGCACGCGGTGGACGACCAGGACGTCGTCGTGCGCGACGCGGGACTGCTCGAATCGGCGGTCCACCGGCCGTCCGCCGCCATGTTCGGCGAGGAGGCCTACCCGGACCTGCTCGACAAGGCCGCCGCACTGCTCCAGTCGCTCGCGATCAACCATCCCTTCCTCGACGGAAACAAGCGGACGGCCTGGCTGTCCTGCGTCACGTTCCTCGCCATGAACGGGGTCCAGCTGCGCCCCGACATCGACGCGGCGGAACGCCTGGTCATCGCCGTCGCGACCGGTGAGACCGACGAGGTGAAGGCGATCGCGCAGGGCCTGCGCGAGCTGATCGACGCCTGAGCGACCACCACGCGAGCTGAGTCACAACCGGGTCGCACCCCCCGTCGCGTACGACGTCCCGACCGGGCCGCCGGTAAGGTGGCCCGGTTGTCATATCTGGACGAGCGTCGAACCCGGAGATCGTGACTACCACCACCGCCACCTCCTCCCATCACCTTTCTCCCGCCTTCCCCGGACGGGCCCCGTGGGGTACCGCCGGCAAGCTGCGCGCCTGGCAGCAGGGCGCGATGGAGAAGTACATCCAGGAGCAGCCCCGTGACTTCCTCGCGGTCGCCACGCCCGGCGCCGGCAAGACCACCTTCGCGCTGACCCTCGCCTCATGGCTGCTGCACCACCACGTGGTGCAGCAGGTCACCGTCGTCGCCCCCACCGAGCACCTGAAGAAGCAGTGGGCGGCCGCCGCCGCGCGGATAGGGATCAAGCTGGACCCGGAGTACAGCGCCGGGCCCCTCAGCAAGGAGTACGACGGGGTCGCCGTCACGTACGCCGGCGTCGGCGTACGGCCCATGCTCCACCGCAACCGTTCCGAACAGCGCAAGACCCTCGTCATCCTGGACGAGATCCACCACGCCGGAGACTCCAAGTCCTGGGGCGAGGCCTGCCTGGAGGCCTTCGAGCCCGCCACGCGGCGCCTCGCGCTCACCGGCACCCCCTTCCGCTCGGACACCAACCCGATCCCCTTCGTCACCTACGAGGAGGGGAACGACGGCATCCGGCGGTCGTCGGCCGACTACACCTACGGCTACGGCAACGCGCTCGGCGACGGCGTCGTCCGGCCGGTCATCTTCCTCTCCTACAGCGGCAACATGCGCTGGCGCACCAAGGCCGGCGACGAGATCGCCGCCCGCCTCGGCGAGCCGATGACCAAGGACGCGGTCTCGCAGGCCTGGCGCACCGCGCTCGACCCCAAGGGCGAGTGGATGCCGAACGTCCTGCGCGCCGCCGACCGGCGGCTGACCGAGGTCCGCAAGTCCATCCCGGACGCCGGCGGCCTCGTCATCGCCTCCGACCAGGACTCGGCCCGCGCGTACGCCAAGCTGATCCGCGAGATCACCGGCACCAAGGCCACCGTCGTCCTCTCCGACGACGCCGGCGCCTCGAACCGCATCGACGAGTTCAGCGAGAGCACCGACCGCTGGATGGTCGCCGTCCGCATGGTGTCCGAGGGCGTCGACGTCCCCCGTCTCTCGGTCGGCGTGTACGCGACGACCATCTCGACCCCGCTGTTCTTCGCCCAGGCCGTCGGCCGCTTCGTGCGATCCCGCAGGCGCGGCGAGACCGCGTCCGTGTTCCTTCCCACGATCCCCAGCCTCCTCGGTTTCGCCAACGAGATGGAGGTCGAGCGCGACCACGTCCTCGACAAGCCGAAGAAGGCCGGCGAGGACGAGGACCCGTACGCCGAGTCCGAGAAGGAGATGGCGGAGGCGGAGAAGCAGCAGGACGAGGACACCGGCGAGCAGGACATGCTGCCCTTCGAGGCGCTGGAGTCCGACGCCGTCTTCGACCGCGTGCTGTACAACAGCGCCGAGTTCGGCATGCAGGCCCACCCCGGCAGCGAGGAGGAGCAGGACTACCTCGGCATCCCCGGCCTCCTCGAACCCGACCAGGTGCAGCTGCTCCTCCAGAAGCGCCAGGCCCGGCAGATCGCGCACAGCCGCAAGAAGCCGGACACCGAGGCGGACCTCCTGGAGCTTCCGGCGGAACGGCGTCCCGTCGTTTCCCACAAGGAGCTCCTCGAACTGAGGAAACAGCTCAACACGATGGTCGGTGCGTACGTTCACCAGAGCGGCAAGCCGCACGGCGTCATCCACACCGAGCTGCGCCGGGTCTGCGGCGGGCCGCCGAGCGCCGAGGCGACGGCGGGGCAGATCCGCGAGCGGATCAAGAAGGTCCAGGAGTGGGCCACCCGCATGCGCTGATCCCCGGACCCCCCGAGGTGTGATCGAGGCCCGTACGCCGCCGCGCGTACGGGCCTCGGGCGTCCCGTGGCCACGGGCGCGGGTCCCGGAGACCGGCCCCACGGTCGGCCTCCGGCCGCCCCCACGCTACGGGCACGACATAGCCGATCTTGTCCGCCAAAGTCCCTCGTCCGACCGACGAAAGTCCCGAAACGTCTTCATCCGGTCGCCTGCGCCCGGATTCTGGACGAGGTCTTCCGCTCAGCGGAGCGCGCCGCTACTGTCCCGGCTCACAAGCATTCGCCCCGTGGCAGCGCCGCCGCGGAGCGCAGCCGGTGTACCCCTTCCTGCCGGCGGCCTCTGACGTGCGTCGCCGCGGGACCGGCGCCGCAACTCCGTGAGAGATCCGCCGCCACTCACCCTGAAGGAGAGGGCGTCGTGACCGCGGAGACCTCCCAGACGCTCGACCGGGGACTCAGAGTCCTCAAACTGCTCGCCGACACCGACCACGGCCTGACGGTCACCGAGTTGTCCAACAAACTCGGTGTCAACCGGACCGTGGTCTACCGGCTCCTCGCCACGCTCGAGCAGCACGCCCTCGTCCGCCGCGACCTCGGCGGACGCGCCCGCGTCGGCCTCGGCGTGCTGCGACTCGGCCGCCAGGTCCACCCCCTGGTGCGCGAGGCCGCGCTGCCCGCGCTGCGCTCGCTCGCCGAGGACATAGGGGCGACCGCGCACCTGACCCTCGTCGACGGCGCGGAGGCGCTCGCCGTCGCCGTCGTCGAACCGACCTGGACCGACTACCACGTCGCCTACCGGGCCGGCTTCCGGCACCCGCTCGACCGGGGCGCCGCCGGCCGCGCGATCCTCGCCGCCCGCCAGGGCGGACTGACCGAGCCCGGCTTCACCCTCACCCACGGCGAACTCGAGGCCGGCGCCAGCGGCGCGGCCGCGCCGCTGGTCGGGGTCACCGGCGTCGAGGGCAGCGTCGGCGTCGTCATGCTCGCGGACGCGGTACCGGAGCGGGTGGGGCCGCGGGTGGTGGACGCGGCCCGAGAGGTCGCGGACGCGCTGCGCTAGGGCGCGCGGCGAGACCCCTGCACACGCCCGCCCTGCTACCGGGGCGGTGCCCCCGCGTGCCCCCGTGTGGGGCCCGCGCCCGCGAGGCCGGTGCCCCTCCGCCACCCGCCCGTGTGGGCAATCGTCCCGCTGGGGCAGGGGGGACCCCCTTGCCCCAGCGGAACGACCGCCCACAACGGGGATGGGCACCGCCCGGCGGAGTGGTCGTTCATGACCCGCCCGACAGGGCTTACCGCGTCAGGAGTTCGCCCAGGGGCGTCGGCGCGTGGTGGACCGACCGGCCCGTACGGGTCGTCGTGAGCAGCCCCGCCGCCCGGAGCGCCGCCGCGTGCGCCGAAGCCGTCGCGTTGCTGACGCCGAGGCGCCGGGCCAGTTCCGTGGTCGTGCGGGGTGCCGTCAGGTCCCGCAGGAGTTCGGCGCGGGTCCGGCCCAGGACCCCGACGAGGGCTCCCTCACCGTCCGCCGCGCCGGCGGGGGCGAGCGGCAGCCCCCCGCCCCCCGGGGAGGGGAGGGCCA
>NZ_JAINVG010000024.1 GCF_020400725.1 Streptomyces sp. NK15101 | reverse complement strand
CCGCTGGGGGGGGCGGCCGGGGGGCGCCGCCCGCGCGCGGGCGCGGGGGGGGGGGGCCCCCCGGAGCCCGCCCGCCGCGCCCTGCGCGCCGCCGAGGTCCTGCTCGGCGCCCCCCGCCAGCTCGGCCTCCTCCCGGAGGACGACTGCCCCGGCGAGCGGATCGCCTGGCCCTCCCCCCTCCGCCCCGCCGTCCCCGGACTGCTCGCCGCCCACGAGGGCCGCGCCGTCGCCGTCCTCGCCAGCGGCGACCCCTCCTTCTACGGCATCGCCCGCACCCTCGCGGAGACCACCGGCCCCGACCGCCTCCGCATCCACCCCCACCCGTCCTCCGTCTCGTACGCCTGCGCCCGGCTCGGCTGGCCCCTCGAAGCCGTCGAGACCCTCTCCGTCGTCGCCAGGCCGCTCGCCGCGCTCTCCGCCGCCCTGCACGAGGGCCGCCGCCTGCTCGTGCTCAGCGAAGGCGCCGACACGGCCGCGCGGGTCGCGGAACTGCTGCGCACCACCGGCTGGGGCGGCACCCGCATCCGCGTCCTCGAACAGCTCGGCGGCCCCGCCGAGCGGCTCCTCGACGGGACCGCCGCCGACTGGCCGCACGGGCGCACCGACCCCCTCAACGTCCTCGCCCTCGACTGCGCCCGCGACCCGGGCGTCCTCCGGCTCGGCGCCGTGCCCGGACTCCCCGACGAGGCGTACGAGCACGACGGCCAGCTCACCAAGCGGTACGTGCGCGCCGCCACCCTCGCCGCCCTCGCCCCCGCCCCCGGCGAACTCCTCTGGGACGTCGGCGGCGGCTCCGGCTCCATCGGCGTCGAATGGATGCGGACCCACCGCTCCTGCCGGGCGATCGCCGTCGAGAAGTCCCCCGAACGGGCCGCCCGCATCACCCGCAACGCCGACGCCCTCGGCGTACCGGGCCTGCGCGTCGTCACCGGCCCCGCCCCCGCCTCCCTCACCGGCCTGCCCACCCCCGACGCGGTCTTCATCGGCGGCGGCCTCACCGCCCCCGGCCTGCTCGACACCTGCTGGGAGGCCCTACCGCCCGGCGGCCGGCTCGTCGCCAACACCGTGACGCTGGAGTCCGAGGCGCTGCTCGCCCGGTGGTACGGCCGCCACGGCGGCGAACTGATCCGGCTCGCCGTCTCCACCGCCGTGCCCGTGGGCGGCTTCACCGGCTGGCGCCAGGCCATGCCCGTCACCCAGTGGTCCGTAACGAAGGGTTCAACAGAGCAATGACCGTCTACTTCATCGGCGCGGGCCCCGGCGCGGCCGACCTGATCACCGTGCGCGGCGCGCGGACCCTCGCCGGGTGCGGGGTCTGCCTCTACGCCGGCTCCCTCGTCCCCACCGAGCTGCTCGCCGAGTGCCCGCCGGACGCGAAGCTCGTCGACACGGCGAAGATGGACCTCGACCAGATCGTCGCCGAGATCACCGCCGCCCACGAGGCCGGCCTGGACGTGGCCCGGCTGCACTCCGGCGACCCGTCGGTCTTCAGCGCCATGGCCGAGCAGATGCGCCGCCTGGACGCGGCCGGCATCCCGTACGAGGTCGTGCCCGGCGTCCCGGCCTTCGCGGCGGCCGCGGCGGCGCTGAAGCGGGAGCTGACGGTCCCGACCGTCGGCCAGACGGTGATCCTCACCCGCATCGCCCAGCAGGCCACGCCGATGCCGGAGGGCGAGGACCTGGAGACCCTGGGCCGCAGCGGCGCCCTGCTGGTCCTCCACCTCGGCGCCCGCTACGTCGACCGGATCGTCGCCGAGCTCGTCCCCCACTACGGCGCCGACTGCCCGGCCGCCGTCGTCGCGATGGCCAGCCGCCCGGACGAGGTGGTCCTGCGGGGCACCCTGGAGGACATCGCGGAGCAGGTGAAGGCGGCGGGCATCACCAGGACGGCCGTCATCATCGTGGGCCGCACGCTGGCGGCGTCGGAGTTCCGCGACAGCCACCTGTACGACCCGGCGCGGGACCGCCACGCCTGCTGACGGTCCCGACCGCGGTCCGGCGCCTCAGGCGTTGGGCCGCTTGCCGTGGTTCGCCTTCTTCTTCTTGCGGGCCCGCTTCTTGTTGCCGCGCTTCGCCATGGGACTCCCTCTCGCTCGGGGAACGGGGAACTCTGCCGTGGCCAGCCTAGGAGCGGGGCCGGAGTGCCGCATGTCGGTGCCACGGTCTTGAATGGTCCCGTGACCGTCTACGACGTGGCCCGGGCGCTGCCGGGCATCGAGGAACTGCGCGACCACTCACGGGGACTCGCGATGCTGGACGCCGTCCTGAGCCCGGAGTGGGAGAGCCGGTACTACTCCTTCGACGCGCACTGGTCGGAGACCGAGCAGCTGGCGTCGATGAAGGACGGATCGGGCGACGAGTACACGATCGTCCTCTCCCCGGCGGGGGCGTTCGCGCGCGTCTTCGACCACGAGTCGCCGCTGAGCCCCTTCGGGCCGCTCGCGGACGGGCGGACCTGGCCCGGGGTGCTCGACGGGGTCCCCGAGGCCTTCCGGGAGTACCTGACGGAGCCGGCGTTCACGGACGAGGACGGGGTGCACGTGACCACCGCCTGTCTGTGGCGCGGGACCACGGACACGGAGTGGCGGACGGGCCCGGTCGAGTTCCCGGACCTGGACGGCCGCGAGGACCCGGACGGCTCCGTCCGCCTCCTCCGCCTGCTGACGGACCGCTCGGCGGAGGCGTACGCCGAGTGGGCCTCGGACTACTACGAGACCCGGGTCGACGTCGAAGCCGTCCGCCACGTCCTGGCCCTGCGGCCCCTGACCCCGGAGCTCGTGGCGGCCCTCAACCCCGAGGTGACCCTCGCCGACCTGGCCGAGGACATCGCGGAGATCGGCTACCCGACCGTCTGACGGGCCCCGCCCCACTCCGGCGCGATCACCGACATCACCGTCGCGTCCACCCGCTCCCCCTCCCAGAGGAGTGCGCCCCGCAGGACGCCCTCCGCCCGGAAGCCGGCCTTCTCGTAGGCGCGGCGGGCGCGGGGGTTGAAGGCGTAGACCTCCAGCCGGATCCGGTAGAGGCCGAGCGCCTCGAAGCCGTGGCCGACGACCAGGCGGGTCGCCTCCGAGCCGAGGCCCCGGCCGACGGCGTCCGGGACGAAGGCGATCCGGAAGGCGCAGCTCTCGTTGTCCGGGTCCCATTCGCTGAGGACGGCCTCGCCGACGACCCGGCCGGTCGCCCGCTCGACCACGGCGAGGTCGAGCCGGTCGTCCCGCGCGCCGCGCGAGCCGTACCACCGCACCAGGGCCGCCTCGTCGAAGGACGTGTGGCTGCCGGTGAGCCGGGTGACCTCCGGGTCCTCGAACAGCGGCAGCAGCGCGGGCACGTCCGCTTCGGTGACGGGGCGCAGGACCACGCGGTCGCCGGTGAGGGTGGGCTTGTGCGAGAAGTCGGTCATCCCGGGATTCTCGGCGGCCGCCGCACGGCCTGTCGCGCGCATATGAGGACCCGGCCAGCTCAGGGCCCGGCCGGCGCCGACCGCCCCACCACGGCCCCCGCCCGGTCGATGCAGATCACGTCCACCGTGACCGGGGCGCCCCGCAGGACCGCGAGGGACTCGTCGCGGGCGCGGGCGGCGACGAGGTCGCCCAGGGGCACGCCCGCGGCCTCGCAGAGGCGGAGGGCGGCGAGGCCCGTGTTGGCGGCCGTGATCTCGGCGGCGAGGGCCTCGGAGGCGCCGCCCGTGCGGGCGAGCTCGGCGAGGAACCCCTTGTCGACCTGCGAGCGGGCCGAGTGGAGGTCCAGGTGTCCCGCGGCCAGCTTGGAGAGCTTGGCGAAGCCGCCGCAGATCGTGAGCCGGTCGACGGGGTGGCGGCGGATGTACTTGAGGACGGCGCCCGCGAAGTCGCCCATGTCGAGGAGCGCGATCTCCGGCAGGTCGTATATCCCGGTGACGGTCCGCTCGGAGGTGGAGCCGGTGCAGCCGGCGACGTGGGTGAGGCCGCCGGCGCGGGCCACGTCGACGCCCCGGCGGATGGAGTCGATCCAGGCGGAGCAGGAGTACGGGACGACGACGCCGGTCGTGCCGAGGATCGACAGGCCGCCGAGGATGCCGATGCGGGGGTTCCAGGTGGAGCGGGCGATCTCGGCGCCGTTGTCGACGGAGACGGTGATCTCGACGTCGCCGGGAGCGCCGTGCGCGGCGGCGACGGCGGCGACGTGCTCGCGCATCAGCTGCCGGGGCACGGGGTTGATCGCGGGTTCGCCGACCTCCAGGGGGAGGCCCGGCAGGGTGACGGTGCCGACGCCGGGGCCCGCGCGGAAGACGACGCCGGAGCCGGGCGGCAGGAGCCGCACCGTCGAGCGGATCACGGCGCCGTGGGTGACGTCCGGGTCGTCGCCCGCGTCCTTGACCACGGCGGCCATGGCGGCACCGGCCGTCAGGGACTCCGCGGTCAGCGCGAAGGACGGCGTCTGGCCCTTCGGGAGCGTGATCGTCACCGGGTCCGGGAAGTCGCCGGTGAGCAGCGCGGTGTACGCGGCGGTGGTCGCCGCCGTCGCACAGGCACCGGTCGTCCATCCCGGGCGGAGGCCGGTGTGCTTGAGTTGGGCCTCACGCCCGCCGCCTGAAGTCACGAAGGGGCTCCTGTGCACGTACTCATTCTCGGCGGGACCACCGAGGCCCGCGCCCTCGCCGGACTGCTGCACGGCCGGGTCCGGGTCACCAGTTCCCTCGCGGGCCGGGTGGCGAGCCCCCGGCTGCCGGTGGGCGAGGTCCGGATCGGCGGGTTCGGGGGCGTCGAGGGTCTCGTGGAGTGGACGGCGGGGCACGCCGTGGACGCGGTCATCGACGCCACCCATCCCTTCGCCGAGCGGATCAGCTTCAACGCGGCCCGGGCGGCCGCCACCGCCCATGTTCCCCTGCTGGCCCTGCGCCGCCCGGGCTGGGTCCCCGTCGACGGCGACGACTGGCACCCGGTCGCGTCCCTGGAGGAGGCGGCCGGGGCCCTGGACGGCCTGGGCGACCGGGTGTTCCTGACGACCGGCCGCATGGGCCTGGCGGCCTTCGCCGCCTGCCCGCAGTGGTTCCTGGTCCGCTCGGTGGACGCCCCGGACGCCCCGATGCCGGCCCGCACCGAGGTCCTCCTCGACCGGGGCCCCTTCACGCTGGACGGCGAGCGGGAGATCCTGGCCCGCCGGCGGATCGACGTGGTGGTGACGAAGGACAGCGGCGGCGCGGCGACCTCACCGAAACTGACGGCGGCCCGCGAGGCGGGCCTTCCGGTCGTGGTCGTCCGCCGCCCCCCGGTCCCGGAGGGCGTCCCGGTGGCGGCGACCCCGGAGGAGGCCGCCGCCTGGGTGCTGCGGTAGCGGTGGGTGCTACTCGGTTTCGGGCGTGCCGAGTTCGGTGATCTCGACCCAGTTCAGGTTCGGGTCGTCGAAGTAGATCTGGTTGTTCGCGGTGTCGATGGCGACCACGCCGTAGAGCACGTGCTCGCCGTCCGCCGCGCTTTCGTGGAGGTAGGACGAGGCGATGGACGTCAGGTACTCGACGCGGTGGGCGACCCAGACGAGGTTGCCGTCGCCGTCGTCCATCTGCACGGCCTTGTAGATCTCGTACAGCTTGACGTCGGGCTCGGTGTTCGGCGTCCATTCCAGGAGTACGCCGTCCTCGCGCGGGGTCGCCTTGAGGCCGGCGACCGGGGCGGGGGCCGTGTAGTCGTCGTGCGTGGCGGTGACGGCGGTGCGGGCCGAGGTGTTGCCGGCGGCGTCGACGGCCGAGACCCAGTACGTGTAGCCGGTCCGCTCGGCGGCGGCGGCGTCCTTCCAGGTGGTGGCGGTGACGCCGGTCGCGACCTGGGCGACGGGGTCGGCGGTGCCGGTGCGCTGCCGGTGCACGGTGTACTTCACGGCGCCCGTGACCGGCTGCCAGGCCAGGACGACGCCGGTGGCGCCGTCGGTGGCGGTGACGCCCGCCGGGGCGGCGGTCGGGGTCCGGTCGACCGAAACGACGGTGAGGTCGGCGGAGCCGGCGGACTCGTTGCCGGCCTTGTCGACGGCGCGGACCTCGTAGAGGTGGGTCTGGCCGGTCGGCGGCGGGTAGTTCACGTACGAGGCGGACGTGACGAGCGCGGTGGCGCTGCTGATCTTCGTCCAGGTGGTGGAGGTGCTCGGCCGCCGGTAGACGCGGTAGCCGGCGAGGTCCATCTCCTTGTTGGGCGCCCACTTCAGGGTGGCCTTGTTCAGGGTCCTGTCGTACGCGACGGTCGCGCCGGTCGGCGCGAGCGGGCGGACCTTGTCGAGGGTGGCCGAAGTGACGGGCCCGTAGGCGAACTTGACGTTCGCCGTGCCCGTCCACGCCGCGTAGTCGACGCGGAGGGTGTGCCGGCCGGACGGGACCGTGAGGTTGACCGTCTTCTTCTGGGTGGTGGTGACGTTCTTCCAGAGGTCGATCTTCCGGACGCCGTCGAGGTAGACGCGGATGCCGTCCTGGGTCTCGGCGGCGAAGGAGAAGGGGCCGCCGGAGCCGAAGTCCCGGGTCACCGACCAGCGGACGGAGAAGTTGTCCTTGGGGAGGGTGACGCCGGCCGGGTCGCCGAGGCCGTAGTTCTCGGCGATGGCGCTGTCGCAGGCGGTCAGCTTCGGGGTGCCGGTGAGGGTGGCGTTGGCGTAGTACTCCGCCTTCCACAGGGGGGAGGCGCAGGTGACGGCCGCTGCGGCCGGGGTGGCGGTGAGCAGACCGCCGGAGGCGGCGAGGGCGGCCGTCGTGGCCAGCGCGCTCAGCCGGGTGCGAGTCATCACAGGGAGAGGGCCCTTTCCGGACCTGGGTGAAGCATGTGAAACGGGGGAACGCCTGTGTGACTCGTGAGGTGGGTGCGGGGTTGCCCCCGCACCCACCTCCGATTTCAGCCGTAGCGCCGCGGCGTCCACGTGATCGTGCGGCCGTCGCCCCGTTCGACCGCGCGCGTCTGCGAGGAGCCGATCAGGAGGAGGGTGCGCATGTCGACCTCCGACGGGTCCAGGGTCTTCAGGGTGAGGACCCGGACCGACTGCTCCGGGCCGCCGACGTCACGGGCGACGACCACCGGCGTCTCGGGGGCGCGGAGTTCGAGGAGGAGGTCGCGGGCGGCGGCCACCTGGTGGGTGCGGGACCTGGAGCCCGGGTTGTAGAGGGCGATGACCAGGTCGGCGCCCGCGGCCGCGCGGAGGCGGGCCTCGATGACGTCCCAGGGCTTGAGGCGGTCGGAGAGGGAGATCGTGGCGTAGTCGTGGCCCAGGGGGGCGCCGGCCGCGGCGGCGGCCGCGTTGGCCGCGGTCACCCCCGGGAGGACCCGTACGGGCACGTCCGCGTACCGCGGTTCGCAGGCGACCTCCAGGACCGCCGTCGCCATGGCGAAGACGCCCGGGTCGCCGCCGGAGACGACCGCGACCTTCCGGCCGCGCCGGGCCAGGTCGAGGGCGAACTCGGCGCGCTCGGACTCGACCTTGTTGTCGGAGCCGTGCCGGATCTGCCCGGGGCGCAGCACCGGCACCCGGTCGAGGTAGGTGGTGTAGCCGACGAGGACGTCGGCGTTGACGAGCGCGCCGCGCGACTCGGGGGTGAGCCAGGGTGCCCCGGCCGGTCCGGTGCCGACGACGGTGACCTCGCCCGCCTCCCGTACGGGGGGCTCCTGGTCGATGCGGGAGGGCAGGACGGCCACCGAGAAGTACGGGACGGACTCCGGGTCCACGTCCGTCAGCTTCTCCGTGCGCTCGCCCGTCATGAACGCCCGCTCCACGTAGCGCGCGTCGTCGAGCCGCCCGGCCCGCTCCAGGGCCCGCTTCACGGTGGGGAAGGTGCGGCCGAGCTTCATGACGACCGCCGAGTCGGTGCCCGCGAGGCGGGCCGTCAGCTCGTCCTCCGGCAGGGTGCCGGGGATGATCGTGAGGACCTCCTCCGCCTCGCACAGCGGCTCGCCGAGCCGGGCGGCGGCGGCGCTCACCGAGGTGACGCCGGGGATGACGGTCGTGTCGTAGCGGTCGGCGAGCCGCTTGTGCATGTGCTGGTACGAGCCGTAGAAGAGCGGATCGCCCTCGGCGAGGACGGCGACGGTGCGGCCGGCGTCGAGGTGCGCGGCGAGGCGGGCCGAGGCCTCCTCGTAGAAGTCGTTCAGGGCGCCCCGGTAGCCGCCCGGGTGGTCCGTGGTCTCCACCGTGAGCGGGTACATCAGCCGCTCCTCGACGTGGTCCTCGCGGATGTGTTCGGCGGCGATGGAGCGGGCTATGGAGCGGCCGTGGCGGGCCGAGTGGTAGGCGATGACGTCGGCCTCGGCGATCGCCTTCACGGCGGCGACGGTCATCAGGTTCGGGTCGCCGGGGCCGAGGCCCACGCCGTAGAGCCTGCCGGTCGTGGTCATGCCTGGATCTCCGCT
The DNA here is from genome assembly GCF_020400725.1 of Streptomyces sp. NK15101. Taxonomy (GTDB): domain Bacteria; phylum Actinomycetota; class Actinomycetes; order Streptomycetales; family Streptomycetaceae; genus Streptomyces. The sequence continues at coordinate 85,655 of NZ_JAINVG010000024.1, read as the reverse complement.
TCGTGGGCGAGGGCGTTGAGCGCGGCGGCCGTCATCGCGCTGCCGCCGCGCCGGCCCCGTACGACCAGGTATTCGAGGCCGAGGGTGTTCTCGGCGAGTGCGTCCTTCGACTCGGCGGCGCCGATGAAGCCGACCGGGATGCCGAGGACGGCGGCGGGCTTCCCCGCGCCCTTCGCGATCATCTCCAGGAGGTGGAAGAGGGCGGTCGGGGCGTTGCCGATGGCGACGACGGAGCCTTCGAGGCGGTCCCGCCACAGTTCGAGCGCGGCGGCGGAGCGTGTGGTGCCCAGCTCGGCGGCGAGGCCCGGCACGGCCGGGTCGGAGAGGGCGCAGAGCACCTCGTTGTCGGCGGGCAGCCGCTTGCGGGTGACGCCGCTGGCGACCATCTGGGCGTCGCAGAGGATGGGCGCGCCGGAGAACAGGGCCTCGCGGGCGTTCGCGACGACCCGCGGGGAGTAGGCGATGTCCTGCACGAGGTCGGTCATGCCGCAGGCGTGGATCATCCGGACCGCCACCTGGGCGACGTCGGCGGGCAGGCCCGCGAGGTCCGCCTCGGCGCGGATCGTGGCAAAGGACCGGCGGTAGATCTCCGTCCCGTCCTTCTCGTAGTCGAACATCCTGGTGCTCTCGCTCATCTCGTCGTGCGGGCCGTGGTCACTGCTTCGGGCAGGGAGGTACGGGGGGTGGGGACGCCGTCCACCAGGTAGGTGTCGTCGCCGGTGGCGAGGACGTCGACCCAGGTGCCGTGCGGGTGCCCGCAGCGGCGCTCGCACCCCGAGTAGTGGACGGGCAGGCCCCCGCGGCGGACGAGACCGGCGTCCGTCCGTACGTCGGCGAGGGACTTGGCGCAGCCGGGCCGCCCGGTGCAGGCGCTGACCCCGACCGAGGGCAGGTCGGGCCGGGTGACCAGGCCGTGGGCCTCCAGCTCGGGCAGCCGGTCGGCGGAGGTCCCGACGACGACCACCCCGCGCCAGGGCGTGAACCGCAGCTCGTCGGCCCCGTCGGCCAGGGCCCGCAGCCGCGCGGCGGTCAGCCGGCCGAGGGGGGCGAGGACGTGCAGGGCGCGTTCGCCGAGCGGGCCGGGTGCGGGCGGCGGGGACGCGGGAAGCGGCGGTACGGGTACGGGCTCCGCCGTGATCCCGGCCCGCGCGAGGGCCCCGGCCCAGTCGGGGACGTGCCCGGCGGGCAGCTCGCGCGGCCGCCAGGCCCCGGTCCCGGCGGCCTCGGCGGCGTCGAGGAACGCGAGGGCGGCGGCGAGGGCGGCCCGGACGGCGTCGGCGGCGGCGAGGCGGAGGAACCGGGAGCCGAGCCGCAGCAGGACGGATCCGTCCGCTCCTGCGATCAAGCTCACATCGCCGCCGAGTCCGGCGACGTCCCCGCGTCCGTCGTCGAGGAGGAACAGGAACCGCCCCGAAAGGGACGCGGCCCGGGGCTCGGCGCACAGCGCGGTGTCCAGCCCGCGCGCCCACAACTGCACGTCCGCGTGGCCGAGTCCGTCGAGTCCCGCGCCGGGCGAGGCCACGATGTTGCGGACGCGCTCGTGGGTGGGGGAGGGCAGCAGGCCCGCCCCGTCCAGGAGTTCCGCGAGCTCCGCCCCGCAGCCCTCGCCCAGACCGCGCAGCTCCGCGTTGCCGCGCGAGGTGATGCTGATCCGTCCGTCGCCGAGGGCCTCGGCGGCACGGGCCAGGACCTTGGCCTGACGCATCGTCAGGCGCCCGGCGGGCAGGCGCAGTCGGGCGAGGCGCCCGTCGTCGGCGGGGTGCAGGCGCAGCGCCCCGGGGCAGGCGTCGCCACGGTCCCGTATGCGAGCTTCGCCCGGTTCGGGCGTCGGGGGCGGGGTGGGCGGCATGGCGGCGAGCATACCCACGGGGAACCGGCTGACCACCGGGTGTGATCCGGCCGACTCCCCGGTTCCCTCCGGACCGGAGACGGCACGATCTAGGATGCAGATCGGCATGGGGTCCCAGGACCCCGGGGAGGAAGCCCGGTGAGAATCCGGCGCGGTCCCGCCACTGTGAGCCGCCCCGGTTCGTCCGGGGCGGTGAGTCAGGAACTCCTGCCGTCCACACGACCACCCGGGGCGCGGACAACCCCGAGGAAGGGCCTGAGCTCGCCATGCTCCTGCTGCTGTCGCACTCCGACACCGACCTGCTCAGCGCCCGTGCGGCCGGGGGGCCGGTGGAGTTCCGCTTCGCCAACCCCTCCCGGCTCCCGCTCGCCGACCTCCCCGCCCTCCTCGACGGCGTCGACCTGGTCGTCGTCCGCCTCCTCGGCGGCGTCCGCTCCTGGCAGGAGGGCCTGGACGCGGTCCGCGCCGCCGGGAAGCCGGTCGTCGTGCTCAGCGGCGAGCAGGCCCCCGACGCCCAGCTCATGGAGGCCTCCACCGTCCCCGTCGGCGTCGCCACCGAGGCCCACGCCTATCTGGCGCACGGCGGCCCCGGGAACCTGGAGCAGCTGGCCCGCTTCCTCTCCGACACCGTCCTGCTCACCGGCCACGGCTTCGAGGCCCCGGCCGCCGCCCCCACCTGGGGCCCCCTGGAGCGCACCGCCCGGAACGAGACCGGCCCGACCGTCGCCGTGCTCTACTACCGCGCCCACCACATGAGCGGGAACACCGCCTTCGTCGACGCCCTGTGCGGGGCGATCGAGGACGCCGGGGCCCGGGCCCTCCCGCTGTACGTGGCGTCCCTGCGCGCCCCCGAGGAGGAGCTGGTCTCCGTACTGCGGGGAGCCGACGCCATCGTCACCACCGTCCTCGCCGCCGGCGGCACCAAGCCCGCCGAGGCGCAGGCCGGCGGTGACGAGGAGGCCTGGGACGCGGGCGCGCTCGCCGCGCTCGACGTGCCGATCCTGCAGGCCCTGTGCCTGACCGGCTCGCGGTCCGCGTGGGAGGAGAACGACGAGGGCCTCTCCCCGCTGGACGCCGCCAGCCAGGTCGCCGTGCCCGAGTTCGACGGCCGCCTCATCACCGTCCCCTTCTCCTTCAAGGAGATCGACGAGGACGGCCTGCCCGCGTACGTCGCCGACGCCGAGCGCGCGGCCCGCGTCGCCGGGATCGCCGTCCGGCACGCCCGGCTCCGCCACATCCCGAACGCCGAGAAGAAGCTGGCGCTCGTCCTCTCCGCGTACCCGACGAAGCACTCCCGCATCGGCAATGCCGTCGGCCTCGACACCCCCGCCTCCGCCGTCGCCCTCCTGCGCCGCCTGATCGCCGAGGGCTACGACTTCGGGCCCGTCGAAGACCTCCCCGGCCTGGTCTCCGGCGACGGCGACGAGCTCATCTACGCCCTCATCGAGGCCGGCGGCCACGACCAGGACTGGCTGACCGAGGAGCAGCTCGCGAAGAACCCGGTCCGCATCCCGGCCGCCGACTACAAGCGCTGGTACGCCACCCTGCCCGCCGAGCTCCGCGAGCAGGTGGAGGAGCACTGGGGCCCCGCGCCCGGCGAGATGTTCCTCGACCGCTCCCGCAACCCGGAGGGCGACATCGTCCTCGCCGCCCTGCGGCGCGGGAACCTCCTGGTCCTCATCCAGCCGCCGCGCGGCTTCGGCGAGAACCCGATCGCGATCTACCACGACCCCGATCTCCCGCCGTCCCACCACTACCTGGCCGCCTACCGCTGGATCGCCGCCCGCACCGAGGACGGCGGCTTCGGCGCCGACGCCATGGTCCACCTCGGCAAGCACGGCAACCTGGAGTGGCTGCCCGGCAAGAACGCCGGCCTGTCCGCCGCCTGCGGCCCCGACGCGGCCCTCGGCGACATCCCGCTGATCTACCCGTTCCTCGTCAACGACCCGGGCGAGGGCACCCAGGCCAAGCGGCGCGTCCACGCCACCCTCGTCGACCACCTGGTGCCGCCGATGGCCCGCGCCGACTCGTACGGCGACATCGCGCGCCTGGAGCAGCTGCTCGACGAGTACTCCCAGATCTCCTCCATGGACCCGGCGAAGCTGCCCGCGATCCGCGCCCAGATCTGGACCCTGATCCAGGCCGCCAAGCTCGACCACGACCTGGGGCTCGAAGAGCGGCCCGAGGACGACGGCTTCGACGACTTCCTGCTGCACGTCGACGGCTGGCTGTGCGAGGTCAAGGACGCCCAGATCCGCGACGGCCTGCACGTCCTCGGCGGCGCGCCGGAGGGCGAGGCCCGGGTCAACCTGGTCCTGTCGATCCTCCGCGCCCGCCAGATCTGGGGCGGCACGCAGGCGCTGCCCGGTCTGCGCGAGGCCCTCGGCCTGGACGAGTCGGCGCCGACCCGCGCGAACGCCGACGCCGTCGAGGCGAAGGCCCGCGAGCTGGTCGAGGCGATGGAGGCCGCGGGCTGGGACGAGGCGGCGATCCCGGAGATCACCGACCAGTACGGTCACGACGTCCGCGAGGTGCTGTACTTCGCCGCCCGGCAGGTCGTGCCGCGCCTCGCCGCCACCACCGACGAGCTGGCCCACGCCGTGCACGCCCTGAACGGCGGCTTCGTCCCGGCCGGCCCGTCCGGCTCCCCGCTCCGGGGACTGGTCAACGTCCTGCCGACCGGCCGCAACTTCTACTCGGTCGACCCGAAGGCCGTGCCGTCGCGCCTCGCGTGGGAGACGGGCCAGGCGCTCGCCGACTCGCTCCTCACGCGCTACCGCGACGACAACGGCGAGTGGCCGGCCTCCGTCGGCCTCTCCCTCTGGGGCACCAGCGCGATGCGCACCGCCGGCGACGACGTCGCCGAGGCGCTCGCCCTGCTGGGCGTCCGCCCGCTGTGGGACGAGGCCTCCCGCCGGGTCAACGGCCTGGAGCCCATCCCGCTCGCCGAACTCGGCCGCCCGCGCATCGACGTGACGCTGCGCATCTCGGGCTTCTTCCGGGACGCTTTCCCGCACGTCATCGGGCTCCTCGACGACGCGGTACGGCTCGTCGCCGGGCTCGACGAGCCCGCTTCGGACAACCACGTCCGCGCCCACGCGCAGGCCGACCTCGCCGAGCACGGCGACGAGCGGCGCGCCACCACCCGCATCTTCGGCTCCCGCCCCGGCACGTACGGCGCGGGCATCCTCCAGCTGATCGACTCGCGCGACTGGCGCACGGACGCGGACCTCGCCGAGGTGTACACGGTGTGGGGCGGGTACGCGTACGGGCGTGGGCTCGAAGGCCGCCCGGCGCGCGCCGAGATGGAGACCGCGTACAAGCGGATCGCGGTCGCCGCGAAGAACACGGACACGCGCGAGCACGACATCGCCGACTCCGACGACTACTTCCAGTACCACGGCGGCATGGTCGCGACCGTCCGCGCGCTCACCGGCACCGCTCCCGAGGCGTACATCGGCGACTCCACCCGTCCGGAGACCGTCCGCACCCGGACCCTGGTCGAGGAGACCTCCCGCGTCTTCCGCGCCCGCGTGGTCAACCCGCGCTGGATCGAGGCGATGCGCCGCCACGGGTACAAGGGCGCGTTCGAACTGGCGGCGACCGTCGACTACCTCTTCGGGTACGACGCGACGACGGGTGTCGTCGCCGACTGGATGTACGACAAGCTCACGCAGGCGTACGTCCTCGACCCGGAGAACCAGGCCTTCCTCAAGGAGGCCAACCCCTGGGCCCTGCACGGCATCGCGGAACGCCTCCTGGAGGCCGAGTCGCGCGGCATGTGGGAGAAGCCGGACCCGGAGACGCTGGCGGCGCTGCGGCAGGTCTTCCTGGAGACGGAGGGCGACCTGGAGGGCGAGGAGTAGCCCCTGGACGGCGCCCCGGCCGCCCACCGCCCGTGTGGGCGCCGCACCCTGCTGGGCGGTGCCCCCGCCTACCCGCCGTGTGGGCTCGCGCCCGGCGGGTCGGTGCCCCGGCCCCGCCCGTGCGGGCAATCGTCCCGCGGGGCGGAACGACTGCCCACAACGGGCGGCGGGAGCAGTTCGAGGCGGCGGCCCCGGAAGCCGGAACGCAGACGGCGGTCGTGGCTGGCGATCACCAGCGTCCCCCGCCAGGCCGCCAGCGCGGCCTCCAGCTCCTCCACCAGGCCCGGCGCCAGGTGGTTGGTCGGCTCGTCCAGGAGCAGCAGGTCGGCCGGCTCGGTCACGAGCCGCGCCAGTTCGAGCCTGCGGCGCTGGCCGGCCGACAGCCGGTCCACCGGGACCGTCAGGTCCCGGGCGGCGAAGAGCCCGAGGGAGAGCAACTCCTCCGTGCGCTCCTCGCCGAAGGCCTCGCTCACCGTACGGGGGTCGGTGGGCGGGGCCATGTCCTGCCGGAGCAGGCCCACCCGGGCGGGTGTCCTCACCGTGCCGGCGTCCGGGGCGAGTTCGCCCGCGAGCACCTTCAGGAGGGTGGTCTTCCCGGCGCCGTTGGGGCCGGTCACGAGGAGCCGTTCGCCCGGCTCCAGGTGGAGGACGTCCAGGTGGAGCCGTCCGGCGACCCGCAGGCCGGTCAGGTCGACCGCCGCGCCCTCGCCCGCCAGGTCCGCGCGGAAGCGGAGCGGCTCGGGCGGTGGCGGTACGGGGTGCTCGGTGAGCCGGGCGAGCCGCTCGCGGGCGGCGCGGATCCTGCTCATCGCGCCGTGCGCCCGTGACCGGGCCCGGAAGGCGCCCGCCCCGCTGAACGCCGCCGGGGCCTTGCGGGGGATCGCCGAGAACCGGTCGATGTGCGTGTCGGCCAAGGCCCGGTGGCGGGCGAGCTCCTCCTTCCACTCCTCGTGCTCCCGCTGTCTGCGGGCCCGCTCGGCGGCGCGCCCGGCGAGGAAGCCGCGGTAGCCGTCGCCGTACCGCCGCACGGTGTGGCGGTCCTCGTCGACCTCCAGGACGGCGGTGGCGACGAGGTCGAGGAAGGCGCGGTCGTGCGAGACGGCGACGACCGTGCCCCGGTGGGTGCGCAGCCGTTCCTCCAGCCAGGCCACGGCCTCGTCGTCGAGGTCGTTCGTCGGCTCGTCGAGGAGCAGCAGTTCGGGGTCGGCGGCGAGGACGCCGGCGAGGGCGAGCCGGGACCGCTGTCCGCCGGAGAGCGTGCCGAGCGGCCGGTCCCGGTCGAGCGGGCCGGGCTCGCCGAGCCGCCGCAGGACGGTCTCGACGCGCCGGTCGGCCCCGGCGCCGCCCCGGGCCTCGTAGGCGGCGAGCAGTTCCGCGTACGCGGCGAGGGCGGCGTCCGGACCGGTGCCGGGGGAGGCGCCGGTTCCGGCGCGGCCGGTGGCGCCCGTGGCGGACAGTTCCGCCTCCGCCGTGCGGATCGCCCGCTCCAACTCCCGTATCTCCGCGAGGGCGTGGTCGACGGCGTCGCCGACGGTCGCGTCCGCGGGGAGGTCGAGGGTCTGGGCGAGGTGGCCGAGCCCGCCGGGGGCCTCGACGGTCACCGTGCCGTTGTCGGGGGACTCCAGGCCGGCGAGGAGCCGGAGGAGGGTGGACTTCCCCGAGCCGTTGTCGCCGACGACGCCGAGGCGTTCGCCGGGGCGGACGGTGAACGAGACGCGGTCGAGGACGGTCCGGCGGTGGACGTGCCGGTCGTCGTGCCGCCGGGTGACGTCGGTGAACCGGGCACGGAACAAGGGCGACCTCCTGCCGTCGGGGACACGGGCGCGAGACGCGGCGTCTCGTCTGGATGACGGTACGGCATGCCGGGAGGCCTGACAAGACGATACGTCTCGTCTTGACGGGAGGTGGCGGGTCGGCGGGGGACGGTCAGGCGGAGGCTATGCGCAGGACCAGGGCCGCCGTCGAGACCAGGGCGAGGACCGCCGCCGGCGCCAGCTCGAAGTCCTTCACGCGCAGGTGGGAGATGACGGCGCCGGCGAAGTAGAGCACCAGGCCCGCCGCGGCGGCCTCGCCGAGCGGCGGGACGAAGAGCCCCGCGAGCAGGCCGGCCGCGCCCGCCGCCTTCGCGGTCGCGAGCCACGGCAGCGCGCCCTCCGGGACGCCCACCTTGGTCATGCTGCCGACGACCTGCGGGTTCTTGGCGAAGGTCAGGAAGGCGGAGGCGGCGGACGCGAGGGCGAGCAGGCCCGCCACGACGACGTAGGCGATGAACATGGAAGGGCTCCAACGGTATGGGGACGAAAACCGTTGAAGCGTAACAATGATTTATCCCGCTCCACAATTGTGTTGTTGTTACGGTGGATGGCATGGCAGCTCTCCCGACCGATCGCCTCGGCTTCCTCCTCTCCTTCCGGGGGGAGCTCACCGGCGCGCGCATCCGCGCCGCCCTGGGCGTCGCCGGGCTGCACCCGCGCAACGCCATGACGCTGATGCAGCTCGCCCCCGGGGCCACGAGCCAGCGCGAACTCGCCGTCGCGATGGAGCTCGACCCCAGCCAACTGGTCGCGATCCTCAACGAGTTGGAGTCGGAAGGGCTCGCCGAGCGCCGCCGCGACCCGGCCGACCGGCGTCGTCACATCGTCGAGATCACCCCGGCCGGCACCGCCGCCCTCGAGCGCATCGACGAAGCCGTGCGCGAGGCCGAGCGGGAGCTCTTCGGCGATCTCACCGAGGCGGAACAGACCCTCCTGCGCGGTCTGTTGGACCGCGTCGTCGTGGACCCGGCCGTCCACGAATGCGGCGAGTAGTCGCCAGGAGGGAAGAAGAGCGGAAGAGGGGTCGTCCACGGCGATGACTTCCGGGGACGCGGAAGGTCCACCCCGTGACCGTTCCACCCCGGAGGAGAACCATGGCCGAGACCGACACCCGCACCCTGGAGACCGTCGGCGCGACCCTGCGCTACGACGTACGCCCCGGCACCGGGCCCGACGGACGCCCCCTGCTGCTGATCGGCTCTCCCATGGACGCGAGCGGCTTCACCACGCTCGCCTCCCGCTTCGCCGACCGGACCGTCGTGACGTACGACCCGCGCGGAGTGGGCCGCAGCGAGCGCACCGACGGCGCGGCGGAGACGCTCCCCGAGGAGCACGCCGACGACCTGGCCCGGCTGATCGAGGCGCTCGGCGCCGGCCCCGTGGACGTCTTCGCCAGCAGCGGCGGCGCCGTCAACGCCCTCGCCCTGGTGGCCCGCCGCGGCGACCTGGTGCACACCCTCGTCGCGCACGAGCCGCCGACCGCCCAGGTCGTCCCGGACCGGGAGGCGGCCCTCGGGGTCTGCGCCGACGTCCACGCCACGTACCTGCGGGAGGGCTGGGGGCCCGCGATGGCCAAGTTCCTCGTGCTGACCGGCCGACAGGGCGAGTTCCCGGCGGACTGGGCCGAGGAGCCCGCCCCCGACCCGGCCGCGTTCGGCCTGCCGGCCGAGGACGACGGCTCGCGCGGCGACCCGCTGCTCGGGCAGAACATGCGCGGCTGCACCTCCTACCGCCCCGACTTCACCGCCCTGCGCGCCGCGCCGACCCGGATCGTCGTCGCCGCCGGGAAGGAGTCCGAGGCCACGTTCGCCGCGCGCGCCGCCCTCGCCGTCGCCGAGGGGCTCGGCACCCCGCTCGCGGTCTTCCCGAGCCACCACGGAGGCTTCCTGGGCGGCGAGTTCGGCCAGCACGGCGCCCCGGCGGAGTTCGCCGAGGCCCTGCGCGCCGCCCTGGCCGACGGCTGAGGCCGCGGCTGCCTCCTCGCGAAGGACGCGGCTGCCTCTTCGCCGCGGCCGCCTCCACCGCCGTTGCCGCGTGGACGTTCCCCGGGCCCGGTTTCGGCGCCCGGCCCGGGTGGCGACCGCGTCGCGGATCGCCCGCATCTCGGCAAAAACTTGCATTGTTCTAGCGGGGTGCAAACAACTTGTTCTATGTTGATGCGAACAAGGGAGGTCTCATGAACCGTGCCACACCCCGTCTCCGCGTGCTCGCCGCGCTCCCCTTCGTGCTCGCCGTCGCCGTCCACCTGGGGCTCCTCGCCCTCCGGTACGACCGGCTGCCCGACACCCTCGCCACCCACTTCGGACCCGACGGCGGCCACGCCGACGGCTTCACCGGCCGCACCCCCTTCACCGCCGTCAGCACCGGCCTGCTCCTCGCGCTCGGCGCCGGCTGGACCCTCCTGGTCCGCCGCGGCTCCCTCTGGGGCGCCTGGGCGACCGCCGGCTTCACCGGCGCCCTGTTCGTCCTCCTCGTACGGGACAACCTGGACGCCACCGACCCGGCACGGGTCGAGTTCCCCCTCGCCGGCCTCCTGTTCGCGGCGGCGGCCGCCGCCCTCCTCGGCCTCGCGGGACGGGGCCTGACCCGGTTCGTCCCCCGCGACGAACCGGCAGCGGACCCCGGCCTGCCCGACGCCCCCCGCCTCCCGCTCGGCGCGAGCGAGGTCGCCGGCTGGACCCGCGCCACCGCCTCCCGGCCGCTCACCGCCCTCGCGGTGCTCGCCCTCGCCGCCACCCCGGTCGTCCTGCTCCTCGCGCCCTGGCCGGCCGCCCTCCTCGGCCTCCTCGGCCTCGTCATCGGCCTCCCGGGGCTCGCCCTCGCCCGGGTCAGGGTCACCGTCGACCGGCGCGGCGTCACCGTGCGCTCCGCGCTGGCCTCCCGGCCCCGCACCAGGATCCCGCTCGACGACGTCACGGGCGCGAGCGTCCGGGACCTCGACGCGGCGGCCGTCCTCGCCGAGTTCGGCGGCTGGGGGTACCGGGTCAGGGCCCACCGCACGGGCGTGATCGTCCGGAGCGGCGAGGCCCTCGTCGTACGGCGGTCCGGGGGCCGGGAGTTCGCGGTCACCGTGCCCGACGCGGGGACCGCCGCCGCCCTTCTCAACACGCTCGCCGAGCGGCATGGGAAGGTCTGACCGTGCTCTTCCGTGTCGACCCGGCCTCCGCCGTGCCCCTCGGCGACCAGATCGCCGCCTGTGTCCGGGGCGCCCTCGCCGACGGCTCCGCCGCCCCCGGCGAGCGCCTCCCGGCCGCCCGGGAGCTCGCCGACTCCCTCGGCGTCAACGTCCACACCGTCCTCCGCGGCTACCAGCGGCTCCGTGAGGAGGGCCTGATCGAACTCCGCCGTGGCCGGGGCGCCCTGATCGTCCCCGGCGCCACCGCGCCCGACCGCGCCCGCCTCGTCTCCCGGCTCCGCGAGGCCGCGGCCGAGGCCCGCGAACTTGGCCTCACGGACGAGGAGTTCGTGGAGCTGGCACGGGCGAGCCTCGGCTAGGGTCTGTCCTTCGGATCAGGACAGCTCGCGGACCGGCGTCCCCGCCAGGAAGGCCTCGACGTCCTCGACCGCCTGGCCGAAGTAGCGCCCGTAGTTCCCCTCCGTCACATAGCCCAGATGGGGGAGGGCCAGGACGTTCGGCAGCGTCCGCAGCGGGTCGTCGGCGGGCAGCGGCTCCGTCTCGTACACATCGAGGCCCGCCCCCGCGATCCAGCCCTCGCGCAGTGCCCGCAGCAGCGCCCCGCCGTCGACGAGACCCGCGCGGGAGGTGTTGACGAGGTACGCGGACGGGCGCATCGCCCGCAGCTCCGGCTCCCCGACCAGGCCCCGGGTGCGGTCGGACAGCACCATGTGCAGCGAGACGAAGTCGCTGCCCGCGAGCAGGTCCCGCTTGTCCTTCGCGAGCCGCACGCCGTGCTCGGCGGCCCGCTCCTCCGTCAGGTTCGGGCTCCAGGCGGTCACGTCCATGCCGAAGGCGAGACCGATCCGGGCCACCCGGGAGCCGATCTTGCCGAGCCCGACGAGGCCGAGCGTCCGGCCGGCGAGGTCGGCGCCGACGGTCGACTGCCACGGCCCGCCCTCCCGCAGGGCCCGCGCCTCCGCCGGCACGTGCCGGGCGAGGCCCAGGAGGAGCGCCCAGGTCAGCTCGGTGGGCGGCTCCGGACTGCTGGCGGTGCCGCAGACGGTGACGCCCCGCGCCCGGCAGGCCGCGAGGTCGATCGAGGCGTTGCGCATCCCGGAGGTGATCAGGAGCCGCAGCCGGGGGAGGCGGGCGAGGAGTCCGGCGTCGACCGGGGTCCGCTCGCGCATGACCACGAGGATCTCGCAGTCCTCGACGGCGGCGACGAGCGCGTCCCGGTCGGTGAGGTGCTCGCGCAGCACGCGGACGTCCACGCGGTCCGCGAGCGGGCTCCAGTCGGCTGAGGAGAGGGCGACGCCCTGGTAGTCGTCGAGTACGGCGCAACGCAGCTTCATGACTGCATGATCGCGGACCGGCCCCGCGCGATGACGGCCTTTCCGGCGGAGGACCCTAGGGGAGCGCCGCTCGGTCCCGCTCGGTCCCGCTCAGTCCCGCTCGCCCCGCGCCGGTACGAGCGCCGCGCCCGCGAGGAGCCCGACCGCGATCGTCGTGACGATCGTGACGAAGTCCATCAGGTCGCGGAAACCGTGCAGGACGTGACCGCCGGCCAGGGAGGTGAACGCCCGCAGGCCCAGCGAGCCGACGGTGAGGGTGAAGAAGCCGCCCAGGAAGAGGACGAGCCGGGGCGGGCGTCCGGCCGGCCGGGACAGCAGGTCCGCGGCGACGGCGAGGGCCATGGCGGCGACGAAGGTGCCGGCGACCTCCCCGATCAGGGCGGTGCCCGCCGCCTGCGCGCCGAGCGACAGGTAGACCAGGGCGGTCACCCAGCCCGCGGCCCGCCACGGCACCCCGAAGGCGAGGACCATGCCCACCGTGAAGACGGCCCAGCTCGCGACGAGCACCCACCGGGACAGATCGGCGTCCTGCGCGGTGTCGAAGAGCGCCCCGGTCGGCGTGCCGGTGACGGCCACGCCGATGAGCACGCCCACGTACAGCTGGAGGAGCAGGACGAGGGCGTAGACGAGGCGGACGGCGCCGGTCGTCAGGAAGCCTGCGGCGAGCTCGGCGGTGGCCGCGCTGAACAGGTCGCCGGGAACGAAGAAGAACAGCGCCGGAAGCATGATCAGCACCGGGCCGCCGTGGTCGTGGCCCGGCCGGAGCAGGCCCAGGGTCACGAGGGAGACCAGGACGGCGGCGAGCAGCGGCAGGACGCGGGCGAGGCGCGGCCGCCGGTCCGACAGGACGGTCGGTGTGGCGACCAGGGCGGCGAGGAGGGCGGTGGTGCCGATCTCGTACCAGGTCGGCTGGACGGCCGGCGCGAATCCGACGGAGAACAGCACGATGCCCGCCCCGCGGCCCCAGCGCGGCACCGTGGCCGGCAGGGTCTCGACCCGCCGCAGGCCGGCCGCGGCCTCGGGCAGGGCCGGCCGGGTGTCCCGTACGCGCTCGACGAACTCCTTGAGGGCGACCGCCCGGTCGAGCCGGGCGACGTCGGGGGCGGCGGTGACGGTCGAGGTGAGGGTGCGGTCCCCGGCGGTCACGGAGAGCACGGCGCCGTCGGCGACGAGCACAGTCTCGGCCCGCGCGCCGTAGGACCGGGCGACGCTCCGGACGCCCCGGGCGACGCCTTCCGCGCCCTCCCCGCTGAACGTCATCATGAAACGGGTCAGTTCGCGCAGGAAGTCGTGGAGGGCGTCGAGCTCGGACTCCTGGAGTCCGTGTCTCACCGGCGGACGGTGTCGTCGGTCTCCAGGTCCTTCACCTCGTCGTCGAGTTCGGCGACCTTGTCCGGGCAGTAGACCTGGAGGACGATCCGCTCGGCCTCGACGGCCTTGGTGTCGGAGATGACGGGCCGCATGCCGGGCCCCGCGGCGCCGTTGGCCTGCTGGATCTTCCACAGTGCCCTCTTGAGGGTGTTGCCCGGCTCCTCGCAGACCTGCCCGCCGTCGGTGCCGAGCAGCCGCTCGACGGTGTCGGTGTCGGGGGAGGGGTATCCGGCCCTCACCAGCTCCTCCTGGAGCCGGTTGGCCTTGGAGAGCGTCTCGTTGCCCGTCCTCACGCTCTCGTAGCGGACGATGCCGGTGACGACGAGGCCGACGAGGATCACGATCGCGCCCCAGTAGATCCACTTGTGCTCTGAGGCGAAGCGGGTGGGACTCATGCCCGGTCTCCCTCGCTCGGGGCGTCGGCGGCGGCGGTGCGCCAGTCCGGCTTGCGGAACTTCAGGAAGAGCCAGGGGATCAGCAGGCCGAGGACGACCAGTCCGCCGCCGACGACGAGGACGTACGACCAGACGCTGCTGCCGCCGAACTGGGAGGGCGGGACGAATCCGATGGCGAGGGCCGCGAGCGAGGCGAGCAGGCCGACGGAGCACAACAGCCCGAGGGCGGGCGCCCGGTAGCCGCGGGGATGGTCGGGCCGGGTCTTCCGGAGCCGCACGGCGGCGGCGAACATCAGCAGGTAGACGATCAGGTACACCTGCGTGGTGATGGTCGAGAAGATCCAGTAGACGCTCGACACGTTCGGGATCAGCGCGTACCCGAGGGCGATGAGCGAGGTCACGACGCCCTGGGTGACCAGGATGTTCTGCTGGATGCCGAACTTGTTGAGCTTCTGCAGGAACGGCGGCAGGTAGCCCTCGCTGCGGGAGATCTCCAGGAGGCCCTTGGACGGCCCGGCGAGCCAGGTCAGCATGCCGCCGAGGGAGGCGGAGACCAGCATGACGGCGGCGATGGGGGTCATCCAGCCGACGCCGAAGTAGGCGAAGAAGGCGTTGAAGGCCTGCATCACGCCGGCGGTCAGGCTGAGCTGGTCGGCGGGGACGACCCAGCTGATCGCGAGCGCGGGCAGGATGAAGATCAGCAGGACCAGGCCCACCGCCAGGAACATCGACTTCGGGTACTCCTTCGCCGGGTCCTTCAGCGAGGAGACGTGCACCGCGTTCATCTCCATGCCGGAGTACGACAGGAAGTTGTTGACGATCAGGACCAGGCTCGCGAGGCCCGTCCACTGGGGCAGCAGGTGGCTGCCGTCCATCGGGGCGGCGGAGGGGTTGCCCTGGCCGAGGAAGACCATTCCGAGCACGACGAGGATCGTGCCCGGCACGAGCGTGCCGATGATCAGGCCCCAACTGGACAGCCCCGCGAGGGCCTTGGTGCCGCGCGAGGAGACCCAGACGCCGGTCCAGTACAGGACCATGATGACGATCGCGGTGTAGACGCCGTTCGAGGCGAGGGACGGGTCGATGACGTACGCGATGGTCGAGGCGACGAAGGCCAGCAGGCTCGGGTAGTAGAAGATCGTCATCGCGAACTGGCACCAGACCGCGAGGAATCCGAGCGGCTTGGACAGCCCCTCGGCGACCCAGCGGTAGACGCCGCCGCTCCACCCGGAGGCCAGTTCCGCGGAGACCAGGGCGGTCGGCAGCAGGAACACGATCGCCGGGACGAGGTAGAGGAACACGCAGGCCAGGCCGTAGACGGCCATCGTGGGTGCGGCCCGCAGGCTCGCCACCGACGAGGTGGTCATCAGGGCGAGCGTCACCCAGGTGAGGGTCGTGGGCGCGGCGGGCCGTGCGGCCGCCACCCGCGGTCGGGGTAGTTCGGCCGGGGTTTCGATGCTGCTCAAGGAGTCCTCCGCAGGTCGGACGATCACCTCACGCTCGAACGGCCGGGGAGGACCGGCAAGCAGGGTCGGCCGTACGGGGGACGGGCCCGCGGCGGCGGGTGTCGTACGGGGGCGGGGCCGCGGCGGTGGGTCTCGTACGGGGGCGGGGCCGCGGCGGGGAGGCGTTGCCGAGGACGTGCGTGAAGACGGCGGCGGCCCGGTCCGCCGCGGGCCCGGTGAACCCGGCGGCCTCGTGGACCGCGAGGTTGTGGTCGTCGTGGCGGGCCTTGCCCCCGTCGTGGAAGAGGCGGGTCGCGAAGGCCTGCACGAGCCAGGGGGGCGGGTGAACATCGCGTACAGGTCGCCGGCCACGGCGGTGGCGGCGGTGCGCCGGCCGACGGCGTCGAGGTCCGGCAGCCGGACCTCGCCCCGGACCCGGTCGCCGGCTCGGCCCTGGCCGTCGCCCTCCTCGCGCCGTGCCCCCGTCAGGCCGTACGGCTGAAGGAGCGGCGGTACGCGCGCGGGGGTGCGCCGCGGCGGCGGACGAACTGGGCGCGGAGCACCGCCGCGCTGCCGAAGCCGACCGCGCGGGCGATCTCCTCGACCGGCGGCTCCGTCGTCTCCAGGAGCTCCTCGGCGCGGCTGATCCGCACCCCCGGGCACAGCCCCGAGGACATCACCCTCCTCGCGGGCACCGGCGAGGGCGTCGTCGCCTTCGTGGACGACCTCTGGTGGCGGCCGAACGGTCCCGTCGAGGACCCCGTGCCCCGGACCGGGCGCTGCTGTGCTCCTCGCGCCTCCGCGTCCTCGCCGCGGCCGACGTCATCGCCCCCGGCCACGGCCCCGCCTTCCCCGCGGACGACACCGCACCGCACTGACGCCGCACCGCATCCTGGGGCCGTCCCGCGCCGGTCCCGTCCCGCACCGAGCACCGCCCCGCGCCACACTGACGGCGCATCGCACCGACAGCCCCCACCGCGCGGGCCCGCCCCTCTAGAATCGGCTTCCATGTCGATCCCTGACGAGTTGCTCGTCGACGTCGCCGCCACCGTGGAATCCGGGCGGAGCAACCAGATGTCCCTGACCGTGGTCGCCGGGGGAGTGGTCATCACCGGGCGACTCGCGCCCGAAGCCCTGTGGAGACAGCGCGTGTCGGAGGTCCTGACGGACTCGGCCCGGCTGTCCGAGTTCTCCGGCGTCTTCGCCCCCGGCACGGGGCGGAAGGCGAAGGACGGAGAGCCCCCCACCCACCTCCACTTCCACCTCGCCCGCATCCTGCAGGGGACCGTGGGCATGCCCGAGACCGGCGGGATGTACCGCGTCGCGATCGCGGACGTCAGCGCCTGGACCGTGGGGGACTTCAGCTACTCCGACAGCTGACGGTCCGTCTACTGCTTGACCCCCGACACCACGAGGAACGGCGGGTGTCCGGCCTCCGCCGGATCGCCGCCGAGCAGCGCCGACCGGTGGGTGAGGACGGGCTCGTGGACGTCCAGGTCGGTGAAGCCGGCCTTGCCGAGCACGTCGAGGTACGTCTGGCACGGCCAGTGGTGGTCGAACGTCTCCAGCGGGGCCTGGCCGTCCGGGCGCACCAGGCGCGACCGGCGCCGCTCGCCCTTGGTGTAGACGCGGCCGGGCTCGCCGCGGCGGAAGGTGGAGAACCGGATGCCCGTGGTGCGGGGGTTGGCGTCCAGTACGGCGAAGCGGCCGCCGGGCCGCAGCACCCGGTGCGTCTCCGCGGCGATGTCGTGCAGGTCGGCGATGTCTCCGGTGGTGGTGAAGACGAAGCAGGCCATGGCGGCGTCGACGGAGCCGTCGGCGAGGAAGCCGAGGCCGCCGTCGTCGGTGAGCCGGTGGTCGATCCGCGGATGCGGCCGCCGCGCGCGGGCGATCCCCAGCATGCCGGGCGAGACGTCGACGGCCACCACGCGCGCGTCGGAGGCCTCGACGACGCGGGTGGCGACCTTGCCCGGCCCGCAGCCGTAGTCCAGGACCGTGCGGACGGCGCAGGACCCGATGCCGAGGGCGTGGAAGACGGCCGGGTAGCCGATGAGGCGCTCGGGGACGTCGTCGTAGGAGTCGAAGGCCTCGGCTTCGAGGCGGTCCGCGTCACCGGTGTCGAGCCGGTCCATGTCGTCGAGGCCGAGCCGGTCCGTGCCGACGGTGTCGAGGCGGTCCGCGTCACCGAGGCCGAGCCGGTCCGCGTCGGTGGTCGGGTGCGAAGTCGTGCGAGGGGTCATGTGGGGCCTTCCGGTGATGATCCACTTCGTCCGGAACGTACTGGTCGGGGGAGCCTCGGGACAGGGCCTGGGCGCCCCGCTCACCCGGGTGGGTCAACGGTCCCGGGAGCTGCCGGGCGCTCCGCCCGGCCCCATGGGTTGATGAGAGGACTGTCGTCGAGTCCGCTGATCGAAGGGGAAACTGTGGCGCTCCACGAGATGAAGGGCCCGAAGAACGTCGCCGACGCGGCGACCGACGTGTTCGCCTCCGCCCTCAGTGAGCGGGTCCTGCCGAAGCACCGGATGCCGGAGGAACCGAACCTCCCCTCGGTCGTCTACGCGATGCTCCACAACGAGCTGCTGCTCGACGGCAACGCGGCGCAGAACCTGGCGACGTTCTGCACGACCTGGACGGACGACGAGGTCCGCCGGCTGATGGACGAGTGCCTCGACAAGAACATGATCGACAAGGACGAGTACCCGCAGACCGCCGAGATCGAGTCGCGGTGCGTGAACATCCTGGCCGACCTGTGGAACGCCCCCGGGAGCGCGAACGGCGAGGGCACGGCGCTCGGCTGCTCCACCACCGGCTCCAGCGAGGCCGCCATGCTCGGCGGCCTCGCCCTGAAGTGGCGGTGGCGCGAGCGGCGCCGGGCCGAGGGCAAGCCGACCGACCGGCCGAACATCGTCGCCGGGCCCGTGCAGATCTGCTGGGACAAGTTCGCCCGCTACTTCGACGTGGAGCTGCGCCAGGTCCCGGTGGAGCCCGGTGCCACCGGGCTGCGTCCGCACCAGCTGAGGGAGTACGTCGACGAGAACACCATCGGCGTCGTCGCGATCCTCGGCGTCACCTACACCTGCGACTACGAGCCGGTCGCCGAGCTCGCCGCCGAACTCGACCGGATCCAGCGGGAGACGGGCCTCGACATCCCGATCCACGTCGACGCGGCGAGTGGCGGTTTCATCGCCCCCTTCCTCCACGAGGACGTCGTCTGGGACTTCCGGCTGCCGAGGGTCTCCTCCATCAACGCCTCCGGCCACAAGTTCGGCCTCGCGCCCCTCGGCGTGGGCTGGGCGGTCTGGCGCACCGCCGACCTCCTGCCGGAGGACCTCGTCTTCCGGGTGAACTACCTGGGCGGCGACATGCCGACGTTCGCCCTGAACTTCTCCCGCCCCGGCGGCGAGATCGTCGCCCAGTACTACAACTTCCTGCGCCTGGGGCGGGCCGGCTACCGGCGCGTCCAGGAGGCCTGCGCGCTGACCGCCCAGTACCTCGCCGGGAAGATCGAGGCCATGGGCCCGTTCACCCTGCTCTACGACGGGCAGGGCGCGCTGCCCGCCGTCTCGTACACCCTCACCGACCCGGAGGGCGCGGGCTTCAGCCTGTACGACCTCTCCGACCAGCTCCGGATGCGCGGCTGGCAGGTCCCCTCCTACCCGCTGCCCCCCGACCGGCAGGAGACCGTCATCCAGCGCGTCCTGATCCGCCACGGCATCGGCCGCGACGAGATCGACCTGCTGGCCCAGGACATCCGCCGCTCCCTGGAGCGCCTGACGAAGGGCATGCCGGCGGACTCCGACCGCGCCGGCTTCCACCACTGAGACGGTCCAGTGCGGAAGGGATCAGGATTCGAGAAGCGTCGTGCGGAGGGCCGCCACTAGCGTGAAGGCCATGGACATCAGCATTCACACCAGCTCCCTTCCGCACGAAGACCCGGACGCCTCCCTGGCGTTCTACCGGGACGCCCTCGGCTTCGAGGTCCGCAGCGACGTCGGCCAGGGCAGGATGCGGTGGATCACCGTCGGACCCGCGGGGCAGCCGGACACGTCCATCCTCCTGGCGCCGCCCGCCGTCGACCCCGGCATCACCGAGGACGAGCGCCGCACCATCGCCGAGATGATGGCCAAGGGCACGTACGGCTGGATCCTCCTGGCCACCCGGGACCTCGACGGCACCTTCGAGAAGGTGCGGGCCGCCGACGCCGAGGTCGTCCAGGAGCCGACGGAGCAGCCGTACGGCGTCCGCGACTGCGCGTTCCGCGACCCCGCGGGCAACCTGATCCGCATCCAGGAACTCCGCTAGCGCCGACCGAGCCGAGAGGAGTTCCCATGTGCCACCCCGCGTGGGCACGCGCGCGCGTCGCCGCGCAGCGCCTGGACGACTTCGCCCGCCTGAGGCGCGTCCGTGACCGGATCGACCGCGAGTACGCGCGCCCCCTGGACGTCCTGGAGCTCGCCCGGGGCGCGGGCATGGCGGCCGGCCTGCTGAGCCGCCAGTTCCGGGTCGCGTACGGAGACTCGCCGTACGGCTACCTGCTGAGCCGCCGGGCGGAGCGAGCGAGGACGCTGCTGCTGCACGGCGCACGAACGGAAGCGCAGCCCGCCTGACCGCGCCCGTCCGCCCGACCCGTCCGAGAGGGGAACGAACCACCATGACCGCGAACGACAAGTCCTACGACGGCTTCACCGAAGACGAGCGGGACGCCATGAAGGAGCGCGCCAAGGAGCTGAAGGCGTCCGCGCGCCGGGGCTCGCGCGGCGCGAAGGCGGACACCGAGCCCGAAGTGCTCGCGAAGATCGCCGAGATGGAGGAGGCGGACCGCGTCCTCGCCGAGCGCGTCCACGCCCTCGTCAAGGAGAACGCCCCGGAGCTCACCGCGAAGCTCTGGTACGGGATGCCCGCGTACGCCCGGGACGGCAAGGTCGTCTGCTTCTTCCAGAGCGCCCAGAAGTTCAAGTCCCGCTACGCCACGCTCGGTTTCAGCGACCAGGCCGCCCTCGACGAGGACACCCTGTGGCCCACGGCGTACGCCCTTACGGCCCTGACCCCGGCCACGGAGCAGCGCATCGCGGCGCTGCTGAAGCAGGCGGCGGGCTGACGCGCGGCCCCGCGCGCCGACCCCGCCCCACGCGGCGGACCCGAACGACGACGAAGGCCCAGGCCACCGGCCTGGGCCTTCGTTCATGCGTCCGCTCGTCCGTCCGTGGCGGGACGCGTCTCGTGCTCCCTGATCGCCGCTTCCACCAGGGCGCGCGCCGCCCAGGTGATGGCCTCCTCCTCGGCTTCCGGGCCGAGGCCGCGGACGTCGCGCAGGGCGATCTGCGCCTCCCAGCCGACCACGATGGTCAGGGCCGAGATCAGTCGCTGGTACGCCTCCGGGCTCAGGGTGTCGCGCAGCGGGGCGCAGGCCTGCTCCAGCCATTCGATGCGGCGGGGGCCGCGGCGCGGGCCGGCCGGCTGCGGGGTGTCGCCCGTGGGCTGGTCGACGGTCAGGCGGATCAGCCGGCGGCCGAGGGGAAGCGACTGCGGTGAGTACTGCAACAGCGTCCTTATGAGGGCGTCCACCCGAGCTGCGGGGTCGTCGGCGATCGAGGGGTCGGCCAGGGCCTGCTCGACCGGGGGCTCGTTGAGCGCGCCGGCGGTCGCGTCGATCAGCAGGTGGTCGAGGCTCGGGAAGTACGCGTAGACCGTGCGCCGCGACACGTCGGCGGCGGCCGCGATCTCGTCGATGGAAGGCGTCGCTCCGCCGGCGCTCAGCCGGACCGCCGCGTCCACGATCGCCTTGCGGGTGCGGCGGCGCTGCGCTTCACGGCCACCGCGGCGGACTGGCTCGTCACTGGTCATCGAGGACTGTCGCTCCCGGGTCGGTGGGTGGGCGGCGCCTTGACGCCCCCTCGGGAAATAAGTATATCTTCATGCAGTCGCTGCACAGCAGTGCAGTGACTGCATTGAAGGGAAACAGGGGGTAGGGCATGAACGAGAACACCGACGTGGTCGTGATCGGCGGCGGGTACGCGGGCGTCATGGCGGCCAACCGCCTCACCCGGCGCGGCGACGTGACGGTGACGCTGGTCAACCCGCGCCCGGCCTTCGTCCACCGGGTCCGCCTGCACCAGCTGGTGGGCGGGACGGACAGCGCGGCCGTCGAGTACCGGGAGGTCCTGGCCGAGGGGGTCCGGCTGGTGGTCGACACGGTGACCCGGATCGACGCCGCCGGGCGCGCCGTGGAGCTGGCGTCGGGCGGCGCGGTCGGCTACGACTACCTGGTCTACGCGGCGGGCAGCGGCAGCGCCGACCCGAGCGTTCCCGGGGCGGCCGAGTTCGCCCACCCGATCGGCACCTTCGAGGAGGCCGGACGGCTGCGGCCGGTTCTCGACGCCACGCCCGCGACCGCCGCGGTGACCGTGGTGGGCGCCGGTCCGACCGGCATCGAGACCGCCGCCGAGCTGGCGGAGGCGGGCCGCGCCGTGACCCTGGTCTGCGGCGGGGTCCTCGGCCCGTACCTGCACCCCCGGGGCCGCCGCTCGGTGGCGCGGCGCCTAGCGGGGCTCGGGGTGACCGTCCTCGACGGCCCCGGCTCCAGGGTGACGGAGGTGACCAGCGGCGCCGTACGGCTCGGCGACGGCCGTGAGCTGCCGAGCGCGGTGACCATCTGGACCGTCGGCTTCGGCGTGCCCGACCTGGCCGTACGCAGCGGGCTGAGCACCGACGCGCTGGGCCGCCTGCTCACGGACGAGACGCTGACCAGCGTCGACGACACGCGCATCGTCGCGGCCGGGGACTCGGCGGCGCCGTCGGGCCTCCCGCTGCGGATGAGCTGCCAGGCCGCGATGCCGATGGGCGCGCAGGCCGCCGACACCGTCCTGAGCCGGATCGCGGGGGAGCGGCCCGAGACCCTCAACCGGCCGTTCGCCGCCCAGTGCATCAGCCTGGGCCGGGGCGACGGCATCTTCCAGTTCGCGAACCGGTCGGACACGGCGATCTGGTTCAAGATCGACGGCCGTCTGGGCGCGAAGCTCAAGGAGACCGTGTGCGCGGGCATCGTGAAGCACCTGGCCGACGAGGCGGAGAAGCCCGGCGGGTACCGCCTGCACCGCACGGGGGGAGCCGACGCGCGACAGCGCCAGCTGGAGGCGGAGCGGACCGGCGCGCCGGCGACCGCACCGCGTTCCTCGGTCTGACCGCACACCCCCGGCCGCTCTCGGCGCACGCACCGGGGCTCCGCCGGGCGGGCCCCAGACGGGCGTTCAGACGGTCATCGTCGTGAGGACCCGGTGGTGCACCCGCCTCAGAACGGTGACGAGGGCGATGAGGACGGCGTCGAGGATCAGCACCGAGGCCAGCGGGGGGAGCCGGACGGCGGCGATGCCGACGAGGGCGAAGACCGGGCAGGCCAGGAGGCGGACGCCCCAGGCCTGCCCGGTGGAGGCGCGGTACCACCAGGCCTGCGTGATCACGTAGAGGATCGGGCCGCCGAAGAGGAGCAGGCTGAGGGTGGTGCTGCCGTGGCCGGTGGGGTGGCCGATGGCGAGCTCGGCGCCCACGGCGAGGGCGACCAGGCCGGCCAGGGTGGGGTACTGGCCGCTGACGGCGCGGCGGACCGGCAGCAGCTTGTCGGCCGTGGTCGCGACGTGCCGGGCCAGGATGTCCTCGCCGCCCTGGAAGTAGCTGGCGCACAGGCACACCAGGGCGACGAGCACCCCGAGGCCGGCCGTCACGGTCGCCGCGTCCACCGGGGCCCCCGAGATCGCCGTGCCGATGGTCAGGACCGTCTCGCCGAGCTGGATGATGAAAAGGCGGATCCGCTCCACCATGTGCTCGGCGTCGAAGACCAGGTCCCGGGAGGAGAGCCGGTTGCGGGGCAGGGGATGGGCCAGCCACACGCCCGCCATGTCGACGGCCGCCGCCGCGGTCCGCCAGGCCAGCCGCGGCCCGTGGTCCACGGCCGCGCCGATCAGCCACAACGGCCCCGAGGCGATGGCCCACGCCGTCACACGGCGGTAGTGCCGACGCAGGACCGGGGTGGGAGCTGTCACGGCGGCGGCGAGGTCGACCAGGAGCAGGATGGCGACCAGCGGGATCGCGAAGGCCCAGGGCCGGCCCGCGAAGGCGTGCGGGATCTGGGCGTTCATGAACAGTCCCAGGCCCGTCACGACCAGGACCAGCCACTGGGTCCGGGGGCTTCTCGACGTCGAGGAACGTCGCGTCGAAGCTGGTCAGCGCCCAGGTGCTGAGGACCGCGACGAGCATCACCGCGGTCTCGGCGGCCCCGCGCCAGGACAGTTCGTGGTGCAGGTGCTCCGCCAGCTGACCGATCGCGAAGACGAAGACCAGATCGAAGAACAGCTCCAGCGGGGCGACGCTGCGCCGCAGCGCTCCCGACGGCGCGGGCTTCACGTGAACGCGCCGTTCAGGGGCCTGCCGTCGATCGTCATGGGCTCACGATCCGACGGGCCGACGCGCCTCGCAACGCGTGCCACCCGTACCGCGCACCGCGGCCCGGGCGCGCGGGGCGTGTCCGGGCCGAACGAGTGGGGCCGTCGGTGTCAGGCGGAGAGTGCCGTCGGTGTCAGGCGGCGAGGGTCTCGTGCAGGGCGTCGAGGCCGTCGGCGTAGATGCCGGTGAACAGCTCGACGACCTCCTGCTCGGTGGCGCCCCTGGGGTGGAAGCGGCCGGACCACTGGACCTCGGCGAGGTCGTCGCGGCCGGGGACCGCGTGGACGCGGAGGGTGGAGACGTAGCCGTCGACCGGGAACGGCGCTTCGAGGATGGCGTAGCTGTAATGGCGCTCCGCCTCGTCGAAGCCGACCAGGCGCTCGATGATGACGTCGCCGTCGGGGTTGGTCAGACGGCGGACCCGGCCGCCTTCGAGTGCGGTGCTCTCGGGGATGTACGGAAGCCAGTCCGGGAGGGCGTCGAAGCCGCCGATCAGGTTCCACACCTGCTGGGGGGAGGCGGGGACGACGCGGGAGACGGACGTGGAAGCCATGGCGGTGCTCCTGACGCTGTGGGGGGAGTGGGGGAGGGGGACGTGAAGGTCAGGCGTTGTCCGGGAGCGGGGCGGCCGGGCTGACCAGGCCGGCGGCGCGCAGCTCGGTCCAGAACGCGGCCGGGACGGTCTCGTTCAGGGCCGCGGTGTCCTCGGCGATGCGGCTGGGCCGGGTGGCGCCGGGGATGACGGCGGCGGAGGCGGGGTGGGCGAGGGAGAACTGCAGCGCGGCGGCCTTGATGCTCACGCCGTGCTTCGCGACCAGGGCCCTGAGCTTGCCGACGCGCTCGATGATCTCGGCCGGGGCCTGCTGGTACTCGAAGTGGGTGCCGCCGGCGAGGATGCCGGAGCTGTACGGGCCGCCGACGACCATGTCGACGCCCTGCTCCTGGGCCACGGGCAGCAGGCGGTTCAGGGCGTGGCCGTGGTCGAGGAGGGTGTAGCGGCCGGCGAGGAGGAAGCCGTCGGGCTGCGGCTCGTCGAGGGCGAGGGTGAGCTCGATGGGCTCGGTCTTGTTGACGCCCAGGCCCCAGGCCTTGATGACGCCCTCGTCGCGCAGCCGGGACAGGACGCGGAAGGCGCCGGTGCGGGCCTCCTCGAACTTGCCGAGCCAGGCGTCGCCGTGGAAGTCCTGGGCGATGTCGTGGACCCAGACGATGTCGAGGCGGTCGGTGCCCAGGCGCTTGAGGCTGCCCTCGATGGAGCGCTCGGTGGCCTCGGCGGTCCACTCGTGGAGGATCTTGTTCGGGTTGCCGTGCTCGAACAGGCCGCCCTTCTCGCCGAAGTCCGGGACGTCGGTCTCGTGCTCGTCGAGGACGACCCGCCCGACCTTGGTGGACAGGACGTACTCGTCGCGGGGCTTGCCGGCGAGGACCTCGCCGAGCCGCTCCTCGGCGAGGCCGGCGCCGTAGAAGGGGGCGGTGTCGTAGAAGCGGATGCCGTGGTCCCAGGCGGCCTCGACGGTGGCGCGGGCCTCCTCGTCGGGGATGGCGCGGAACATGTTGCCGAGCGGGGCGGTGCCGAAGCCGAGGCGGCCGGGAAGGATGTGCTTGAGCGACATGGGGAGTGCCTTTGCGGGATGTGGGGGTGGGAGACGGGGGCGACCCGTCGTCGTACGAGCGCCGCATTCAAGTGCAGGCGCGCCTTACATGTGAAGACAATACTTGCATGCGCGGGTTAATGCAAGGAGTGGAATCCCGCGCTCGCTCTTCAGTGGCTTCGTGCTCCCTTCCCACCCGGAGGGTCGCCCCACCCGGAGGGACGCCCCACCCGGAGGGAAGCGAGTCCCGGCCGTGGCGGCGCTGCTCGCGATCCGTTCCGGTGACGGCCGACGGCTCCTGTCGCGGGTGTGGTGGCTCCACATGGAGCAGCCCGGGCCCGGCCCGTCTCGCCCGAGGGCGCCCGGCATGATCGTCTGAGGGGGGCGGGGGTGACCCGAAGACGACCGACCGACCCCTGGGACCCGACCGTGCTGACGATCCTCACGATCGCCGCGATGGCCGCCGCGCTCGCCATCGGACTGGCCGCGAACCACTACCGGCGCCGGCGTGCGCCCGAGGACGCCGACGAGGAGACGGCGCCCATCAGCGACCTGATCAGCCCGCTGGAGACGCTCGCCGTCCTCCTGGTCGCCTTCGTGATCGTCGTGGCCGCGGAGTCGTTCGGCACGGCCGGCCAGGCCGTGGGCGCCGAGGCGCACCGGGTGGACCAGCTCTACGAGGTGGCCGACTACGCCCCGGAACCCCAGCGGGAACGGATCCAGGCCGACGCCGTCTGCTACGCGCGCGCCATCCTCGCGTACGAGTGGCCGCAGATGGACAAGAACGGTGAGAAGGCCCCCGAAGTGTCCGTCTGGTCCTCGGACTTCCGCCGCCACTTCAAGGAACTGGCCCGTACGGACGCCGGCACCCTCGACCTGCTGGTCGACGCGGACGACGAGCGCTCGGTGGCCCGCCAGACCCGGCTGTCAGAGGCCGCCCCGGCGATCCCGCCCGTCGTCTACTGGTTCATGGTCGTCGCCCTCGCCGCCACCATCGGCGCCTTCGCGTTCGGACTGCCGGCCAGGCGCGGACCCTCCCACCTCGTGCTGCTCTTCGTCCTGGCCGGACTCTTCACCGGATCCCTCCTCCTCATCGAGGACATCGACCGGCCGTTCTCCGGACAGATCCACGTCTCCAGCACGGCCATGGAGGACACCGTGGCCGACATCGGCGAGGACTTCGCCGCGGACCACCCGGGCCGCCCCCTGCCCTGCGACGCCCACGGCGCCCGCATGAGCGCGGGCCCGGAACCCGGCCGGACCGGCGCCCCTGTCCCGCGGGCCCTCGGTTCCCCGGACTCGGCGCGCCCCTGATCGACTTCGGACCGGGTGCACTGCGGCCGCTTCCGGCCGAAGGCGGGGAGCCGGTCGGGACGAGCCGCGAGCCGCGAGCCACGGCATCCGGCGGCCCGGCCGGCCGCGCGGACGGCCCAGTCGGCTCGTGTGCAATTGGCCCCTGCGAGCGGGAAGTTGCGCAGTACCGTAGGCGCAATGACAACACGATCGACGTCGGCCGGCCGACCCCTGTCCGTGGCCCTGGCCGAGGCTCCGACGCGTCAGGCCCGCAACTCCGCCGCCTTCTGGACCGCGACCGGCCGAAGCCGGGGACACGAGGTCATCCGCCGCCACGGATTCGTCGCGGTCGACGGCGGCGTGCGCGCCGGCCTGCGGATCCTGATCCAGGAGCCGGCCCTCGACCCGGGCGAACTGGCCGAGGTGAGCGAGCTGGTGCGCCGGGCCACAGGCCCGGTGAACGCCGAGGATCCGTTCGGCTCGACCGACCTGAGCCACCTGGGCATGCGCAGCTGGCAGATGCCGGTCATGCTGCGCCCGGCCGGGCCCGTCGACGAACCGGCGCTGGACGTGATCCGGGTGCGGCGGCCGGAAGACCTGCAGGCGGCCGAGCGGATCGTGATCGAGGGCTTCGAGCTGGACGGATTCCAGCCCTACCGCCCCGGCGAGCTGTTCCCGACGGCGCTGATCGAGCAGCCGGGCGTGGACGTGTTCGTCGCCGTGCGGGACGGCGTGGCCGCGGGGGCCGGCGTCAGCGTCGTGGACGACGGCGTCGGCAGCCATTACTGGGTCGGCACTTCGCCGGCCTTCCGGTCGCGTGGCGTCGGCCGGGCCGTCATGCTCGGCTCCCTCGCCCACCTGGCGGACCTGCCGGCCACGCTCACCGCTTCGAAGCTGGGCAGGCCGCTGTACGAGTCGCTGGGCTACACCGCCGCGGCGCCCTCGACCTGGTGGTCCTCTCGCTGACGCCGCCGCGGTGAGGCCCACCGGTTCGGGAACGACGGGCCGACGACGAAGCCCCGGGTCGCCGGCCCGGGGCTTCCCGCGAAGAGCGGACGACGGGAAGCGGATCCGCGCCATAGGCTTGGGAATCACCCGCCGCTTCTCCGGCAGGGCGGGTCTGACCTGCGGAAACAGACGTCGGCGGGACTACTCCGGCCGCCTTCGGCGAATCCCCTGGTGACCGCTGTCCACCGCCGCCACCGGCATGTCGCGGCACGGCCGTCCCGTCATGCCGCCGCCCCGTCCGGACAATCACGCACGGAGAGTTCCGCCACGGCGGCGTCCCGCACCTGCTCGAGGTCGGCGATGTAGGGCGCGGTGTCCGGCAGTGGTGTGCAGAACGTGACCTGGGCGGTCAGGAGGTCGTCGTCGAGGCCGCCCAGGGACAGCGAGACGTACGCCCGCACCTCGTCGTCGCCGAAGTGATCCCGTGCTGCCCGCAGGCAGCCGGCGGCGTACGCGAGGCATCGGCGCAGCAGTACGTTCGCGCGTTCGTCCGCGGCGGCGGGTTCGGCGGAGAGGTCGTAGTCCGTCATCCCACGGCCGTTGAGGGTGGTCTCCTCCGTCAGACGATCGAAGTAGGACCCCGCCGTGTCGGGCCGGAGGTCGGTCAGCACCCGCGCGCCGCTCCCCGTCACCGACCAGCCCCGCTCGACCACCTCCTGGAACATCGGAGGGATGTCCGACGAGGACAGACCGGCCAGGTCCGCGTCTGCGAGGAGCTTCCTCATCCACTGGTTGGTGCGCACGTCTGCCCTTCGCCGAGTGCGGCGAGACCCTTCCTGATGCCGGCGATGAAGCCGGGATTGCTGCCCACGGACTTCTCGATGCTTCGAGGAAGACCCTCGAACTTCCCGGACTCGAAGTCGAACCGGTACTTCGCGCCCTTGTTGCTCTGATCCTGGAAGTGGAGCTGTCCCGGCCGCTGGCCCGGGTTGGGATTCTCCACGTCGATCCGGTACGGCCCCTGGTTCCACAGGGGCTTGCTGGTGATCTGGGGTCCGTTCGCCCCGATCATGCCCTTGTCGGCGGGGTCCTTGATGCCGTGGAGCTCACGGTCCTTGCGGATGCGCTCCTCGACGACGTCGGGGTGGTAGGGGTCCCGCTCGAACGCCGGCGACGAGGTGTACCCCCTCGCGCAGCGGGTCGTAGGGGGCGAGGCCCAGGGGGTCGGCCCAGGTGTGCGGGTTGTGCACGTAGGCCGAGGGGTCGGGGCCGGGCGCGAGTCCGAGCGGGTCCTGCGTCAGATAGCGGGCGGTCGCGGGGTCGTAGTGCCGGTGCAGGTTGTAGTGCAGGCCGGACTCGGAGTCGAAGTACTGCCCGGGGAAGCGCAGCGGGGTGTAGGCGGTGCCGTTCTTGGACCAGGTGGTGGTGCCCCACAGCGTGGCGCGGGTGAGCCACGCGATGTCGCCGGACTCGGAGACGAGTTCGGTGGGGGTGCCGACGAGGTCGGCGGCGATGGCGAAGAAGCGTTCGTCGAACACCTCCTGGGAGGCGTCCGCCGCGAGCACGCGTTCCGTCTGGGACAGCGGCCGTACGCCGCGGTGGTCCCAGGTGAGGGCGACGGGCCGTGGTGACCCGGCTCGCGGCGTCGAGGGCGTAGCGGAAGGAGCCGCGCAGGGCGTCGTCCAGCGCGGTGAGGTGTCCGTCGGCGCGGTAGGCGTAGGCACGCCGGTTGACGGTGCGGGCGCCGGCGGTCAGCTGCTGTTCGGTCAGCCGGCCGGCCTCGTCCCAGACGGAGGCCAGTGTCAGTGAGCCGTCCGGGCCGGCCGCGCCGCCGATGGACCGGCGCACCTCACGGCCGACCGGGTCGTGGGCGAAGGCGATCCGGCGGGTGCCGCTGGTCAGCGTCGTGAGGCGGCCCGCCGCGTCGTACCCGTAGGAGGTCACGTGCCCGGTGGGCGTGGTGCGGCGGGCGCCGCGCCTCTCCGAGCGGATTCCACCGACGCCGCGGGAGAAGCGAAGGGCCCGTCCGTTCGCGGCCCGGTGCTGATCGCGTGGCATCTCGTGCGTGCCGTGCCCGTCGATCGCCTGGAACCGCTTCAGCCGGCAGCGGGGTGATCGGACTGCTGAGCCGCTGCGCGGCGGTACTCGGCGTTGATGCGCTGGGCTTCTTCGAGCTGGTCTTCCAGGACGATGATGCGGCAGGCGGCCTCGATCGGGGTTCCCTGGTCGACGAGTTCCCGGGCGCGGGCGGCGATGCGCAGCTGGTAGCGGGAGTAGCGGCGGTGGCCGCCCTCGGAGCGCAGCGGGGTGATCAGGCGTGCTTCTCCGATGGCACGGAGGAAGCCCTGGGTGGTGCCGATCATTTCGGCGGCCCGGCCCATCGTGTAGGCGGGGTAGTCGTCGTCGTCGAGACGGTCGTACGAGTCGTCTGCTGTCATTTGCACCTCTCTGCGGAACGCGTCGAGGGGCCCTGGTGCCGTACGGCACCAGGGCCCCGAAGGAACTACTACACCATCTGCCGGCCCTGATATCGCGCCGGCCTCCTGTGTCCGTCGCCCCGACACGGCTGCTGTCGGGAGCGCGGGGATCGCGGTTGCCTGACCGGAGACCACCTCACTATCGATGTCCTGCGGTACCCGGGCTCGAGAGCTCCTCCCGGGCGATCCTGATGGCGCGGGTTCCTCCGTTCCTCCTCGGCGATCGATCACTTGCCACGGGGTCTCCGTACTGCGACCACGTGTGTTGCCGGCCGGCAGTTCATCTCTGCCAGGCCCCATTGTCTCTCTGGGTTACGAGAAAAAACATACCTACATCAACGCCTAATGTCTATCTTGGCCGCGATAGATTTTCGCGTGTCCGGCAATGAGGTCATCGATCCCGGTCGGCTGTGCGGCGGGTATGACGGCACACCTCACCGCCCGTGGCCCGGTCGTCCCACGACTCGCCGCCCGCCCTCCGGGTACGGAAGGCCCGCCGGGCAGCACTTCGCCCCGCCGGGTGACCGGCGGGGCGAAGTGCTGCCCGGAGTGGTGCGTCGACGGCCTCGGCCGGGCTCTCCTGGCTGCTCGGATGCCGGCCTCACGTTCGTCCGTATGCGGAGTCAGGCCCCCGTCGGGGCCCCGAGCAGCGCGGAGGCGTGCTGGAGAGGGTCGGAGGCGCGGAGCGGCGCGGGCGTCCGGGGAAGGCCGCGGCAGGTGAAGCCGAGCTTGGTCATGGCCCGGAGGACCTCACCGGCGGTGAAGTCGCGGCGGTCCTGGCGGGTGATGACCTCGCCGACCTGCTTGACGGGGTAGGCGCGGCGACCGATGATCACGGACTCGCCGGTGATCTCCTCGGGCTTGACGCCCTTCATGGATTCCAGGACACCGCTCTTGGTGAGCTCGAAGGGGAAGCGGGCGATGACACAGCGCACGATGCCTCACAGGGGAGAGGAAGAGGTCGGTTTCCGCGAGGGCGCGGGGATTCAGGCGAGGGCGAGAACAGGTCCGGGGGCGCCCGGGCCGCCGTCCCGTTCGTCCATGACACACGGGACGGGAAGCCGGACATGGTTGCCGGCGTGCCCGGCGTGCCCGGCGTGCCCGGCGCGCGGCGCCCCGTCGTCGGGCAGGTCGCGCAGCCGGAGGCGGTCCGTATAGGCGGGGCTGTCGCGGACGGCGGTGAGCTGGGCCGGGGTGACCAGCCCGGTGCACAGCCCGTCGTCGTCGCAGACGAGCAGGCGTCCGGCGCGGGCACCGGCCATGACGGCCAGGGCCACCTCGACCGTCATGTGGTCTCCGACCTGGAGTCCTCCCTTGTCCACGGTGTCGGCCACCGTCCTGGTCGCGGGGACGGCGGGGGTCGAACGGGGCTGCGTCTGGACCGGTGTCATCACGTGCCTCCTGAGGAGTTGGGTCGGCTTCCGGATCACGTGGAGCTCAGGACGCCGCGTCGGCGGGGCGCCGCACGCCGGTGCGCCGCGCTGCCGAGACGGGACGGCGCCGACCGCGGGAGGTCGCGTCCCGCTTGCGCTGCTCGGCGGGCGGCGCGGCGATCGTCACGGGGATGCCGGACGGGGTCCGCGCGCCGGTGATCCGGACGAGTGCCTCCTCCCCCGAGCGGACCTGGGTGGTCTCGGGCACGATGCCGGCGGTCGTCATGAGACGGGCCATGTCGCGGCGCTGGCCGGCGGTGACCAGGGTGACGACGCTGCCGGACTCGCCGGCCCGGGCGGTGCGGCCGCCGCGGTGGAGGTAGTCCTTGTGGTCGGTCGGCGGATCCACGTTGACGACGAGGTCCAGGTGGTCGACGTGGATGCCGCGCGCGGCGACGTTCGTCGCGACCAGGACGGTGACGTGCCCGGTCTTGAACTGGGAGAGGGTGCGGGTGCGTTGGGGCTGCGACTTCCCGCCGTGCAGGGCGGCGGCCCGGACACCGCAGCCGAGGAGGTCCTCGGTGAGGCGGTCCACGGCGTGCTTGGTGTCCAGGAACATGATCACCCGGCCGTCGCGCGCCGCGATCTCGGTCGTCAGCCGGTGCTTGTCGGCGCCGTGCACATGGAGGACGTGGTGCTCCATCGTGGTGACCGCGCCCCGGGAGGGGTCCACGGAGTGGACGACGGGGTCGGTGAGGTAGCGGCGGACCAGGAGGTCGACGTTGCGGTCCAGCGTCGCGGAGAACAGCATCCGCTGGCCCTCGGGGCGGACCTGGTCCAGGAGCGCCGTGACCTGCGGCATGAAGCCCATGTCGGCCATCTGGTCGGCCTCGTCCAGGACGGTGATCGAGACCCGGTCCAGCCGGCAGTCACCGCGGTCGATGAGGTCCTTGAGGCGGCCGGGGGTGGCCACGACGACTTCGACGCCCCCGCGCAGCGCGTTCGCCTGCCGCCGGATCGGCATGCCGCCGACGACGGTGGCCAGGCGCAGCCTCACGGCGCGGGCGTAGGGAGTGAGGGCATCGGTGACCTGCTGCGCGAGTTCCCGGGTGGGGACCAGGACGAGCGCCAGCGGCTGGCGGGGTTCGGCGAGCTGTCCGGCGGTGCGGGCGAGCAGGGACAGACCGAAGGCGAGGGTCTTGCCGGAGCCGGTCCGACCGCGGCCGAGGACGTCACGGCCGGCCAGGGAGTTCGGCAGCGTCGCGCCCTGGATGGGGAACGGGACGGACAGGCCCTGCGCGGTGAGCGCGGCTAGGAGGCGCCGGTCCAGGGCCAGGTCGGCGAACGTCTCGACGGCGGGCAGTGCCGGGGTGACCGTCTTCGGCAGGGCGAACTCGCCCTGCGCCGGGGCGGCACGCCGACCGCCTCCGCCGAAGCGCCCCGGGGCTCCCGATCGGCTCGGCGCGGACGGACCGAAGCGGCTGCTCAGCCCCGAACCGGCGGCGGAGCCGTACGCGCGGCCGCCGTTGCGGCGGGTGCGGGAGGAACGGCCGTTCGTGCGTGTGGGGTTCATTCAGAACCTTCCTTGATGCGGCACGTATCGAGGAATTCCGGCGGCGGATGGGAGGCGCCGGGAATCACGGGCACGGGCCGAATGAAATGCGACCGGCAGGCGGCGTGGTCCAGGGCAGGGAATTTTTGGTGCACCTGGGCGGGTGGAGAAATTCGAGGGGCGCAGGTGTGTGAGAAGCCTGCAAAACGCATGCAGCTGGGGCCCGCACCCCGAAGGATGCGGGCCCCAGCTACGTGTTGCGCGTCGGCGTCAGGCGGAAACGATGTTCTCGGCCGTCGGGCCCTTCTGGCCCTGCGCGATGTCGAAGGAGACCTTCTGGCCCTCCTGGAGCTCACGGAAGCCCTGGGTGGCGATGTTGGAGTAGTGGGCGAACACGTCGGGGCCGCCGCCGTCCTGCTCGATGAAGCCGAAACCCTTTTCCGCGTTGAACCACTTCACGGTGCCAGTGCTCATGTCATGTCTCCTTGGGGCATTACGCCGGAATCCGTACCGTACGGACGCCGTGTCGCCGCGATGATGCCCTGTCCGGAAAATGACCGGAAATACAAAGCGCTTCCGTGCGGCATGTGGCCGGCGGGAGGCGCCTGGAGTCTTTGGGTACCAAAACTGCAACTGATTTCGACAGTAGCACGCCACCGCGGCCTGTGCGCGGCCGATATTTTCCCCTGCGTGTTGCCGACAAAAACTCTCCGGGCGAGGACGGCTAAATTCTCAGGTCGCGAATGCAGGTATTCATTCCCTCCGGACGGAGCGTTCCGGAAGAGGGCGGTCGACCGGCCGGGACGTCTGCGGGGCATCGGAGCCCGCGACTGTGGCCGGCGCCGGAGGAGTCCCCTACGGCTCGCGGAGGTCCCGCGTTGGTGAAGCCCGCGTCGGCCTGCGCAGGCGGACCGGTCGGGTCCGGGCGACGACGAAGCCCCAGGCCGCTGACCCGGGGCTTCGTTCAAGAGCGGATGACGGGAATCGAACCCGCGCCATAAGCTTGGGAATCACCGACACCCGGCAGAGTCATCCTGCCTCTGAGCTGCGAGAACATGCTCAAGCGGCGCTCTTTCCGCAGGCTCGTGGGTACCTGTGTCGACCGCTGTTATCCGTCCTGAAGGGCACGGTTGGGGCACGAGGTACCGACGGCCATCCCTGCCCCCCGCTGCCCATCGGGTCGCTGCGTTCGCGCCCGGAAGGAGCGGGACAGGGCCTTCAGATGAGCCTTCGCGCGCCCTGCGGATGCCCTCCGGGCACTGATCGGCTCTGCTGCTAGCATCGCGGCGTTTGCACGAGGCGGTACGGCTGGGGGGCCCTTCTCGCTCATACTCGCTCGGCTGAATGAGCCGATGCCGTGCGCCTCCTGCCTTACGCCCTGGGGAGGGACTTCGCTTTGGCTCATACGAGCAATGCGCGGCTGCGCAGAAACGGCCCCGCCCGCGCTGCTCTCGTGTTGGCGCTGGCGATGCTGACAGCGTCGGCCTCGGGAATCACGGCGCCGCCGGCGTTCGCCGACTCGGCTTCGGACGTGACCGTTCTGCCCGCGGCCCCGCGCTTCTCGCCGCGTGCCACCTCGATCCTCAACGCGGGGGAGACCGGCTACCTGCTGGCGCAGGAAGACGACGACCGCCTGCTGTGGGTCGACTACGCGACGGGATCGGCGACACCTCTCGCCGCCACTCTGCCTGAAAGGCCGCGCTACGACTTCGAGAACGGCTACTGGGACTACCACCAGCAGCTGCACCTCGGGGGCGGCGGCTACTACGGTGACGGCTCGGACACCGTCGCCCTCTACTCCGACTCGCCCGTACCGCACGTGACGCTCCAGAAGGGTGCGGGCACCGTTTTCGCCGACCTGGCGCTACCCGAGGGGCAGTCGTACGTCGGAACGTTCGGCGACACCGTCCTGACCCGCACGGGCGAGGCAGACGCGCCGACCGGCTACCACCTGCTGCGGTACGAGGCCGGCAAGGTGGCGGACACGCCGATCACCGGCTTCCCCGAGGGGTCTGTGCTGAGCAGGGTGGAGGACGCCGACGCGAAGTCGCTCATCCTTCGGTACTCGGAGCCAGCTAAGGACGGATGGGCCCGCTGGAGGATCGTGGATCTTGCGGACGGGGTGGCGAAGCCGCTCCCCGACCGTCCCGTTCCCGACCAGCCGTGGAGGGTGGACGGTTTCCGGCTCGGCGTCGGGACGATCCTGCGGAGTGGGGCCGATCTCCTGGATCGTGCCGATCCGGACACCGTGATCCGTACCGTTAACCCCGGCGCCGTTTCGTACAACGCGACCATTGTCCCTGTCGGCACGGCTGTTTTGGCGGTCCAGCCGCAGAATGCAGGCAACAACGAGTACCGGGGTTCAGAGTTGTGGAGCCTTCCGGGGGCGGACGAGGGCCTGGCTCCGCCTGTGCTGCAACGGGCCTACACGCAGGTCGTTCTCGCGCCCGACGGCACCGCGCTCGTAGCCGGAGCCAGGACAGCGGACTGGAAGGGCGACATCGACTGGGCCGTGCACCGGCTCGTACCGACCGCCGACGGCGGCGTGGAGGCTCACCGCCTCCGGGCCGTTGACCCCATGCCCGCCCGTATCTACGGCCTCTCCCTGGGCAGCGGCATCCTCACCACGGCCGAGAACAGCACCTACTTCCAGCCCGGCGACTACTACGGCGTGTACCGGAGTACCTGGCTGAGCTCCGCCGGGCAGCCGCAGCCGGTCCGCACGACCGTGGACGGGCTGCTGAGCATCGGCGGCGGGGGATGTGACATGGATTCCGCGCAGCGTTGCGTGCGGATGTGGGCGAGCGGTGACGGCTTCCACGGACAGATGGATGTCACCGACCAGGGGTACGCGCTGCTCTACAAGAACGGCGAGAGCGGCTGGGGCCCGCGCGTCGACGCGGACAGAGA
Organism: Streptomyces sp. NK15101; assembly: GCF_020400725.1. Taxonomy (GTDB): domain Bacteria; phylum Actinomycetota; class Actinomycetes; order Streptomycetales; family Streptomycetaceae; genus Streptomyces. The sequence continues at coordinate 49,864 of NZ_JAINVG010000024.1, read as the reverse complement.
GCGGCTGAACGACCTCTCCGGCCGGTTCGGCGTGGTCGTCAGTGGCGTCCCTGGTGACTCTCCGTCGGTCGTGGAGTTCAAGGAGCCTGGGGGCGGGACCGTCCTGGAACGGACTGACTACGCTCTGGCCGCGCTGTGGGGCTCCACCCTGTGGAGCGTCACCAAGGACAGCCCGAAGATCACTTCGAAGACCCTGCCGTCCGGTGCCGTCGGCGCGTCCTTCACCACGCCCAACGCGTGCGTGCCGACCAGCCTCCAGGCTGCGGGACGCTGGGTGTACTGGTCCTGCGAGGACAGCGAGTGGGGACCTGAGAAGGGATCGGGCGTCTACGACCGCCTGACCAAGCGGACCATGCCCATACCGGGGCGCAACATCCGCAACGTCCTGCTCGGCGACGGCTACCTCGTCCGGCAGGTCAACGGCGAGGGCCTGCGGCTCTACGACCTGCATGCCGGGCTTCCCGCCACCGGCTCCACCGTGCCCCAGCGCATTCTGGTGAGCGCCGCCGACCTCGGGCCGAACAACTGGCCCGGCGGGGGCTGGACCGTGGACCGCTTCGGCGGCCACGTGGCCTACGCGGGCGACGACCAACGTGCCCGCATCGTCGGCACAGGGGTTCCCGCCCCGGCCGTCAACGTGATCGACTCCGTCGTCAGCGGCACAGCGCTCGACCTGGCCGCCCAGGACCCGCGTTGGTCCGGCACCTGGTGGACCTCCAAGCCCACCGGTGCATGGAACCTGTCGCTGAAGGAGTCCGCCACGGGGATCGTGGTCCGCACCGTCTCCGGCGCCGAGGCGCGCGGCCGCATCAATGCCGCTTGGGACGGCAAGAACGCCTCCGGGCAGGTCGTGCGCAACGGTTCATACACCTGGACTCTGACCGCCAAGCCTGCCGACGGGGTCGGCGCCGATCTGACGGCGAACGGTTCGGTGACCGTGGCTGGTGGAGCTCCGGCACCCAAGCCGCTTCCCGCTTGGCGTGATTTCAGCGGTGACGGCAAGGGCGATCTGCTTGCGCTGACCTCGGCCGGGACACTGACTGTGCGCACGGGTACGGGGGCCGGTGGGCTCGGGACGGGGACCTCGGCGACCGGATGGCCGGCGACGTCGATGGTCGTGCCGTTCGGGGACCTGTCGGGCGACCGGTGCAACGACGTGCTCGTGCGCAGTTCCGCGGGTGTGCTGACCCGATACGACGGGAGCTGTGGGAAGGCATTCTCGACCGGCGGGCCCCGGCTGACGATCGGGTCGGGCTGGCAGATATACAACATGCTGACCGCGCCCGGAGATCTGACCGGCGACGGCCGGACGGATCTCCTCGCACGGACCCCGGCCGGTGAGCTGTGGATGTACGCCGCCGACGGCACGGGGAAGTTCAAGGGACGCGTGAAGCTGGGCGGCGGCTGGCAGATCTACAACTCGATCGTCGGCACCGGCGATCTGAACGGCGACAAGGCCGGTGACCTGCTGGCCCGCGACGCCGCCGGTGTGCTGTGGCGGTACTACGGCAACGGCAAGGGCACACTGGGCGGCCGTGTGAAGGTCGGCACCGGCTGGCAGATCTACAACGCGCTCACGGGCGTCGGTGACATCACCGGCGACGGCAGAGCGGACCTGGTCGCCCGGGACACGGCTGGAGTGCTGTGGCGCTACAACGGCACCGGCGTGGGCACGTTCTCCACGCGGGTGAAGATCGGTGGCGGCTGGCAGATGTACAAGACGCTGTCCTGACCGGTGATGTGATGGCCGCGTCGACCCGTTTCAGCCCTGTGGCCCAGCGCCCCCGGGGCATGCGGCCTGGGGGCGAGGTCGCCTGCGTGCCCCACAGCCGAACAGCCAGAGGCGCCCTGTAACCGCCAGTATCGGACCATGAAGAAGGCCCAGGTCTCTGACCTGGGCCTTCGTTCAAGAGCGGATGACGGGAATCGAACCCGCGCTATAAGCTTGGGAAGCTCATGTTCTACCATTAAACTACATCCGCGCAACGGCCGGATGATCCGTGCCGCATCGTTGCACACTGTACCCCATGCGCCACTTGAGGCGAAGCTCCCGCCTCCGGGTGTTCGGAGTGCCGCGTGGAGGGCACCCCCTTCATCCCCTAATGTGGCTGATCGTCCACCACATGTGTAGGGGAAGGGACTTGATGGCTTCGATGGAGCGCACCGTCGTCCGTTGTGCCGAGGGGCATGTGTTCAGTACCGCTTCGTTCCCGCTTCAGCAGCTCGGTGCGGGGCGGATCGGGCCCGGACGGCTCATCCGGTGTCCGCGGTGTGCGCGGTTGCGGCATGCGGTGCCGGTGGAGGCCGGGCGGCGCTGAGCCGTGAGGTGCCGGGGCGCGGGCGCCTGCCGATTGGGGCAGGTCCGCGCCCTCTGCGTATCGTGGGGGCGTGCTTCTCTCAGACAAGGACATCCGGGCCGAGATCGATGCCGGACGGGTGCGCATCGACCCGTACGACGAATCCATGGTGCAGCCCTCGAGCATCGACGTGAGGCTTGACCGCTTCTTCCGGGTGTTCGAGAACCACCGCTACCCGCACATCGACCCCGCCGTCGAGCAGCTCGACCTGACGCGCGAGGTCGAGCCGGAGGGCGACGAGGCGTTCATCCTGCACCCGGGCGAGTTCGTGCTCGCCTCGACCTACGAGGTCATCACCCTGCCGGACGACATCGCCTCGCGGCTGGAAGGGAAGAGTTCCCTGGGGCGGCTCGGGCTCGTCACGCACTCGACCGCCGGGTTCATCGACCCCGGTTTCTCGGGGCACGTGACCCTGGAGCTGTCGAACCTCGCCACCCTGCCGATCAAGCTCTGGCCGGGGATGAAGATCGGCCAGCTGTGCATGTTCCGGCTGAGCTCGCCCGCCGAGTTCCCGTACGGGAGCGAGCGGTACGGCTCGCGGTACCAGGGCCAGCGGGGGCCGACGGCCTCCCGCTCCTACATGAACTTCCATCGGACCCAGGTGTGAGGCGGTCGCAGGCATGAGTGAAGTACGCGAGAACCTGACGTACGAGGGCTTCGGCAACGCCGTCCGCGAGCTGGCGCAGACCATCGCCGACGACGGCTACGAGCCCGACGTCGTGCTCTCCATCGCCCGCGGCGGCGTCTTCGTCGCCGGCGGTCTGGCCTACGCCCTGGACTGCAAGAACATCCACCTCGTGAACGTGGAGTTCTACACCGGGGTGGGGACCACGCTGGAGATGCCGGTCATGCTGGCGCCCGTGCCGGACGCGATCGACTTCAGCGACAAGAAGGTGCTCATCACCGACGACGTCGCCGACACCGGCAAGACGCTCAAGCTCGTCCACGACTTCTGCATCGACCACGTCGCCGAGGTCCGCTCCGCCGTCATCTACGAGAAGTCCCACTCCCTCGTGAAGTGCGAGTACGTGTGGAAGAAGACCGACGAGTGGATCAACTTCCCGTGGTCCGTCTTGCCTCCAGTAAGTAAGTCGGGCGAGCCGCCCAAGCCGAACCTGGAAGCACTGTAGCCCTGGCGCGGCGGTAGGCGCCGACGGTTCAGCCCCCGGCTGGTGTCGGTGCCTACATATATGCTCTTGCCGTCCACTTCCGGTCCATCCTGCGCCTCGGCCAGGAGGTCGAGGACCCCAGTTCCATGGGGACCGTTTCACCGGATTGGTGGTGCGACATGGCAAGAAGGCGGACGTCGAAGCACGAAGGGAACGATCAAGGAAGTGGCCTCGCGAAGGCCCAGTTCCTGATCGACCTCCTCGCCGTGCTGGTGGCGATCGCAAGCTGTGTGGAGCAGCTGGCGCGGTAGCGCCATGAGAGCGATGTACCGGACGAAGGTTGGGCAGCAAGAAGCGAGCCCGGCCGTTGCTTAGTCGGCCGGGCTCGCTCGAACTCCACGCATGAGCTCGGTTCTGGTTGCAGCCAGGGCCGAGCTCCTCTGCTTGGAGCCAGTTCGTGATCCAGAAGCCTCGTGCTTTCACACGTGAAATTTGAGAGTTCTGGTTGCGTCGCTGAGGCCCACTATAGACCGCACCACAAGCGAGGGGCACCATGGAGGGCCCGATGCTCACGAGACCTTCATGGGGCTCTGACCTGCTGAAACGGTCTACTTCGGTATCGAGTCCCATGGAATGCGGCACGTGACCGAAACGGTCGTACGTCACATTTGCCCAACTCTCACGGGTGAAAGTAACGGGGCTGTCCGGCTCAATCATGATCGGCCGCGCCAGCGTTGCGCATCGTGATTCCGGTTCTGTCGCGCGCCGGTCGCCGTTGTCGCCACCATCTCGTCACTTTGACGGGAAGCTCTCTGAAGCTGGGCCCCGCCTCGACAGCTGGGCCCGAGCCGTACGCTTGTGGCCGCTTCGCCATCATGAGCAGATGACGTACAGCGATGCCGACCTGAACGCCCTCCTTCATCGCCTGGACGATCCAGAGCTGGTGGAGCATCCACCTGGCTACGACCACGCGGCGACGCGAGCGTTGTTCGAGCGACTGGTGGCCAGGCTGGACGCAGACTTCGACACCCGCTGCACGGCCGATCGCCAGGTGCAGGATGCGAGCCTGCACGCCAGGGTCGAAGTGCCAGCGGAGGCCGCGGCACGCGGGAAGCGGATCGTCGTCTCGGTGAGCAACTTCGGATCGATGGCAGTCGTGGCCGCTGAGAACCCGGGCGTCTACTCGGATACCGATGAGGCGGTGGAAGTAGGTGCGCTCGGCGTTACCGACCTGCGCAGAGTCGAGCGGGCCCTCACGGACCTGGGCTACGTGCTGATCCCCGAGCGCCTGCTCACCCGGCCGTACGACGGACTCAGTCCCCTGGCCACGTATCGCCCCGGGGAACGAGTCGATTGGTGGATTCGGTACTTCGACTACATCTAGGCGCTCGGTCCGAGACACAGCCTTGCGAGGCGGGGAAGCCGCCGGCGCATCTCCTCGGCATCGTCGATGTCAAAGCCCTCACCCATATCCGCTTCCGCGTGTCCCGCTTCACCAGCGGGCTGATACCCGATCCAGGCTTCGTAGAAGGCGCCCGGGCCGCCGGTGAGACTCTCGAAGGCGTTGGAGGCTACGTAGTTCCTGTCTTCGTAGAACAGGGCCTCGTCGCGGTGCGCCGACGCCGCCTCCAGCACGGCAGGATGCTCGGCAAGGCTGTCCGGCTCTGCGGCGGTGCGCTCGTATTACTTGCGGCCGAGGGCGATGACTGAGGTGCCAGAACCTATCGATGTCCATAGCTGGCGCTCTGCCACCTAGATGGGACATCGCCCGTGGCTCGCCTTGCCTCTGGTAAGTCGGGTGAGCCGGCCAAGGAGGACAACGAAGCACTGTAGCTCCCGGTGAGGTCGTGCGGAGGGCATTGTCTACGGGGCCGCTTTGAGACAGGGTTCCATAGCCGAGGGCGAGCGACTTACAAACGAGTGACGGGCGCTATGACGTGCTCCGCTACGACCTTCAGGCTCCCGGGAGATACCGCAGCCATGGCCTCTAGCAAGGAATCCCACCGAGTCAGAGACAGCGCCTCAGAAAGATAGCGTCGCCCCTGTTCCGTGGGTCCAAGTTCCATGGCGACTGCGCCGAGCGCTTCTCCTCTCGTTGAGGCAGTGTCGATTTCTTCCAAAATAAGAAGAGCTTCGTCGTATTCGCCATCCGCAGCAAAGGCGCCCGCTAGGACTGATAGCGCCCTTTCTGCGACTGTCTTGGTGTCAATCTGGTGAGCAATTTCGAGGGCATGGACCCTATCTCCATGAGAAGCCAGGGCGCAGGCGATAGCACGCAGCGCGTGATCCCGTTCCCTCCCATCTTGGATCTCCTCGGCGACGGAAGTGGCCTGGTCAATGCGACCGGAGTAGGCCAGTCCTGATGCTATCTCCGCCAATGCCTCAGAAACCATGTCAGATTCCACTAGTGTGCCGGTAAGCTCTTCCGCCTTATCGAAATCGTTTACGGCGCAGAGTGCCCTAATCGCAGACGCTGTGTCCCAGGCTTTTTCATAAGGGCTGCCGCTTAGCTGAAGCGATTCAACCACTTTATCGGCGACCTCGATCGCGCGGGATATGCTGCCGATGTCAGCCAATGTGGTGGCAATTTTCGCCAAAGCCTCGCTTCGCTCTGTGAAGTGCAGCCTCTCTTCGGTAATAGTAATTGCGTGCTCCAGTAGCTTCCTGGCTTCTGCTGGTGGTGACGCATCGGCCACGGTACATAGGTGCAGAATTTTCCTGTAACCACTCAGCTCCGCGCTCACTAGTTTTTTCACGCGGCGAAGTAGGGCAGAATAACTCTTCTCGTGGCAGGTTCCATTCAGCGATTTTGCTGCGGCACATAGTGCGCCTACTTGGGCGTGGGCGTCGATTCGAGTGCGTGCCATCTCAGTAATCTCATGCGCGAGATCGCGAGACTGGTCTACGAAGCCAGCGCGATAGAGTGCCCATGCGACTGATACGGAAACAATTATCCCCCATTCTTCTGGAAGATCCTCAGTCGCCTGAAGCGCCTGGTGCGCGCAGTCAGCCGACCTAGCTGGTTCTCCGGTCTTTGCTAGAGCGTTCGCCAGATCGGCAAGGGCGATCGCCCTCTCTGTTCGATCTAGTAGAGGGGAAGCTTCGTTAAGGAGTTGGAGGGCTAGGTCATGCTGGCCTGAATCGGATAGCTCAGTGATAACTTTCGCGATAGACTCGCCAAGCGAGCCAGAATCTTTGAGTGTGTTACACAGTTGAACTGCTAGGTGGTACTGGCCCGTCTTTACCAAGGCAGAATTGACGAGAGAAAGAGACCAAGCGCGCTCTTGGGGGTCCTCGATGCTTGCAGCTGTCTGCCCGGCTTTGCGAGCTATTTCTTCGGCTTCTTTCGTTAGTTCATTCAACTTTGAGAGTGTTCGAGCTATGCCGGCAAGTGACTGTGCAGCTCGATACTTTGGAACGGTTGACTCGGCAAGAGAGGTTGCCTGCTCGGTCACTGCGACGCCCTCTTCCGGGAAACCGATGGCGGCCAACGTGCCAGCTATAAGGGCAAGCAGGGTCCCTCGCTCGTGAGAATCAGGAGCGCTCATGGCAACGGCCATGAATTCGGTCAGGAAATTTTCGGCCGTCTTATTACCCCCCGGAAGCCCTTGAGACCTCATAAGGGCCAGCTTTACAGTCAGAAGTTTTTCCGGCTTCGCTACCAAGCCGGCTAGCTCCACGGCGTGCTCAAGATGACCTTCGGCGATGAGAGTTCTGGCGATTTCTGATATTTCGAAGCTATTATCGCCCGCATGCGCTATGGAGGTCCCTATCTCCAAGGCCAGGTCTGGCTTTCCCAGTGAAGCTAGTGCTTTGGCCACCTCGGTTAGGGCTAGCTGTCTCTTGTGGCCGGCTTCCTGCGCATATGCAAGATTTACTGCTCTATCGAAATCGCCGAAATGAGCCCACAGGGAGAGTAGTTTCGGTGGCAGATTCCCTGTTTGGTCATGGATGGCGTCTCGCCCTTGAGCAAGCCGAACGACATCGTTAATGTCAGTATGCGAGAAACCGCTTGAATCGCCGATTACCTTCTCGAATGCGGCTGATATCTCGTTGAGGGCTTCTAGGTCGGAACCTGTAACGCGCCAAAGCCGTTCATGGCGTGCTCGTTCGCCAACAATGGTCACGAGTCGCGCTATTTCATTCGACTCGCGGAGCAGTTGAATATATCCTCGAAGTAGATACTCGGGAGTCTCTGGAGGCCAGGAAAGTTTGCGATAGCGGTCCGCCCAACTATGTAGCCGCTGGCGGTACTCCGCCAGCTCCTCGTTAGTCAGTAGGCTCAGGGCGGAAATCTGTAGTTCTTCATGTCCTAGAAGATAGACGTCCTTCGCACCTTGAGGCGCATCGTTATCCCGTGGTGCCCAGTGAGCAGTACGCCTGCGGAAACTGCGTCCGCTAACGGCCGAGAGCTCACGCTCTACGAGGCGTGTACGACTCCCTGTCAGATCGGCCAAGTCGGCAGCGCTGAGGCCACCGCCGGCCGTTGACACTAGGCCCACGAGTTCCCGGCCCAGCCCGCCACCATCAAGCAGTCGAAGCAAATCTCGCTCTGCGTCATGGCGGATTGCTTGGGCATGGGGAGAGACTTCTAGCCAGTGATCTATAGCTGGATCTCGCAAAGGGTGATCGGCTAGGACGTCATCGGGAATGGGGGGATGGGGGCGTCCAGCCAGGATTACCCGCATGCCATACTTGGGAGTTCGGGGGAGAAGGGCGGCTATGCTGTAGCTTTCTGGACCTGCCGTTACTCCTCGATCCTCGTCAAGCCCATCGACGAGAATAACTAGTCGCCTGCCCTGACTGTGCGAAAATTCTGCTGCCCTATCGACGGCGAGCCTCAATTGCTCGTCACGGGTGGACGGGGTGGTGATCGGTTCTTCCTCGCCTAGCAAGGCATATATTTGCCTCTGAACGACCTCACAGAAGGCCACTCGATCGCTCTGGCCTGCGAGACGAGCCGTGATGAAAAAGGAAATCACATCTACGCCTGCTGGCGGATTCAACACGAAGTGGGCCATCAGAGCGGACTTGCCCGCCCAAGCTGGTGCCAGCCAGCGCCAGTACCATTCATTCAGTCTTTCATCTTCAACGCGTTGAGCGCAGAAGGCGGCCAGTTCTGCTAGTTCCTCTTCTCGGCCGCAGAATTTGGCTGCGGCAATAGCCTCGACCTGGTGTAGATATCCTGAACGTGATCTAGGTGGCAGTCGAACGTGTACGCTGCCGTTGATGATGCCAGAGTTAGATATAGCTATGGCGCCCGCAGAATCTGCTTGGCCTGTATTTCTGGCCGTCATACGTTCTTGACCAGCCAACTTGCTGCTCCCGGCTCTCTCGGTGCGATGTGAAGCTACCGCTGCTGGAAACCGGTGTTCGCGTTCCCGTCCTCAGAGTAGGCGTCGCCTGTTTTCCGAATAGAAGTCGATCCCGTACCACTGGGTGCAGCCACTACTCCGGTGTTGGCGCTGCCCCCGTTGGTCGTCCTCGCTGTACCAGTCCCCGAAACTCGCACCGTGTTGCCGCCGCTTGAGCTAGCGATCGCGGCCCACCCCGCTGCCCCTAGAGCCGCCACGCTTACTAGAGCCGACACCACTCCGGCAACTTGATCGGCGCGCTCCCAGCTCATGAACGAGAAAACGCCTGCCAAGATCGCGAGTGCCAGTGCCGTACATCCGATGATCACGCGCTGGGCCCCACCCATGCTGGTCCCCCCAAGGTCGGTCGCCGAGTGGCCACGAGGGTGTCAATCTACCGCCGTTCGTGTTAGCAGGCCCTAGAGACGGCATGCTGGCCTGCAGCCGTTCCATCCATGCCCGGGGGACGCGTCCTTCATGTGTGAGGTGCACGCCGCCATGCTTGGCTTTTCGTCAAGGTGACACGTATTTCTTTGATCTGGGCTATGTGAGTACCTACCTCTGCGATGCTGGGGGCTGATCGAGAGGGGCAGCAGCGATGCAGTGGAAGATCCACGGGGAACGTCCGATCTATGAGAACCAATGGGTCAACCTCTGGTTGACCGACGTCGAACAGCCGGACGGGCGCCGGTGGGAGTACCACGTCGTCAAGCTCCGGCACCTGGCCGTGGCCGCCGTGATCAACGACAAGCAAGAGATCCTGATGATGTGGCGGCACCGCTTCATCACGGACTCGTGGGCGTGGGAACTGCCCATGGGCCTGGTCGAGGACGGGGAGAGCCCTGCCGATGCTGCCGCCCGTGAGGTCCTGGAGGAGACGGGCTGGAGGCCTGGACCGATGAAGCCGCTGATCTACGCGGAGCCGGCCAACGGGATCACGGACTCTCAGCACCACGTGTTCCGTGCAGACGGGGCCACCTATGACGGTCCGCCTACCGAGAAGAACGAGTCCGACCGGATCGAGTGGATCCCACTGGCTGACGTCCGAGGCATGATCGACCGCCGCGAGATCGTCAGCAGTGGCTCGCTCGTCGGCCTCCTGTACGTCCTCATGGACGAGGCGATCCGCTGACCTGAGCGGGGAGGAGATCCCGTAGCCGTGACTCGAAGGCCAGGGCTACGGGCTCCCGCCGATACGGGGCCAGCTCGTCGTAGAACTCGCGCAGGTGCCCGGCCACACGCTCCGAGGCGACCGAGGAAGCGGGCTCCAACGCGTCCGTCGCCGTCTGGCACGCCTGGTCCAGCTTGCCCAGGCTGAGTTGTGTCCGGGCGAGCCAGAACGCGTGGAATGCGCGCCCTCGCTGATTGGCGCTGTTCTCCCGCCTCAGGGCGTCAGCGATCAGGGGTTCGGCGGTCGCTGCCTCGCCGAGTCGGCCGTGTGCGATGCCGGTGTCGACGATGAGCTTGGTCTCGTCGAAGTAGGTCACCCACGCGGGGTCGGGGTCGCTGTCCTTGATCCGTTCGAACTGGCGGTGTGCCTCGCTGATGGCCGCGTGGGTGGCGGTGTGGCTGCCCAGCGTCGCGTGGGCGAACGCTTCCCGCAGTGACAGCATCGACAGCACGCGCGGGGTGGTGCCGGCTGCTGCGCGGGCCTCGTCCTGGGCTGCGTTGACGAACGCCAACGCGTCCCCGGGCCTGTCCTGGTAGGTCGCCTGCAAGCTCATGCAGGCCAGCACGTTGGCCATGAACTCCCGGTCGTCGATCTCCCGGGCGAACTGCAACGCCTCGGTGAAATACGACCGGGCCTGGTTGTACTGGCGTGCGTCGAAGTGCGTCCAGCCCGTGAGGCGCGCGAGCTCGGCGGCCACGCCGTACAGGCCGTGCTGGATGGGGGCGGGGCGGTTCTCCTTCAGTAGTTCGACGACGTAGCGGAGCTGCCCGACAACGGCCGGCCGCAGTGCCTCGCCTCCGTGCTGGTCGTCCCGTCGCCAGTAGTCCTCGATGGAGGAACGCAGCGCGTGCAGCGTGGACGGGTTCGGGTTCGCCCGAGAGGTGAGGGCAAGGATGCTGTCCACGTCCGAGCCCGGCAGAGAGGCTGATGTCGACGGTGTGGGTGAGACAGGGTGAGGCGACTCCCTGTCCGCGACCCGGAGCCCGACGGGCGTTTCCCACTCCCGCCGCGCGAGTCCGAGCATGTGGCCAGGGATCCGCAAGCCGTCGGCGATGCGCTCGATGACATCCATGTGAAGCAACTGGCGTCGCCCCGCCATGACTTCGCCGACACGGCTCGGTGTCAGGTCGCAGCGTCGCGCGATCATCGACGGGTAGACGCCCGCACGGGTCTTCACCAGCTTGAAGACCGCCGCGAAGTCACGGACGCGGCATGCCCTGATCATCTCGGGATGGGTGAGGAGCCCGGCAGGCAACTCCGGCGGTCGGGACGGCTCGGGCATCGGGCAAGCTCCCACTGATGAGGGCCACACAACGTTGCTGATTCTCTACCTACCGCGACTTTACCCAAGTTGGGTAATCAGTCTGACCTTCTGTCAACAGCCCACGGTTCGCGAACCTGATGCACATGGCGAGCAATCAGCAGGCCAGACCCGGAGTCGGCGAACTGGCCAAGGACCAGAAGACCGGACGCATCGGCCTCGTCATGGGCGAGATCGGTGGACGCGTTCAGATGCGACCGATGAACGGTGGCATCGAGTGGGACGCCATGCCCGATGACGTCGTGGCACCCAAGGCGCGGGAGGAACTGAGCGCGCGCCTGGCCGTGAAGAACAACAACAGCCGGGTCGGCCTGTGATGCGCGTCATCGGCCGGTACGCCGGCGTCCTCCTCGTGATCTGCATCAGCGCTTCGTGCGGATTCGTGATCGGGGTCGCCCTCGGTACCGGCACCTAGCCCGGTCCGCCCTGGACGGCTGCCGAATCCGCGGATCCCCGTCTGTGCATGTCGCGGCAGGGGGTCAAGACGTACGCCTGGAGGTGCAATGAACGGTTCGACGAGTCAGATCGTCACGACGGTTGGTGACGGCGTCCGTCTCGGAGACGTGATCACGATCGGCGGAAACCCGCACACCGTGACGAACGTGCGACGGGTCGCGGGTGGGCGAAAGGTCCTGGAGTTCGCCGACGGCAACGTCTACGTGCTGGGCCCCGCGCTGCCCATCCAGGTCATGCGGACGTCGCGGACGCGAGTGCGGCTCGTGGCCGGACGAGACGGACTCGCCCGCGTGGCGCTGTCCTGATCTTTCTTCTGCACGGAGGTTCCCTGCGTGGCAACTGCACCATCCACCCTGACCCGGTGCCCTCTCCCTCCTCGCAACGAGAGCTGCGGGGACTGCGGCGGCAGCGGTGCCGACTCGTCCGGCAAGAGCTGCGGCACCTGCAACGGGCTCGGCGAGATCTACTGCCGCGTCGCCGACCGCCAGGGCGTACGCGTGCCGTCGCGCTTCTCGATCCGGAAGGAGTACCACTGATGGCTCATGCTCTGATCGCCTCGCCGTTCCTTGACGGGCACTTGCTTCTCAAGCCCGGTGCCAGGGCTGGGGCTCGCATCCCCGCCGACCACTACGAGGACCTGCGGCAGGCCGCTGCCGACGGTGAGGCATTGCCCGCCTGGGCGGTGCAGACCGCGTCCGACGTGTGGGGCATCGACCTGAGCGGCCGGCCCGCGCAGGGCACAGTGCTGGTGCGCGAGCCGTCCCCGTACGGCTACTGCCGGGCCTCGTGGGAGATCAACCTCGGCTGCAACTTCGGCTGCAAGCACTGCTACCTCGGCGAGCGGCCGTTCTCCGGCCTCGCCTGGGAGGAGAAGGTGCGGCTGCTGGACATCATGCGCGAGGCCGGTGTCCTCTGGCTCCAGATCACGGGCGGTGAGCCCACGATGGACCCGGACTTCCAGGGCGCCTACCGGTACGCCTGGCAGGCCGGGATGATGCTCACCATCTCCACGAACGGCTCGCTGCTCTGGCGACCGGACCTCCTCAAGCTCTTCCGGGACTCTCCGCCGTACCGGCTGGTGGTCAGCATGTACGGGGCGAGTGAGGAGTCCTTCGACACGCTCACCCAGCGCCGTGGGGCGTGGAAGGCGTTCCGGCGGGGCATGGACGCCGCACGTGAGGCTGGCCTGCCGCTGCGGATCAACGTCGTGGTGACCGAGGACAACGCCTCTGAGGCCGACGAGATGGCCGCCCTCGCCGACGAGTGGAACGTGGAGAACCACGCGTACACGAACATGACGCCCACGATCTACGGCGGTGGAGAGCCGCTGCTCGCTCAGTCCGCTGCCCACCTGCGCCAGCGCAAGCCGTTCGCCGGCTGCAACGCGGGGCACACCTTCTTCCACGCCGACCCGCACGCCAAGGTGTCGATCTGCAAGGTCGGCCGCGACGACCAGATCGACCTCATGGCCGAAGGCATCGACGGCCTCACCCGGCTCGGCGCCATCGCCGACCGCCTCATGCTTCGCACCGGAGGGTGCGAGGGCTGCGCCCTGTCCGGCACCTGCCGGGTCTGCCGCCCCCTGGCCAAGCACTACCAGGAGGCAAAGGCGCCGCTGCACAGCTACTGCCAGCACGGAGACAAGGAGAACGCCTCATGACCCCGCCCGTACCGGTGACCATCCTCCCCGGCCCGCCGGCCTCGGCCCGCCGCGCCGCCCCGCCCGTCGCCGCTTCGGCGGTTACCGCCGTCCTGGACCTGGACGCGGTCGTGGAGAGCGCGGAGTGCTCCTGCGACGCCGGTGACGACAACCCCCACTAACCGACCGAATCCGGTCGGTACCGTTCAGGCCCTGGCGTCTTCGCGTCGGGGCCTGAGCCCTGGCCGGCCGACCGTTAAGGTGCCGCACATGTTCTTCCGCTGGGACTGGCTCCGGCCCGTATTGACCGCGCCGATCGTGCCGACTCTCGGCCCCGTCCACCCCCACGTCCTCACCGTGGATCTCTTCGAGGACACGCTGCGGGCGGCCGTCGCTGACCGTTCCTTCCTGCACTACGACAAGGACCGGCGCTGGAGCAGTGAGAAGGACGAGACGGTTCTTCGTCGTGACGTGGTCCACCAGTCCGATCACACCCTCATCCCCACCCTGACCCGGCGTGGACGCGGCACTGTCAAGGTCTTCGCCTACGGGCACCGTGACAGCGTCGTGGACGAAGCGGCCGAACTGTCCGCGAAGCTCGCCGTCGTGCATGACGTGGTCAACGCGAGGGTCGTGCGCCCGCTCGGTCCCGAAACCGCCTTCCCGCGTGGCACCCGCATCCAGCTTCAGGACTTCACCGCTCGCCCCTGCCCCGACCCCGGCGGCCCGGTCCGGCCCGTCACCGACTGGCCGGCCACTGTGCAAGGGACCTTCGCCCCGTTCGCCTCGGCCATGGCCGCCGATGGCCTGGCCTTCCTTCACGGGCAGATGCAGGCCGGCCGGTGCGGCCCGGTCCTCGCTGTCGCCGTGGATGGTCGCATCGTGGGCGCGATCGGCCCGATGGAAGTGCGGCCCGACGCGATCGGCTGCCCCCAGCTCATGCCCCAGTACTTCGCCGTCCTGCCCGAGGCCCGGGGGCATGGCCTCGGGCGTGTTCTGTGGCGGGCCGCGATGCACTGGGGTCAGTCCCATGGCGCCGCTTACCAGCTCCTACAGACCGAGGTCGGCGGCCCCTCCGACAGGTTGTGTCAGTCCGAAGGGCTGACCTCCCTCGGCTTCAGCCACACCACACGGGCGTAGTGGCGTCGCGGCCTGACCTACGACAACGAAAGACCGGACCACCCCTCGGCCTGGACAGCATCCGGGGTGGTCCGGTCGCGGAAGCCCTGATCAGGACCCCGGTGCCGATGGTACCGGGGTGGTCGTGGTGCCCAGAGACGGGCTGATCCCAACCCCGCTTTCGAATTGTCGAGTTGGTGAGGAGCGCGCGGCGTGCGGTTCGGCCGGCCTCGTTCTCCTGGTGAGCTGATGGGTGGTGCACGTGACATCGCGTCCGGCTGGAGCGGCTTTGGCCGGTGGCCTGCCCGGTCTGGGGTCGGGCATGTTCAGGGGGCCGTACGCTAGCCCGGCAACTCGGGCAGGCTTTGCCCCTGCCCGGAATTTGAACGAGTGGCCCCCTGGACTTGCCCGACGCGGGACCCGGACCGGGGAGGTGGGTAAAGCCGTGGAAGCCGGTCGCCCCAGCCACAGGGCCTCGGCCACGTACCGCGCTTCTGTGAACGTCGGAGGGGTCGGCTCGTCGGGGCCGGCGTGTTGGTGTGCCAGTAGGTGGACATCCGCCGGGTGCTTCGCGGGGCGCTGTC
The DNA here is from genome assembly GCF_020400725.1 of Streptomyces sp. NK15101. GTDB lineage: Bacteria > Actinomycetota > Actinomycetes > Streptomycetales > Streptomycetaceae > Streptomyces. The sequence goes on along the minus strand of NZ_JAINVG010000024.1, from coordinate 34,754 downwards.
TGGCGGTGCGACTGCGGGCGGTTGGGTTGCTTCCTGACTCATCCGGTTCGCCTTCGGGCTTTTGCGGCGCGAGTGGACCGGCCGCCGGAGCGGTGGCGGAGACAAGGAGCGTCGGCGGCCTGGGGCCGCCGCGCCGCGCGGCCCGCCGTGGCGGGCCGCCTTGATCCAGTAAAGAAACTCTTAACAGCCCTGCTGCCGTACGAGCTTGGTCGCGTCTCGGCGAAAAAATCCTGCGCAATCTCCGCATTCCTGGCTGCCTCAGACCCTGAAGATCCCGATAGTGGCGATTCATGCCTGTTTATTCTCCGGGTCGGCGGAATCTATCCACAGGCTCGGGATTGCAAGGTGGTCTTGGTAAGGGGGCGCGGACTCACCACGGCCTGGTCGTGACCATCTCGTGGCCTGTGGGAGGCGCTTTCGGCAAGGGCGGTGGTGAGTGGGGGCTGCTGAGGTGGATTCGTTGGCCGCAGGTGTCACACGGGAGGCACTTTTCACACCTGTAGCAGGTGAAGGGCGCAGTGCCCTACAGGACGAAGTGCGGAGGTTGAGCGCGTGAGGTACGGACAACGCGAGGGCTGTCTTCCGCGGCGCGAAATGGCGAAACATAGCCGACGATCGCCGGTTTCCCAAACCGGGGATTCTCCGGAACATGGAGGTCCGGAAGCGAAAGGAGGTCGGGAGTCTTGATGCAGCTCGGCGACGCGTGTGACTTCTTCCCGATGGTGTGGCCAAAGTGGAGCCGTGCCATCGGCGGGTCCCGCTTGCGCCTGTGCGGTCCGTCGTGCGGGCTGGCCTCGACGGTTGCTTCCCGTCCGATGACTCGCGTTGGCGGTGTCGGCGAACCGGAGTGGCGAAGGCGGCTAGACCTGGTGTTCGGGGTGCTTCCGGCCAGCGGGCTCGTCCGGGGCGGTGTCCGCTCTGACTGCTGGGATGGGCAAGCCCTCAGAGGTGAGCGGGCAAGCCGTGGGCAAGCCCCGGTGAGTTTGATCGGAACGTCAGCAAGGAACGGCACGACATGAACGGGGCGGGAATGAAGAAGCACGAGGCGGCGGAGATTGCGGCTCGCCTGGCGAAGATGGAAAAGAAGGTTGCCCGCCTGGAGGAGTTGGCGCGTCAGGCCGGCCAGCGAATGGGCGCTACGACTTTCGCGGCTTCTCGCTGACTCCGGCGAGCTGCTGAAAGACACTCAAGAGGCTGTCCAATCTGGCGTCGATCGCATTCAGGCGCTCGGACAGCTCGACGTATTCAGGTGTGGGCATGTGCCGTTCCGAACCCTGCTCGCTGGCGTCAGCCTTCGGGCTGGTGCTGGCCGGCAGGGTGTCAACGACGAAGTTGCCCACACCCGGCTTGGAGTAGATCAAGCCCTCGTCCCGCAGGACGCGGAGGGCTGAGCGGGCGGTCATGTTCGCGATCTCGTACTTGGCTTCGAGGTCGCGGGACGACGGGACGCGCTCACCCGGCTTGATACGGCCGGACCGGATCTGCTTGCGGATCTCATCGGCAAGCAATTGGTACGGCGGAGTGTGGGAGTCCCTCGGCAGAGTCATGCGTCGAGGGTAGCCCGCCTAGCACACCAGCCGCACTAGGACGCTGGAAATACCCGGCCTCTGGGCCCGCCCGAGCTAGCTAGATCTCTGCACTAGGTGCGCTAGGTGCTTGACGGGGTTGGCGGAGGTAGTGCACTGTAGTGATCACGCCGCACCGAGCGGCACCGAACGAAAGGAAGTCCACCCATGGCACGCATCCGCGTTGGCTTCACCAGCACGACCCGTCACATGCTCGGCGTCCTGCCCACCCCGAAGTTCACCGACATGGAGAAGACCCAGCTCGCCACCGACCGTGAGACCGGTGAGCCGCTGTACACGGTGACCGTCTTCGTGATGGAGGACGGGGCCGCTGAGGCGATCAAGGTCACCGTCCCGAAGAGCGGTCTGCCGAACGGGCTGAACGTCGGGGCGTTCGTGCGGCCGCTGGATCTGTTCGCCACTCCGTGGGCGCGGGTCTTCAACGGTCAGCTTCAGGACGGCATCGCCTACCGGGCCTCGGGCCTGGAGGTACTGGCCATGCCCGCGCCGCAGGTCGCGGACGAGCCGTCCGAGATCGCCGCGTGACGGGCGCTGTCGGGTTCCGGTTCGGCGCTGAGCGCAGCTATCCGCTCGCTCACGCCGGACCGGACCCCCGGTTCTCCGAATCCCTGATCCACTCCGTGGCCGCCGGTCTCGTCGGCTACGGCTACCCGCCCTTCGAGTCCCTGGAGGACTGGGCGGGCCTCGGATCAGCCCTCGCGGGCTACCTCTACGAAAGGAAGGACACGACGTGACTGTGGGGGAGGTGACGGGCTACGCCCCGCTCGTGGTCGGGGCGGGCCTGGTCCTCATCGCTGTGTGGGCGGTCGTCTGGCTCGTCCGCTACGCGATGGCGGACACCGAGATGCGGGCCAGCATCCGGCAGGCGATACGGGTTCGCCGGACCTGGAAGCGGCTCGCGCCGATGGCGGGACTGTCGGTCACGGACAAGACCCCGCCCGCGCTGGCCTCGCTGACGAACACCGATGGCAAGCCGCCCAAGCCGCGGGTCCTCATCCCCGCGCTGAAGGTGAAGCCCGACCGGTTCGGCGTCGTCGTCCGGGCGAACTGCCTGCCGAAGGTGGGTCTGGAGGAGTTCCAGAAGGCGGCCCCGTATCTGGCGGACGCCTGGCGGTGCACGCGCGTGTCGGTCGTCCAGGACAAGCCCGGTCAGGTGCTGATCCGTGGTGTTCGCGTTGATCCGCTGCTGACGCCCACCACGCACGTCCCCTCCGGGCAGGCCCCGGAAGAGTTGGTGCGGTGGGAACTCGGCCTGGACGAGTACGCCCAGCTCGTAGCCCTGTACCTGGCCGAGGTACCCGGGGTGACCGTGGCCGGCCTGCCCGGCTTCGGCAAGACCGCGATGGTCAACCGCTTCATCTGTGACTGCGCTCCCTCACCCGCCGTTCAGATCGCGGTGGCGGACGGCAAGGTGTCCGCCGCGTACGAAGGCGACTACGCCGACCTGGTCAGCCGGTTGTTCGCCTTCGTCGGTGACGACCTGGACGACGCCAACGCGCTGTTCAAGCGGCTCGTCAAGCTCCGCCGGGACCGGTCCGCCGCGATCAAGACCGTGCTCGGGCGCAAGGACATGTGGCACGTCGGCCCGTCTGCCGCCTGGCCGTGGACGGTGCTGATCATCGACGAGGCGCACACGTACTTCCGCGACCACAAGGGCTCCGACAAGGAGTCCAAGCGCCTGGCCGCCCTGGCGGCCGAGAACACGAGGCTCGTGGAAGAGCTGGTCAGGAAGGGACGCAGCGTCGGCATCCTGGTCATCCTCATCACGCAGAAGCCCACCGGCGATGCCATCCCCACGTCCATCCGGGACGTGTGCCCGGTCGGCGTGTCCTTCGCGCAGAAGACCGCCGACGCGGCCGTGGCCGCCCTCGGCGAGGACATCCGCGAATGGCCGGACGCGAACCCGACGACGTTGCAGGACCCCGCCTATGTCGGCGTCGCGGTCATGAACAGCCCTGGTAGGGCGGGCTTTACCCGCCTGCGCACCCCGTACGTCGAAGAGGAGGACGCTGCCCGCATCGCGGCCGAGACCGCCCACCTGACTGCCGACCCCGCTGACCTGCTGGCCGCCCGGCTCCCCGCCGGCATCGACCTGACCAAGTACGACGGCTACGACGAGGGTGAGGAGCCGCTCGCCGCATAGCCCAGACGGCCAATCCACGTATCCCTGCGCGCTGTGAGAGGAGGTGAAACCCTATGTCTGAGGACCGGATCACCCAGCGCACCGTGACCGTGGTCATGGGCGTCATTGCGGCCCTGGCCTTCGTCTTCTCCTTCGGCAACGTCTGGGCCCTCGCCCTCCGGCTCGGCATCCCTGAGCCCATCGCGCCGCTGATCGCTCCGATGGTGGACCTGTCCGTGGTCGGCCTCCTGGTGGCCCTGCGCTACCTCTCGCTGCGCGGTGTCCCGCCGGAACACATGAAGGCCGCTACCCGGCTGATGCACTTCTCCGGCCTGCTGACGCTGGCTCTCAACATCGCCGAACCCATCGCTGCCGGCCACTACGGCCGCGCTGCCGTGGACGCTGTGGCCCCGCTGCTCCTCCTCGGCTGGGGCGCCGTCGGCCCCCAGCTCCTCCGGGCCTTCCACGCCATCGGCACCCCCGCGCCGGTCTCCGTCGCCACGGAGCCGAGACCGGAACCCCGGCCCGTTCCCGCGCCGGTCGTCCCGGCTGAGGAAGACGAGCCTGCCTCCACTCCGGCCCCTGCCGATCCGGCCTCCGTGCCCGAGCCCGCACCCGAGCCCGCACCCGTGACGGCCTCGCCCGTGCCCGCCCCGGCCCCGGTGCCTGCGGTCAAGGTGCCCGAGCCCCTGCTGAACGAAGCGCGCTCGATCGCGGACGCCCACCACGTCCAGCACGGCGAGCCCATCACCACCGCTCAGCTCAAGGCGCGGCTCGGCGTCGGCCTGCCCATGGCCACCGCCCTTCACTCGGCCCTTACGGCCTGACCTTCCCGCCGGCCTTCCGGCTCCCTCCCGCACTCGGCCCCCAAGGGGCTCGGTCCGCCATGCCCCGAGCAGCCCGCGCATCCGTCGGCCTGCTCGGGGCCCCAGCCCAGCACGAAGGGAGAACCCGCCCCATGAAGCGCCCCCTGGACCTGCGCCACGTCGTCAGCCCCGCCCTGCGGGACCTGATCGAGCTGGCCCACCTCGAAGACTTCGACCGCGTGACGGAGCAGGTCCGCAACGTCCGCGGCTGCACCCGCCCGGTCAACCTCGTCGGCCACACCGCCACCCTCGACGCCACCACCCGCACCGTGGTCCGCGCCTACTCCACCGCCGACGAACCCACCGGCCGACTCCTCACCACCTGCGGCAACCGCCGCGCCTCCCGCTGCCCGGCCTGCTCCCGCGTCTACGCTGCTGACACCTACCACCTGATCAAGGCGGGACTCTCCGGCGGCAAGACCGTCACGGAAGACGTCCGCAACCACCCCCGCGTCTTCGCCACCCTCACCGCGCCCTCTTTCGGCCCGGTCCACAACCGCCCCACCACTCCGTCGGGCAAGCCCCTGGACTGCCGCTGCGGCCGGCACCACGCCGAGGACGACCCCGCCCTTGGCACTCCGCTCGCCCCGGCCTCGTACGACTACACCGGCGCCGTGCTCTGGAACGCCCATGCCGGGGCGCTCTGGGCACGCTTCACCATCTACCTCCGGCGCGAGCTCGCTGCCCAACTGGGCATCACGCAGAAGGCGTTGAAGGCGGCTCTGCGTGTCTCCTTCGCCAAGGTCGCTGAGTACCAGAAGCGCGGCCTGGTCCACTTCCATGCCGTGATCCGTCTCGACGGCCCCGACGGACACACCACCGCGCCTCCGTCCTGGGCCACCCTCGACGCGTTGGACCACGCCGTACGCGCCGCTGCCCGCCGCGCTCAGCTCACGATCGAGTCCGATGCCGTCGGAGAACGCGTCATCGCCTGGGGCGACTGCATCGACGTGCGGGAGATCAAGGCCCTGGGGGACGGCGAACTCACTGACCAGAAGGTGGCCGCCTACGTCGCCAAGTACGCCACCAAGAGCGCCGAGGGCTCCGGCACGGTTGACCGCACCCTTGTCTGCCGCGCCTGCGCCGGACGCGGATACACCAGCGGCCCGGACGGCTTCCGCGACCTGTGCGCCGACTGCGACGGCACCGGACAGGCCGAACCCCTGCGTGACCTCCAGGTGCAGCAGCACGTACGGCAGATGATCCGCACCGCCTGGGCGCTCGGCCACCTGCCTGAGTTCGCGGACCTCAAACTCTGGAAGTGGGCCCACATGCTCGGCTTCCGTGGCCACTTCTCCACCAAGTCCCGCGCCTACTCGACCACTCTCGGCGCGCTCCGCGACGTACGCCGCGCCTGGCGCACCGCCCAGGCCGATGCCGCCCGTACCCGCGCCGGCCACCCCGTCCCCGACGAGAACACCACCCTCGTCACCGAGTCCTCCTGGGCCTACCTCGCCTCCGGCTACCGCCCTGGTGAAGAACTCCTTGCCAACCAGGTCCGCCACGACCTCGCCCACACCGATCGCCGCAAGACAGAAGGGAGCCCTTGGCAGTGATCACCACAACCGAAACGATGGCACATCGGGAGAAGAATGATGGGAGCGTAGAGGGCGAGACGGCTTGGATGCGGAAGCATCTAGCGCGGGCACCTGAGCGTGATGAGGAGTGGGTGCGTCGCGCTCTCCAACTTCAAGGAAGGTGGTGACAACGAGGCGCTTTCCAGTGGAGGGGATGACTCCGTACCGCTCGGAGCCGGACAGGCTGCCCCCGCAGGGGGTGATCGCGACGCCGCCGTCGTATCTCAAAACCGATCGTCTCACCAGAGCGGCATCCTTACGATGGCGGAGAGGTCTGGCAGAGGAGCCGAGGGATGGAACAGCACGGCAGCGTCGCGTTGATCGCCGTGTCGGAGATGGCTGTAATGCGGGCGCTCCAGCTTGCTGGAAATCGCATCTTGGGCAAGCGTGGCCGCTCGGTTCGGGGACCCATGAGATCCGTCGACCTGTGGTCGATTCACGTGCACCTGCCCGTTGAAGACCACGAGCTTGATGCGTTGCTGAAGGATGCCTGGGAGATCCCCGTCGCGGTCGGCTTGCCCAGTGGCCTCCTGGATGCACTCGATAGGCACGTGCGGACTTTGCTGGCAGCTGGCATCGAGTTTCGTCGTGACGACCTTCTGCTGACTCTGTCCCGGCTTCCTGTGGGGCTTTCGCTGCCCTGGGAATCTCACAGCTCACCTGGAGAGTCGTAATGGCACAGAGGACTAGTGAGAGCGAACTCCACGCCGCCCGCATCGTGGAATACTTGACCGGCCAGCGGGTTGAGCCCTACGACAAATGCGTTGAATGCGATGACTTCCATGACAAGAGCACACCCTTCAACGGCCGGTACGACTTTCATGTAGGGCAGGCAGGTGCGCTGGAGGTCACGCTCGCCACCAGCAGAGTCGCTGAACGGAATTCACGAGACTGGGAGCCATATTCGAGTCCGCAGTCAGCGTCACTGCTCCGTAATCACTGGTTCGTTGCGGTCGAGAGTACTGCTAAGGTCAAAGTGCCCCGCAGCAGGAAGGAAGGTCGCGGCTCCCAGGAGTTCCTCGAAGTGGTTAGCTCAGCGCTTGCTGAGCTTGAACGACGGGGCGTATCAGATGTTGCTTGGGGCAGTCCGTGTTTCTCAGACCCCTTCCATGACCCTGATTGCCCCTACGGGAAGTTGCGCCGAGCGGGCGTTCAGTTCGGGAAGGCAACGTCGGGTGATGGAACGGGCGCGATCAGCGTGACCGTGCTCTATGGGTACGACGCCATGCCTGCTGCTGATGAAGAGGGCGACAGGAAGAAGGCGGAACGGCTGCAGAGGAAGCAGCGGGCCAAGGAGGGGCGGAAGCCCACGCCCAAGACTGCCGAGCCCGACGGGCTAGGCCCTGTGCAGTGGTCGTTCAACCCAGGGTTCGTTGCGCGACTGGAGCGTCGGCGAGCGGAGGACGAACAGAGGGAGGCGGCAGTCATTCGATCCTTGTTCGCTGATCACCTTCCTGAGTCCGAGATCGTCGAACGTGCGCGGGAGGAGGTGGCCAGGAGGATCGATCTTGCGAGGACTATGACTTGGCGGGAACGACTCCCATCTCTGCCCGAGGCCAGGAAAGCGGATGCGGGTACAGACCTGGTGGATCTCTTGGAAGTTGAGTTTTCGCTTCATCCCGATTTGGCGATGAAGCTGCTCCGAGCAGATCCCCGCCGAATGCGGCACGAAGTCTTCTTCTGGCTCACCTGGATGCGGGCGCCGGCCTGGAATCGCCTTACACGGCACGGCCTTCTGCCTGCCCGTGATCCAGAACTGCCCGATGGAGTGACCGGAGTCTGGGTTGGCTCTCTGACGGATCCCTCTCATGTTCTGCACTGGGATGGCGAGACCGGGTGGGTCCGCCACGACCCGCCCGACTCGTTGCTTGCTTCTATCTGCCGTAGGTAATTGGCCGCTTGAACAGGGCCTTCTAGTTCAGCGCCAAACCGGGTCGATCAGGTCGGGGTCGAACTTCCTCTTGCCCCGGCCTGCGGGGTGGACGATCACGGCTGTGAGGCTGTGCAGCACGATCTCTCGCTGGCGCTCGATCGGGAGGTCGAAGAACTCGGCCTCGGTCAGATCGGCCGTGTTCCCCTTGGCCTCCGCCTGCTTCTGTTCCTTGTAGAAGCGGGCTCGTTCCAGCTTCAGGGCGTCCCGCTCACGCTCCTTGTCGGGGAGGAGTTGGAGGAGCGTGGAGACGGTGATCGTCTTGGCCTTCTCCGCCTCGATGAGCTGGGCGATGTCCAGGAGAAGGGATTCCAACTCCTCTTCCTTGGGCCACCGTTCCTCGGTCGGCACAGCCGTTGTGGCGGCCTTCTCGCGCTGCTCCTGGAGGACGAGGCGGGCAATGAGGCTGTCCACCGGCTCACCGACGCGGCCGACCTTGCCGCAGCCGCCGTTCACCCCGGAGCACTGGTAGGTGTACTGCGCGCCCTTGGAACCCGGCTTCCACCTCCCGTTGACCTGGCCCCGGATCTTGTTCTTGCACAGGCCGCAGCGGGCGATCCCGGAGAGCAGGTACTTACGCGCGAGGGACTGGCCGGTCTTGTTCTGCTTGCGCTCGGCGATGGCCGCGCAGACGGCCTCCCACTCCTCCGGGGTGTTGATCGTCTCCCACTTGCCCCTGACGGGCTTGCCGTCCTCGCCGTGCAGGATCTCTCCGTGGTACGTCCGGTATCCCACCAGCCGCGGGTTCGTGAGGATGTGCTCGACGTGGTGGTGAGCCATGCGCTTGGTGCCGGCGCGAGGGTTGCCCAATCCCTCCTCCTGCCAGCGCGTGCGGATCGTGCCGATGCGGACCCCAGCCAGTACTTCCTTCTGGGCCGCGCGGATGTGGCGCGCCGCCTCGGGGTCGACCTTGTTCCGGTCTTCCTTCTGCCACCCGTAGGGCGCCGGGCCTCCGTTGCTCTTGCCCTGCTGGGCCAACTCAAGGTGCTTGCGCTTGATCCGCCGGGACGTGTCGTGCGACGACTTGTTGGCGAACGCCACCATGATCCGGGCCATGGTCCGCCCGTCGGCGGTGCCGAGGTTCACGTCGTTGGTGACTGTCGCGAACTCCAGCCGCGGGCGGTCGTCGAAGATCTCGATCAGGCGCTCAAGGTCGCGGGGTTGGCGGGCCAGGCGGTCGAGGTCGTACGCCACGACTCCGTCGATCAGGCCGGCCCGAAGGTCCTTGAGCATGAGCTCGAACTCTTCGCGGACGACGTTCCGCTTGAACGCGGACACGTCGTTGTCCTCGTAGACCTTCACCGGCTGCCAGGTGCGGAGATCCGCCAGACGCTCGCAGTCCTGGCGCTGGCGGGCCACGCCGAGTGCTTCCCCCTCGTCGTCGCGAGAGATACGGGTGTAGATCCCCACCTTGCGCGCCATGATCGGGGCCTCCCCTGCCTGCGATCCACTCCGACGATGCAGGATGAGGTTACTACCCTCATACAGTCCATTTGCCATGGAGCGTCGAGCCGCCGGTCGTGAAGCGCGAGGGCCAGGTCCTCGACGCCTGAGCTCCTCCTCCGACGCGCGAAAGGGCCCCCACCGGCTTCGGTGGGGGCCCTTTCGCGCGTCGTTACAGGGTGCCCAGCTTGGTCAGGCTCAGCAGGGCCACCAGCTGGATCGCCGACGCGCCCAGGGCCTTCGGCCACGGCAGGTCGTGGGAGCGGCTCACCATCACGGTGAGGAGCGCGCCCAGCGCCAGCCAGGTCGCCCAGCCCAGGACCTGCACCAGGCCGTTCTCGCCGCCCAGGAAGAGCGCGAAGACCAGGCGCGGCGCGTCGGTGATCGACATGATGAGCATGGAGAGGCCGACGGTGGGCTGCCAGGCGCCGTCGCCGCCCAGCTGGCGCGCGAGGGTGTGGGTGACCGCGCCCAGGATCAGTCCGCCGAGCACGAAGCCGAGGGCCGTCATCAGGACGTACGGGATCGTGCTGGAGATCGTCGCGTCGAGCGCCTCGTCGCGGGCCTTGTCGAAGCCGAAGATCGCGAGGAGTCCGTAGAGGAACGTGACGATCAGCGCCGGGCCCCAGACGGCGTGGTCCCGCATCTGCAGGAACGTGTCCGCCGGGCGGAGCACGATGCCGCTCAGGAGCGGCTTCCAGGAGAGCCGGGGGCCGGTGGGCACGGGGGCCGCGCCGGCGTTGTACGTCGCGGCGTCGCCGTACGGGTCGTCGACGCTGAACATCTGGGTGTGGCCCGGGTTGTTCGCCGCCGCGTGCTGCCGGTTGTGCTGCGGGTCGCCGAAGTACTCCGGCTCCCCGTATGCCTGCCCCTGCTGCCCGTACGGCTGCCCCTGGGGCGGCTGCTGCCACTGCTGCTGCGGGTAGGGCGGCGGGGCCGCGTTGTACCCGTACGGCGCCTGCTGCGGTTGTCGTTGCGGGGGGCGGTTGTCCCGGCCGCGTCCGTTCCTGAATCCAGCCACGTGTCGAACGTACCCGTTTTCTCCGTGCGGTCGTGCCTCGGGCCCGTCCTTGCCACTGACCTGTGACATCCCCTAGGGGACCGTGCGTACCCAGGAGGTACGGCGAAGGGGCCGCCCCGCGCCTCCAGCAGCGCGGGGCGGCCCCTTTCGTCGGGCGATCAGCCTCAGACGGCCGGCTCGGGCTCCTCGGCCGCCGGCTCCTCCTCCGGCTCGACCGGGGTCTTCACCGAGTCGAGGAGCAGCTGGGCGACGTCCACGACCGTGACGGACTCCTTGGCCTTGCCCTCGTTCTTCTTGCCGTTCACGGAGTCCGTGAGCATGACGAGGCAGAACGGGCAGGCGGTGGAGACGATGTCCGGGTTGAGGGACAGGGCCTCGTCGACGCGCTCGTTGTTGATGCGCTTGCCGATCCGCTCCTCCATCCACATCCGCGCGCCGCCGGCGCCGCAGCAGAAGCCGCGCTCCTTGTGGCGGTGCATCTCCTGCTGGCGCAGGCCGGGGACGGCGGACATGATCTCGCGCGGCGGCGTGTAGACCTTGTTGTGCCGGCCCAGGTAGCAGGGGTCGTGGTAGGTGATGAGGCCCTCGACCGGGGTCACCGGGATCAGCTTGCCCTCGTCGATGAGGTGCTGGAGCAGCTGGGTGTGGTGGATGACCTCGTACTCGCCGCCGAGCTGCGGGTACTCGTTGGCGATGGTGTTGAAGCAGTGCGGGCAGGTCGAGACGATCTTCTTCGCCGACTTCGGCTTCTTCGTCGACTCGTCCTCGTCGTCCTCGCCGAACGCCATGTTCAGCATGGCGACGTTCTCGGCGCCGAGCTGCTGGAAGAGCGGCTCGTTGCCCAGGCGGCGCGGGGAGTCACCGGTGCACTTCTCCTCGCCGCCCATGATCGCGAACTTGACGCCCGCGATGTGCAGCAGCTCGGCGAAGGCCTTGGTGGTCTTCTTGGCGCGGTCCTCCAGGGCGCCGGCGCAGCCGACCCAGTAGAGGTAGTCGACCTCGGTGAGGTCCTCGACGTCCTTGCCGACGATCGGGACCTCGAAGTCGACCTCCTTGGTCCACTCGACGCGCTGCTTCTTCGCCAGGCCCCAGGGGTTGCCCTTCTTCTCCAGGTTCTTGAGCATCGTGCCCGCCTCGGACGGGAAGGCGGACTCGATCATCACCTGGTAGCGGCGCATGTCGACGATGTGGTCGATGTGCTCGATGTCGACCGGGCACTGCTCGACGCAGGCGCCGCAGGTGGTGCAGGACCACAGGACGTCCGGGTCGATGACGCCGTTCTCCTCGACGGTGCCGATCAGCGGGCGCTCGGCCTCCGCCAGGGCGGCGGCGGGGACGTCCTTGAGCTGCTCCTCGGTGGCCTTCTCGTCGCCCTCCATGGTCTTGCCGCCGCCCGCGAGCAGGTACGGCGCCTTGGCGTGCGCGTGGTCGCGCAGCGACATGATGAGGAGCTTGGGGGAGAGGGGCTTGCCGGTGTTCCAGGCGGGGCACTGCGACTGGCAGCGGCCGCACTCGGTGCAGGTGGAGAAGTCGAGGATGCCCTTCCAGGAGAACTGCTCGACCTGGGAGACGCCGAAGACGGCGTCCTCGGCCGGGTCCTCCCAGTCGATCTCCTTGCCGGCCGTCGTCATCGGCTGGAGCGCGCCCAGGGCGGTGGAGCCGTCGGCGTTGCGCTTGAACCAGATGTTCGGGAAGCCGAGGAAGCGGTGCCAGGCGACACCCATGTTGGTGTTGAGCGAGACAGTGATCATCCAGGTGAAGGACGTGACGATCTTGAGCGCCGCGAAGAAGTAGGTGAGGTGCTGGATCGTGCTCAGGTCCAGGCCGTCCAGGAGCGCGATCAGCGGGTACGAGGCGAAGAAGCCCGGCTCCCAGCCCGTCACGTGGTGCTGGACGCCCTCGAGGGCGCGGAGCGTCATGATGCAGACGCCGACGATCAGGATGACGGCCTCGACGAAGTAGGCCTGGCCCGTCTTGGAGCCGGCGAAGCGGGACTTGCGGCCCGCCTTGGTCGGCTTGCTCAGCTGGCGGATGACGATGAGGGTCACGATGCCGAGGACCGTCATCAGGCCGAGGAACTCGGTGAAGACCTCGTACGGCAGCCAGTCGCCGATGAACGGGATCAGCCAGTCGGCCTGGAAGAGCTGGCCGAAGGCGTTCACGATGGTGAGGAGCAGCGAGAAGAAGCCCACCGCCACGAACCAGTGCGCGAAGCCGACGATGCCCCAGCGGTTCATGCGCGTGTGGCCGAGGAACTCCTTGACCAGCGTGATGGTGCGCTGCTTGGGGTCACCGGTGCGCGTGCCGGCGGGTACCGGCTGACCGAGCCGCACGAAGCGGTAGATCTGCACGGTGGCGCGGCCGAACAGCGCGACGGCCACCACCGTGATGGCGATCGACACGATGATCGCGGCGAGTTGCATGACGGGCTCCTCGGGCGGGCCTACTAAGCGGTAACTTATTGAGTTCCTGCTGAGATTACCCGGTCACGGCGCCGCGCTGTAGCGGCGCTCGCGGTGATATGTGTCGCTCAGGCAAACCTTGCCGCGCGACGTCTGCGGACTGCTGGAAGCGTACGCGCAAGGATCAGCAGATCCATCCCCAGCCAATGGTGGTCCACATAGTGGAGGTCGAGGAGTTCGCGCTCCTCCCACGGTAGGTCGGAACGGCCGCTGATCTGCCACGGTCCGGTCAGCCCCGGGCGTACGGAGAGCCGTCGGCGGCCCTCGCCCGCGCACTCGCGGTGGGACGGGGTCAGCGGGCACGGACCGACGAGCGACATCCGGCCCGTGACGACGTGCAGCAGCAGCGGCAGCGCGGCCAGCGGGCTCCTCGTGCGGAAGGTCAGCATCGTGAAGGGCCGTCCCTTCAGGCCGGCCACCGTCCGGCGGCGCAGCACCGCGCCGCTGCCGCCGAGGGAGACGGACAGGGCGGTGCCGGCGATCAGCGGCGCGAGGACGAGGAGCAGGAGGAGTCCGCCCGCCAGGTCGAACGAGCGCTTCGCCGTCATCGCGCGCTTCGCTGTCATCGCGCGCTTCGCCGTCATGCGGTCTCACCCTCCGGCGGGAATCCTGGGATATGTCCGGACTCTCTCATGGGAATCCGGGCAAAGGCCGGGAGCGACGCGCCCGTTGAGTGTTGTGGTCGGCGAAGAGTTGAGTCGCCCCGACTCAGGTCTGTTGACGCGGTCCGGTTCCTCGTGCATCCTTGAGTCAGTTCCACTCAAGTCAGTCAGCTGGAGGAATCGAAATGGCACGTGCGGTCGGCATCGACCTGGGCACGACTAACTCCGTCGTCAGCGTTCTGGAAGGCGGCGAGCCCACCGTCATCACCAACGCCGAGGGCGCCAGGACCACGCCGTCCGTCGTCGCCTTCGCGAAGAACGGCGAGGTGCTCGTCGGCGAGGTGGCCAAGCGCCAGGCCGTCACCAACGTCGACAGGACCATCCGGTCGGTCAAGCGCCACATGGGCACCGACTGGAAGATCGACATCGACGGCAAGAGCTTCAACCCGCAGCAGATGAGCGCCTTCATCCTGCAGAAGCTCAAGCGCGACGCCGAGGCGTACCTGGGCGAGAAGGTCGTCGACGCGGTCATCACCGTTCCGGCGTACTTCAACGACTCCGAGCGTCAGGCCACCAAGGAGGCCGGTGAGATCGCGGGCCTCAACGTCCTGCGCATCGTCAACGAGCCGACCGCGGCCGCCCTGGCCTACGGCCTCGACAAGGACGACCAGACGATCCTCGTCTTCGACCTCGGTGGCGGCACCTTCGACGTGTCCCTCCTGGAGATCGGCGACGGCGTCGTCGAGGTGAAGGCCACCAACGGTGACAACCACCTCGGTGGTGACGACTGGGACCAGCGCGTCGTCGACTACCTGGTGACGCAGTTCCAGAACGGCCACGGCGTGGACCTGGCCAAGGACAAGATGGCCCTCCAGCGTCTGCGCGAGGCGGCCGAGAAGGCGAAGATCGAGCTCTCCTCCTCGACCGAGACCACGATCAACCTGCCCTACATCACGGCCTCCGCCGAGGGCCCGCTGCACCTGGACGAGAAGCTCACGCGCGCCCAGTTCCAGCAGCTCACCTCCGACCTGCTCGAGCGCTGCAAGGTGCCGTTCCACAACGTCATCAAGGACGCGGGCATCCAGCTCTCCGAGATCGACCACGTCGTCCTCGTCGGTGGCTCGACCCGCATGCCGGCCGTCGCCGAGCTCGTCAAGGAGCTGACCGGCGGCCAGGAGGCCAACAAGGGCGTCAACCCGGACGAGGTCGTCGCCATCGGCGCCGCGCTCCAGGCCGGTGTCCTCAAGGGTGAGGTCAAGGACGTCCTGCTCCTCGACGTGACCCCGCTGTCCCTCGGCATCGAGACCAAGGGCGGCATCATGACCAAGCTCATCGAGCGCAACACCACGATCCCGACCAAGCGGTCCGAGATCTTCACGACGGCCGAGGACAACCAGCCGTCCGTGCAGATCCAGGTCTACCAGGGCGAGCGCGAGATCGCGGCGTACAACAAGAAGCTCGGCATGTTCGAGCTGACCGGTCTGCCGCCGGCCCCGCGCGGCGTCCCGCAGATCGAGGTCGCCTTCGACATCGACGCCAACGGCATCATGCACGTGACCGCGAAGGACCTCGGCACGGGCAAGGAGCAGAAGATGACCGTCACCGGCGGCTCCTCGCTGCCGAAGGACGAGGTCGACCGGATGCGCCAGGAGGCCGAGCAGTACGCGGAGGAGGACCACCGCCGCCGCGAGGCCGCCGAGTCCCGCAACCAGGGCGAGCAGCTCGTCTACCAGACGGAGAAGTTCCTCAAGGACAACGAGGACAAGGTCCCCGGTGACGTCAAGGCCGAGGTCGAGGCCGCGCTCGTCGAGCTGAAGGAGAAGCTCAAGGGCGAGGACACCGCCGAGATCCGCACCGCCACCGAGAAGGTCGCGGCCGTCTCGCAGAAGCTCGGCCAGGCGCTGTACGCCGACGCCCAGGCCGCGCAGGCCGCCGGCGGCGACGCCGGTCAGGCCCAGGCGCACGACGACGACGTCGTCGACGCCGAGATCGTCGACGAGGACAAGTCGAAGGGCGGCCAGGCGTGACCGAGGAGACCCCGGGCTTCGAGGAGAAGCCCGACGTCCCCTCCGGCGCCACCCCTGACGACGCCGCCGAGGCCGTCGAGTCCGAGGAGGACGCGACGGCCCCGGCCGGGGACGCAAGCAGCCAGCAGTCGGACCGGGACGCGGGCCTCACCGCCCAGCTGGACCAGGTGCGCGCCGCGCTCGACGAGCGCACCGCGGACCTCCAGCGGCTCCAGGCCGAGTACCAGAACTACCGCCGCCGCGTGGAGCGGGACCGGGTCACGGTCAAGGAGATCGCCGTCGCGAGCCTCCTGTCCGAGCTCCTGCCCGTGCTCGACGACGTCGGCCGGGCCCGGGACCACGGCGAGCTCGTGGGCGGGTTCAAGTCGGTGGCCGAATCGCTGGAGACCGTCGTCGCCAAGATGGGTCTGCAGCAGTTCGGCAAGGAGGGCGAGCCCTTCGACCCGACGATCCACGAGGCCCTGATGCACTCGTACGCGCCGGACGTCACCGAGACGACCTGCGTGGCGATCCTGCAGCCCGGGTATCGGATCGGCGAGCGGACCATCCGGCCCGCCCGCGTGGCCGTCGCCGAGCCCCAGCCGGGCGCGCAGGCGAAGGCGGAGGAGTCGGATGACTCCGAGAAGGACAGCGAGTAACAGCCGTACCCGCACGCGGGAGGAGGGACGTCGATGAGCACGAAGGACTT
This sequence comes from Streptomyces sp. NK15101, assembly GCF_020400725.1. GTDB lineage: Bacteria > Actinomycetota > Actinomycetes > Streptomycetales > Streptomycetaceae > Streptomyces. The sequence continues at coordinate 18,430 of NZ_JAINVG010000024.1, read as the reverse complement.
CGTCGAGAAGGACTACTACAAGGTTCTCGGCGTCCCCAAGGACGCCACCGAGGCCGAGATCAAGAAGGCGTACCGGAAGCTCGCCCGCGAGAACCATCCGGACGCCAACAAGGGCGACGCGAGCGCCGAGGCGCGCTTCAAGGAGATCTCCGAGGCGAACGACATCCTCGGCGACCCCAAGAAGCGCAAGGAGTACGACGACGCCCGCGCCCTCTTCGGGAACGGCGGCTTCAGGGCCGGCGGTCCGGGCGGCGGCTCGTTCAACTTCGACCTGGGCGACCTCTTCGGAGGCGCCCAGGCCGGGGCGGGCGGCTTCGGCGGCGGGATCGGCGACGTCTTCGGCGGACTGTTCAACCGCGGCGGGGGAGCCGGCCGCACCCAGCCGCGGCGCGGCCAGGACATCGAGTCCGAGGTGACGCTCAGCTTCACCGAGGCCATCGAGGGCGCGACCGTGCCGCTGCGGATGTCCAGCCAGCAGCCGTGCACGGCGTGCTCGGGCACCGGCGACAAGAACGGCACGCCCCGGGTGTGCCCGACCTGCGTCGGCACCGGGCAGGTCTCGCGCGGCAGCGGCGGCGGCTTCTCGCTCACCGACCCGTGCGTGGACTGCAAGGGCCGCGGCCTCATCGCCGAGAACCCCTGCGAGGTCTGCAAGGGCAGCGGGCGGGCCAAGTCCTCCCGCACCATGCAGGTCCGCATCCCGGCGGGTGTCAGCGACAACCAGAAGATCCGTCTCCGCGGCAAGGGAGCGCCGGGCGAGCGCGGCGGGCAGAACGGCGACCTGTACGTCGTCGTGCACGTCGACGACCACCCGGTCTTCGGCCGCAAGGACGACAACCTCACCGTCACGGTGCCGGTCTCCTTCTGGGAGGCGGCGCTCGGCGGCGAGATCAAGGTCCCGACCCTCGGCGGCCCCGCGGTCACCCTCAAGCTGCCCGCGGGCACCCCGAACGGCCGGACCATGCGCGCCCGGGGCAAGGGCGCGGTCCGCAAGGACGGCACGCGCGGCGACCTCCTGGTGACGGTCGAGGTGGCGGTGCCGAAGGAGCTGGACGACAAGGCACGAGAGGCCCTGGAGACCTTCCGCGAGGCGACCGCCTCCGAGGACCCGCGGGCCGAGCTGTTCCAGGCCGCGAAGGGAGCGTGACCAGGTGGAAGGGCGCAGGCGCAATCCGTTCGAGCTGACCGACGAGTCGCCGGTGTACGTCATCTCGGTGGCGGCCCAGCTCTCCGGTCTGCACCCGCAGACCCTGCGGCAGTACGACCGTCTCGGCCTGGTCTCCCCGGACCGCACGGCCGGGCGGGGCCGCCGCTACTCGGCCCGTGACATCGAGCTGCTCCGCCAGGTGCAGCAGCTGTCGCAGGACGAGGGCATCAATCTGGCCGGAATCAAGCGGATCATCGAACTGGAGAACCAGGTCGCTGCGCTCCAGGCCCGGGTGTCCGAGCTGTCGGCGGCGGTCGAGGGCGCGGCGGCGACGCTGCGCCAGCGCGAGGCCCAGGTGCACGCCTCGTACCGCCGGGACCTGGTGCCGTACACCGACGTGCAGCAGGCGAGCGCCCTCGTGGTGTGGCGCCCGAAGCGCGGCGAGTAGCACGCCCCCCGTCACGGCGAAGGCCCCCTCCACTCCGGTGGAGGGGGCCTTCGCCGTTGTCGTGCGGGGCGCTCAGTTGTCCCGTTCGAGGATGCCGGACTGGGCGATCAGATAGCCGAGCTGCGCCCGGCTGCCGCTGCCGAGGGCGGCGGCGAGCTTGGCGATGTGCGCCCGGCAGGTCCGCACGTTCATCCCGAGCCGGCGGGCGATGGCCTCGTCGACGTGCCCCTCGACGAGGAGCCGGGCGATGGAGCGCTGGACGCCGCCGATGCCGTCGGTCTTGATGTCGTACGGGATCTCCTCCCGTATCGGCACCGCCAGCTGCCAGAACTGGTCGAAGACGCCGCCGAGGTAGGCGACCAGGCCGGGGTGGCGCAGCTCCAGGGCGACCTGGCGGTCGCTGCGGGCCGGGATGAAGGCGACCTCGCGGTCGACGATGATCAGCCGGTCGATGATCTCTTCGAGGGTGCGGACCTGGACCTCGGGGCCCACGTGCTCCAGATAGGTCAGCGTGAGCTCGGTGTGGCGCGCGGTGTGCTGGTAGAGCGTGCGCATGCTGATGCCGCGTCCCAGGAGCGGGGAGACGCGGTCGAGGGCCTCGCTGAGGGCCTGGGCGGGCCGTCCGCCGCCCGGCTGGACGGTGAGGAGCTCCTGGCGGCAGTTGGCCACGACGCGGTCGAGGGTCGAGTTGATGCGGTCGATGCCCTCGAGGACGGTGATGGCGTGTGTGGTGGGGGAGTCGTGGGCGCTGATGGCCATGAACGGCTCGAACGCGTCCGACAGGGCGACGGTGCGCCGCCGGCGGTCGAGTATCTCCCGCTCGATCGGCTGGAGCAGCTGGGCGAGCGCCGCGGAGGGGGGAACCGGACGCAGCCACTGCGCGTCGTCGGGGTCGGGGTGGAGCAGCGAGAGGTCGAGGAGACAGGGCGCCTCGACCGCCTCTGACCGGGGTATTCGCCCCGTGCGCAGAGCGGCCGCGTAGAGCTCGGAGCCCGCTTCGCACAGTTCGGCGTGCGAATGAGGGTGCCCTGTTTCGTCCGCTTGTTTCCGCATATGTACACCCCCAGGCTCCTGCATCTCAGGAACATGATGCCTGGGTTTGGTGGTGCAGGCGCAGAGAGTAAGCCATCGTCTTACTCGCGGGGGTTGGAAGTAGACGTTGCCTTCAAGTGAGGTTGCTCGGTGATGATGAAGAAGCTCATACGCGCGGCGGCCGGAGTCGCCTTCATCGCGGCCGCCACATTGGGCGCGGTGGGAGTGACCCCGGATCCGGGCTGGCACTCGGAGCCGGCGCAGGTGCAGGCCGCTCAGCTCGACCCGGGCTGGCACCTCGCGGCACCCACGCTCCTCGATGACCCGGGCTGGAGCGTGGCCCCCGCGCAGGACCCCGGCTGGAACTAGTCGGGCACATGAATGTTCCCGATGACCCCAGGTTCCGCCGGGAGATGGCCTCGGCCTATCGCTCCGGCTGGCACTTCGTCGATCTCGCCACGGCAATCCCCCACCGCGGCGACTCGCTGAAGGTCACCCTCTTCGGAGAGCCGATCGTCGTCGCCCGTGAGCAGGACGAAGACGTCCGCGCGTACCGCTGTCTGCGCCGTCCCCGCGGCGCTCCGCAGCCCATCCGCTGTGCCATCCGGTACGGCATGATCTTCGTCAACCTCGATCAGCGGGACCACCAGCTGATCGAAGCAGAGGCCATCACCGCCACCCCCCGCAGTGCCTGAGCGATTCCCCCGTCGTTGTAGATCGCTCCGGCACTTCCCCCACACAGCGGCGCCATCGCGGACCTGAAACGCGATGGCGCCGCTGTGCTTCTCCCTTTTCCCCGCCCGTGGGGTCAGGCGCGGCCCATCGCCCGGGTGAGGGCGATCTCGATGACGACCCGGTCCGGGTTCGGGGTCGGCGTGCGGCCGTAGCGCTCCGCGTAGCGGGCGACGGCGTTCGCGACGGTCTCGGCCTCCGTGCGGACGTGGGCGACGCCCTCCAGGGTGGCCCAGCGCCCCTTGTCGACCTGGCAGACCGCGACCCGCGCGCCGTCCGCGCCCGCCGCCAGGACGTTGGCGACCTTCCGGCTGTTCTTGTTGGTGATCACGCGCGCGTACCCGCCCTCGGGGTCGTACGTGACGCCGACCGCGACGACGTGCGGCGTGCCGTCCGGGCGCGGGGTGGTCAGGGTGCACATGTGGTACTCGCGCCAGAAGCTCAGGTACGAGTCGGAGGGGTTCCTGGGGTCTGTGGCCATGCCCGGAAACTACCCGCGGGAGAGCTCCCTCCGACACCTTGAGCGGAGTCGACTCAACTTTGTGTACCCTGGAGAGGTCATAGAAGGAGAGGACCCACGAGACCCCAGAAGGAGCACCGCACGTGGACGCCGAACTGACCAACAGGAGCCGGGACGCGATCAACGCGGCGAGCAGCCGCGCCGTGTCCGGGGGACACGCCGACCTGACCCCGGCCCATCTGCTGCTCGCGCTGCTGGCCGGTCAGGACAACGAGAACATCACCGACCTGCTCGCCGCCGCCGGGGCCGACCAGGCGGTCGTGCGCGCCGACGCGGAGCGGCTCCTCGCCGGTCTGCCCAGCATCACGGGGTCCACGGTCGCGCCCCCGCAGCCCAACCGGGACTTCCTCGCCGTCCTCGCCGACGCCGACGAGCGCGCCAAGGAGCTCGGCGACGACTACCTCTCGACCGAGCACCTGCTCATCGGGATCGCCGCCAGGGGCGGCCGGGCCGGTGAGATCCTCGACCGGCAGGGCGCGAGCGCATCGAAGCTTCTCGACGCCTTCGAGACGAGCAGGGGAGGACGCCGGGTGACCACACCCGACCCGGAGGGGCAGTACAAGGCGCTGGAGAAGTTCGGCACGGACTTCACCGCCGCCGCGCGCGAGGGCAAGCTGGACCCGGTCATCGGCCGCGACCACGAGATCCGGCGCGTCGTCCAGGTGCTGTCCCGCCGCACCAAGAACAACCCGGTCCTCATCGGCGAGCCCGGCGTCGGCAAGACCGCCGTCGTCGAGGGCCTCGCCCAGCGGATCGTGAAGGGCGACGTCCCCGAGTCCCTGAAGAACAAGCGGCTCGTCTCGCTCGACCTCGGCGCGATGGTCGCCGGCGCGAAGTACCGCGGCGAGTTCGAGGAGCGCCTGAAGACCGTCCTCTCCGAGATCAAGGACAGCGACGGCCAGATCATCACCTTCATCGACGAGCTGCACACGGTCGTCGGCGCGGGCGCCGGCGGCGACTCCGCCATGGACGCCGGCAACATGCTCAAGCCGATGCTGGCCCGCGGCGAGCTCCGCATGGTCGGCGCGACCACCCTCGACGAGTACCGCGAGCGCATCGAGAAGGACCCCGCCCTGGAGCGCCGCTTCCAGCAGGTCCTGGTCGCCGAGCCGACCGTCGAGGACACCATCGCGATCCTCCGCGGCCTCAAGGGCCGGTACGAGGCCCACCACAAGGTGCAGATCAACGACTCCGCCCTGGTGGCCGCCGCGACCCTCTCCGACCGGTACATCACCTCCCGCTTCCTCCCCGACAAGGCCATCGACCTCGTCGACGAGGCCGCCTCCCGGCTCCGCATGGAGATCGACTCCTCGCCCGTGGAGATCGACGAGCTCCAGCGCTCCGTGGACCGGCTCCGCATGGAGGAGCTGGCCCTGAAGAACGAGACGGACGCGGCGAGCAAACAGCGCCTGGAGAAGCTGCGGCGCGACCTCGCCGACCGCGAGGAGGAGCTGCGCGGCCTCACCGCCCGCTGGGAGAAGGAGAAGCAGTCCCTCAACCGGGTCGGCGAGCTGAAGGAGCGCCTCGACGAGACCCGCGGCCGCGCCGAGCGCGCCCAGCGCGACGGCGACTTCGACACCGCCTCCAAGCTGCTGTACGGGGAGATCCCGGCCCTGGAGCGGGAGCTGGAGGCCGCCACCGAGGCGGAGGCCCAGCAGGAGGCGTCCAAGGACACCATGGTCAAGGACGAGGTCGGGCCCGACGACATCGCGGACGTGGTCGGCTCCTGGACCGGCATTCCCGCCGGCCGCCTCCTGGAGGGCGAGACGCAGAAGCTGCTCCGCATGGAGGCCGAGCTCGGCAAGCGGCTGATCGGCCAGTCCGAGGCCGTCCAGGCCGTCTCGGACGCGGTGCGCCGCACCCGTGCCGGGATCGCCGACCCCGACCGGCCCACCGGCTCCTTCCTCTTCCTCGGCCCGACCGGCGTCGGCAAGACCGAGCTGGCGAAGGCGCTCGCCGACTTCCTCTTCGACGACGAGCGGGCCATGGTCCGCATCGACATGTCGGAGTACGGCGAGAAGCACTCCGTCGCCCGCCTGGTCGGCGCGCCCCCCGGCTACGTGGGCTACGAGGAGGGCGGCCAGCTCACGGAGGCGGTCCGCCGCCGCCCGTACAGCGTGGTCCTGCTCGACGAGGTGGAGAAGGCGCACCCGGAGGTCTTCGACGTCCTGCTCCAGGTCCTGGACGACGGACGCCTGACCGACGGGCAGGGCCGGACGGTGGACTTCCGCAACACCATCCTGATCCTGACCTCGAACCTCGGCAGCCAGTACCTGGTCGAGCCGCTGACCTCGGAGGAGGTGAAGAAGGAGCAGGTCCTGGAGGTCGTGCGGGCGAGCTTCAAGCCCGAGTTCCTCAACCGGCTGGACGACCTGGTCGTCTTCTCCGCGCTCGACCGGGCCGAGCTGGGGCGGATCGCGCGGCTCCAGATCGACCGGCTCGCGAAGCGCCTCGCCGACCGGCGCCTCACCCTGGACGTCACCCCGGAGGCCCTGGAGTGGCTCGCCGAGGAGGGCAACGACCCCGCGTACGGCGCGCGGCCGCTGCGCCGCCTGATCCAGACGGCGATCGGCGACCGGCTCGCCAAGGAGATCCTGGCGGGCGAGGTCGTGGACGGCGACACGGTCCGGGTGGACCGCTTCGAGGACGGCCTGATCGTCGGGGCGGCGCAGTAGCCGTCCCCGCCGGGGCTACACGTCGAAGGAGGTGAGGTGTACGAGGGCGGTGCCGCCGTCCTCGTACACCACCTTCACGTGGACGTAGAGCGCCTGGCCGTAGTCCTCGTCCAGGCACAGGTCCGCGTCGCAGGAGGCCGGCGGCTCGCCACCCGGATAGGTGGTTTTCAGCCAGTCGGCGACCCCGGTGCGCGGCATGCGGAAATCCACGGTGATGTACGAGTCCTGCCAGTGCATCCCGGTGCACCGGGCGTCCTCGGCCCCTGCCGGAAGCCTGCCGCGGGCGAACTCCATCGCCTCGGCGCAGTCCACCGGCTGCTCCCTGCCGCCCTCACTGATGGAGTAGGCGCCCCAGGCCAGAAAGGTGACGGGCAGCCCGCAGAGCGCCACGAGCCCCACGAGGAGCCAGATCCACCACCGGGATTCCTTCTTCGTGTCCCCCATGGGCACGGGATCATGTCAGCCGGCAGCGGATCTCGCCTCTTCCGGCCCTGCGGGGCTTGCCACGTACCGCCCGGGATGGGGGAGGATGGCGAGCATCCGTACGAAGGGAAATACACGGTGAGCATCGACCCGTCCTCGATTCCGAATTTCGGGGGCCAGCCCCAGCCTCAGGCCGTAGGACCGGCGGGCCCCGTCGTCCCCGACCAGGACCTCGTCAAGCAGCTCCTCGACCAGATGGAACTCAAGTACGTCGTCGACGACGAGGGTGACCTCGCGGCGCCGTGGGAGGAGTTCCGCACGTACTTCATGTTCCGCGGCGAGGGCGAGCAGCAGGTCTTCTCGGTGCGGACGTTCTACGACCGTCCGCACTCCGCCGACGACCGCGCGAAGGTCCTCGACGCGATCGACGACTGGAACCGCCGCACCCTGTGGCCCAAGGTCTACACCCACCTGCACGAGGAGGAGGACGGCTCCGCCACCCTCCGCCTCATCGGCGAGGCCCAGATGCTGATCGGCACCGGCGTCGCCCTGGAGCACTTCGTGTCCTCCACGGTCAGCTGGGTCCGCGCCTCCATCGAGTTCGACAAGTGGATCGTGGAGCAGTTCGGCCTGGAGTCCCCGGAGGACAAGGCCGAGGGCGGCGACGAGGAGTAGTCCTCGCCCCCGCGCACACGGAGGGAGCCCGGCTTCGGCGCCGGGCTCCCTCCGCGTTCTTTCGGTCTTTGGGACGCCGGGAGCCCCGGGGTCCCCGGGAAATCGGGGGTCTCGGGCCCCGGCAGGGCCTCAGGCGAGCCGCTTGAGGCGGGAGACGGCCTCCTCCAGGACCTCGGTCTTCTTGCAGAAGGCGAAGCGGACGAAGGGGGCGCCCTCCTCGCGGTGGTCGTAGAAGACGGCGTTGGGGATGGCGACGACGCCCGCGCGCTCCGGGAGGGAGCGGCAGAAGGCGAAGCCGTCGGTGGCGCCGAGGGGGCGGATGTCGGTGGTGACGAAGTAGGTGCCGGCCGGGCGGTAGACCTCGAAGCCCGCCTGCGCGAGGCCCTCGCTCAGCAGGTCCCGCTTGGCGCGCAGGTCGGCGCGCAGCCCGTCGAAATAGGCGGCGGGGAGGCGGAGGGCCTCGGCGATCGCGTACTGGAAGGGGCCCGAGGAGACGTACGTGAGGAACTGCTTGGCCGAGCGGACGGCGGAGGTCAGCTCGGGGCTCGCGGTGGTCCAGCCGACCTTCCAGCCCGTGAAGGAGAACGTCTTCCCGCTCGAACCGATGGTGACGGTGCGCTCCCGCATGCCGGGCAGGCTCGCGATCGGCAGGTGCTCGGCCCCGTCGAAGACCAGGTGCTCGTACACCTCGTCCGTGACGACCAGCAGGTCCCGCTCGACCGCCAGCTCGGCGACGGCGGTCAGCTCGGCCCGGGTGAGGACCGTGCCGGTGGGGTTGTGCGGGGTGTTGAGCAGGATCAGCCGGGTCCGGCCGGTGACGGCGGCCCGCAGCTCGTCGAGGTCGAGCACGTAGCGTCGGTCGGCGGCTCCGCCGCGGACGCCCTCGTGGGGGCGGAGGGTGACGGGGACCCTGGTGCCGCCGGCCATCGCGATGCAGGCGGCGTACGAGTCGTAGTACGGCTCCAGGGCGATCACCTCGTCGCCCGGCTCGACCAGGGCGAGCAGGGCCGCCGCGATCGCCTCGGTGGCGCCCGCCGTGACGAGGACCTCGGCGTCGGGGTCGTACACGAGGCCGTACCGCTCCCGCTGGTGGTCGGCGATCGCCGACCGCAGCTCGGGGACGCCGGGGCCGGGCGGGTACTGGTTGCCGCGGCCGTCCCGCAGCGCGCGGACCGCCGCCTCCCGGACCTCCTCCGGGCCGTCGGTGTCGGGGAAGCCCTGACCGAGGTTGATCGACCCGGTCCTGGCGGCGAGCGCGGACATCTCGGCGAAGATCGTCGTCCCGAACTCGGCGAGGCGGCGATTGAGCAGCGGTCGTGTCATGGGCGCCATCCTGGGGCCAAGCTCTGGACTTGCTCAAGTGCGCTTTGACGGGTGTCCGGGGCGGGGATCGCCCTGGCATGGACATCGCATTCTTCATCGCCGGACTCGTGATCGTGATCGCGATCGTGGTGGGGGTCGTCGCGAAGGCGCTGAGCGGGACGACGCGCGTGAGCCGCGCCGGCGGCGGCAGTGACAGCTGGTGGGCCGGGTCCTCGACCTCGTCCTCCTCGTGTTCCAGCTGCTCCAGCTCGTCCTCGTGCAGCTGAAGCTCTGGACTCGCTCAAGTCGGATTTGACGGGGTGTCGGACCGGGCATCCCCCTCGCACAGAAGAACGGGGGTAGTACAGATGGGATTCATCTTCTTCGTCGTCATCGCGATGGTCGTCCTCGGGGCGGTCGTCGCCGTCCGGGAAGCGGCCGGGGGGAAGAAGCGCCGGAGCGGGGGCGGGAAGCGCCGTGGCGGGGTCAAGGGCGGCCGGCGCAAGGGCCGCAGCAGCTGGGCCGACGGGGGTGGCGGTGGCGGCTGCGGCGGGAGCAGCTCGTGCGGTTCCGGCAGCTCGTGCGGCTCCGGCTGCGGTGGTGGTGGCTGCGGCGGCAGCTGATTGAACAATTGAACTGCTGGGGCCCCGAAGGGGTTGGAAAACACGGCAAGTTGGGTAAAAACGCTGCGAGTCGCCCGGCGCACGTGGTTCTCTCGCTCCTGACAGAGACAGCCCTCGGACCGTGTGTGGACCCGAGCCGGCGATTCCCCACTCCCGTAGAACCCTTCTCCGGGGCGCCCCCGGCCCACCCGTCAAACCGTGTTTGCGGAGCCGACCCATGCTCACCACCCTGAAGACGTCATACACCGATACGCGTGCGGCAGATCTGGCCTGGGCCCTCGGGCGCGAGCCGCTGCCCGCGCTCGCCGTGCTCGATCTCGAACTCTCCGGCGCCAAGCTCCAGTTGAGGCTGCTCGGCGCCTCCCATCAGGTCCTCCTGGAGGAGGAGGGGCGCCACTGCTCGGAGACCGTGGCCTGCATGCCGGGCAGCAGCACCCCGCTCCCGCTCGGCGTGTCCAAGCGCGTCGGCGAATGGGAGTACGAATTCTCGGCGCGCGTCGAGACGCTCTCGCACGGCTCCTTCGCGGGCCGTGCGCAGGAGCTGCTCGCGCTCGTCGCCGACCACCCCAACGGCCTCGCGGGGACCTTCCCGGGCTCCCCGCACGCCTTCACGGCGATGCTGGCGCAGCGCCACGAGGGCCAGGTGCGCTGGCGCACCTGGCACGCCTACCCGCAGGAAGGGCAGCTGGTGGTGACCAGGACCCGCCTCGGCGCACGTATGCCCGCAACGCTCTGATGCGCCCTCCTGGAGCCCCATGTGCACTCGTGTGGGTGACAAGGGGTGCGACAGTCGTGACGTAGCGTTACGGACATGATCGAGCCGACCGTGACCATGCCACCCAAGAGGGTGCGCCGGCCGCCTGTGCGGCCGCCTGTGCGGCCGCCGCGCGAGGCGGTGCGGTTCCCGGTCCTCGGGGTCGTCTTCGTCTGCGCCGCCTGCGGACTGGTCTACGAACTCGAACTCGTCGCGCTCGCCTCCTACCTGATCGGCGACTCGGTCACCCAGGCCTCCGTCGTGCTCTCCGTGATGGTCTTCGCGATGGGGGTGGGCTCGCTCCTCGCCAAGCGGCTGCGCTGCCGTGCCGCCGTCGGCTTCGGCCTGGTCGAGGCCGGGCTCGCGCTGATCGGCGGCTGCTCGGCGATGGCGCTGTACGCGGCCTTCGCCTGGCTCGGCGAATCGCGGTACGTGCTGGTGGCGTTCTCCCTCGCCATCGGGGTGCTCATCGGCGCCGAGATCCCGCTCCTGATGTCGCTCATACAGCGGGCGGGACGCGAACGCGCCGGGCGGAGCGGGCGGCAGGCCCCGCTCGGGGAGCAGGACGACGCCGCCGGGACGGTCGCCGACCTCTTCGCCGCGGACTACGTCGGCGCGCTCGTCGGCGGCCTCGCCTTCCCCTTCCTGCTGCTGCCCTGGCTCGGCCAGCTCACCGGCGCGCTCGTCACCGGCGCGGTCAACGCGGTCGCGGGAGGCGGCCTCGTCCTCTGGGTGTTCCGCCACGACCTGACCCGCCGGTCCCGGGCCCTGCTCATGGCCGTGAACCTGTGCGTCCTGACCGTCCTCGCCACCGCGACCGTCCTCGTCGACGACTTCGAACAGGCCGCGCGCCGCGCCGTGTACGGGGACCGGGTGCGGGTCGCCGTCCACACCGAGCTCCAGGAGGTCGTGGTGACCGGGGGCCGCGAGGAGCCGCCCGACCTGTTCCTCGACGGGCGCCTGCGGGTGGCGGGCCGGGACGAGTACCGCTACCACGAGGCGCTCGTGCACCCCGCGATGAACGGCCCGCACGCGCGCGTGCTGATCGTCGGCGGCGGCGACGGGATGGCCGCCCGCGAGGCCCTGCGCTACGCCGGGGTCCGCTCCGTCACCGTCGTCGAGCTCGACCCGGGGGTCGTCCGCCTCGCCCGTACGGATCCGGCGCTCGCCACGCTCAACGCGCAGGCCTTCCGCGACCCCCGCGTCCACGTGGTCTACGCGGACGCGTTCAACTGGCTGAGGGGCGCCGCCGATCGTCTGCAGGAACGGTACGACGTGGTGATCTCCGATCTGCCCGACCCGGGTATCACCCCCAGCGCCAAGCTCTACTCGGAGGAGTTCTACGGCCTGGTGGCCCGGGTGCTCACCGCCACCGGACGGTTCGCCGTGCACGCCGGATCGGCCGCCGACCGGCCCCGCACCTACTGGACCGTCGACGCCACCCTGCGCGCCGCCGGCTTCGCGACCCGCCCGTTCAGCGCGGCCGGCCGCACCCCCGGCTTCGCCGCCGGCCCCGACCGCGCCGACCGCGCCGGCCGTACGGGGCGGGGCCCGCGGGACTGGGGCTTCCTCCTGGCCGTACGGGGCGACCGGCCGCCCGCCCTCGGCCTGGCCCCCGGCGCGCCCCGGCTGCGCTCACTCGGCGCCGGGACCCTGGAGGCCGCCGCGCGCCGCGCCGAACGGACCCGGGGCGCCGCACCGCCGCCCTCGACCCTGGTGCACCCCCGGTACGGGGCCTGACGGGGGACACCCCCTGGGACGAACAGGCGACGCCGCGCCCCCGTCTGAGTAGGCTCGGCTTCCATGGAGCATGAGGTGTTCGTTCCCGTCCCTGCCGAGGCCCTGCGCGCGGCGCTCACGGACCCGGCCCGCGTGCTGCGCTGCGTGCCCGGTCTCCAGCGGGACGCCGACGCGGAGGCGGCCCCCCTCACGGGCCGGCTGAAGGTGCGGGTCGGCGGCAACACCATCACCTATCGGGGCGCCCTCAGGGTCGTCGAACGGGACGGTGCCATCACCTACGAGGGGGAGGGCACCGAGGTGCGGGGCAAGGGCTCGGCCGAGTTGTCCCTCACCGTCGTCCTCACCCCGGTGGCCGAGGGGACCAGCCTGAGCTTCACCGGCGCCCTCACGGCGGCCGGCCGGCTCGCCGACGCGACGGACGAGGCGCGCTCCACGGCGGGCGCCCGGCTCCTCGACAAGTTCGTGGAGGCGGTGGTCGCGCTGGCGGACGAGCCGGAGGCGGCTCCGGACGTGACCCCGGAGAGGGCCCCGGAGGAGATCTGGGTGGAGCCCTCGGAGGAGGCCAGTGACGACGACGGGGTCGACGACGGAGCGGAGGAGCCCTCCGGGCGGGGCGCCGCCTTCGACTCGCCGGTGACGCCGTCCTCCCTCGACCCGCTCCTCGACGAGGACTTCGGCGAGACCCCGATCGAGTTCCCCTCCCCGCAGCCCGCCGCCGAGGCCGCCCACGCCCGCCGGACCATGATCGGGCGGAGCGCCGAGGAGGTCGACCACGCGCCGCCGCGCGGCCGGTACGCCCCCGTCCCCGCCCCCGAGGCGACGAGCGCCGGCGCCACCCTGCGCTGGATCGCGCCGGCCGCGGCCCTCGCGCTCGCCTCGGCCGTCGTCGTGGGCCGGGCGCTGCGCCGCCGCCGCTGAAACGGTCCCGTCGGCGCCGGGCGCCACGAGCCCGGCCCGACCGGCCGGACACCCCAGGGCCTGGCCGGCCCTGATCCGCCGGACAGGCCCTAGGCTCGGAGGGTGAGCATGCAGACGCGACTGACGGCGGGCGACGCCGAGTTGACCATTAACCCCGAACACGGCTGCCGGATCGAGAGCCTGCGCATCGGCGGCACCGAACTGCTGCGCCAGGGTGAGCGGTACGGAAGCTTCCCGATGGCGCCCTGGTGCGGGCGGACCGAGAACGGCCGCTTCCGCAACGGCGCCACCATCCACCGGCTGCCGGTCAACGCCGCTCCGCACGCCATTCACGGCACCGTCCGCGACCTCGCCTGGAAGACCGCCCGGACCTCCGCGACCGAGGCCGTCTTCACCTGCGAGCTCGGCGACCCCTGGCCGTACCAGGGCCGGGTCACCCAGGTCTTCGAGCTGGCCGAGGACTCCCTCACCCTCCGCTTCGGCGTCGAGACCTACGACGACTCCTTCCCGGCGCAGGCCGGCTGGCACCCCTGGTTCCTGCGCAACCTGGGCCGGGGCGGACAGGACGTGCGGATCGACTTCACGCCCGCCTGGCAGGAGGAGCGCGGGGAGAACCACCTCCCGACCGGCCGCCGCATCGACCCCCTCCCCGGTCCCTGGGACGACTGCTTCGGCATGCCCGGCGGCGTCGACGTCACCCTCACCTGGCCGGAGGAGCTGGAGCTGAAGGTCGCGAGCCGCGCCGAGTGGGTCGTGATCTACGACGAGCCCGCGGAGGCGGTCTGCGTCGAGCCGCAGTCCGGCCCGCCGAACGGCCTCAACACGCACCCGCGCCTGGTCACCCCGATCGACCCCCTGGAGGTCGAGAGCACCTGGAGCTGGCGTCGGCTGTGAGAGCCGCGAAAGACGCCCCTTAAGCTGCTGAGCATGACTGACGTACGCGCTGAGCTGCTCCAGCAGATCAAGGACAAGGCCGTGGTGCACGGCAAGGTGACCCTCTCCTCGGGTCTGGAAGCCGACTACTACATCGACCTGCGTCGCATCACGCTGGACGGCGAGGCCGCGCCGCTGGTCGGTCAGGTCATGCTCGACCTCACGGCCGATCTGGACTTCGACTGCGTCGGCGGGCTCACCCTGGGCGCCGACCCGGTCGCGACCTCGATGCTGCACGCCTCCGCCGCGCGCGGGCAGCGCCTGGACGCCTTCGTCGTGCGCAAGGCGCAGAAGGCGCACGGCATGCAGCGCCGCATCGAGGGCACGGACGTCAAGGGCCGTCGCTGCCTCGTCGTCGAGGACACCTCGACCACCGGCGGCTCGCCGCTGACCGCGGTCGAGGCCGTCCGCGAGGCGGGCGGCGAGGTCGTCGCCGTGGCCACCATCGTGGACCGGGGCGCCGCCGGCGCCATCGCCGAGGCCGGCCTGCCGTACCTCACCGGCTACCAGCTGGCGGATCTCGGCCTGGCGTAACCGCCGCGAAGTCGTGACTTAGGGCCCGGACTCCTGGCGAAACCGTCCTGACCTGGTGTTTTACCGAGGGGCGGGGTGTTTCACGTGAAACACCCCGCCCCTCGGTATGTCACGACCGTGGGAGCCCGCACAAGAGTCTGGAAAGATGGGCGGCGACGATGACGTCGCCCCTAGGTCAGGGACAGCAACGCACACACCCCGCACATCACAAGGAGCGGACGAATGCCCATCGCAACCCCCGAGGTCTACAACGAGATGCTCGACCGGGCGAAGGCTGGCAAGTTCGCCTACCCGGCCATCAACGTGACCTCGTCCCAGACCCTGCACGCTGCGCTGCGCGGCTTCGCGGAGGCCGAGAGCGACGGCATCATCCAGATCTCGACCGGCGGTGCCGAGTTCCTGGGCGGTCAGTACAACAAGGACATGGTCACGGGCGCCGTCGCCCTGGCCGAGTTCGCGCACATCGTCGCCGCGAAGTACGACATCACGGTCGCCCTCCACACCGACCACTGCCCGAAGGACAAGCTGGACGGCTACGTCCGTCCGCTGCTCGACATCTCCGCCGAGCGCGTCAAGGCCGGTCGGAACCCGCTGTTCCAGTCGCACATGTGGGACGGCTCCGCCGAGACCCTCGCCGACAACCTGGCCATCGGCCAGGAGCTGCTCGCGAAGGCCGCCGCCGCCAAGATCATCCTCGAGGTCGAGATCACCCCGACCGGCGGCGAGGAGGACGGCGTCAGCCACGAGATCAACGACGAGCTGTACACCACCGTCGAGGACGCCATCCGCACCGCCGAGGCCCTCGGCCTGGGCGAGAAGGGCCGCTACCTGCTGGCCGCGTCCTTCGGCAACGTGCACGGCGTCTACAAGCCGGGCAACGTCGTGCTCCGCCCCGAGCTCCTCAAGGACCTCCAGGCGGGCGTCGCGGCGAAGTTCGGCAAGGCCGACCCGTTCGACTTCGTCTTCCACGGCGGCTCGGGCTCGACGGCCGAGGAGATCGCCACCGCGCTGGAGAACGGCGTCGTGAAGATGAACCTCGACACCGACACCCAGTACGCCTTCACCCGCCCGGTCGTGGACCACATGTTCCGCAACTACGACGGTGTCCTGAAGGTCGACGGCGAGGTCGGCAAGAAGTCCACCTACGACCCGCGCACCTGGGGCAAGCTGGCCGAGGCCGGCATGGCCGTCCGCGTGACCGAGGCGTGTGCCGCGCTGCGCTCCACCGGCACGAAGCTGAAGTAAGCGTGTGACCGAAGGGCCCGGTACCTCCCGAGGTGCCGGGCCCGTCGTGTGTCCGTCGACGGGAGGGCCTGATGTACGACTTCGACCGGCAGATAGACCGGCAGGGGACCTGGTCGGTCCAGTGGGACGGCATCGCGGACCGCTTCGGCGTCCCCGATCTGCTGCCCTTCACCATCTCCGACATGGACTTCGCCTCCCCGCCGGAGGTCCTCGCGGCCCTGCGCGAGCGCGTCGACCACGGGGTCTTCGGCTACACGGACTGGCGCCTGGGGGAGTTCCGGGAGGCGATCCACCACTGGTACGCGAGCCGGTACGGCGCCGAGATCGACCCCGGGACGCTGGTGTACGCGCCCTCCGTGCTCTCCCAGCTCTCGCAGCTCCTCCAGATGTGGACCGCCCCCGGCGACGGCGTGGTCGTCCACACCCCCACGTACGACGGCTTCCGCAAGGCCGTCACCGGGCTCGGGCGCGAGCTGCGGGGCGTCCCGGTCGACGACCCGGCGGCCCTGGAGCGGGAGCTCGCCCGGCCGGACAGCCGGATGCTGCTGCTCTGCTCCCCGCACAACCCGACCGGCCGGGTGTGGACGGAGGAGGAGCTCACCGTCTTCGCCGAGCTGGCCGAGCGGTACGGCGCGGCCGTCGTCAGCGACGAGATCCACGCCGACCTGACGACCGAGGGCCACCGGCACGTCCCCTGGACCCGGATCGCCGAGCCGGGACGGGGCCGCCGCTGGGCCCTGATCACCTCCGGCACGAAGGCCTTCAACTTCCCGGCCCTCTCCGGCTCGTACGGCATGGTCGGCGACCCCGACGAGCGCGAGGCGTTCGTCCGGCGCATGGAGACCGGCGAGGGGCTCGCCTCGCCCGCGGTGCTCTCCCTGACCGCGCACATCGCCGCCTACCGGCAGGGCGCGGCCTGGCTGGACGAGCTGCGCGGATACGTGGCGGGGACGATGGACATGCTCCGCAAGCGCCTCGCGGAAGGGCTTCCCGAGATCGAGTGGACGCCCCCGCAGGCCGGCTACCTGGCCTGGATCGACCTGCGGCCGCTCGGCATCGAGGAGACCCGGCTCCAGGAGGAGCTGGTGGCGGTGGAGAAGGTCGCGATCATGCCCGGCGGGGTCTACGGCACGCCCGGCTTCGTCCGGCTGAACGTCGGCTGTCCCCGGAGCAAGGCCGAGCGGGGCGTGGACGCGCTCGTCCGCGCGGCGAACCGGCTGCGCACGGCCTGAGCCACCGGGCCGCAAGGAGGTGCACGGGGCCGTCCCCGCGAGGAGCATGGCAGGCATGGGCGTGAGGGACGTGCGGATGGCCTCGGGGACCGGCCGGTGGATCTTGTTCACCACCGTCCTCGGGTCGGGGATGGCGCTGCTCGACTCGACCGTCGTCAACGTCGCCCTGCCGCACATCGGCGAGGACCTGGGCGCCGACCTCGCCGTCCTCCAGTGGACGGTCAACGCCTACATGCTGACCCTGGCCGGGCTGATCCTGCTCGGCGGCTCGCTCGGCGACCGGTTCGGACGTCGCCGGGTCTTCGTGGTCGGGGTGGTGTGGTTCGCGGCGGCCTCGCTGCTCTGCGGGCTCGCACCGAACGCCGGGGTGCTGATCGCGGCCCGCGCCCTCCAGGGAGTGGGCGGGGCGCTCCTCACCCCCGGCTCCCTCGCGCTGATCCAGGCGAGCTTCCACGAGGACGACCGGGCGAGGGCCGTCGGGCTCTGGTCGGGCTTCGGCGGGGTGGGCGCGGCGATCGGGCCGTTCGTGGGCGGCTGGCTGGTGGACGGCCCCGGCTGGCGGTGGGTGTTCCTGTTGAACGTGCCGCTCGCCGCCGTCTGCGTGCCGGTCGCCCTGCGGCACGTGCCGGAGTCGCGGGACGAGACCGCGCACGGCCGCTTCGACGTGCTCGGCGCGGTCCTGGGCGCTGCGGCGCTCGCCCTCGTCACGTACGCGCTGATCGGCGCGGCCTGGTGGGCCGGCGCGGCCGGGGCGGTGGTCGGGGCCTGCTTCACGGTGGTGGAGCGGCGGCGCGGGGAGCGGGCGATGGTGCCGCCGTCGATCTTCCGCTCGCGGCTGTTCACAGCCGTCAACCTGGTCACCCTGTGCGTGTACGCGGCGTTCGGCGGCTTCTTCTTCCTGGCGGCCCTCCAGCTCCAGGTGGTCTCCGGCTATTCGGCGCTCGGCGCCGGCACGGCCCTGCTGCCGACGACCGTGCTGATGCTGCTGCTGTCGGCGAAGTCCGGGGAACTGGGGGAGAAGATCGGACCCCGCATCCCGCTCACCGTGGGGCCGCTGCTGTGCGCCGGCGGGATGCTGCTGATGCTGCGGGTCGGGGAGGACGCCTCGTACGTACGGGACGTGCTGCCGGCGCTGCTCGTCCTCGGGCTCGGCATGACGACCCTGGTCGCCCCGCTGACCGCGACCGTCCTCGCCTCGGTGGACGTGTCCCGGGCGGGCCTCGCGAGCGGCATCAACAACGCGGCCGCCCGCGCGGCCGGGCTGATCGCGGTGGCCGCGCTGCCGCTGCTCGCCGGGATGGGCCCGGAGGCGTACCTCTCGGCGGACGAGTTCGGGGAGACGTTCCGGCGGGCGATGCCGATGTGCGCGGGGATCCTGGTGGTGGGCGCGGGCCTCGCCTGGACGACCATGAGGACCCCGGCCGCGTCGGCGGACTGCCACCCCGACCCGCACCGGAACGCGCCGTGCCCCCGAGCCCGAGGCCCGGGGGCACGGCG
>NZ_JAINVG010000023.1 GCF_020400725.1 Streptomyces sp. NK15101 | reverse complement strand
TACGTGCCACGAAATCCTCCTCGCCCCCGGAAGCGCTCTTGTGCTTCCCCGTGCACCCGTTCGACACGGCGAGGTGGCGAAAGGTTGTACGGCACCCCGGCATCGGGCCACACCCGGGCCCGCGATGACGCGGCGCTCTCGGACCTGTGGCCGATCAGCGGTTCCCCATGCCTGTCGCCCTTGAAGGGGCGGCGAGGGGCGGGGGCCACATGTCGGCGGATCCGGACAGGGGCGCGGGCGCGGAGGCCGTCGCGGACGGGGTACCCGGCCGTCGCCGCGGGCGGAGGTGGGCGGTCGCCCTGGCGGGCCTGCTGGTCGTCCTGGGAGGCGGCGGCGCCATCGTCGGCGGCATCCTCTCCGACGTGGGCCTCCTGCCCGGCGACTCCATGGAGCTCGCCTGGCAGACCCCGCCCGACCGGGGCGCCGCCGCGTACGGCAACGGCGAATGGTCCGTCGGCGGCACCGTCGTCCGCAGCCGATTCGACGCCCTCACGGCCTTCGACGCCGGGTCCGGGCAGCGCCGTCGGGAGTACGCGGTGCCCGGCCGGGACGAGATCTGCGCCGTCAGCAAGGAAACCGACGGCTCCGTCGCCCTGCTCGCCCACGGCGAGGCCCGGAAGGGCAGAGGATGCGACACCGTCACCGCCCTCGACCTGACCAGCGGCCAGGAGCTCTGGCGCACCCGCCGCGCCGGTGAGACCGGTGAGCCGGCCGCCGAGCCCGATCTCGTCGCCACTGGCGGGGGCCTCGCGGCCGTCCGGGACGGCGACGACGACTGGTGGTACGAATCGGCCGGGGAAGGCCACGTCCTGCGCGGCGACCAGGCCCTGCGCGCCTTCGGCCTGCGCACCGGCGCTCCGCGCTGGAAGGCCGCGGTGGCCGGGGGCTGCGTCCCGCACCGGGTCGCCGCCGCCGCGCGGCAGGTCGTCGCCTTCGACCTGACGGACGGCCGCGAGTCGTGGCGCACGGTCCTGAACAACCAGGACGAGGGACCCGCCCTGAGGACCGGCGCAGCTACTCGGAGGACGTCAACCACGAGAAGCCCGTCGCCGACCTGATCGTCCACGACGACCTGGTCATCGCCGTGCAGTGGGGCGGCGGAACCCGCGCCTTCACGGCCCGCCGCCCCTGGTGACGCACCGCGCCGCGATTCCCGCTACACCCAGGTGTCCAGCCACATCCGGGCCCGCCAGCCGTCCATCGGAATGGGATTCCCGGTGTAGATGGGCCAGAAATAGATGAAGTTCCAGACGATGAGCAGGACGAGGCATCCCGCCGCCACCGCGCCGAATGTCCGGCGTCTTTCCGATGAACCGCGGGGGCCGACGAGTGCGCCCAGCATCATGGTCACCGCCAGGCACAGGAAAGGCACGAAGACGACCGCGTAGAAAAGGAAGATGGTGCGTTCCTGATAAAGGAACCAGGGGAGCCAGCCCGCCGCGATGCCGCAGGCGATCGCGCCCGCGCGCCAGTCGCGTCGGAAGGCCCAGCGCCACAGGACGTACAGGATCGCGAAGCAGGCGGCCCACCAGAGGAGCGGGGTGCCGAGGGCCAGGACCTCCTGGGCGCACTTCTCGGTCGCGGTCGCCGGGCAGCCCTTCGTGCCGGGGGCGGGGGACTCGTAGAAGTACGAGACGGGGCGGCCGAGGACGATCCAGGACCAGGGGTTCGACTGGTAGGTGTGCGGCGAGGTGAGGCCGACGTGGAAGGTGTACACCTCGGACTCGTAGTGCCAGAGGCTGCGCAGCCAGTCCGGGAGCCAGCCCCAGGTGCCGCCGCCGACCGCCTTGTCGTGGTCCTCGGCCCAGTGGCGGAAGTAGCCCTTGTCGCTGACCAGCCAGCCGGACCAGGTCGCCAGGTACGTCGCGAGCGCCACCGGCACCACCGACACGAACGCCGGGACCAGGTCCTTCCTGATCACCGCGGAGTACGGGCGGACGGCGCCGGCCGTGCGGCGGCCGCCGACGTCCCACAGGACGGTCAGCAGGCCGAAGGCGACCATCACGTACAGGCCGTTCCACTTGGTCGCCGCCGCGAGGCCGAGGGACACGCCGGCCGCGAGCCGCCAGGGCCGCCAGCCCAGGCGGAGGGCCTCCGCGACCTCCGCGTCCGGCCGCAGGACGCCCTCCTCGTCCTCGGGGAGGGCGGCGGCGAGCCGCTTCCGCGTCCGGTCCCGGTCGAGGACGAGGCAGCCGAAGGCGGCGAGCACGAAGAACATCAGCACCTGGTCGAGCAGCGCGGTGCGGCTCATCACGAAGTGCAGCCCGTCGACGGCCAGCAGCAGGCCCGCCAGGCAGCCGAGGAACGTCGAGCGGAAGAGGCGCCTGCCGATCCGGCACAGCATCAGCACGGAGAGCGTGCCGAGCAGCGCCACCATGAAGCGCCAGCCGAAGGGCTCGAAGCCGAAGAGCTTCTCGCCGACGCCGATCACCCATTTGCCCATCGGCGGGTGGACGACGTACCCGGGGTCGGTCGGGACCAGGACCGAGCCCGGGTCCTTCAGGATCGTCTTGTCGATGTCCTTCGGCCAGGCCCCCTCGTACCCCTGGTTGATCAGGGCCCAGGAGTCCTTGGCGTAGTACGTCTCGTCGAATATCACCGCGTGCGGCTTGCCCAGGTTCCAGAACCGCAGCAGGCCCGCGACCGCCGTGACCAGGAGAGGACCGCCCCAGGCCATCAGCCGCCACAGCCGGTCGGCGCCGCCGGGGCCGATGCCGAGGAGCGACCACGTCCGGGCGGAGGGCCGGGTGTACGGGGGGACGAGCCGCTCGCGCAGCCCGATGGGCGCGGTGTCCGGGGCCGGTGGCGCGTAGCCGAAGCGCCGCAGCCTGAGCTGCCACGAAGAGGGCTCTGCCACGGGCGCCGCCATGGGGTGCTGGCCCTCCAGGGCCTCGGGTGCGGTACTGGTCACCGCGCCATCGTAGGGAACGCGCCTGTGCGAGTCGCCTGTCCGGGCTGGGAGGATGTCCCGTGTGACAGGAACGCTGGTACTCGCAGGGACCCCCATCGGTGACATCGCGGACGCCCCGCCCCGGCTCGCCACCGAACTGGAGAGCGCGGACATCGTGGCCGCCGAGGACACCCGGAGGCTGCGCGGCCTCACCAGGGCGCTCGGCATCCACACCACGGGCCGGGTCGTCTCCTACTTCGAGGGCAACGAGTCCGCCCGTACGCCCGAGCTGGTCGAGGCGCTGGTCGGCGGCGCGCGGGTGCTGCTCGTGACCGACGCGGGCATGCCGTCCGTCTCGGACCCCGGCTACCGGCTGGTCGCCGCCGCCGTCGAGCAGGACATCAGGGTGACGGCCGTCCCCGGCCCGTCCGCCGTGCTCACCGCGCTCGCCCTCTCCGGCCTCCCCGTGGACCGCTTCTGCTTCGAGGGCTTCCTGCCGAGGAAGGCCGGCGAGCGCCTCGGCCGCCTCCGCGAGGTCGCCACCGAGAAGAGGACCCTCGTCTACTTCGAGGCCCCGCACCGGCTCGACGACACCCTCGCCGCGATGGCCGAGGTGTTCGGCGCCGAGCGCCGGGCCGCCGTGTGCCGCGAGCTGACCAAGACGTACGAGGAGGTCAAGCGCGGCCCGCTGGCCGAGCTCGCCGCCTGGGCCGCCGAGGGCGTACGGGGCGAGATCACCGTCGTCGTCGAGGGCGCCCCGGAGACCGGGCCCGCCGAGCTCGACGCGGAGGAGCTGGTGCGCAGGGTGCGGGTGCGCGAGGAGGCGGGGGAGCGCCGCAAGGAGGCGATCGCCGCCGTCGCGGCCGAGGCGGGGCTTCCCAAGCGGGAGGTGTTCGATGCCGTGGTGGCGGCAAAGAATGCGGACGCATCAGGCTCTGGAAAGGGTAAAGAGCTAATCTGAAAGGCAAAGCCGAAACCGGCGCCGGGACTCTTCCTTGGGCGCTTGGCAAGGGAAGGGCCAAAAGCCTTCCATGGTTCCTTCCCCGCTGATGCGCTCCGGCCCGAAAAGGCGTCCACTGATCAGTGGAGAGGAGCTGGCATGAGCGAGATCACCGGCACCGGCATATCCGTCGCCCATGAGGCGTACGCCTTCGCCTGCATGCGCTGCGGATACGGCTGGGAGCAGGCGTACGACATCGAGCACCACGTCGACGCCGCCGGCCAGGAATTCGTCGTCTACAAGGCCGACGGGGAGCGGGTCCCGTCCCCGCTGTCCAGTCCCACCTGCATGAACTGCGGCGGACACGTGGTCCGCATCATGCGCGCGGGGCAGGTGTCGTCGGTGCTCGACCTGGTCGCCGCGACCGAGAGGCACCAGCACGGGGCGCGGCCGACGAAGCCCGTCTCGCCGGCCGGCCCCATCGGCCAGGAACTGACCGAGGACATCCCCGAGAAGCCGCCGGTACCGCACCACTGGCACCTGTCGGACCTCTTCCACCCCTTCCGGCGTCACCAGTAGGCCACGCGGTGGCACTCATGGTCCTCGTACGATCGGGGCCATGAGTGCCAAGGACGCCCCGCCGCCGCTGCCCGAGCCCCTCCTCGTGGAGGTCGCGGACTCGCACACCCACATGGACCTGCAGTCCGGGACCGTCGAGGAGGCCCTGGTCAAGGCCGCCGCCGTCGGCGTGACCACGGTCGTCCAGGTCGGCTGCGACGTGAAGGGCTCGCAGTGGGCCGCCGAGACGGCCGCCGCCCACGAGAACGTGCACGCCGCCGTCGCGCTGCACCCCAACGAAGCCCCCAGGATCGTCCTCGGGGACCCCGACGGCTGGTCGCGCCAGGGAGCCCGCACGGGCGGCGGCGAGGCGGCCCTCGACGACGCCCTCGCCGAGATCGATCGGCTCGCCGCCCTGCCGCACGTCCGCGGGGTCGGCGAGACCGGCCTCGACTTCTTCCGCACCGGGCCCGAGGGCATCGCCGCGCAGGAGCGTTCCTTCCGCGCCCACATCGAGATCGCCAAGCGGCACGGCAAGGCCCTCGTCATCCACGACCGGGAGGCCCACGCCGACGTGCTGCGCGTCCTGGACGAGGAGGGCGCCCCCGAGCGGACCGTCTTCCACTGCTACTCCGGCGACGCGGAGATGGCCCGGATCTGCGCGGCCAAGGGCTACTACATGTCCTTCGCCGGCAACGTCACCTTCAAGAACGCCCAGCCGCTGCGGGACGCCCTCGCGGTCGCCCCGCTGGAGCTGGTCCTCGTCGAGACCGACGCCCCCTTCCTCACCCCGGCGCCCTTCCGCGGCCGCCCGAACGCCCCGTACCTGATCCCGGTCACCGTCCGGGCCATGGCGGAGGTGCGCGGGATCGGGGAGAACGAGCTGGCCGGGGCGATCGCCGTGAACACGGCCCGCGCCTTCGATTACTGATGCATAACAGTTACGTGGAGTAGTCGGGTCGTCGTGGAGCGTGACCGCGGCCGGGACTAGGGTCCCGGCCTCGTGAGCACTTCCCAGGGCAGTCACCGAGCCGGACGGCGGGCGGCGGGCACGACCCTCCCCCTGCACGAGCAGCCGACGATGACGGCGCCCCTCGTCGTACCCGCCGCCCCCGCGCCCGGCGTCCCGCCCGCCCCCGGCACCGTCCCCGGGCAGGGTTCCCGGGCCGGGGCCCGCCGCGCCGCCCGCCGCCGCAAGGCCCCCGGGGGCGTCGGAAGCGCCGCGGAGGGCCTGCGGAAGCTCGTCCCGCAGGCCCTCGTCGTCGCCTTCCTGGCCGGCGGCACCAGCGCCTTCGTCGCCGACGACAAGGCCGTCGAGCTCACCGTCGACGGCGTCCCGCGCACCCTGCACACCTTCGCCGACGACGTCGCCGAGCTCCTCGCCGACGAGGGCGTCGCCGTCGGCGAGCACGACATCGTCGCCCCCGGCCCCGCCGAGGCACTCGCCAGCGGCGACGAGATCGTCGTGCGGTACGGGCGGCCGGTCTCCCTCACCCTCGACGGACACCGCCGCCAGGTGTGGACGACCGCCGGGACCGTCGAGGCGGCGCTGCGCCAGCTCGGGGTCCGCGCGGAGGGCGCCTACCTCTCGGTCTCCCGCGGCGCCGTGATCTCCCGCCAGGGCCTCGCCCTCGACGTCCGCACCGAGCGGGCCGTCACCTTCCTGGCCGACGGGCGCGAGTGGACCGTCCGCACGAACGCCGCCACCGTCCGGGAGGCCCTCGCCGAGGCCGGGATCACGCTCTCCGGGCAGGACACCACCTCCGTGCCGGCCGGCTCCTTCCCCCGCGACGGCCAGACCGTGAACGTGCTGCGGATCACCGGCTCCCGGCAGGTGCGGGAGGAGTCCGTCCCGTACGCCGTCGAGCGGGTCCGCGACCCCGCGCTCTTCGCAGGCACCGAGGTCGTCGAACGGCAGGGCGCCCCGGGCGTCCGCCGCGTCACGTACAGCCTGCGCACGGTCAACGGCGTCAGGCAGCGGCCCCGCAGGACCGGCGAGGAGATCGTCCGCGAGCCCGTCAGCCGCAAGGTGCGGATCGGCACCCGGCCGCTGCCCGCCTCCGTCGCCGGCGCCGACGGCCTCGACTGGGGCGCGCTCGCCGCCTGCGAGTCCGGCGGCCGCCCGAACGCGGTCGACCCCTCGGGGACGTACGGGGGGCTCTACCAGTTCGACCCCGGCACCTGGCACGCCCTCGGCGGCACCGGCACCGCCCAGAACGCGCCCGCCGCCGAGCAGACGTTCCGGGCGAAGAAGCTGTACGTCCAGCGGGGCGCGAGCCCCTGGCCCCACTGCGGCCGCCGGCTGTACCGGTGAGCGCACGGCCGGACCGGCGGGCCGTGGACCGGCGGTACGGGGCAGAGCCGTGCCGGCGGGCGCGGGGCCGGACCGGTGAGCCGTAGGTCGGCCGTACCGGGGCCCCGTAGGCTGTACCGGTGAGCACCACCACCGGCCCCGAAAGCCCCGACGCCCTCCTCGGCCCCGCCGACATCCGTGAGCTGGCCGCCGCCCTCGGCGTGCGCCCCACGAAGCAGAAGGGCCAGAACTTCGTCATCGACGCCAACACCGTCCGGCGGATCGTCCGCACGGCCGAGGTGCGGCCCGAGGACGTGGTCGTGGAGGTGGGCCCCGGACTCGGCTCCCTCACCCTGGCCCTCCTGGAGGCCGCCGACCGCGTGACGGCCGTCGAGATCGACGACGTGCTCGCCGCCGCGCTGCCCGCCACGATCGCCGCCCGGATGCCCGCCCGCGCCGACCGCTTCGCGCTCGTCCACTCCGACGCGATGCACGTCGAGGAGCTTCCGGGCCCGCCGCCCACCGCGCTCGTCGCGAACCTGCCGTACAACGTGGCCGTGCCCGTCCTGCTCCACATGCTGGAGCGGTTCCCGACCATCGAGCGGACCCTCGTCATGGTCCAGGCCGAGGTCGCCGACCGGCTCGCCGCCAGGCCCGGCAACAAGGTGTACGGGGTCCCCTCGGTCAAGGCCAACTGGTACGCGGAGGTCAAGCGCGCCGGGGCCATCGGCCGCAACGTCTTCTGGCCCGCGCCGAACGTCGACTCCGGTCTCGTCTCCCTCGTCCGCCGCACCGAACCCCTTCCGACCACCGCGAGCCGCCAGGAGGTCTTCGCGGTCGTCGACGCGGCCTTCGCACAGCGCCGCAAGACGCTGCGCGCGGCCCTCGCGACCTGGGCGGGCTCGCCCGCGGCGGCCGAGGAGGCCCTCGTGAAGGCCGGGATCTCGCCGCAGGCGCGGGGCGAGTCGCTGACGGTCGAGGAGTTCGCACGGATCGCGGAGAACAAGCCGGAGGCGAAGCAGCAGTGAGCGTGACCGTACGAGTCCCCGCCAAGGTCAACGTGCAGCTGGCCGTCGGCGCAGCCCGCCCCGACGGCTTCCACGACCTGGCGAACGTCTTCCTCGCCGTCTCCCTGTACGACGAGGTGACCGCCGCCCCCGCCGACGGGCTGACGATCACCTGCGAGGGCCCGGACGCCGACAAGGTGCCGCTGGACCGCACCAACCTGGCCGCGCGCGCCGCCGAGCTGCTCGCCGCCCGGCACGGCATCGCCCCCGACGTGCACCTGCACATCAAGAAGGACATCCCGGTCGCCGGCGGCATGGCCGGCGGCAGCGCGGACGGCGCGGGCGCGCTGCTCGCCTGCGATGCGCTCTGGGGCCTCGACACGCCCCGTGACGTGCTCCTGGAGATCTGCGCGGAGCTCGGCTCCGACGTGCCGTTCAGCCTGGTGGGCGGGGCGGCGCTCGGCACCGGACGCGGCGAGAAGCTGACGGAGCTGCCGGTCGGAGGCACCTTCCACTGGGTGTTCGCCGTCGCCGACGGCGGGCTCTCGACCCCGGCGGTGTACGGGGAGTTCGACCGCCTCGCCGAGGGCGTGGACGTCCCCGAGCCGGCCGCGTCGCCGGCCCTCCTGGAGGCCCTGGCGACCGGCGACACCACCGCCCTCGCCGACGGCCTCGCCAACGACCTCCAGGCCCCGGCGCTCTCCCTGCGCCCCTCGCTCGCCGCGACCCTGACGGCCGGCACCGAGGCGGGCGCCCTCGCGGCCCTGGTCTCCGGCTCGGGTCCGACGACGGCGTTCCTGGTGAAGGACGCGGAGACGGCGGCCGCGGTCGCCGCCGCCCTCACCGCCTCGGGCACCTGCCGCACGGCCCGGGTGGCCACGTCGCCGGCCCCGGGCGCGGTCGTCCTGGGCTCCTGATCCGACGCGAACGGCCGGACGGTCCCCGGGGCCCGTCCGGCGGATCGGGGTCGGACGGGCCCTAGAGCTTGTTCCTGGTGATGCGGGCCAGGAGGAGGTTCGGGTCCTTCTCGTCCGCGGCGGCGAAGTAGGACGCGCTGGGCACGTAGACGGTCTTGGCGCGGATCGCCACCGAGGTCGGGTCGGACAGGCCGTCCGCGCCGGTGAGGACGGTCTTGTGGGTGCCGTCGGGGCGGACGAGCTCGACCTTGTTCTCCGTGACCAGCGCGGCCAGGACCGTGTTGCCGTGCCCGGTGAAGGCGAAGTCGTCGATCCCGGTGAGTCCGGTCGCCCTGGTCTGGATCGGGCCCGCGGACCGGTTCCTCCTGATCGGGATGCGGAGCAGGGTCTCCTGGGCGGAGTTGGACACCCAGACGGCACCGTCGTGGAGCTTCAGGCCGTTGGCGCCGTAGGGGATGTCCTCGGTCGGCTGGAGGGCGTCCCCGGTGGCCCAGACCGTCGCGTCCACCTCCACGTCCCCGTCGGGCACCGGTGCGCTCCACACGACGCCGCGCGCCGAGTCGGCGGCGTACAGGGTCTCGCACTTCTCGTCGAGGGCGAGGCCGTTGGGGAAGCCGTCGACCGGCACCTTCACGATCCGCTGGGGCGCGCTGCCGTCGGGGCGGACGCGCCAGATGCCGTTCTCGTCCTCGGTGCCGGTGACGTAGTTGACGTACAGGGTGCCGTCGTGGGCGCGGACGATGCCCGTGACGAGGGCCGACGGCGGGTCGGTCACCGTGGGGAGGGTCGCGACATCCGTCGGCCCGGACCCGTTCCTGCCGACCCGCACCACCTTGTGGGCGTAGGCGAAGGTCAGGAGGGCGGAGCCGTCGGGCTCCAGGGCGATGTTCTCCGGGGTCTCCCCGGCGGCGAAGTCGAAGTGGGCGACGACGCGGGGATCGGACACGGCCGGGTCGCCGGCCGACGCCGGGCCGGCGGCGAGCAGGGTGAGGGCCGCGGTGGCGACGGCGACGGCGGCCAGACGTGGGTGTCTCGACATGGACTTCTCCTCGGGGTACGAGTGATCTGAGGAGAGGCTGGCGCTTCGCCGGCCGGGGAGCGCGGCAGCCGTGGCCGGGAGGTCGCCCGCGTGGCCGACGCCATGGGGCCGGTTGGCAGCGCGCGGCGCGGGTCGGGGTGCCGCGCCCGCGTCGGGTGACGCCCGGCGCCCGGATGCCCTCTCGCACCATACGCCGCCGGGCCGTACTCAGCCGGTGGTTGAGTATCCGCGCCCTGACGGCCGGCCCGGTCGCCGCGGGACCGTACCCGCATGGGAATCAGTGTGCGTGAACTCGCCGCCGCCACGCCCGCGACGCGGGACCGGTACGTCGACCTGCTCCGGGTCGCCTCGCTCGCGGTCGTCGTCCTCGGCCACTGGCTGATGGCTGCCGTCACCGCCGACGGGCAGGTCGGGAACCTGCTCGCCGTGGTGCCGGAACTCCAGGTGGTGACCTGGGTGTTCCAGGTGATGCCGGTGTTCTTCTTCGTCGGCGGCTTCTCGCACGCCCTCGCCCACCGCTCCCGCCCCCAGTACGCGGCCTTCCTGCGGGCCCGGCTCCAGCGGCTGTTGCGGCCGACGATGGTGTTCGTCGGGGTGTGGGGCGCGGCCGCGCTGGCGCTCCAGCTGTCCGGCGCCGAGGGAGGGCTCACCGGGGTCGCGCTGCGGCTCGTCACGCAGCCGCTGTGGTTCATCGGGATCTACCTCGCGATGGTGGCCTTCACGCCGCCGCTGCTGCGGCTGCACGAGCGGTGGGGCTGGGGCGCGTTCGGCGCGCTCGCCGGCGGGGCGGTCGCGGTGGACGTGCTGCGGTTCGCGGCGGACGTCCCCTTCGTCGAGTTCCTGAACTTCGCGTTCGTGTGGCTCGCCGTCCACCAGCTCGGCTTCCTCCGCGCCGACGGCATGATCCGCCGCCCGGCCCTGCTCGCCGCCGCGGGCCTCGTCGGCGCGACCGCGCTCGTCGCCCTCGGCCCGTACCCGCTGTCGATGGTCGGGATGCCCGGGGAGAAGGTGTCGAACATGGCCCCGCCGACCCTCGCCCTGCTCTGCCACGGGCTGTGGCTGGTCGGCGCGGTCGAGCTGCTGAGGGGCCCGGGGGCGCGGTTCGTCGCCCGTGCCGGGGTGTGGCGGGCGGTGGTCGCCGCCAACGGGATCGCGATGACGGCGTTCCTGTGGCACCTGACGGCCATGCTCGGCGTGTACGGGGCGCTGCTCGGTCTCGGCGTGGAGCTCCCGGCCCCGGCCTCGGGCGCCTGGTGGGCCCAGGTCCCGCTCCGGTTCGCGGCGGCGGCCGTGCTCACGGCCCTGCTCGTCGCCGTCTTCCGCCGCTTCGAGGCCCCGGTCCCGGCCGCTCCGGCGACCGGCACGGGCGGCCCGCTCGCCGCCCTCGGCATCACCCTCGCCCTGTTCGGCGTCCTGGGCCTGTCCCTGACGGGCTTCGGCGGTCTCCTCGACGGCCACGCGGCGACGCTGATCGCCGTCCCGGTCACCGCCCCGGCGGCCGTCGGCCTGGCCCTGGCGGGCTGGCTGCTCGTGGAGCGGGCGGGTCGGGGCCGGCGGGCCGGTTGACGGCAGACGCTCAGTCGTCGAGACGCTCGTCGTCGATGTCCACGGTCACGGTCCCCGGGGGATAGAGGTCCGCCCGGTCCGTGAGGATCAGGTCCATGGTGGGGCGATGAGGCGCGGGCAGCGCGGTGTAGAGCGCGTGGCAGACGTCGGGTCCGCCGAAACCGCCGCGAACCATCCGCGCGACGGTCACGGATGCGACCGTGTCGAGCGGGACGATGTCGATGCCGGGCAGCGCCAGGGCCGCGTCGCCCGCGCCTTCGTCCTCGGTCTCGGCCTGGAGGAGGCAGAGGGCGGGCACCTGGAGGTGACGGAACGGGGACGCGGCCGCGTTGTCGGCGACGCGCTGGAGCTTGCGGTGGCCGCGCGCGAGCGCGAGTACGGCGGAGGTGTCGAGAATGATCACGCCGCGGTGTCTCCGAGGGCCTTGCGGGCGTTCGCGGCGGCGATCTCGTAGACCTTGTCCAGCGCGTTCGGGGTCGCGTCGAACTCTTCGTCGGTGAGGGTGGAGTGCATCCGCTCGCGCATGATCCGCCGGCTCTCGGCCACCTTCTCCCGCGCCTGTGCGGCGGTGAGCTGGGTAGCGGCCAGCTCGGTGACGAGTGCTCCTATCGTGGTGCCCCGCTCGCGGGCCAGCGAGGCGAGATGGTCGCGGGTGGTGTCCGGCACCTTGATGGTGGAGTCAGCCATACGGCTACGGTACACCGCTGGTGCACCGGAGGTGTACCGGCGGTGGCGCGACGTACCCTAGGACGTCGATCGATCCCCCGTACAGGAGTCAACGTGGCCGTCAACCTGGTCAATGTCGAGGCCGTCAGCAAGGTGTACGGCACCCGTGCCCTGCTCGACGGGGTCTCGCTCGGCGTCTCCGAAGGGGACCGGATCGGGGTCGTCGGACGCAACGGCGACGGCAAGACCACCCTCATCCGGATGCTCGCCAAGCTGGAGGAGGCCGACACCGGCCGCGTCACCCACAGCGGTGGGCTCCGCCTCGGGGTGCTCACCCAGCACGACTCCCTCGACCCGAAGGCCACCATCCGGCACGAGGTCATCGGCGTCATGGCGGACCACGAGTGGGCGGGCAGCGCCAAGATCCGCGACGTGCTCACCGGGCTCTTCGGCGGGCTCGACCTGCCCGGCTTCGAGCAGGGCCTCGACACGGTCATCGGCCCGCTCTCCGGCGGCGAGCGGCGGCGCATCGCGCTCGCCAAGCTCCTCATCGAGGACCAGGACCTGATCGTCCTCGACGAGCCCACCAACCACCTCGACGTCGAGGGCATCGCCTGGCTCGCCGGCCACCTCCAGAACCGCCGCTCGGCGCTCGTCTGCGTCACCCACGACCGCTGGTTCCTCGACCAGGTCTGCACCCGCATGTGGGACGTGCAGCGCGGCGCCGTGCACGAGTACGAGGGCGGCTACTCCGACTACGTCTTCGCCCGCGCCGAGCGCGAGCGGATCGCCGCCACGGAGGAGGCCAAGCGGCAGAACCTGATGCGCAAGGAGCTGGCCTGGCTGCGTCGCGGCGCCCCCGCCCGCACCTCCAAGCCGCGCTACCGCATCGAGGCCGCGAACGAGCTGATCGCCGACGTGCCGCCGCCGCGCGACACCAGCGAGCTGATGAAGTTCGCCAACGCCCGCCTCGGCAAGACGGTCTTCGACCTGGAGGACGTGAGCATCACCGCCGGCCCCAAGGAGCTGCTCAAGCACCTCACCTGGCAGCTCGGGCCCGGCGACCGCATCGGCCTCGTCGGCGTCAACGGCGCGGGCAAGACCTCCCTCCTGCGGGCGCTCGCCGAGGCGGCCGCCAGCCAGGGCGAGAAGCAGCCGACCGCCGGCCGGATCGTCGTCGGCAAGACCGTCCGGCTCGCCTACCTCTCGCAGGACGTCACCGAACTCCCCGCCACCCTGCGCGTCCTGGAGGCCGTGCAGCAGGTCCGCGACCGGGTCGACCTCGGCAAGGGCCGCGAGATGACCGCCGGGCAGCTCTGCGAGCAGTTCGGCTTCTCCAAGGAGAAGCAGTGGACGCCGGTCGGCGACCTCTCCGGCGGTGAGCGCCGCCGCCTGCAGCTGCTGCGCCTGCTGATGGACGAGCCGAACGTCCTCTTCCTCGACGAGCCCACCAACGACCTCGACATCGAGACCCTGACGCAGCTGGAGGACCTCCTCGACGGCTGGCCGGGCTCCATGATCGTCATCTCCCACGACCGGTTCTTCATCGAGCGCACCACGGACCGGACGTTCGCGCTGCTCGGCGACAGGACCCTGCGGATGCTGCCGCGCGGCATCGACGAGTACCTGGAGCGGCGCCGGAAGATGATCGAGGCGTCGGTCCCGGCCCCCGCCGCCGCGCCCGCGCAGCAGAAGCCGGGCGTCTCCGCCGCGGACGCCCGCGCCGCCAAGAAGGAGCTGCAGAAGGTCGAGCGCCAGCTCGACAAGCTCTCCGACAAGGAGGCGAAGCTGCACGCCCAGATCGCCGACAACGCCACCGATTTCGAGAAGGTGGCGAAGCTCGACGCGGAGCTCCGGGAACTCGCGGGGGAGCGGGAGGAATTGGAGATGCGCTGGCTCGAGCTGGCCGAGGACGCCTAGTCCCGACCGGGTCAGGACGCATAACAAGGGCATCACGGGCCGGTCCTCCCTTGGGAACAAGGGGCGGACCGGTCGCTTTTGCGCCATCGCGTGAGTGGTAGAAAGAAAACCCGCTCACGTCTAGGGGGAAACCGCTGATGACCCAGCCGCCCAGCAACCAGCCGCCGGGGGGCTTCGGAGCCCCTCAGGACCCGAACCAGGGGCCGGGCCAGGGCATGCCGCCCGTGCCGCCGGTCCCGCCGCAGGCGCCGCAGACCCCGCCGCCGGCCGCGCCGGGACCGTACGGACAGCCGACGCAGCCCGGTTACGGGTACCCGCAGCAGCCGGGGCAGGCCCCGCAGTCCGGTCCGTACGGCCAGCCCGGCCCCTATGGGCAGCCGGCGGCGCAGCCGTACGGCTACCCGCAGCAGGGCCAGCCCGGCCAGCCCGGTCCGTACGGGCAGCAGCAGAACCCTTACGGCGGCTACCCGACCCAGCCCATGTACCAGGGCGCCCCCACCCCGCCGCAGACTCCCGGCGGCGGCGGTCCGTTCAAGGGCCGGACCGGTGTCGTCGCGGCCGTGGCCGCCGCGGCCGTCCTGGTCGCCGCCGTCACGACCTGGGCCGTCGTCGGCGGGGACGACGAGAAGGACCCGGTCGCACAGCCCACCGCCACGGCCACCTCCGGCGCCCCCAAGCCCACCGAGTCGGTGGACCAAGGCGACGGCACGGGTGACGGCGGCAACGGCGAGGAGGACCTCAACGCGGGCCGCCAGGCCGGCGAGGCGAAGGTCGACTGGCTGCTGAAGAACGACGTCGACCTGCCCCGCAACGGCTCCGACGTCTTCGGCCCGTGGATCGTCGGCGACACCGTCGTCAAGGCGATGTACAAGGGCGTCGACGGCTACGCCCTGAGCGACGGCAAGCGCAAGTGGCACGTCGACCTGCCGTTCGAGCTGTGCGCGGTCCCGCCGGAGCCCGCCGCCGACGGCTCCATGGTCTTCGGCTACGCCGAGAGCGCCAAGGACGGCGCCAAGTGCACCCAGCTCCAGAAGATCGACCTCAAGACGGGCAAGGCCGGCTGGAAGAAGGCCGTCCCGAAGGCCACGGGCTTCTTCGCCTTCTCCGACAACACCCTTGCCATCAGCGGCAACACGGTCACCGCCGCCGGTTCCAGCAGCGCGTACGGCTTCTCCCTCGCCGACGGCCGGCAGCTCTTCAAGGGCCCCGACTCCGGCTGCAAGCCCTTCGCCTACGCGGGCGGCAGCAAGCTGATCGCCGCCATGGACTGCCCGTCGGGCAGCACCACCAAGAAGATCCAGGCGATCGGCCAGGTCGACCCCAACACCGGCAAGCCCAAGTACACCTTCCGGCTGGAGGCGAACTGGGAGGTCGACAAGGTCTACTCGGTCGACCCGCTGGTCGTCTCGGCCACCCAGCGCGACCAGAAGAAGTGGTCCATCTTCGCGCTCGACGCCAACGGCAGGCTCCGCTCCCAGATCCAGGGCGGCAACGACAAGTTCGCCCCCTCGTGCGGCGGCAGCTTCGTCATCTTCGGCAAGAACCTCCAGGGCTGCACGGGTGTCGCGGCCGACGCGAACACCTTCTACATGGCCACCGAGGCCGATTACGGCAAGTCCAACGAGGTCGTCGCCTTCGACCTGAAGACCGGCAAGGCCAAGTGGCGCGCCAAGGCGCCCGAGGGACGGTCGATGACCCCGCTGCGGATGGAGGGCTCCGACGTCCTCCTCTACGTGGACGCCACGTACGACAAGGGCGGTGCCGTCGCCACCCTCGCCCCGACCGGCGGCGCGCCGAAGATCCTGCTCCAGCACCCGGCCTCGACCGCCGGGATCGAGGGCAACTTCTACGACGCGAGCTTCGCCTACGGCAGCGGCACCTTCGTGGTGGCGAGCGGACGTGTGTCGGCGTCCAACGACAAGGACGAGATGCAGGTCAAGACGATGATGGCCTTCAGCAAGTGAGGTACACGGACCGATGACGCAGCCACCCCCGCCGCCGCCGAACCAACCCCCGGACCCGCAGGGCGGCTTCGGCGCCCCGACGCCCCCGCCGCCGCAGCAGCAGCCGGGGTACGGCTACCCGCAGCAGCAGCCGGCCCAGCCCGACCCGGGCTACGGATACCCGCAGCAGCAGCAGCCGGCCCAGCCCGATCCGGGCTACGGCCACCCGCAACAGCCCCAGGTACCGCAGCAGCCTTACGGCTATCCCACCGCGCCCCAGCAGCCGCAGCAGCCCCAGCAGTACGGCGGCTATCCGCAGCAGCCGGGCCAGCCCCCGTACGGCTACCCGACCCAGCCGCAGCAGGCCTACGGCGGCTACCAGCAGCCCGTCGCTCCGGTCCCGGGCGGCGGCAGGAAGCTGTCGGCGCAGCTCCAGATCGTCATCGCGGCGGCCGTCGCCGTGGTCCTGATCATCGGCGCCGGCATCTGGTACGCCAACTCCGGTGGCGACGACGGGGGCGACGAGGCCAAGGGCTCGGGCGGCACCTCGCAGGGCACCGGCGGTGGCGGGTCCACCGGCGGCAACGGGCTCGGCGGCGGCGGCAAGGAGAAGGTCCCGGCGAACACCCAGGCGAAGCTGGCCTTCTCCCTGCCGCAGCCGAAGGTCGCGGACATCACCGACGTCTCCGGCTCCTGGATCACCGACAAGGCGTTCGTGAAGCCGGGCGTGAACTCGCTGGTCGCCTACGACCTGGACAAGGGCAGCGTCCTGTGGACGCTGCCGCTGACCGGCCAGGTCTGCGGCGCCTCGCGGCACGTCACCAAGGACGACAAGGCGCCGATCCTCTTCGAGGCCAAGAAGCGGGTGGGGCCGCGCTACTACCAGCCGTGCACCGAGGTCGGCGTGGTCGACCTGAACACCGGCAAGCTGCTGTGGTCGGCCTCGGTCACCGGCGGCAGCGCCGGCGACCAGAAGGCGCGGTTCAGCGAGGTCACGCTCAGCGGGACGACCGTCGCGGCCGGCGGCACCGACGGCGGCGCCGCCTTCGACCTCGCCAACGGCAACCCGCGCTGGAAGCCGCAGGCCAACGACCAGAACTGCTACGACATGGGGTACGGCGGCGGGGAGGGCCTCGTCGCGGTCCGCAAGTGCGGGGCGTACGACAGCCCGAACGTGCTGATCCAGAACCTCAACCCGATGACGGGCGCCCCGCTCTCGCAGTTCAAGATGCCGCCCGGCGTGAAGTACGCCTCGGTCGTCTCCACGAAGCCGCTGGTCGTCGCGGCCGACATCGGCGACAGCTCCGGTGACGGCAGCGGCATCACGGACTTCTTCTCGATCGACGAGAAGACCGGGAAGCTGAAGACGAAGATCACGGCGGACCCGGATCAGTACGCGGCCCGCTGCCGCCCGACCGAGGTCGAGTCCTGCCAGCAGGCGCTCGTCGGCAACGGCCGGCTGTACCTGCCGACCGAGGAGCACGAGGGCAGCACCGGCGAGTACGGCGACGAGACGAACGAGATCATCGGCTTCGACCTGGCCACCGGGCGCACGGTGCCGGAGAAGGCCGACGCCGGGGACAAGTACACCTTCGTCCCGCTGCGGATGGACGGCGGCAACCTCATCGCCTACAAGGAGCCCCCCTACGGCAAGGGCGGCCGGATCGTCTCGGTCGACGGCGGCACGATGAAGGAGACGCTGCTCCTGGAGAACCCGGGGAACAAGTCGCTCAACAGCCCCGAGTCGAGCTTCAGCCTGAACGGCGCCGAACTGCTCTACCAGGACGGCCGGTTCTTCATCTCGGAGACGCTGATCAGCAAGCCCCGGGAGTCGACCGGGACCAACGACATCAAGGAGTACCTGCTGGTCTCCTTCTCCGCCGGGCACTGAGACGCCGGGCACTGGCGACACGTCGGGCGGCCGTGGGCCCCTCCGGTGATCCGGAGGGGCCCACGCGCATGTCGGCGGCCGGGGCGGGGGAGCGTGTAGCTTGCCGGGTCAGGCCGCCGGGGCGTCCGGCCGGCCAGGAGGAGGGGGGAAGACCGGGATGGGCGTACGCCTCGTGGTGGTGGACGACCACCGCCTGCTCGCGGAGGCGCTCGCCTCGGCGCTGAAGCTGCGCGGGCACCGGGTGCTCGCGGCGGCCGCGCCGGTGGCGGGGGCCGCGGAGGTGGTGGTGGGCCGGGCGCCGGAGGTCTGCCTCCTGGGCACGGCGACGCCGGACGCCCCGGGGACCTTCGACCCGGTCGTACGGATCAAGCGGGAGCGGCCGCAGGTGGCCGTCGTGGTGCTCGGCCCGGTGCCGTCGCCGCGCGGGATCGCGGCGGCGTTCGCGGCCGGGGCCTCGGGGTACGTCCGCCACGACGAGCGCATCGAGGGCGTCGAGCGGGCCCTGGTGAAGGCCCGGGCGGGGGAGTCGGCGGTGGCGCCGCAGCTGCTCCAGGGGGCCTTCGCGGAGCTGCTGCACCCCTCGGCGCAGCCGGACGACGAGGCGCAGCGGCTGCTCCGGCTGCTCACGCAGCGGGAGGTGGAGGTCCTGGTGCGGGTGGCGGAGGGCGAGGACACCCGGCTGATCGCGGCGGGGATGGGGATCGCGCCGAGCACGGCGCGGACGCACGTGCAGCGGGTCCTGATGAAGCTGGGGGTCGGTTCGCGCCTGGAGGCGGCGGCGCTCGCGGCGCGTACGGGGCTGCTCGACCGGGCGGTGCCGGGGCCCCGCGGCTCCCTCTGAGGCTGCTCACCGGTCCCCCTTGAGGGTGACATCGGCGGGTCCCGGTCACCGGGGCCCGCTTCGCCATTGACGGGGATGTTTGAATGTGATTCTTTGTGCGTGGTTATGTTTGGTCCCGTCGGAGGGCATCCCCGTGAAGAAGACCGTCACCACGCTCGCCGACGGGCGCGAGCTGATCTACTACGACACGCGCGACGACACCGTCCGCACCGCCGTCGACCCCCGCCCCCTCACCCCCGTCGTCTCCCGCTCCGAGATCCGGTACGACGAGCTGACCGGCGACCCCGTCGCCATCGCCTCGCACCGGCAGGCCCGCACCTACCACCCGCCGGCCGACGCCTGCCCGCTCTGCCCCGCCAGGGGCGGCCGCGAGAGCGAGATCCCCGAGGAGAGCTACGAGGTGACGGTCTTCGAGAACCGCTTCCCCTCGCTCTCCGGCGGCGTCGGCCGCTGCGAGGTCGTCTGCTTCACCGACGACCACACGGACTCCTTCGCCGACCTCACCGAGGAGCGCGCCGCGCTCGTCCTCGACGCCTGGACCGACCGGACCGCCGCCCTCTCCGCCCTCCCCGGCGTCGAGCAGGTCTACTGCTTCGAGAACCGCGGCGCGGAGATCGGCGTCACCCTGCCCCACGCGCACGGCCAGATCTACGCCTTCCCGTACGTCACGCCCCGGACGGCCGCCATGCGCCGCCGCCTGGACGAGCACCGCGCGGCGACCGGACGGAACCTCTTCGACGACGTCGTCGCCCGGGAGCGGGCCGACGGCGAGCGGGTGGTCCTGGAGACCGAGCACTGGATCGCCTTCGTGCCCTACGCCGCCCACTGGCCGTACGAGGTGCACCTCCACCCCAGGCGCCGGGTGCCCGACCTGCTCGCCCTCGACGCCGCGGCCCGCACAGAGTGCGCACAGGTCCTTCTGGAACTCTTGAGGCGCTTCGACCGGATCTTCGGCCCGGACGAGCCGCCGACGCCCTACATCGCCGCCTGGCACCAGGCGCCCTTCACGGACGAGCGGCGCGGGGACTTCGGACTGCACCTGGAGCTTTTCACCGTCCGACGGGCCTCTGGCAAGCTGAAGTTCCTCGCGGGCACCGAGTCCGGCATGGGCGCGTTCATGAACGACGTGAGGCCGGAGGACGCGGCCCGACGACTCCGAGAGGTGGCGAGCAAGTGACCACGGCAGCGAAGAAGTACCTGGTGACCGGAGGTGCCGGGTACGTGGGCAGCGTGGTCGCCGCCCACCTCCTGGAGCGGGGCCACCGGGTCACCGTCCTCGACGACCTCTCCACCGGCTTCGCCGAAGCCGTCCCCGAGGGCGCCGAGTTCGTCCGGGGCCGCGTCCAGGACGCCGCGAACTGGCTCGACTCCTCCTACGACGGCGTCCTGCACTTCGCCGCCTTCTCCCAGGTCGGCGAGTCCGTCGCCAGGCCCGAGAAGTACTGGGAGAACAACGTCGGCGGCACCATGGCCCTGCTCGCCGCCCTGCGCGGAGCCGGCGTCCGCAAGCTGGTCTTCTCGTCCACCGCCGCCACCTACGGCGAGCCGGAGACCGTGCCGATCACCGAGACCGCGCCGACCGCGCCCACCAGCCCGTACGGGGCGAGCAAGCTGGCCGTCGACCACATGATCGGCGGGGAGTGCGCCGCGCACGGCCTGGCCGCCGTCTCGCTGCGCTACTTCAACGTCGCCGGGGCGTACGGCTCCCTCGGCGAGCGCCACGAGCCCGAGTCCCACCTCATCCCGCTCGTCCTCCAGGTCGCCCTCGGCCGGCGCGAGGCGATCTCCGTGTACGGCGAGGACTACCCGACCCCGGACGGCACCTGCGTCCGCGACTACATCCACGTCGCCGACCTCGCCGAGGCCCACCTCCTGGCCCTCGACGCGATGACGGAGGACGCCGTCCCGGCCGGCGAGCACCTGATCTGCAACCTGGGCAACGGCAACGGCTTCTCCGTCCGCGAGGTCGTCGAGACCGTCCGCAAGGTCACCGGCCACCCGGTCCCGGAGATCACCGCCCCGCGCCGCCCCGGCGACCCCGCCGTCCTCGTCGCCTCGGCCGAGGCCGCCCGCGAGCGGCTCGGCTGGACGCCGTCCCGCCCGGACCTCGCCGACGTCGTCGCCGACGCCTGGGCGTTCGCCCGGTTCCGCGAGGAGGAGGGCGCATGAGCCTCGCCGCCGACTTCGAGGCGCTGTACGGCGCCGCGCCCGACGGCCTCTGGGCCGCCCCCGGCCGGGTCAACCTCATCGGGGAGTACACCGACTTCAACGACGGCTTCGTGCTGCCGCTCGCACTGCCGCACACCACCGTCGCCGCCGTCTCCCGCCGCGACGACGGCGTCCTGCGCCTGCACTCCGCCGACGTCGACGGCGGGATCGTCCAGCTGGACGTCGCGGGCCTGGAGCCGCTCTCCGGCGGCGGTGGCGGCTGGGCGGCCTATCCGGCCGGTGTGGTCTGGGCGCTGCGGGAGGCCGGGCACCCGGTCACCGGCGCCGACGTCCACCTCACCTCGACCGTGCCGGCCGGCGCGGGCCTCTCCTCCTCGGCGGCCCTGGAGGTCGTCACCGCGCTCGCCCTGAACGACCTGTTCGGGCTCGGGCTCTCCCGTCCCGAACTCGCCCGGCTCGCCCAGCGCGCCGAGAACGCCTTCGTCGGCGTGCCCTGCGGGGTCATGGACCAGATGGCCTCCGCCTGCGCCGAGGAGGGGCACGCCCTCCATCTGGACACCCGGGACCTCTCGTACCGCCAGGTCCCCTTCGACCTGGCGCGCGAGGGGCTCCGGCTGCTCGTCGTCGACACCCGCGTGAAGCACGCGCTCGGAGACGGCGCGTACGCCGAGCGGCGCGCCGGGTGCGAAGCGGGTGCGCGGGCGCTCGGCGTGCGCACCCTGCGCGAAGTCAGCGCCGCGCATCTACCGGAAGCCCTCGCACGGTTGGGCGACGAGACGATTCTCCGGTACGTGCGCCACGTCGTCACCGACAACGCCCGCGTCGAGCGGACCATCGCGCTGCTCGACGCCGGCGCCACCCGCGCGGTCGGCCCGGTCCTCACCGAGGGCCACGCCTCCCTCCGCGACGACCTGCGGGTCTCCTGCCCCGAGCTGGACCTCGTCGTCGAGGCGGCGAACGCGGCCGGGGCGCTCGGCGCCCGGATGACCGGCGGCGGCTTCGGCGGCTCCGCCGTCGTCCTCGTGGAGACCGGGCGGGCGGAGGAGGTGGCCGCGGCCGTCGGCAAGGCCTTCGCCGAGGCCGGGTACGCGGCCCCGGGGATCTTCCCGGCCGTCCCCTCGGCGGGCGCGCACCGCCTCTGAACGGCCTCTCCGGACCACCGCTCGCGTTCACACGACTTCGGACAGTTCCGCGAAACGGCCCCCGCCGTGGCGCCCCGCCCCTACCCTGAGGGCAGCGCCGGTGGGGGCCGGTGCTGTTCAGGGGGCGAGACCCGTCGGGTACGGCGTCAGGAGCGGGGTAGCAGTCAACGCACGGCGGCGGCCGTGTCCTTGACGGACCCGCCTCCGGCGCCGTACCCGCGTCGGTCCGTTCCTCGACACTTGGGAGTGTCCGTGGCACGCATCCGCGTCCTGGTGGTGGACGACCACCGCATCTTCGCCGAATCGCTGGCCGCCGCCCTCGCGGCGGAGCCCGATGTCGACGTCGCCGCCGCCGGCAGCGGCCCGGCGGCCCTGCGCTGCCTGGAGCGCGGCGCGGCGGAGGGCCGCAGGTTCGACGTGCTGCTCGTCGACGCCGAGCTCGGCGCGGGCCCCGCCGGAGCGGCCGCGGCGCGCCCGGTGCCCGACGACGCCGAGGGCGCCGTGGACGGGATCTCGCTGGTCACGGGCGTGCGACGGATGCAGCCCGCGCTCCGTACGGTCGTCCTCGCGGAGAAGGACGACCCGCGCCGGGCCGCGCTCGCGCTCCAGGCCGGGGCCTCCGGCTGGGTCGCGAAGGACTGCTCGCTGCAGCGGCTGCTCGCGGTGGTCCGGGGCGTGCTGCGGGACGAGACGCATCTGCCGCCCGCGCTGCTCACGGGCGTCCTGCGGGAGCTGACGGAGGCGCGCAGGCACCGGACGGACAGCGAGCGGCTCGTGGAGTCGCTGACCCCGCGCGAGCGGGAGGTGCTGCGCTGCATGGTCGCGGGCCTGGGCCGCAAGGCGGTCGCCGAGCGCCTCTTCCTCTCTCCGCACACCGTCCGTACGCACATGCAGAACGTGCTCGGGAAGCTGGGCGTGCACTCGACGCTGGCCGCGGTCGCGCTGGCCCGCCGGGCGGGCGTGGGCCCCGCGGAGCCGGTGCTACCCGGGAATGTTGTCGAACGGGGCGGTCAGCCGGCGTAGCAGCGCGGCCAGGTCGCCGCGCTGGGCGCGGGAGAGCTGGGCCAGGATGGCGCGCTCCTGGGCGAGGAGTCCGGCGAGCGCCTCGTCGGCGCGGTCGCGGCCCTCGGGGGTGAGCCGGACCAGGACCCCGCGCCGGTCGCTGGGGTCGGGGAGCCGCTCGACGAGGCCCTTCTTGGTGAGCCGGTCGATGCGGTTGGTCATGGTGCCGGAGGTGACCAGGGTCTGGGTGAGGAGCTGCCCGGGGGAGAGCTGGTAGGGCGCTCCGGCGCGGCGCAGCGAGGTGAGGACGTCGAACTCCCAGGGCTCCAGCTGGTGCTCGGAGAAGGCGAGCCGACGGGCGCGGTCGAGGTGGCGGGCGAGCCGCGAGACACGGCTGAGCACCTCGAGCGGTTCCACGTCGAGGTCGGGGCGCTCGCGGCGCCATGCTGCGACCAGTCGGTCGACCTCGTCCTCCATGACGATCAGTGTAGAGGGTCTGTTGACATAAAGTCTCTTGTATTCGAGTTTCTCGATGTCAAGTATCTTGGGGTCAAGATATATTTTCCTGGACTATGGGGAAGGGACCCCGCCGGAACTCCGTTCCGCTTCGGCAACTCGTGCCAGCAAGGGGGCTTCGAACATGCATTCCGTGGACACCGCCGCACCAACCTGGGATCCACAGCAGTACCTCCGACACTCCGGTCACCGCACCCGCCCGTTCCTCGATCTCCTCGCCCGAATACCGCAGCTGCCCACCCAGCAGCGACCCGCCCGCATCGCCGACCTCGGCTGCGGACCCGGCAATGTGACGGTCCTCCTCGCCGACCGGTGGACCGACGCCCACATCACCGGGTTCGACCTCTCGCCCGAGATGCTGGAGCGCGCCGAGAAGGACTGGGCGGGCACCACCCGGGGCGGCGGCTGGCTCGACTTCCGGCCCGCCGACGCCGCCCACTGGACCCCCGACGAGCCCTACGACCTGATCGTCTCCAACGCCGCCCTCCAGTGGGTGCCCAACCACCCCGAGTCCTTCGCCGCCTGGATCGACGGCCTCCGCCCCGGCGGCACCCTGGCCTTCCAGGTCCCCGGCAACTTCACCTCGCCCAGCCACGCCCTGCTCGGCGAACTCTGCGAAGCCCCCGAGTGGCGGGCCCGCCCCGGCGACCAGGGCCGCCGCTACGTCCACGTCCTCGACACCGCCGACTCCCTCCCCCGCCTCACCGACCTCGGCTGCGAGACGGACGTCTGGGAGACCACGTACTGCCAGCTGCTCCAGGGGGAGGATCCCGTCCTGGACTGGGTCAAGGGCACCGCGCTGCGGCCCGTCCTCACGACCCTGGGCGACGACCGGGAGGCGGTCGACGCCTTCCTCGCCCAGTACCGCCTGCTCCTCCGCGAGGCCTACCCGCCGGGCCCGCACGGCACGGTCTTCCCCTTCCGCCGGATCTTCGCCGTCGCCCGCAAGAAGCCCTGAGGGGCGTGAACGCGCGGGCGCCCCGCACCGGATCTCCGGTGCGGGGCGCCCGTGGGGCACTCGGTCCGTTACTGGACGGAGTTGTAGATCCCCCAGCCGTTGCCGATCTTGGCGCGCGAGGTGAACTTGCCCGGGGTGGTGTTCAGGTAGCTGTAGAGGTCGCCGCCCGAGGTGATGCCGAGGAGGTCGCCCTTGCCGTCGGCGTTGAGGTCGCCGGGGGCGACGATCTTGGAGTACGTGTTCCAGCCGGTGCCGATCTTCAGACGGCTCTTGAACGGCGTGGTGGCGTTGCCGGTGCCGGCGTACAGGTACAGGTCGCCGCCGGAGGTGCGGGCCACGATGTCCGTGCGGCCGTCGCCGGTGTAGTCACCCGCGCCGACGATCTTGTTGTAGATGCCCCAGCCGGTACCGACCTTGATGCGGGTGGCGAGGGCGGTGCCGGCGCCGTTGCCCTTGTACAGGTAGAGGTCGCCGCCGGAGGTGCGGGCGAGCAGGTCGCCCTTGCCGTCGCCGGACAGGTCGCCGGGGGCGACCAGGGTGTTGTAGATGCCCCAGCCGCCGCCGAGGTCCTCGTCGTCGACCCACAGGTGGCCGTCGACCACCGCGGCGAAGTCGGACA
Source organism: Streptomyces sp. NK15101 (assembly GCF_020400725.1). Classification (GTDB taxonomy): domain Bacteria; phylum Actinomycetota; class Actinomycetes; order Streptomycetales; family Streptomycetaceae; genus Streptomyces. The sequence goes on along the minus strand of NZ_JAINVG010000023.1, from coordinate 69,164 downwards.
GACCGTCCGAGTTCAGCGAGGAGAAGTGGATCGGGGCCGGGCCGCCCGTGAGGCCGCCGGCCTCGATGATCTCGATGCGCGGGTCCAGCTTGCCGGTGGTGCTGTTGTAGTACCAGTACAGGGCCCCGCCGGGAGTGGTGGCGAAGATGCCCTCCTTGCCCGTGTACGGGTTGGCGCCGGAGCCCGCGAACTGCGAGACACCCGCCCACTCGCCCGTGCCGCTGCTCACCTGACGGGCGGCCAGGGTGCCGTTGCCGTTGGCCGCGTAGAAGTACAGGGTGCCCGCGTTGTCCCGGGCGAGGAGGTCGCCGTCGCCGGCGGGCAGGATCTGGTTGTAGATGTTCCAGCCGCCGCCGACGGACTGGCGGGCGGCGAACGGCTGGGTGGTGCTGCCCGTACCGGCGTAGAAGTACAGGGTGCCGCTGGCGGTGTCGCGGGCGTACAGGTCGCCCTTGCCGTCACCGTTGCCGTCGCCGAGGCCCACGAGCTGGTCGTAGGCGCCCCAGCCGCCGCCGATGAGGATCCGGCCGCCGAACGGCGCGTCCAGGTTGCCGGTGGCCAGGTACAGGTACAGCTGGCCGTCCTTGGTGCGGGCGACCACGTCGGCGCGGCCGTCGCCGTTCACGTCGCCGGGCGAGGTGACCTTGTTGTAGGTCTGCCAGCCACCGCCGACCGTGTGCTCGTACGGCGTGCCGGTCGGGTCGGCGTCCGCGTACAGCTTGAGCGTGCCGTTCTCGGAGATGACGAGGACCTCGGGCTCGGTGGTGTCACCGCCCTGCTGGCCGATCGGGACGATCTCCTTGGCGATGTCCTGGAAGCCGCGGTTGAGCTCGAAGATGTCACCGACGCCGGTGGACGTGCTCGTGTAGAGCTCGCCCTCCACGCCCCGGAAGATGAGGTCGTCGATGCCGTCGCCGTCCAGGTCGGACAGCGGCTGCGAGACGGCCTCGGCCGAGGCGACGCCGGCACGGTCGGCGCCCTTCTTCGGGAGCGTCAGCTTCGGCGGGGTGAAGGAGGGCGCCTCCTTCTTGACGGACGGAAGCGGCGCCGGGGTGTCGGCGGCGGAGGCCGTGCCCGCGAGGAGCATGCCGGCGGAGAGAGCGAGAGCGGTGCAGGCCGCGACGCGGCGAGCGCGCTTGGAGTGCTGGAACAGCAAGAGATCCCCCCCGGGACCTAGAGGTTCGACAGAACCAAACAGGGGGGCTCGTACGGCATCGAACGGCGTCAGCGCAGGCCAGTGGGCATGCGGAGGCGACCTCGTTCGAAGGTCGGAACACCCCCCCGGATGTTGAACACGAGTGTACTCATCCCCACTCCTTACGCCAGCGATCTTTTCGTGAACGCGAGACGCCCCGCACCGGAACCTCCGGTGCGGGGCGCCCTGTCGGGTCCCGGTCGTCAGGACGCGGCGTTGTAGATGCCCCAGCCGTAGCCGATCTTGGCGCGGGGGGTGAACTTGCCCGGGGCGGTGTTCAGGTAGCGGTAGACGTCACCACCGGAGGTGACGCCGAGCAGGTCGGCCTTGCCGTCCGCGTCGAGGTCACCGGGGGCGACCAGCTTGGAGTACGTGTTCCAGCCGGTGCCGATCTTCAGGCGCGCCTTGAACGGCGTGGTGGCGACGCCGGTGCCGGCGTAGAGGTACAGGTCGCCGCCGGGGGTGCGGGCCACGAGGTCGGTGCGGCCGTCGCCGGTGTGGTCGCCGGCGCCGACGAGGCGGTCGTACGCGCCCCAGCCGCTGCCGACCTTCACACGGGCGGAGACGGCGGTGCCGGCACCGTTGCCCTTGTACAGGTAGAGCACGCCGGAGCGGTCGCGGGCGAGCAGGTCGCCCTTGCCGTCGCCGGACAGGTCACCGGGGCCGACGATCGCGTTGTAGATGTCCCAGCCGCCGCCGATGCGGTTGCCCGCGATGTAGAGGGTGCCCTGCCAGACCTCCGACACGTCGGACGAGCCGTCCAGGTCCATCGAGGACACGTGCGTGAAGTTCGCCCCCGCCCAGCCGCCCGTGTCGCCGACCTGGCTGCGGCTGCCGAGCGCGCCCGTGGTCGTGGCGCCGTACCAGAACATCGTCCCGGCCTTGTCCCGCGCCAGTGCGCCTTCCTTGTTGCCCGTGACGGGGTTGTTGCCCGCCCCGCCGAACTGCGGGACGCCGGCCCAGCCGCCCGTGTCGCTGACCTGCTGACGGGCCGCGAGGGTGCCGTCGCCCCTGCCGACGTAGTACCAGAACGTGCCCTTGATGTCGCGGGCGATCAGCTCGCCGTTGCCGTCGCCGTTGTCGTCGCCGACGGGCATGATCTGGTTGTAGATTCCCCAGCCGCTGCCGACGGCCCTGCGGGCGGCGAACGGCTTGGCCTTGTCGCCCGTACCGGCGTAGAACCACAGGGTGCCGGCGGTGTCGCGGCCGATCAGGTCCGCCCAGCCGTCGGCGTTGTTGTCGCCGATGCCGAAGAGCTGGTCGTAGACGTTGTAGCCGGTGCCGATCTTCACGCGCGACGCGAACGGCGCGGTGCGGTTGCCGGTGGCGTAGTACAGGTACAGGTTGCCGTCGTGGTCGCGGGCGACCAGGTCCGCGCGGCCGTCGTCGTTCACGTCGCCGGGCGCGACGACCTTGTTGTAGACGCCCCAGCCGTTGCCGCTCCACGCGTGGCTCGCCGAGTAGGGCGTGGCGTCCGTGTACAGGTGGAGCGTGCCCGTCTGGGACAGCGTCAGGACCTCGGGGCCGCCGGGCTCCGCGTCCTGGTTGCCGATCGGGATGACGTCCTTCGGCGGCTGCGCCGAGAACGACCCGAACTGGCCGCCCTCGCCGGACGTGGTGGCCGTGTAGAGGTTGCCGTCCCAGGAGCGGTAGATCAGGTCGCCGCCGCCGTCGCCGTCGAAGTCCGACAGCTGCGGAGAGGCGCCGACCCCGGCGGCCGTGGCGCCGGCGCGAGCCGGCCCGGCCCCCGGGCGCGTCGGCGACGGCGGGGTGAAGTCCGCGGCCGGCTTCTCGACGGCCGGACGCGGCGACGGCGTCTCGGCGGACGCCGGGCTCGCGAGGAGCATGCCGGCGGAGAGGGCGAGCGCGGTGCACGCGCCGAGGCGCGTGCGCGTGAAGTGCACAGAACGCAAGAGATCCCCCCCAGGGATCAGAAATGTCTTCGGGCCGGGTACGGGTCCGCGGCGCCTCGCTACGGAGGAGAACGCGTACGAAGGGCGAACCCCCCGGGTGTCTGGGGAGCATACCTCCCGGACATGACAGCCTCCCGACGCACGCGGGACGCCCCGCACCGGCGGACCGGTGCGGGGCGTCCTGTCGGGGTGCGCGCGACGACTAGTACAGGCCGTTGTAGATCTGGTAGCCGGTGCCGATCGAGGCGCGCGGCTTGAAGACGTAGCCGGTGTCGCCGGTGCCGGAATAGCGGAACAGCTCGCCGCCCGAGTTCACCGCCAGGAGGTCGGCCTTGCCGTCGCCGGTGACGTCACCGGGCGCCACGATCTTCGCGTACGCGTTCCAGCCGCCGCCGATCTTCACGCGGGACTTGAACGCGTAACTGGCCTGACCGGTGCCCTGGTACAGGTACAGGGTGCCGTCCTTGGCGCGGGCGATCAGGTCGCCCCGGCCGTCGCCGCTGTAGTCGCCCGAACCGACGATCCGGTCGTACGCGTTCCAGCCGCTGCCGATCTTGACGCGGGCGTGCAGGGCGGTGCCGTCGTAGTTGCTCCGGTACAGCCACAGGACGCCGTCGCGGTCACGGGCCACGAAGTCGCCGGTGCCGTCGCCGTTCAGGTCGCCCGGGCCGGCGATCTGGTTGATCGCGCCCCAGCCGCCGCCGAAGTCGACGCCGTTGCCGTAGAGGCGGCCGTCGAAGATCTCCAGCGTGTCGGAGACCCCGTCCCGGCCGAGCGAGTTGACCTCGAAGAGCGTCGCGCCGTACCAGCCGTTGTCGTCGCTGATCTGGTCGCGGGCCGCGAGCCGGCCGTTGTTCAGCGAGTTGTACCAGAAGAGCGTGCCGCCCTTGGTGCGGGCGACCATGCCCTCCTTGCCGTGCGCCGGGACGTTGCCCGCGCCGGAGAACTGGTCCACCCCGGCCCAGACGCCTGTGGAGCCGACCTGCTTGCGGGAGGTGTAGTAGCCGCTGCCGGTGCCGAAATACTCGTACAGCGTGCCGTCGACGCCGCGCGCGAGGACGTCGGGGACCCCGTTGGCGTTGTCGTCGTCGATGCCGATGATCTGGTTGTACTGCTGCCAGCCCCGGCCGACCTCCTTGCGGGCCTTCACCGTGTACGGGCTGCCGGTGCTCCCGTAGTAGAAGAGCACGCCGGAGGGCGTACGGGCGAGGAAGTCGCCGTTGCCGTCGCCGTCGCTGTCTCCGAGGCCGATCAGCTGGTCGTAGTACTGCCAGCCCTTGCCGACCAGCTTGCGCGCGTGGAACGGGGCGTTCCAGGTGCCGGTCGAGACGTAGACCCACAGCTCGCCCGAGGGCGTGCGGGCCAGCACGTCGGCGCGGCCGTCCCCGCTGATGTCGCCCGGCGAGAAGACCTTGTTGTAGATCTGCCAGCCCGGACCGGACCAGCGGTAGTTCCCGTAGGACGGGGTGGAGTCGCCGTACAGGCTCAGCCAGCCGAACTTCGAGATCGTCAGGATCTCGGGACCGCTGCCGTTCAGGTCCTGGTCGCCGAGCGGGATGACGTCCTTGATGAAGGAGGTGTCACCGTCGTTGCGGTAGAACTCGGCGCCCTCGGAGTTCGTCGTAGCCGTGCGCAGCTGGCCGCCGAGGCGGATGATGAGGTCGCTCTGGCCGTCGCCGTCGAGGTCCGAGCGCGACGGCGGACGCTCCGCCGTGACGCCGGCGGCCCCGGCGCGGGCACCGTCGGTCTGCGGGACGGCCCGCAGCGACGGCGCGGTGGGAGCCTGCGCGGGCTTCTCGGCGACCGCGTGCGGCGCCGGGGAGTCGGCCGACGCGGGGCTCGCGAGGAGCATGCCCGCGGAGACGGCGAGAGCGGTGCAGCCGGCGAGACGGCGAGCACGCTTGGAACGCATGAAGAACAAAAAGATCCCCCCCAGGGATCAGAGGTTCGACTGGAACCAAACAGGGGGGTTCGAACAACGTCGAACGGCGTCAGCGCGCGATGGTAGGAACGCGGAGACGACCTCGTAGGACGGTCGGGACACCCCCCCGGATGTTGAACACGAGTCTACTCACGGCGCGGCCGATTACCAGACGTTTACCTCACCGAAGCCGACCGTACGGTCGTTTCTCGCTCCGGGCGCCCGTGCCGGCCCCCCGCCCGGCCCGTCGGCCGCTCAGCTCTTCCGGTGCCCTATCAACCGCGGCTTCTGCTCCAGACCGTCCAGCCCGTGCCACGCCAGGTTCACCAGGTGCGCCGCGACCTCCGCCTTCTTCGGCTTGCGGACGTCCAGCCACCACTGGCCCGTCAGCGCCACGCTGCCCACCAGCGCCTGCGCGTACAGCGGCGCCAGCTTCGGGTCGAAACCGCGCGCCTTGAACTCCAGGCCCAGGATGTCCTCCACCTGCGTGGCGATGTCGCTGATCAGCGACGCGAACGTGCCCGTCGACTGCGCCACCGGCGAGTCCCGTACGAGGATCCGGAAACCGTCCGTGTAGTTCTCGATGTAGTCGAGCAGCGCGAACGCCGCCTGCTCCAGGAGCTCCCGCGGATGCCCCGCCGTCAGCGCCCCCGTCACCCCGTCCAGGAGCTGCCGCATCTCCCGGTCGACCACGACCGCGTACAGCCCCTCCTTCCCCCCGAAGTGTTCGTACACCACCGGCTTGGACACCCCGGCCTTCGCCGCGATCTCCTCCACCGACGTGCCCTCGAAGCCCTTCTCCGCGAAGAGCGTGCGACCGATGTCGAGCAACTGCTCCCGGCGCTCCGCGCCCGTCATCCGCACCCGGCGGCCACGCCGGGGCTTCTGCTCTCCGCCGCTGCCGCCCGTACCGCCGGTCCTGCCCTCGATCGCCACGTCTTCCATCATGCCGCGTTCGAGGACGCGCTCTGGCGGCGGGCTTCGATGCGGGACTTCGCCGGCCAGCGCACATCGGTCGCCCAGCCCAGCTGCTCGAACCAGCGGATGAGCCGCGCGCTGGAGTCCAGCTGCCCGCGCAGCACCCCGTGCCGGGCCGACGTCGGGTCCGCGTGGTGCAGGTTGTGCCAGGACTCGCCGCAGGACAGCACCGCCAGCCACCACACGTTGCCCGAGCGGTCACGCGACTTGAACGGCCGCTTGCCCACCGCGTGACAGATCGAGTTGATCGACCACGTCACGTGGTGCAGCAGCGCCACCCGCACCAGCGAGCCCCAGAAGAACGCCGTGAACGCGCCCCACCACGACATCGTCACCAGACCGCCCACCAGCGGCGGGATCGCCAGCGACACGACCGTCCACAGCACGAACTGGCGCGAGATCGCCCGGATCGCCGGATCCTTGATCAGATCGGGGGCGTACTTGTGCTGCGGCGTCTGCTCCTCGTCGAACATCCAGCCGATGTGCGCCCACCACAGGCCCTTCATCAGCGCCGGAACCGTCTCGCCGAACCGCCACGGCGAGTGCGGGTCGCCCTCCGCGTCCGAGAACTTGTGGTGCTTGCGGTGGTCCGCCACCCAGCGCACCAGCGGACCCTCCACGGCCAGCGAACCCATGACCGCGAGGGCGATCCGCAGCGGCCGCTTCGCCTTGAAGGAACCGTGCGTGAAGTACCGGTGGAAACCGATCGTGATCCCGTGGCAGCCGATGTAGTACATCGCCACCATCAGCCCCAGATCCAGCCAGCTCACCCCCCAGCCCCACGCCAGCGGTACCGCGGCGAGCAGTGCCAGGAACGGCACCGTGATGAACAGCAGCAGGGTGATCTGCTCGATCGAACGCTTGCTGTCCCCGCCCAGCGTGGCGGAAGGCAGCGCCTCGGCGTCCGGCGCCTCGGACGCCGACGTCATCTCGGGGCTCATGGTCATGGATGTCCCTGGGGGGTGAGGGGAAGGGGAAACGCGTCGAAGGACGGATCCGTGGCTACGCCTCCGTAACCTACGGCGTCGTAAGTATGGCAGCGCCGTGGCGCGCGGCAAGAGGGCACAACAGGCCCCTGCCCGCCGCCCACCATGTGGACACCTATCCTGGGGACGTCGGACAGCGCGGTCCGCAAGCCTCCGGAAACCCCTCCAGACGTGCTCAAACACTGCAAGGAGCCGCACCTGTGAGCAGTGCCGACCAGACCCCCACCGCCAGCACCGAGCTGCGCGCCGACATCCGCCGACTGGGCGACCTCCTCGGCGAGACCATCGTCCGCCAGGAGGGTCACGACCTCCTCGACCTCGTCGAGAAGGTCCGCCGCCTCACCCGCGAGGACGGCGAAGCCGCCGCCGAGCTGCTCCGGGGCGTCGAACTCGAGACGGCCGCCAAGCTGGTGCGCGCCTTCTCCACCTACTTCCACCTCGCGAACGTCACCGAGCAGGTCCACCGCGGCCGCGAGATGCGCGAGAAGCGCGCCGCCGAGGGCGGCCTCCTCGCCCGCACCGCCGACATGCTCAAGGACGGCGACCCCGAGCACGTGCGCGAGACGGTCAAGAACCTCAACGTCCGGCCCGTCTTCACCGCACACCCCACCGAGGCGGCCCGCCGCTCGGTCCTCAACAAGCTCCGCCGGATCGCCGCCCTCCTGGAGACCCCGGTCGCCCAGGCCGACCGGCGCCGCACCGACCTCCGCCTCGCCGAGAACATCGACCTCATCTGGCAGACCGACGAGCTCCGGGTCGTCCGCCCCGAGCCCGCCGACGAGGCCCGCAACGCCATCTACTACCTCGACGAGCTGCACGCGAACGCCGTCGGCGACGTCCTGGAGGACCTCGCCGCCGAGCTGGAGCGCGTCGGCGTCGAACTGCCCTCCGGCACCCGCCCCCTCACCTTCGGCACCTGGATCGGCGGCGACCGCGACGGCAACCCCAACGTCACCCCCCAGGTGACCTGGGACATCCTGATCCTCCAGCACGAGCACGGCATCACCGACGCCCTCGAACTCATCGACTTCCTCCGCGGACTCCTCTCCAACTCCATCCGCTACACCGGGGCCACCCAGGAACTCCTGGACTCCCTCCAGCGCGACCTGGAGCTCCTCCCGGAGATCAGCCCCCGCTACAAGCGCCTCAACGCCGAGGAGCCCTACCGGCTCAAGGCCACCTGCATCCGGCAGAAGCTCGTCAACACCCGCGAGCGCCTCGCCCACGGCACCCCGCACCAGGAGGGCCGCGACTACCTCGGCACCGCCGACCTCATCCGCGACCTCACCCTGATCCAGACCTCGCTGCGCGAGCACCGCGGCGCCCTCTTCGCCGACGGTCGCATGGACCGGGTCATCCGCACCCTCTCCGCCTTCGGCCTCCAGCTCGCCACCATGGACGTCCGCGAGCACGCCGAAGCCCACCACCACGCCCTCGGCCAGCTCTTCGACCGCCTCGGCGAGGAGTCCTGGCGGTACGCGGACATGCCCCGCGACTACCGGCAGAAGCTCCTCGCCAAGGAGCTCCGCTCCCGCCGCCCGCTCGCCCCGACCCCGGCCCCGCTGGACGCCGCCGGCGAGAAGACCCTCGGCGTCTTCCACACCATCAAGGAGGCCTTCGAGCGCTTCGGCCCGGAGGTCATCGAGTCCTACATCATCTCGATGTGCCAGGGCGCCGACGACGTCTTCGCCGCCACCGTCCTCGCCCGCGAGGCCGGCCTCATCGACCTGCACGCCGGCTGGGCCAAGATCGGCATCGTGCCGCTCCTGGAGACCACCGACGAGCTCAAGGCCGCCGACGTCATCCTCGACGACATGCTCGCCGACCCCTCCTACCGGCGCCTCGTCTCGCTCCGCGGCGACGTCCAGGAGGTCATGCTCGGCTACTCCGACTCCTCCAAGTTCGGCGGCATCACCACCAGCCAGTGGGAGATCCACCGCGCCCAGCGCCGCCTGCGCGACGTCGCCCACCGCTACGGCGTCCGCCTCCGCCTCTTCCACGGCCGCGGCGGCACCGTCGGCCGAGGCGGCGGCCCCTCGCACGACGCGATCCTCGCCCAGCCCTGGGGCACCCTGGAGGGCGAGATCAAGGTGACCGAGCAGGGCGAGGTCATCTCCGACAAGTACCTCATCCCCTCCCTCGCCCGCGAGAACCTCGAACTGACCGTCGCCGCCACCCTGCAGGCCTCCGCCCTGCACACCGCGCCGCGCCAGTCCGACGAGGCCCTCGCCCGCTGGGACGCGGCCATGGACGTCGTCTCCGACGCCGCCCACGCCGCCTACCGCCGCCTCGTCGAGGACCCCGACCTGCCGACGTACTTCCTCGCGTCGACACCGGTGGACCAGCTCGCCGACCTGCACCTGGGCTCCCGGCCCTCCCGCCGCCCCGGCTCCGGCGTCTCGCTCGACGGACTGCGGGCCATCCCGTGGGTGTTCGGCTGGACCCAGTCCCGGCAGATCGTCCCCGGCTGGTTCGGCGTCGGCTCCGGCCTCAAGGCCCTGCGCGACGCCGGCCTCGACGCCGTCCTCGGCGAGATGCACGAACGCTGGGGCTTCTTCCGCAACTTCCTCTCCAACGTGGAGATGACGCTCGCCAAGACCGACCTGCGCATCGCCCGCCACTACGTCGACACCCTCGTCCCCGACCACCTCAAGCACGTCTTCGACACCATCGAGGCCGAACACGCGCTGACCGTCGCCGAGGTCCTCAAGGTCACCGGCGGCGAGCGGCTCCTCGACTCCAACCCGGTCCTCCAGCAGACCTTCGCCATCCGCGACGCCTACCTGGACCCGATCTCCTACCTCCAGGTCGCGCTCCTCGCCCGCCAGCGCGCGGACGCCGAGCGCGGCGAGGACCCGGACCCGCTGCTCGCACGGGCCCTGCTCCTCACCGTCAACGGCGTGGCGGCGGGCCTCCGCAACACCGGCTGACGGTCCTCCCGCACCCGTGACGATGCCCCCGTGGAATCCTCCACGGGGGCATCGTCACGACGGAGTACGTCAGTTCTGCTGGGCCTTGCGACGGCGGGTCACCAGGACCGCGCCGGCGGCCGCGAGGGCCAGGGCGGCGGCGGCGAGGATGCCGACCGGGGCGCTGGAGCCCGTCTCGGCCAGGTTGCCGCTCTCGTCCTTGACCTCGCCACCGGTGGTGGAACCACCGTTGGCCTGCTCGCCGGTGGCGGAGCCGCCGGTCGCGGAGGTCTCACCCGTGGCGGAACCGCCGGTCGCGGAGGTCTCGCCGGTGGTGGAGGTCTCGCCCGTGGTGGAACCGCCGGTCGCGGTGGTCTCGCCGGTGGTGGTCTCGCCCGTGGTGGTCTCACCGGTCGTCGTCTCACCGGTGGTGGTCTCACCCGTGGTGGTCTCACCGGTCGTCGTCTCGCCCGTGGTGGTCTCGCCCGTGGTGGTCCCGCCGGTGGTGGTGCCGGACTCGGCCACGCAGGTGTGGGACAGGTTGAACCAGCCCTGCTTGATCACGCCGTCGACCTCGGCCTCGGCCGAGACCAGCTTCGCGCCCGGAGCGGAGGCCACGTACGCGTGCTTGTCGGACGGCGGACCGAAGGTCGTGATGACCTGCTCGCCGCCCGGCTCGAACGTCACCGTCAGCTTGACGAAGTTGACGTCGTTCGTGGGGATGACGAAGTGCCAGCCGTCCTTGTCGGCCGGGATCGTCGGGCAGTCGCCGTCGTGCGGCGCGTCCGACGCGACGATCGGAGTCGGCTGGTGCAGCGGGTAGGTGTGGGAGCCGTCCGACGCGAAGGCGGCGGGGGCGAGAGTCAGAGAGCCCGCCATGGCCGCGACAAGAGCGGCTGCGGGGATGAAGGAGCGTCGCATGTGCAGTCGTCCATCTGTGGGATGAGGATGCCGTGGGAGGTGGCTGGGGCAGCCTATCCGTCGCCTCAAGTCGTCCTTAAGCCAGCGGTCCATAACGATTGGCCCAGGAATCAGGCCCAAACGGGTCAGAGTGCGAAGAACGCCGCCACCAACACCGCCCCGCCGGCTCCCGCCAACGACCAAGCCGTGCGCGGCAGTCGCATCCCGCCGCCCACCAACGGCGCCGCGAGCAGCAGCGCCCCGCCCAGCGGGAGCCACGCGTGCAGCCCCCCGCCCCAGCCCGTCCGAACGCCCTCGTCCGTACCCGGCTTCACCACCACCGGGATCGTCGCGCCCTTCTCCGCCGCGACCGAACGCGCGATCGTCAGCGTCCGGCGCGTCGACGACGGATCCTCCGGCACGTAACGGCCGCTGCACGTCTCGTCCGTGCAGTCGGTCACCGTCAACGTCCCGTGCTCGCGCCCCTTGGCGAGCAGGACGTGCTGGGCGGAGTTCCACGAGGCCCAGGCACCCGCGACGACGAGGAGCAGGGCGACCAGGGCCATGGCTGCGGTACGGACGTGCGTCATGACCCGCGATCGTACAGTCGTACGTTCCGGGCGCCAGGTCCTACGAGTTGTACGCCGACTGGGCCCGCTCCAGGCCCTCCGCCACCAGGCACTCCACCGAGTCCGCCGCCCGGTCCACGAACCAGTCCAGGTCCTTGCGCTCCGCCGACGAGAAGTCCTTCAGGACGAAGTCCGCGACCTGCATCCGGCCCGGCGGACGTCCGATCCCGCACCGCACCCGGTGGTAGTCCGCGCCCATCGCCTTCGTCATCGACTTCAGGCCGTTGTGCCCGTTGTCGCCGCCGCCCAGCTTCAGCCGCAGCGTCCCGTAGTCGATGTCCAGCTCGTCGTGGACCGCCACGACGTGCGCCGTCGGCACCTTGTAGAAGTCGCGCAGCGCCGTCACCGGACCGCCCGAGAGGTTCATGTACGACATCGGCTTCGCGAGGATCACCCGCCGGTTCTCCGGACCGGGCGGCCCCATCCGGCCCTCGACGACCTGCGCCTGGGCCTTCTGCGCCCGCTTGAACGAGCCGCGGATCCGGTCCGCGAGCAGGTCCACGACCATGAAGCCGATGTTGTGGCGGTTGGCCGCGTACTCGGGCCCCGGGTTGCCGAGGCCGACGATCAGCCAGGGGGCGTTCGCGTCGTCCGTCATGTGCGTCAGGTCTCCTCGTATCCGTACAAGAGAAACGGGGTGACGGGCCCGTACGGCCCGTCACCCCGTCACGTCAGACAGAGCCTACGGCTCAGGCCTCGGCGCCCTCGGTCTCGGCCTCGGCGGCCGGCTCCTCGGCCTGCGCGGCCAGGACCTGGATGACGACGGCGTCGGGGTCGGTCACCAGCGTCGCGCCCTTCGGGAGGGTGATGTCCTTGGCGAGGACGGAGGCACCGGCCTCCAGGCCCTCCACGGAGACCGTGACGGCCTCGGGCAGGTGGGTGGCCTCGGCCTCGACGGACAGGGTGCCGAGCACGTGCTCGAGCAGGTTGCCGCCGGCGGCGAGCTCGCCCTCGGCCTGGACCGGGATCTCGACGGTGACCTTCTCGCCGCGCTTCACGAGGAGCAGGTCGACGTGGATCAGGAAGCCCTTGATGGCGTCGCGCTGGACGGCCTTCGGGATCGCCAGCTCGTTGGTGCCGTCGATGTCCAGGGCGAGCAGGACGTTCGGCGTGCGGAGCGCCATGCCGAGCTCGTGGGCCGGGAGGGTGACGTGGATCGGGTCCGAGCCGTGACCGTAGACGACGGCGGGAACCTTGGCGTCACGACGGATCGCGCGGGCGGCGCCCTTGCCGAACTCGGTGCGGACGGAAGCGGCGAGCTTGACCTCGGACATGGTGCACTCCTCGTAGAAGGTGACGAAAAAGGTGGTCACCCGGCCACGACTGGCGATGGCCTGCTACGAAGAGCGCGTCGATAACGGACCGCCGTGACCCTCTACGGGTACGGCCTCCCTCGCCGAGCAACTACGGCAGTCTACCCGCAGCCCCCGACCCGCCCAAATGGATCAAGTCGACGGAACGCGGAAGGGCCGCCTCCCCCGAGCGGGGGAAACGGCCCTTCCTCACTTCCGTGGGGCTCAGTGCTCCTCGAAGAGGCTCGTCACCGAACCGTCCTCGAACACCTCGCGCACCGCACGCGCGATCGTCGGCGCGATCGACAGCACCGTGATCTTGTCCAGCTCCAGCGCACCCGGCACCGGCAGCGTATCCGTGAACACGAACTCGCTCACCTTCGAGTTCTTCAGCCGGTCCGCGGCCGGACCCGACAGGATGCCGTGCGTGGCCGTCACGATCACGTCCTCCGCACCGTGCGCGAACAGCGCGTCGGCCGCGGCGCAGATCGTGCCGCCCGTGTCGACCATGTCGTCGACCAGGACACAGACACGGCCCTTCACGTCACCGACGACCTCGTGCACGGTCACCTGGTTGGCGACGTCCTTGTCACGACGCTTGTGCACGATCGCCAGCGGCGCGTCCAGACGGTCGCACCAGCGGTCGGCGACCCGCACACGACCCGCGTCCGGAGAGACGATCGTCAGCTTCTCGCGGTCGACCTTCGCACCCACGTAGTCCGCCAGGACCGGCAGCGCCGACAGGTGGTCCACCGGACCGTCGAAGAAGCCCTGGATCTGGTCCGTGTGCAGGTCGACGGTGAGGATGCGGTCCGCACCGGCGGTCTTCAGCAGGTCCGCCACCAGGCGGGCCGAGATCGGCTCACGACCGCGGTGCTTCTTGTCCTGACGGGCATAGCCGTACGACGGGATGATCACGGTGATGCTCCGGGCGGAAGCCCGCTTCAGAGCATCGATCATGATCAGCTGCTCCATGATCCACTTGTTGATCGGAGCCGTGTGGCTCTGGATCAGGAAGCAGTCCGCGCCGCGCGCCGACTCCTGGAAGCGGACGTAGATCTCACCGTTGGCGAAGTCGAACGCCTTGGTCGGAACGAGACCGACGCCCAGCTGGTGCGCGACCTCCTCGGCCAGCTCGGGGTGGGCGCGGCCGGAGAAGAGCATCAGCTTCTTCTCGCCGGTCGTCTTGATCCCGGTCACAGCACTGTCTCCTCAGACGTGTTCTCTGGCCGCGGTCCCACGCCCGTCGAGCGCATGTGCGTGCCAGCCGAATTTGTGTGCACGTATCACGGTACGCCGAGTTCGACGTACCTGTTTCCGGTCAGCTTTCGCCGGCGGACTCCTCAGCGGCGGCCTGAGCGGCCTGCGCGGCAGCACTGCCGGGCCGCTTCCGGGCCACCCAACCCTCGATATTCCGCTGCTGGCCACGGGCCACGGCGAGCGAACCGGCCGGCACGTCCTTCGTGATCACGGACCCCGCGGCGGTGTAGGCGCCATCCCCGATGGTGATGGGAGCCACAAACATGTTGTCCGAACCCGTGCGGCAGTGAGACCCGATCGTGGTGTGGTGCTTCGACTCGCCGTCGTAGTTCACGAACACACTCGCCGCACCGATGTTCGAGTACTCGCCGATCGTCGCGTCACCCACGTACGACAGGTGCGGAACCTTCGTCCCCTCACCGATCGTCGCGTTCTTCATCTCGACGTACGTACCGGCCTTCGACTTCTTCCCCAGGTTCGTCCCCGGACGGAGGTACGCGAACGGACCCACGGAAGCGCCCTCCCCGACGACGGCGGAGAAGGCCACCGTGTTGTCCACCCGGGCACCCTTGCCCACGGTGACGTCCGTCAGACGCGTGTTCGGACCGACCACGGCGTCCTCGGCGACGTGCGTCGCACCGAGCAGCTGCGTACCCGGCAGGATCACCGCATCCGGCTCGAAGGTCACCGTGACGTCCACCAGCACGGAGGCCGGGTCCTGGACCGTGACGCCGGCCATCATCGCCCGCTCGAGCAGCCGCCGGTTCAGCAGCGCACGCGCCTCGGCCAACTGCACACGGTTGTTGATCCCCAGGATCTCGCGGTGATCGCCGGCCACGGACGCACCCACCCGGTGACCCGCCTCACGCAGGATCGACAGCACGTCCGTGAGGTACTCCTCACCCTGGCTGTTGTCCGTACGGACCTGACCCAGCGCCTCGGCCAGCAGCTTCCCGTCGAACGCGAACACACCCGAGTTGATCTCCCGGATCGCGAGCTGCTCCGCGGAGGCGTCCTTGTGCTCGACGATCTCCGTCACCGCACCGGAAGCGTCCCGCACGATCCGCCCGTACCCGGTCGAGTCCGGCACCTCGGCCGACAGTACGGTCACGGCGTTGCCGTCGGCGGCGTGCGTCTCGGCCAGCGCGCGGAGCGTCTCCCCCGACAGCAGCGGAGTGTCGCCGCACACGACCACGACGGTCCCGTCCGGGGCCGCGCCCAGCTCCTCCAGGGCCATCCGCACGGCGTGCCCGGTCCCGTTCTGCTCCTCCTGAACGGCGGTCCGGGTCCCGGCGTAGAACTCCTCCAGATGCCCCCGCACCTGCTCACGGGCGTGCCCGACGACCACGACGAGGTGCTCGGGCTCCAGCTCCCGGGCGGCGGACACGACGTGCCCGACGAGCGAACGTCCGGCGATCTCGTGCAGGACCTTGGGAGTCTTCGACTTCATGCGGGTGCCCTCACCCGCTGCGAGGACGACGACGGCTGCCGGGCGGTTGGCGCTCACGGGAATGCCCTTCGGCTTCGGGGGTGGACGCACGAAGGATACCGGGGGGCTGGGGGGCGGACATGAGTGCGGGTCCTGACCTGGACGGTCAGGACCCGCGCTGCATGGGCTCCCGGAGAAGGATTCGAACCCTCATTCAATGGACCAAAACCATTTGTCCTGCCCTTAGACGATCCGGGATAGTTCGCCCTCTATGCCCGATTTCCTGTTGGGGAGATCGGGACGGCCCCTACTATGCCGCACCAGGCCCCCTCGATGCGACGGTACAGATCGGCGCTGCCGAGGATCCGGATCACGAGGCAGCCTCGGTACTCGGTGTTCACGTTCTTGCGGTTGGTTCGCGGGTTGTGGCGTTTCACTGTCGTCTTGCCGAACTCGGATACGGCGACGCCGACGAGATCGGCCCAGAACTGCACCGCGCCGCCCGCGTCCGCGGTCTCGTGGATCATCACGTAGTACCTCCGCTGTTCGGGTTCGACGCCCAGGAGGTCGAGCCACGCGGTGAAGACCTGGATCATTCCGGGGTCGCTGTTCACGAAGACCACGCGTTCGCGGCGGGCGTGCGGCTTGTCCTTCGTTCCCTCCGCCCAGTAGAGACCCACGCCGAGCAGGAAGAGTTCGCGCTCCGACATCGCCCCGATTTCTGCGGCCGCCGCGCGTTTGACCGCCTGGCGTTCCTCATCGCGTCGGCGCAGCGTGACCTCCCAGCCCCGCCGCGCGATCTCCGACGCCTCCTCTCGGGTCCGCTTCCGTTCCGGCTTCGGGAGGTCCCTCACCCACAGCGAGATCGAGCTCTTCGAGCAGCCCAGCTCGACCTGGATCTGGTCGTAGGTCATGCCCTGGAGGCGCAGCTCGCGGGCGCGGTCTCGGAGGTCGTCCTTGGCGTTGGGGCGCTTGGTCCAGGCCGGCGGGGGTTCGCCTTCGAGGAGGCGGTTGAGGATGTCGTTGTTGTCGACGTGGAGACGGTCTCGAATTTGGCGGCGGCTGAGGCCCTCGCGGCGGAGTGCGATCGCCTGCTCGCGCAGGTTCTCGAAGTCCGCGTACTTGCTGATGGCGAACGTCATACGAACACCATCGTCCGGAATGCGGACGTCCGGATCGAAAATCTGGGCGATTCAACAGTTCGAGGGACTGGTGTGTGCCGGGTTGACGTGGGGTCCCACCCGTAGGGTGGTGGGCATGACCACAACGGGGGCAGACCGGGACGCCGCGGGCGTCGGGACTTGGTGGTGGTGGGGGAGACGGCGGAGCGCCGTCCTGGACGTGGCGCTCGCGCTCGTGTCCGCGCTGGAGTGTGCCGTCGAGGGCGTCGGGTTCGCCGACAAGGCTTCGCTGCCGGTGCCGCTGGGGGTGGTGTTCGGGCTGCTCGTCGGCTCCGTGCTGCTCGTCCGGCGTCGCTGGCCCATCGCCGTCGTGCTCGTGTCGATCGCCGTGGCGCCCGCCGAGATGGGCTTCCTCATGGGGATCGTCGGGCTGTACTCGCTCGCCGCCTCCGAGGTGCCCCGGCGGATCACGGCCGTGCTCGCGGGGATGTCGACGCTCGCCGTGTTCGTCGTGACCGTGGTGCGGATGCGGCAGGACGTCGCCCAGGACATCGATCCCAGTGGCTGGTACGTGCCGAGCGTCTCGCTCTTCATGACGCTCGGGCTCAATGCTCCGCCGGTTCTCTTCGGCCTCTACATAGGGGCGCGGCGCCGGCTGATGGAGAGCCTGCGGGAGCGTGCCGACAGTCTGGAGCAGGAGCTGTCGCTGCTGGCCGACCGGGCGGAGCAGCGGGCGCAGTGGGCGCGGCAGGAGGAGCGGACGCGGATCGCGCGGGAGATGCACGACGTGGTGGCGCACCGGGTGTCGTTGATGGTGGTGCACGCGGCGGCGTTGCAGGCGGTGGCGTTGAAGGATCCGCAGAAGGCGGTGAAGAACGCGGCGCTGGTGGGGGACATGGGGCGGCAGGCGCTGACGGAGTTGCGGGAGATGTTGGGGGTGCTGCGGGAGGAGGCGGTTCCGGCTGCTCCGGCGGTGGTGCCGTTGGCGGCGGTGGGGCGGGCCGCCGCGGCGGCGGCGGAGGCGGCGGCCGAGGACGGGCCGTGTCTGGATGCCCTTGAGGCGTTGTGCGAGCAGTCGCGGCTGGCGGGGGCGGCGGTGGAGCTGGTGGTGATGGGGGAGGCGCGTCCGTATGCGCCGGAGGTGGAGCGGACGGCGTACCGGGTGGTGCAGGAGGCGTTGACGAACGTCCACAAGCATGCGGCGGGGGCGGAGGTCGTGGTGCGTCTGGCGCATCGGGACGCGGAGGTCGCGATGCAGGTGGAGAACGGGCCGTCGGACGCGGCGGTGGCCGATGTGGGGCTGCCGAGCGGGGGGAACGGGCTGGTGGGGATGCGTGAGCGGGTGGTGCGGCTCGGGGGTGTGTTCGTGTCGGGTCCGACGGACGCGGGTGGTTTCAAGGTGTCGGCGGTGCTGCCGACGGGGGCCGGTGCGTCCTAGCCCGCCGTCAGGCGTGTGGGCTGGGCCCCCGTGATCAGGGTCGACAGTGCCGCGTCGATGTCCTTGCCGAGGTACCAGTCGCCCGCGTGGTCGAGGCTGTAGACGCGGCCTTCGGCGTCCATGGCGAGGACGGCCTGGTGTTCGCCTTCTTCGCCGAGGGGGGCGAGCTGGGTGTCCAGGGCGCGGCCGAGGTCGGCGAGGGTGCGGGCGAGGTGGAGTCCGGCGAGGGGGTCGAAGCGGACGGCGGCGGGTGCTATCTGCCGGCCGTGGCCGGGTGCGGTGATCCGCAGGCCGCCGAATTCGGCCCAGGCTTCGACGGCGGCGGGGAAGACGCTGTGCCGGTGGCCGGCGGGGGAGACGTGGGCGCGCAGGGTGTCGGCCCATTCTTCGGCGAGTTTGATGTCCCAGCGGCCGGGTTGCCAGCCGGCTTCGCGGAGGGCGGCGTCGACGTTGACGGGGAAGCGGGTGGTGCTGAGGTGGTCGGGCATGGGGTGCGGTCAGCCGTTCTCGACGGGCGTGGTGGGGTCGACGGCGCGGACTCCGAAGTGGGCGAGCATGGCCGTACAGGAGCGGCAGGGTGCCGCGTAGCTGCCGTGGAGCGGGTCGCCGTCCTCGCGGATGCGCCGGGCGGTGAGTTTGGCCTGCTTGAGGGAGCGGCGGGCCTCGCTGTGGGTGAGGGGTTTGCGCTGGGCGCGCTTGGAGCGGTTGTTCTCGGTGGCGGTGAGGTGCCGGGAGAGCAGGATCGCCTCGGGGCAGCGGCCGGTGAAGCGTTCCCGCTGGCTGCTGGTGAGGGTGTCCAGGAAGTCCTGGACGAGGGCGTGCAGGACGGGTGGCCGGTCGCCGCGGCCCGCGGTGCACGTGAGGGTCTCTCCGCGGACGGAGAGGGCGGCCCCCACGGTGGGGAGGATTCCGTCGCGGCGGTGACGCAGTAAGGGTGCGCGCGTGGCTTCGGCGCTGCTGCTCCAGTTGAGGCGTGGGTCACCCTGTGTGGGCGTTGTTGCTGCGTACATGGTGCTGGTCTTCCCCTCCTGCAATCCCCCGAGTTGCGTGGACAGCCTGCCAAATAGGGAGCCATATGGGGAAGCT
Source organism: Streptomyces sp. NK15101 (assembly GCF_020400725.1). Classification (GTDB taxonomy): domain Bacteria; phylum Actinomycetota; class Actinomycetes; order Streptomycetales; family Streptomycetaceae; genus Streptomyces. Next base: position 50,107 of record NZ_JAINVG010000023.1, on the reverse strand, counting down.
GGGGCGGCGAAACGCGTCTTCGGTGTGTCGGAATCATGGTGCACCTGTCATGGCGTCGTGACAGTTGGTCACTCTCAGTCGCGGAGGGATCGGGTCCGGTTCGGTCTCTTGTGGCAGCGCATAGGCTGTGCGGCATCAGTCGGCCGCAGCCGTCGGCTGTCGGTAGCAAGCAGTCAGCGACGCCATGCAGGGGGCAACCGCCATGACGACAGGTCGGCTCGGGCAGGACACCGCGCCACCGAACGCGGCCTACGCCGGGCAGGTCGTGCATTTCCCGGATCCGGTCCGTGCGTCCCGTCACCCCAGAGGGGTACGGGTGGACGAGTACGGCTACCCGGACTTCTCGCCGTATGCGCGCGCGGCTGCGGAGATCGCCGATCCGCCGGAGGGTTTCGGCGTGGACGAGCTGCGTCTGACGGACTACGTGTCGGCGAACGCGGCGCTCGCGGCGACCGGTCATGAGTTGTGGGACACGATTCCGTCGGTGGCGACCCCGCACGGCTGGACGTGGCACCACGTGGCGGGTTCGCGGCGGATGGAGCTGGTGCCGGTCGAGGTGAAGGCGCTGCTGCGGCACCACGGTGGGGTGGCGACGGCCGCGGTGGACCAGTCGAAGCGGGGGACGCGTCCGCTGCAGGAGACCCGGCCGGTGCACTTCGGGCTGCCGAAGGGCCGTCTGTCGGTGTCGGAGCTGCAGCTCCAGGGCGTCGAGGAGGATCTGGGCTATCGGCTGCCGGGGGCGTACCGCTCGTTCCTGAAGGCGGCGGGCGGGTGTGCTCCGGTGGGGGCGGCGCTCGACGCGGAGCTGGGTGTCCTGGTGGACCAGCCGTTCTTCACGGTGCGGGAGGAGGCGGGGGTCAATGACCTGGTCTACGTCAACAAGTGTCTGCGTGACCATCTGACGAAGGACTATCTGGGCGTCGCTTTCGTCCAGGGCGGTCTGATCGCGCTGAAGGTGCGGGGTGCGGCGGTCGGTTCGGTGTGGTTCTGCGCGTACGACGACGCGCGGGACTCCGGCGAGGTGGCGGCCGGCTGGACGGTGAACGAGCGGGTGGAGCGGCTGCTGCTGCCCTGTGGTGCGGACTTCGACGCGTTCCTCGGGCGTCTGGCGGGCAATCCGCCGGAGTTGGAGACGGTGGCGAACCTGATGGTGGACGGTGGCTTCGCGCGTGCCGTGCCCGTGGTCCCGGTGGGGGAGTGAGCTGGCTGTGGTGACGTTCGCGCAGGCGCAGGAGCGCGCCGAGGAGTGGATCAACGGCGATCTGCCGGGGTACCAGCACCGTGAGGTGCGGGTGCGGGAGTTCGAGCTGGGGTTCGTGGTGTGGGCGGAGGACCGCGAGGGCGGTCCGACGTCGGACGGCGGGCGTCAGCGGCTGGTGATCGCGCGGGACAGCGGTGAGGCGACGCTGTGGCCGGGACTGCCGGTGGGTGAGGTGATCCGGCGGTACGAGGAGGAGTACGGGGCGACGGACGAGGTTCCGGCGCAGGCGGCGGTGCCGGCGGCGCGGATCGATCTGAACCAGACGTCCTTCCTGTTGAGTCCGCCGGAGTGGCTGCAGGACGCGGCGGACAAGATCGGGTTGCCGAGGGAGGAGTCGCACGCCTCGCAGGAGAGCGTGAGCGCGTCGGCGCCGGCGGACGACGCGTCGGACGCGGTGGGGGCGGGGGCGTCGGGTCCTTCGGCTTCGGTGGCTTCGTCTTCTTCGTCGTTGTCCTCTTCCTCCGTTTCGGTGGCTTCTTCCGCCTCCTCCGTCTCGGCGGACTCGTCGGCTTCGGTGACGGCGCCGGAAGCGGCTTCGGAGGCCGCTTCGGCTCCGGTTCCGGCCGCGGAGCCCGTGCCCGTACCGGCGGTCGAGCCCGCCCCGGGTACGGACGCGTACGAGCCGACGGCGATGGACGGCGTTCCGGCGTCGGGCCCGGCCGCGTCGGGTCCCGCGGGGGCGGTGCCCGCGCCGGCCGCGCCTCCGGCTCCGCCCGCTCCCACGCCCCCTGCCGCGCCGTCCGGCCCGTGGGTGGACGCGAACGCGAGTTCCGGTGGTGCGGACGGGGCGGTGCCGCTGCCCGCGACCGTCTTCGCGCCGCCGCTGTCGGGGACGGACGACGAGGACGCCCCGCCGCCGTCGGTGGGCGCGGACGCGCCGACCGCCCTGATGAAGGGCGGCAGCGCGCTGCCGCCGACCGCGATCGCCCCCCGTCTCGACCCGGCGGCACCGGCTCCGGGCACGGTTCCGCCGGCCCCGCCGTCGCCGCCCGCGCCGCAGCCTTCGCCGGCTCCCGCGCAGGCGGGTCCGGGCGTGCCGCCTCCGCCGTCCGCGCCTTCGGCGCCGGGGGGCGGGGACATCGCGGACGCCGCGACGAGCAAGGCCGCCCTGTCGCCGAAGGCCGGGCGCGGTCCGACGCCGCCTCCGCCGCCGGGAGTTCCGGGCGTGCCGGGAGCCTCGTCGGGCGGCAACGCGTACATTCCCACGCAGCTGGTGTCGCAGCTCGGGCCCGAGGGGCTCCAGCCGCCCGGCCCGCCCGGCCCGCCCGCGCAGCCGGGTCAGCCCGCGCAGCCGGGTCCGCCCGGCCCGCCGCCTCCGCCCGCTCCGGCGCCGCCGGTCGGCGGGCACACGCCGCCGCAGCCGGTGCACCACGCGGCGACGATGCTGGCGCATCCGAGCCAGGGTGGTCCGGGCGCGCCCCCGCCGCCCCCGCCGCCGCCGGGTGTGCCGGGCGGTACGCCCGCGGGCGGCATCGCGCACGCCGCGACGATGCTGGCGCACCCCGGTCCGGGTGGCCTGGGCGGTCCGGGGGCTCCGCCGCCTCCGCCCGCTCCGGCGCCGCCGGTCGGCGGGCACACGCCGCCGCCCGCGCCCGGTCCCGTGCCCGGGGCGCCGGTCCCCGGGGCGCCCGTGCCCCCGGCGTACGGCTATCCGCATCCGGCGGGTCAGCCGACGGTCGGTCCCGGCTACCAGGCGGTGCTGCGCTACCGGGCGCCGGACGGTTCGGAGGCGCAGATCATCCGGCGTTCGGCGCCGGGCACCCCGCATCCGGAGTGGCAGATCCTGCACGAGCTGCGCGCGCTGAACGTGCCGCCGCAGCAGGTGCTCGAACTCCACACGGAGCTGGAGTCCTGCGAGCTGCCGGGCGGTTACTGCGCGCGGATGATCCGGGAGACGTGGCCGCAGGCGCGGATCACGAGCATCGCCCCGTACGGCCGCGACCACGCGGGCCGTCAGCAGGGCATGCGTCAGCTGCTGACCCATCAGGGCGAGCTGCACCAGGTCGCGGACGGTCCGGCGCGTCCGGCTCCGGTGCGGGCGCCGCTGCCGCAGGTGCAGCCGGCGCCGCCGATCCCCCCGGAGGGGATCGCGCAGGAGCTGGCGGGCGCGTTCGGTCCGGGCGTGCTGCGGTTCGACCAGCGGGCGGTGTCCCGGCAGGGCGTGCCGGAGATCGTGGCGCGCACGCTGGTGTGGGCGGGGCTTCCGGCGGACTTCGGTCCGTTCTTCTGGGCGCAGCCGGCGATGCCGGTGGTGCCGACGCTGGCGGAGCTGGCGGCGCAGCGGCAGGTGCAGGCGGCGCCGGACGCGAGCTCGTACCTGGTGCTCGGGTCGGACTTCGGCCGGGCGATCTGTGTCCAGTACGGGACCGCGCACATCGTGGCGGTGCCGGTGGAGGCCGGGCCGGGCGGGCAGTCGGTGCCGCCGCAGTTCGTGAACACGGGGCTGCCGGAGTTCACGCGGTCGATGGCGCTGCTCGGCCGGATGTGGCGGCTGCGGTTCGGGCTGAACCCGGAGCAGGCGGGTCGCTGGACGGTCGACTTCCAGGCGCAGCTGGCGATGCTGGACCCGGCGGCGCTGTCGTCGCCGGAGAACTGGTGGTCGGTGCTGCTCGAGCAGATGTGGGACGGTCTGCTGTAGCGCAGGGGAGTCGTAATGTGACGAAGGGCGCTCGACGTGTGGCCACGTTGGGCGCCTTTTGTCCGTTCTGATGCAGCATTCTTTATGGGTCGTGCTTTATGGGTCGGTCCAGGGAGAAGGGGCGTCAGGGATGAGTTTCGCCGTCGGGCGGGGGCGCGGGTACCGCCCCGAGCAGGTCGACCGCCACCTCGCCGCGCTCTCCGAGGAGCGCGACGCAGCCTGGGAGCGGGCGGCGCGGCTCACGGTCCTCGCGAAGGAGATGGAGACGGAGGCCGCCGGGCTCCGCCTGGCCGTCCAGCAGCTCGTCCCGCACCGGTACGAGTCCCTCGGCGAGGCCGCGCAGAAGATCCTGGAGCTGGCCGAGCAGGAGGACGAGCGGCTCGTACGGGAGGCCGAGGCGGAGGCGCAGGCCCTCGCGGAGGCCGCCGAGCAGGCGGCCCGGGAGGCGACGGAGGCCGCCGAGGCGTACGCGGAGGAGGTCAGGGCCGCGGCGGACGCGGCGGCCCTGGCGACCCTGGAGGAGGCCCGCGCGCGGGCCGAGGAGATGGTGACGATCGCCCGCCGGGACGCCGAGGGCGCCCGGGAGGCCGCGCGGGAGGCCTTCGAGGAGACCGAGCGCCGGGCACAGGCGCTGCTCGCGGAGCAGCGGGAGGAGCAGCGGACCGTACGGGCCGAGGCGGAGCGCACGGCGGAGGCGGAGGCGGCGGCCCTGGACGCCCGCCACGAGGAACTGGTCGCGGCGGCGGAGGCGGGGCTCGCGGAGACGCAGCGGGCGCTGGCCGAGACGGAGGAGCAGGCCCGGCACGGCCAGGAGGACGCCGAGGCCCGCGCGGCGGAGCTGCTCGCCGAGGCCAGGATGAAGGCGGAGCGGATCGAGCGCGAGACGGAGCGGGTGCTGCGGGAGCACGAGGAGGCGCGGGACGAGATCCACTCCCACATGGAGCACATCCGCAACTCGCTGGCGGCGCTGACTGGGCGTCCGGCGGCGTCGGAACAGGCCGGGAAGAAGCCCGACTCGAAGGACGGGAAGGGCTCCGAGGACGCCGAGGACGCCGAAAAGGCCGAGGGTTCCGAGGGCTCCGACTAGGCTCCCGCCCCATGCTCTTGAGACTGACGGCCGTCACCCTCGACTGCGCCGACCCCATGGCCCTCGCCGCCTTCTACCAGCGGGCCACCGGGCTTCCGCTCGCCGACCGGTCCGACGACGAGTTCGCCGGACTGCGAGGCGCGGACGGCCCGTTCCTCGGATTCCAGCGCGTCGAGGGCTACCGTCCCCCGTCCTGGCCCGGCGGGGAGGTCCCGCAGCAGCTGCACCTCGACTTCGACGTCGACGACCTGGACGAGGCCACCGCCCGCCTGGTGGACTGGGGCGCCACCGTCCCGGACGCCCAGCCCCGCCCGGACCTGTGGCGGGTGCTTCTGGACCCGGCGGGCCACCCCTTCTGCCTGACGGTCCCGCGCGAGCCCCGAGAGGACCAGGATCCTTCTTCTGGATCATGACCGGGGCGGCGGGAGGCGTGTCGGAGGCGGTGGTCAACGCCTTTCCCTCTAAGGGAGCGAACAAGTTGAAGCACGTACGTATCTCCGGTCGCCGTCTCACGGCGGCGGCCGTCACCGCCGTCCTCGCGGTGACCGGCGGCACGATGGCCACGACCCCGGCCACGGCCGCGCCGGCCACGGGGGTCACCCAGGAGGACCAGCAGGCCGCCGTGCCGTTCCCACGCGACGCGGACGTCGTCGGCGCGGGCCCGAGCGGCTTCCTGTCGAAGACCCGCGGCACCACGCCGGAGTTCCGCTGGACCTGGTACGCGGACGGCTCGTCGGTCGTGCTGCCGGGGGCTTCGATGCCGCCGCGTCCTAGGACCTCGTCGTCACCGGCGACCGGAGCTCCCTGTGGGACAGCCACGTCCTGAACTCCACGACATGTCGACGCCCGCGTCGGCGGCCGCCCCTGCTGTGGTGAACCTCGACGAGCTCGGCACCGGATGCAGCCTCGCCGGGGTCTTCGGTTCCACCCTCGCCGTCCTCCTGCCGACCGGGGAGGACCGCTTCCAGAGGCGCCTCTTCGCCTTCCAGGACGGCAGGCCGACCGAGCGCCCGATCGCCGGGCTGCCCGAGGACTGCGTCCCCGGCCTGGAAGGCGGCTACACAGCCGGGGCCGCGCTCTTCGACTGCTGGGACCGTGTCGACAGGCCCTGGGCCAAGGTGGTTGTCGATCTCACCACGGCGACCGTGGCGTTCTCGCAAGCCGTGGACGCCGGGCACCAGCCCCAGTGGCAGAACGCCGTCTCCGACACGTACGCGGTGTGGCGGGAGGGCGACGGGACCACCGAGTGGTTCGGTGTGCGCCGGCGCGGCACGTCCGAGCGGAAGCTGATCAAGACGAGCGGTGACTCGTACGACCCGTTCCACCTCATCGGCGGCTGGAACGCCCGGGGCCAGCGGGTCCGCATCGACGCCGACAGCAACCCCAACGGCGCTTCCGGGCTTCAGACGCGGCCTTTCGCCGCCGAGTCGATCGAGACGGGCGAGAAGGTCCAGCTCCTCACGGCCTGCTCGTCCGCCGTCGCCGGTCCTGGCGGCTCGCTCCTGGAGCGCGGCGACACCCCGAGCAGGGGGAGGGCCTCCACCGGATCTCACCGCGCGCGGACGGAGGTCGGCCGGACGTCCAACTGGTCGCGTCGACGGGGCAGTCGACCGTCGTCACCCTCACCGGCTCCTCCGCCCCGACCGCGCTCTCCGGCACCCAGGTCGCGGGCGGGATCGACTTCGGCTGGGACCTGTCCCGGGCGGACAGCCGGGTCTGGCTGACCCTGACCCACGTGCGCAGCCGGGACACCCTGTACACGGGGTGGAGGGTCCCCTTCCCCGTCACCGCCGGGACACCGCGCCACCTCACCTGGCGCTGGGACGGCAAGGACGTGGAGTTCCCCGACCTGAAGATGCCCGCCCGCAACGGTGAGTACGAGTGGAAGCCCACCGCCCGACCGGATCTCCTCGTCCGCCAGACCGACGGCGTGCTGTGGCGCGCAAGCACCCGGCCCACCCCACCGGGTGGCTCCCCGACGGGTACCGGGAGCTGGCGGGTCGGCAGCGGCTGGGGCGGTATCGGCGAGCTCATCGGCGTCGGGGACGCCAACGGTGACGGGCGGGCCGACCTGGTCGGCGGGTCCACCTCCTTCGCCGGTACGGGGAACTGGACGGCCCCCTTCAAGCCCGGCTCGGGTACGGGCGTCAGCACGGAGGAGCGCGCCTTCTGACCCGGCCCCTCAGGTGAGGGCGCACTCCGCCCACACCGTCTTCCCCGGCGCCCGGAGCCTCGGGCACCACCCCCACCGGTCGGCGAGCGCTTCGACGAGCAGCAAACCCCGTCCCCCTTCCGCGAGTTCCGCCTCCGGAAGGCGGCCGGGGCGGGGCGGCACGCGCTCGGTGCGCGTGTCGCCCACCTCGATCCGTGCGACGGACGGGGGTCCGTCCGCGACCCGCAGGAGCAACTGGAAGTCCCGGCCCGGCACGTGCCCGTGCCGCACCGCGTTCGCCGCCAGCTCGGCCGCGACCAGCACGACGGTCTCGTGCGCCTCGGTCCCGTACGGCACGCCCCACTCCTCCAGCCGGACGGCGACCAGCCGCCGCGCGAGCCGGGCGCCCCGGGGTGTCGAGGTGAACCGCAGGGTGAAGATCCTGCTGCTCAAGTAAGGGGAGACGCCACCGTGTCGGGCGGTGCCGGTGGGGCTGCCGTTGTTGCTCGTCATGCCTCCCAAGCTCCTCCTGGTGGCGTAGCGTGACCAGTGGTGACGCACTGACGCGATCTGCTTGTACGTGCCGTGTCGGTGCCGGTACGAGAGGTGGGGCGCGTTGGCGGAGGAAGAGCCCGAGGGCGAGGCGGGCCAGGCGGCGGACAAGTCCGGCCAGGGCGTGGTGGCGGCGTTCGGGCAGAGCCTGAAGACGCTGCGGGTGCGGGCGGGGATGGAGCGGGAGGAGTTCGGCAAGCGGCTGGGCTACTCGGCGTCGACGGTCGCCTCGTTCGAACAGGGCCGGAGGATCCCGCCGCCGAGGGCGATCGACCGGGCCGATGAAGTGCTGGACGCGGGCGGGTTGCTGAAGGTCTGGAAGGACCAGCTGGAGAAGGCGCAGTATCCGGCGTTCTTCCAGGGGATGGCGCAGCTGGAGAAGCGGGCGATGGAGCTGCTGGCGTACGACACCTTGGTCGTCAATGGCCTGCTCCAGACCGAGGAGTACATGCGAGCGTTGGTGGGCAATCATTGCCCGCCGGTCGACGCGGAGACCATCGAGCAACGAGTGACTGCCCGGTTGGCCCGGCAGGACATCTTCGATCGGCGCCCCGCCCCGCTTCTGAGCTTCGTCATGTGCGAGTCGGTGCTGCGGCGGAAGGTCGGCGGTGGAGAGGTGCTGCGCGGACAGCTCGAAGAGCTTCTTCTCACCGGACAGCGGAGGAACGTCGAGATTCAGGTCATGCCGCTTGCCAGCGAGGACAACGCTGGCCTGGAAGGGCCGTTCACCTTTATCACCCGTGATGACGGCAAGAGGTTCGTCTACGTTGAGGCCCAGGGCACCAGCACTCTGGAGACCGACTCCAAACAGGCCGTTCTCGCCGCAGCCCGCTATGGGATCATCCGGTCGCAGGCTCTCACCCCGCGAGAGTCACTGGCGTTCGTCGAGAAGTTGCTGGGAGAGCTATGAACAACACGGAATCCCTGGCCTGGTTCAAGAGCAGCTACAGCGGTGGTGACGGCGGCCAGTGCATCGAGGTCGCAGCCCACGCGGGAACCGTGCACGTCCGGGACTCCAAGGACGTGGCCCGGCCGGCCCTGCGGGTCTCGCGCGAGGCGTGGGCCGGGTTCGTCGTGCTCGCCTCGGCGGAGTAGTACAGCCCGCCGTTGTACGCGTGAGGGCCCTGCCCGTCCGAGCCGGACGGCAGGGCTCTCGGGCTAGGACCGGTCCGGCCCCGGTCCGCGTCGGGTCACCAGGACGACCGCGGGTCTTGTACGTGCTGCGGCGAGTGCCGGTCCTCTCCCCGCCCCAGGCCGGTCCGGACCAGGAAGCCGGGGTCCACCTCCCGCAGCGGGGCAGCGGTGTGCACCCGCTGGGTGCCGGGGATGCCCACCTCGACGAGGGCTCCGTCGCGGAACATCCACAGGCCGAACACGTCGTCGTCCTCGTCGTGCAGCATGACCTGCACGCAGGCGGGCTCGTTCCAGGGCAGGGACTCCAGGTCCTCGAGCACGCCGCGGCGCTGGTACGACCGCCGGAACTCGATGTGCCAGCCCCCTACGAACCAGGGGAGCTGCTCGAAGCAGCCGTACCAGGTGCGGGTCTCGTCCGGCCGCGTCAGCGGCTCCATCACCTCGTCCTCGTATCGAGCCAACACGATGACCTGCGCCATTCTGCTCATGCCCCCATGCCACACCGTGCCGGGCACCGAGGACAACCCGTTTCGGATCCAGAGCCGTCGGGGCTCCTTCCGTACGCTCCGGCTCAGTCCCACCAGAGGGACCACATCGTCGAACGGGCCATGCCGTCGCCGGTTCCGACCAGGTTCTGCACGGTGTCATCGCAGTAGGCAAACAGCTCGGTGGTGGCCTGCGCGGCACCCTGTGGGTCCAGGGGCGGCCGGTCGACCACCAGCTCCAAGTAGGGGCCCGTGGCGAAGAACAGCTGGGCGCCCCACTGCTCCTGCCAGCGGCGCAGGAGTGCCGCGTCATCGAGGGGAGTCAGGCACCGGTCGCCGTGCCCGAACCAGTTCGGATTGCTGTACAGATGCGGGAGGAGCACGGGTACCTCGTAACCGCCCCGCGCGGCCACGAGGTTGATCCACCGCATGCCGCTGGAAATGGCACTGCTACCGATGGCCCACCGCGGCACTCCCAGCCTCGGCCCCACCACCGCCGGGCCGAGCAGTGGTGCCAGACGGTCGGGATCGTAATCGTCCCGCCAGCTTTGGAAGTCCTCGTCGTCGAAGGGGAGGCCCTGGGTCGACCACCGGAAGACGGAGACCACGACCGACGCGGCCCGGGCGTCGTGGTCCTGACAGACGGCCTCACCGACCGCGCGCTCCCACTCGGCCGCGTCGCAGCCCCGTCGGGCGTGGTATTCGGCCACCCTCTCAGGAGAGGCCGACGTGACATAGGGCCACCAGCCGGTCTCCCCGTGCCTGCGCCGCCCTGTCTCCCACACGTCCCGGGCCCGCTCCGACGGCACGCGCACTCCGACGACGTCGACGCCCGTGTCCGTCGCGGCCCGCGCGACCTCGGCCTCGGGGCACCACTCTCGCAGGAGGAGCAGGAGCTCTTCGGCGGGAAGAGCGGGCGGGCGAAGGAACGACGTCATGGACTCAGGACCCTAGAGGGAATCGGCACGGACTGCGCCGCCCTTTTCCTCGACCTACACGCACCGGGCGTCCGCGGGACTCCAGCGGTCGACCTAGACCGCCCAGACCGCGAGGCCGATCGCCATCGAGCAGACCGCGAGGCCCGTGACGAGCGCGCGGGCCGGGACGGTCAGGCGGCGGACGGCGGGCGTGCGGAGGAGGGCGATCGGTACGGCCGCGACGGCGAGGCAGATCGGCGCCCAGCGGAGCGGGAAGCCCTCGGCCGGTCCCGCGTCCGCCTCCGCCCACAGGGCCAGAAACCCCAGGAAGGAGAGCAGCAGGAGGGCGACCGCCCACAGCACGGCCGCCACCACGGCGAGGCCGGTCCCACGGCGGGGCGGTGCCGGGCGGGCGGGACCGTAGAGCGTCGCGTACGTGTCGGGGTTCAAGGCCGGCTCCTTCGGGCGGGGTGACCCCATCGTCGGGTCCGGGGCGCCGCCCGGGCATGGGCGCGCGTGCTCACCTCCGGACGGGCGCGTACTCAACCGGCCAGGCCTCGGCGAGCCTCCTGGCGCTGTGACCGGGAAGGTTCGCCGGGTTGATGCGGCGGCTGGGATCCGTTTGCTGATGAGGCGGTTATTCGAAGCGGGAGACGAAGCGGCGTTGCCAGGGCGTCTCCACGGCGCGTGACGCGTAGTGCTCGCGGACGTAGGCGACTGCCTGGCGGCTGGGCACCCCGTCCAGCACGGCGACGCAGGCCAGGGCCGTGCCGGTGCGTCCGTACCCACCGCCGCAGGCGATCTCGACACGCTCGTGTTCGGCGCGTGCCCATGCCTCACGCAGCGCGTCAGCGGCAGCCGTGCGGTCGGACGGCAGCCAGAAGTCCGGCCAGCGAAGCCAACGAGCCTCCCAGGTGACGGGGGGCGGCTCGTGACCCAGCAGATAGAGCGCGAAGGTGGGCGACGGCCCTGCCGGGAGGGGTCGGCTGAGCCCTCGACCGCGAACGAGCCGGCCCGAGGGAAGTCGCAAGACGCCGGCGGCCGTGGGCTCCCAGGCTGTGAACACGGAATGAGCCTAGCCCTGTCGGCGTGTTCATCGGAATGGGATGTTCGCCGGGCTGGATATCGGGCAGCGGGCCGCGTCGATCGGTGGCCTGTCGTCGGTTTTCATCACCGCCTCACCTTGGGGGAGGCCCCGGGCGAGGCAACCGATGGTCGGACGGGCCCTGATCCTCCTCCTTCAGGACCGGGAAGCGGCGCGGGGCCAGCGTGAGGAGGGCCAGGAGCGCGAGGGCCGCCGCCGCTGCCGCGCCGAGGTAGACCCAGTCCACCGCCGCGTCGACGGCCCGGCGGATGTGGTCCGTGGCGTCCAGGGAGCGGGCCAGGGTGTCGAGGTCCGCGTCGGCGCCGAGGCGGGCGGCCAGGACGCCGTTCGCGACGGCGCCGAAGAGCGCGGCGCCGACGCTCTGGCCGACCTGGCGGCAGAAGAGGACCGAGGCGGTGGTGGTGCCGCGTTCCTCGTACGGGACGGTCGACTGCACGCCGACGATCAGCGGCAGCTGGAAGAGGCCGAGGGCCCCGCCGAGGAGCAGCATCAGGAGCGCGGGCTGCCAGGGTTCGCCGGGGAACGGCAGGAACGGGAACGCGAGCAGCAGGAGCAGTGCGAGCGAGATGCCCAGGACCGCGGTGAGGCGGAAGCCGATGCGGGTGTAGACCCGGTTGGAGAGCGCGGCCGTGATGGGCCAGCTCAGGGTCCATGACGACAGGACGAAGCCGGCGGCTATCGGGCCGAGGCCGAGGACGGACTGGGCGTACGTGGGCAGGAAGACCGTCGGGGCGACCATGAGCAGGCCGAGGGCCCCGAGGGAGAGGTTGACGGCGGCTATCGTGCGGCGGCGCCAGACCCAGCCGGGGATGATCGGTTCGGCCGCGCGCCGTTCGACGGCGACGGTCAGGGCGGCGAGGACGGCGGCCCCGCCGAGGAGGCCGAGGGACGGGGCGGAGAGCCAGGGCCAGGCGACGCCGCCCTGGACGAGCGCGGTGATGAGTACGGCTCCGGTGGCGAAGATCGCCAGCGCGCCCGCCCAGTCCACGCGGACGCGTTCGCGGGGGGCGGTGCGGGCGGGTTCGACGAGGTGGCGGCCGATGAGCCAGAGGGCGATCAGGCCGACGGGCACGTTGACGAGGAAGATCCAGCGCCAGTCGGCGTAGCCGGCGAGCAGGCCGCCGACGGCCGGGCCGGCGACGGAGGAGGCGGCCCAGACGGAGGACAGCTTGGCCTGGATCTTCGGGCGTTCCTTCAGGGGGTACAGGTCGGCGGCGATGGTCTGGACGGTGCCCTGGAGGGCGCCGCCGCCGAGGCCCTGGACGACGCGGAAGGCGATCAGGGAGGCCATGTTCCAGGCGGCGGCGCAGAGCAGTGAGCCGACGAGGAAGAGGACGGTCCCGGCGATGAGGACGGGCTTGCGGCCGAAGGTGTCGCTGAGCTTGCCGTACACGGGCAGGGTGACGGTGACGGCGAGCAGGTAGCCGGAGAAGAGCCAGGAGAAGACGGAGAGTCCGCCGAGGTCGCCGACGATCTGGGGGACGGCGGTGGACACGATCGTCCCGTCGAGGGCGGCGAGCCCCATGGCGAGCATGAGGGCGGCCACGACGGGCCCGCGGCGGGCGGTGCCGGGGGCGGAGGCGGGTGCGGGCGCCGGATCGGCCCCCGCCCGGGTCGTCGACGGTTCCGTCACCGCGCACCATTCCTTTCTTCGTACACCTAAATGTGCGGGAGTCAGGGTCTCACTAGACCTCAGGGTGGGGAACCCCTAGGGGCTTCTCCCCCATGCGGCCCAGGGGCCGTTCGTCCCGGCGGAGGACGAGAAGTGCCGTGCCCACTTCTTAACTTGAACTTACAAACCCACCCATCGCTCCAAGGAGAAATCCGTGACTTCGGCTGTGACCATCCCCAGGCACGGGGGTACTGGCGAGGGGACGGCCGTCGCGGCGCGGGCGCGGCAGGTCGTCAAGGCGTACGGCTCGGGGGAGACCCGGGTCGTCGCCCTCGACTCCGTCGACGTGGACATCGCCCGCGGGCGGTTCACCGCGATCATGGGGCCCTCCGGCTCCGGCAAGTCGACCCTGATGCACTGCCTCGCCGGGCTCGACACCGTCACCAGCGGACAGATCTTCCTCGACGAGACCGAGATCACCGGTCTCAAGGACAAGAAGCTCACCCGGCTGCGCCGGGACCGGATCGGCTTCATCTTCCAGGCGTTCAACCTGCTGCCCACCCTGAACGCCATCGAGAACATCACGCTCCCGATGGACATCGCCGGGCGGAAGCCGGACGCCGACTGGCTGCGGCGGGTCGTCGACACGGTCGGGCTCTCCGAGCGCCTCAAGCACCGGCCGAACCAGCTCTCCGGCGGTCAGCAGCAGCGGGTCGCCGTGGCCCGCGCGCTCGCCGCCCGGCCCGAGATCATCTTCGGCGACGAGCCCACCGGAAACCTCGACTCGCGGGCCGGCGCCGAGGTCCTCGGCTTCCTCCGCGCCTCCGTCGACGAGCTGGGGCAGACGATCGTCATGGTGACGCACGACCCCGTCGCCGCCTCGTACGCGGACCGGGTGCTCTACCTCGCCGACGGGCGGATCGTGGACGAGATGGAGCGGCCCACCGCCGACGCCGTCCTCGACCGCATGAAGGACTTCGACGCGCGCGGGCGGACCTCATGACCGTCCTCAAGACCTCGCTGCGCAACTTCCTCGCCCACAAGGGCCGCATGGCGCTCTCCGCCGTCGCCGTCCTGCTCTCCGTCGCCTTCGTCAGCGGGACGCTCGTCTTCACCGACACCATGAACACGACGTTCGACAAGCTCTTCGCGTCGACCGCCTCCGACGTCACCGTCAGCCCGAAGGGGGCGGCCGGCAACGACGAGGTCCCGCAGAGCGGCCGCCCCGAATCCCTGCCCGCCTCGCTCGTCGAGCGGGTCCGGAAGGTCGAGGGCGTCAAGGACGCGCAGGGCTCGGTCACCTCCATGAGCGTGACCGTCGTCGACGCGAAGAACGAGAACGTCGGCCCGACCGGCGGCGCGCCGACCATCGCCGTCAACTGGAGCCCCTACGAGCTGCGTTCGGTCGAGCTGGCCTCCGGACACGAGCCGCGCGGGCCCACCGACGTCGTCGTCGACGCCGGCACGGCCGAGAAGCACCGCCTGAAGATCGGCGACACCCTGCGCACGATCGCCGTCACCGGCGACCTCACCGCGAAGATCTCCGGCATCGTCGAGTTCAAGGTCACCAACCCCGGGGCCACCGTCGTCTACTTCGACACCGCCACCGCGCAGCGCGGACTCCTCGGCAGGGAAGGCCTGTTCACCCAGGTCATGGTCGACGCGGAGCCCGGTGTCGGCGACGACGCCCTCAAGGCGGACGTGGCCGCCGCGCTCGGCGCCGACGCGAAGGACTACAAGCTGCACACCGCCGCCGAGGTCGCCGACGCGGGCCGCGAGGACGTCGCCGGCTTCCTCGACGTCATGAAGTACGCCATGCTCGGCTTCGCCGGGATCGCCTTCCTCGTCGGCATCTTCCTCATCGTCAACACCTTCTCCATGCTGGTCGCCCAGCGGACCCGCGAGATCGGCCTCATGCGGGCCATCGGAGCCGGCCGCGAGCAGGTGAACCGCTCCGTCCTCGTCGAGGCGCTCCTCCTCGGCCTCGTCGGCTCGGTCGCCGGTGTCGCCGCGGGCGTCGGCCTCGCCGTCGGACTCATGAAGATCATGTCCTCGATGGGCATGGAGCTCTCCACCCGCGACCTCACCGTGGCATGGACCACCCCGGTCGTCGGCCTCGCCCTCGGCATCGTCGTCACCGTCCTCGCCGCGTACGTCCCCGCCCGCCGGGCCGGCAAGGTCTCCCCGATGGCCGCCCTCCGCGACGCGGGCACCCCCGCCGACGGCAGCGCGGGACGCGTACGGGGCGCGGTCGGGATCGCCCTCACCGGCGCCGGAGCGGCCGCCCTGGTCGCGGCGGCCCGCGCCGAGGAGGCCAAGCCCGGCTCCCTCTGGCTCGGCCTCGGCGTCGTCCTCTCCCTCCTCGGCTTCGTCGTCGTCGGCCCGCTCCTCGCCGGCGGGGTCGTCCGCGTCCTCGGCGTCGTCGTCCTGCGGGTCTTCGGCCCCGTCGGCCGCATGGCCGAGCGGAACGCGCTGCGCAACCCGCGCCGCACCGGCGCCACCGCCGCGGCCCTGATGATCGGCCTCGCGCTCGTCGCCGGCCTCTCCGTGGTCGGCTCCTCCATGGTCGCCTCGGCCACCGAGGAACTGGACCGCTCCGTCGGCGCCGACTTCATCGTGCAGTCCGGCACGGGACAGCCGATCGTGCCGCAGGCCCAGGCCGCCCTGGAGAAGGCCCCCGGCCTGGACCACGTCACCCGCTACAAGGTCGTCGACGCCAGGATCACCGACCCGCGGGGGAAGGTCTCCACCGCCGACCTGGCCGCCACCGACCCGACGTACGTGAAGGACCTGCGCCGCGAGACCACCGCCGGCACCCTCACCGACGCGTACGCCGAGGACGCCATGTCCGTCGGCAGCGACTACGCCGCCGAGCACGGCGTCAAGGTCGGCGACGTCCTCACCGTCGCCTTCACGGGCGGTGACACGGCGAAGCTCAGGGTCGCGGCGATCACGGCGGACACCGGCCAGGTCGACAAGGGCGCGATGTACACGCACGTCTCCACCGTCGCCCGCCACCTGCCCGCCGAACGGGTGCCGAACAGCCTGCTCGTCCTGGCCAGCGCGAAGGACGGCCAGGAGGCCGCCGCGTACCGGGCCCTCAAGGACGCGCTCTCGCCGTACCCGCAGTACAAGGTCAGCAACCAGGCCGACTACAAGGAAGAGCTGCAGAAGCAGGTCGGGCAGCTGCTCAACATCGTGTACGGGCTCCTCGCCCTGGCGATCGTCGTCGCCGTGCTCGGCGTCGTGAACACCCTGGCGCTGTCGGTGGTCGAGCGGACCCGCGAGATCGGCCTCATGCGGGCCATCGGCCTCTCGCGCCGGCAGCTGCGCCGCATGATCCGCCTGGAGTCGGTGGTCATCGCCCTCTTCGGCGCGCTCCTCGGCCTGGGCCTCGGCATGGGCTGGGGCACGGCGGCCCAGAAGCTCCTCGCGCTGGAGGGGCTAGGGGTCCTGGAGATCCCCTGGTCGACGATCGTCACGGTCTTCATCGGCTCGGCCTTCGTGGGGCTCTTCGCGGCGTTGGTCCCGGCGTTCCGGGCGGGGCGGATGAACGTCCTGGGGGCGATCGCGAGCGAGTAGCGGCTGACGCCGCGCCCCCGTTGTGGGCGCCCGTTCCGCCGGGGCGGCGCCCACCCCGTTGTGGGCAGTCGTTCCGCAAGGGGCGGAACGGGTGGGCACAACGGACGGCGCCCTTGCCGGCGCCAGAGGCTCCCGCGCCTGGACCCGCACCCCGTGCACAGCGCACTGGTGGTGCGGGTCCAGGCGCGGAACGCGGAGGCGCCGCTGGAGGGCGCCGTCCCGTGTGCCCACCCGTCCCGCCCTGCGGGACGATTGCCCACACGGCGGCTGGCGGGGGCGCCGCCCCGCCAGGTGCGGCGCGCGCGGAAGCGCGGGCCGTGCGGGCGCGGGGGGACGGGGTGCGTCGTAGGCTGGGGGCGACCGGGCCGTACGCGCCCGGGACCACCCGGCCCGTTCGACGTGTCGGGCTGTTCGCGTTGCCCGACCCGTCGTCCGAACCCGGGATGGAAGCTCCATGAGTCTGCACGGTCTGCTCGATGTCGTCGTCAAGGACGCCGCCCTCGCCGAGGCGGTGAAGGCCGCCGCCGACGGGAACCGCCCGCACGTGGACCTGGTCGGTCCCGCGGCCGCGCGGCCGTTCGCCGTGGCGGCGCTCGCCCGGGACTCGGGGCGGCCGGTGCTCGCGGTGACCGCGACCGGCCGGGAGGCCGAGGACCTCGCCGCCGCGCTGCGGTCCCTGCTCGACCCGGACACGGTCGTCGAGTACCCCTCTTGGGAGACCCTGCCGCACGAGCGGCTCTCGCCCCGTTCGGACACCGTCGGGCGCCGGCTCGCCGTGCTGCGCCGCCTCGCGCACCCCCGGGACGACGACCCCGCCGCCGGCCCCGTCTCCGTCGTCGTCGCGCCCGTCCGGTCCGTGCTCCAGCCGCAGGTCAAGGGCCTGGGGGACCTGGAGCCGGTGGCGCTCCGCAGCGGTCAGAACGCCGATCTGAACGAGGTCGTCGAGGGGCTCGCCGCCGCCGCGTACTCCCGGGTGGAGCTGGTCGAGAAGCGCGGCGAGTTCGCCGTGCGCGGCGGCATCCTGGACGTCTTCCCGCCGACCGAGGAGCATCCGCTCCGGATCGAGTTCTGGGGCGACGACGTCGAGGAGATCCGGTACTTCAAGGTCGCCGACCAGCGGTCCCTCGAGGTGGCCGAGCACGGTCTGTGGGCGCCGCCCTGCCGTGAGCTGCTCCTGACCGACGAGGTCCGCGAGCGGGCCGCCGCCCTCGCCGAGGAGCATCCCGAGCTGGGCGAGCTGCTGGGCAGGATCGCCGAGGGGATCGCGGTGGAGGGCATGGAGTCCCTCGCGCCGGTCCTCGTCGACGACATGGAGCTGCTGCTCGACGTGCTCCCGAAGGGCGCGATGGCCGTGGTCTGCGACCCCGAGCGGGTGCGGACCCGGGCCGCCGACCTCGTCGCCACCAGCCAGGAGTTCCTCCAGGCGTCCTGGGCCGCGACCGCCGGCGGCGGAGAGGCCCCGATCGACGTCGGCGCGGCCTCGCTGTGGGGGATCGCGGACGTCCGGGACCGGGCGGCCGAGCTGGGCATGGCCTGGTGGTCGGTGTCGCCGTTCGCGGCGGACGTAGACGAGGGCGCCGACACGCTCACCCTCGGCATGCACGCCCCCGAGTCGTACCGCGGCGACACCGCCCGCGCGCTCGCCGACACCAAGGGCTGGCTGGCCGACGGCTGGCGGACGGTGTACGTGACGGAGGCGCACGGACCGGCGTCCCGTACGGTCGAGGTCCTCGGCGGCGAGGGCATCGCCGCCCGGCTCGACGCGGACCTCGCGGAGATCTCGCCGTCCGTGGTGCACGTGGCGTGCGGCTCCATCGACTACGGCTTCGTCGACCCGGCGCTCAAGCTGGCGGTGCTGACCGAGACGGACCTGTCGGGGCAGAAGGCGGCCGGCAAGGACGGGCAGCGGATGCCCGCCAAGCGCCGCAAGACGATCGATCCGCTGACCCTGGAGGTCGGCGACTACATCGTGCACGAGCAGCACGGCGTCGGCCGCTACATCGAGATGGTGCAGCGGACCGTGCAGGGCGCGACCCGGGAGTACCTCCTCGTCGAGTACGCGCCGGCGAAGCGCGGCCAGCCCGGCGACCGGCTGTACATCCCGACCGACCAGCTGGAGCAGGTCACCAAGTACGTGGGCGGCGAGGCCCCGACCCTGCACCGGCTGGGCGGCGCGGACTGGACGAAGACGAAGCAGCGCGCGAAGAAGGCCGTCAAGGAGATCGCGGCCGATCTGATCAAGCTGTACAGCGCCCGCATGGCGGCGCCCGGCCACGCCTTCGGCCCGGACACCCCGTGGCAGCGGGAGCTGGAGGACGCCTTCCCGTACGCGGAGACGCCCGACCAGCTGTCGACGATCGCCGAGGTGAAGGAGGACATGGAGAAGACCGTCCCCATGGACCGCCTGATCTGCGGCGACGTCGGTTACGGCAAGACGGAGATCGCGGTGCGGGCGGCCTTCAAGGCGGTCCAGGACGGCAAGCAGGTGGCGGTCCTCGTGCCGACGACGCTGCTCGTGCAGCAGCACTTCGGCACGTTCAGCGAGCGGTACTCGCAGTTCCCGGTGAAGGTGCGGGCGCTGTCCCGGTTCCAGTCGGAGAGCGAGTCGAAGGCGACGATGGAGGGGCTGCGGGAGGGTTCGGTCGACGTCGTCATCGGCACCCACCGCCTCTTCTCGTCCGAGACGAAGTTCAAGGACCTGGGTCTGGTCATCGTCGACGAGGAGCAGCGCTTCGGCGTCGAGCACAAGGAGCAGCTGAAGAAGCTGCGGGCGAACGTCGACGTCCTGACGATGTCGGCCACCCCGATCCCGCGCACCCTGGAGATGGCGGTGACGGGCATCAGGGAGATGTCGACGATCACGACGCCCCCCGAGGAGCGGCACCCGGTCCTCACCTTCGTCGGGCCGTACGAGGAGAAGCAGATCGGCGCCGCGATCCGGCGTGAACTCCTGCGCGAGGGCCAGGTCTTCTACATCCACAACCGGGTGGACTCGATCGACCGGGCGGCGGCGCGGCTGCGCGAGATCGTCCCGGAGGCGCGGATCGCGACGGCGCACGGCCAGATGTCGGAGCAGGCCCTGGAGCAGGTCGTGGTCGACTTCTGGGAGAAGAAGTTCGACGTGCTCGTCTCGACGACGATCGTCGAGTCCGGCATCGACATCTCCAACGCCAACACCCTGATCGTCGAGCGTGGCGACAACTTCGGGTTGTCGCAGCTCCACCAGCTGCGCGGGCGTGTCGGCCGTGGCCGCGAGCGGGGTTACGCGTACTTCCTCTACCCGCCGGAGAAGCCGCTCACGGAGACCGCGCACGAGCGGCTCGCGACGATCGCCCAGCACACCGAGATGGGCGCGGGCATGTACGTCGCCATGAAGGACCTGGAGATCCGCGGCGCGGGCAACCTGCTGGGCGGCGAGCAGTCCGGTCACATCGCGGGCGTCGGCTTCGACCTGTACGTGCGGATGGTCGGCGAGGCGGTCGCCGACTACCGGGCGCAGATGGAGGGCGGTGCGGAGGAGGAGGCCCCGCTGGAGGTGAAGATCGAGCTCCCGGTCGACGCCCACGTGCCGCACGACTACGCGCCGGGGGAGCGGCTGCGGCTCCAGGCGTACCGCTCGATCGCCTCGGCGAACTCGGAGGAGGACATCAGGGCCGTGCGCGAGGAGCTCACCGACCGGTACGGCAAGCTGCCCGAGCCGGTGGAGAACCTGCTCCTGGTCGCGGGCCTGCGGATGCTGGCGCGCGCGTGCGGGGTCGGCGAGATCGTCCTGCAGGGCTCCAACATCCGCTTCGCGCCGGTGGAGTTGCGCGAGTCGCAGGAGCTGCGGCTGAAGCGGCTCCACCCGCGCACGGTCATCAAGCCGGCCGTCCACCAGATCCTGGTGCCGCGCCCGACGAGCGGCAAGATCGGCGGGAAGCCGGTGGTGGGCCGTGAACTCCTCGCGTGGACGGGCGAGTTCCTGACGACGATCCTCGGCGGGTGACGTCGTGCGGCGGCGCCCCCCCCGCGGGGGCGCCGCCGCGCCGCTCCTACAGCTCGTCGAGGTCCAGGGCCCCGGCCATCGCCGTGTAGCCCTTGTCGCTCGGGTGGAGGTGGTCGCCGGAGTCGTACGCGGGGAGGATGCGGTCCGGGTCGGCCGGGTCGGCGACGGCGCGGTCGAAGTCGACGACGGCGTCGTACGCGCCCGAGGTGCGGACCCAGGTGTTGAAGGCCTCCCGCTTGGCCTCGTTGACCGGGGTGTCGTAGAAGGAGCCCTTGATCGGGGTGAGGGTGGCGCCGACGACCTTCAGGCCGTGGGCGTGGGCCTGTCGGACGAGGGTGCGGTGGCCCTCGATCAGCTGGTTCACCGACACCTCGGGGGTCGGGCCGCCCGGGAAGGCCGGGCCGTTGCCGCCGATGTCGTTGATGCCCTCCAGGAGGATCACCGTGCCCACGCCCTTCTCGGTGAGCACGTCCTTCCGGAACCGGGCGACGGCCTTCTCGCCCGCCCAGGTGGTGTCGTTGACGACCTCGTTGCCGCCGATGCCGTGGTTGAGGACGGCGCGGGACCGGCCGGTGGCGGCGAGGCGCTCGGCGAGCTCGTCCGGGTAGCGGTTGTCGGCGTCCGTCGTCGAGCCGACGCCGTCGGTGATGGAGTCGCCGAAGGTGACGACGCCGTCGCGGCGGGCGGTGTCGCGGCCGCCGGTGACCTCGACGCCGGAGAGGAAGTACCAGGAGGCGCTGGTCTCCTGGAAGGCGGCGCCGGAGAGGTCGGCGCGGTGGTCGCCCTCGGCGCGGTAGCTGGTGGCGGAGGAGAAGGAGTGGAAGGTCGCCGGTCCGGTCGCGTCCGCGAGGTAGAGGGTGACGGTCAGCTGCTCGAAGGCCTCGACGGGGAGGTTCACGGCGTCGCTGAGGAGGGTCTCGCCGGCGGGGATCGTCACGGCCGGCCGGTGGCCGAAGCGGAGGGTGCGCACGGAGCCGGGCTCGACCGCGCTTCCGGTGGCCGTACGGGCGACGGTCGCGCCGGTGATCCGCAGCGGGCCCGTGCCGTAGCGGTTCGTCAGCTCGATGCGGGTCCGGGTGCCCGCGGCGGTGACGCGGACGACCTGGCGGACCGTCTGGTCGTCGAAGCCCTGCTGCGACCAGTTGGGGCCGAACGGCGCGGTCGCCGACTGCGGGGAGGCGGCCCAGGCGCCGCGCCAGGCGGGGCCGTGGGCGCCGGTGTCGGCGAGGGCGGTGGGCGCTAAGGCGAGGGTGCCGGTGGTGAGCAGGGCGAGGGCGGCGCGGCGGAGGGTCTTCGAAGTTCGCATGCTTTCGTCAATTACGGGCTGACGCGGGCTATTCCCCGTCCCGGGGCGGGAGTTGTGCCGTGAAGAGCAGGCCGGCCAGGGAGCGGAAGTACTCCTCGGGGTCCCGGTCGCCGATCGCCTCCGCCACGTTGTGGGTGAGGAGCAGCGTGGCGAAGCCGTGGGCGAGCGACCAGGCGGCGATGCCGGCCGTGCGGGCGTCGGGGACGTCCGGCAGGTCCGCGACGCCCGCCCGGAGTTCGGCGGAGGCGCGCTCCTTGGCGGCGAGGAGGTCGGGGTCGTCGGCGCGCAGCAGTTCGGGCCGGAACATGACCTGGAAGTGCGCGGGGTGGGCGGCGGCGAACCGGACGTAGCGCACGCCGCGTTCGCGCAGTCCGGGGGCGCCGGCCAGGGCCTCGGCGAGGAGGCCGTACCCCTGGACGGCGATGGCCGTGAGCAGTCCGGTGCGGTCCTTGAAGTGGTGGGCGGGGGCGGCGTGCGAGACGCCCGCGCGGCGGGCGAGGTCGCGCAGGCTCAGCGCGCCGGGCCCCTCGGCGGCGATCGTGTCGAGTGCGGCGGCGAGGACGGCCTGCCGCAGGTCGCCGTGGTGGTAGGTGTTCCTGCTCGCGCTCTTCGTGCCGTGGTCGCTCGTCATGGCAGCAGCCTAGCCGCAATCTAGGCATTGACAAGTTCGACGGGCGGGCGCAATCTTGTCAGTGTCAAGTCGATGGCGATGTGAAGGAGCACCCCCGTGGAGACCGCTCGCGTACGTCAGATGTGGCACCTGCTCGAACCCCTGCACTCCGTGCTCTACTACGCCCCCGAGGCCTTCGACGAGGCCGCCGCCCTCGGCTACGGAACGGCCGACCGCTGGCCCTCCTACTTCGCCTGGCGCGCCGCCGCCCTCGGCCCCGTCGGCCCGGTCCGCGTCGCCTCCGCCTTCTACGGCTTCAGCCCCGAGAAGGTCGCCCGGCACGTCCCCGCCGCCTGGGAGGTCGCCGCCCCCGCCGACGTGCTCGCCGCCCGGCTCCGCGCCGTCGACCGGATCTACCGGACCCTCTTCGGCGAGGAGGCGCTCAACGGCCCCGCGGTGGCCGAGGCGGCCGCACTCGCCCGCCGCGCCGCCGGGGCGGCCGGCCTCGAAGGCCGCCCGCTCGCCGCCGCCCACGCCGAACTGCCCTGGCCCGACGCCCCGCACCTCGTCCTGTGGCAGGCGGCGACGATCCTGCGCGAGCACCGGGGCGACGGCCACATCGCCGCCCTGGTCGCCGCCGGCCTCGACCCGGCCGAGTCGCTCGTCTCCTTCGCGGCCGTCGGGGCCGCGCCGGAACCGGTCTTCGAGAGCCGGGGCTGGAGCGCGGCCGAGTGGAGCGCCGCGCGCGAGCGCCTGACGGCCCGGGGATTCCTGGACGCGGACGGGACCGCCACGGAGGAGGGCCGCGCCCTGCGCGCGGAGGTGGAACGGCGCACGGACGAACTGGCCGCGGGGCCGTGGGACGCCCTCGGCCCCGAGGACACCACCCGGCTCGCCGACCTCCTGGGCGGCCCGTGGCTCACGGTCATCGGCTCCGGCCTGCTGCCCGCCGAGAACACGCTGGGCATCGGGAAGGTGTGAGGTCCCCCGGGCGGCGAGGCCTCTCCGGGGGACGCGGGAGGGCCCGGGACGCACGCGCGACGCCCGGGCCCTTCGACCTGCCACCTGTCCGATACGTGCCGCTGCCGCGCATATGAGGGCCAAGGCGGCCTGCAGGGCTCCGAGCGGCCTGAACCTCCGCATGGGATCCACCCTGGTGGAGCGTCATGGAAGATCCGAGCGGTACTCGCGCACACGTTCACCCGGAGGGCGGGGGGTGGCCGCCCGGGGCCCTTCCCGCCCGCGATCTAGGATCGAAGGGTGTTCACGCAACGGACGTATCGAAAGGCCGGCGCCGCCTCGGCACTCGCGGTCGCCGCGCTCCTCGTCGCCGCCTGCTCGCCCGGGGCCGACGCCCCGGGGACCGACGGCGAGTCCCCCGCGCCCGGCACCGCACTCGCCGCCGTGGACACCCTCACCGTCAAGGGCCGTGCCCCGAAGACCGGTTACGAGCGGGAGAAGTTCGGCCGCGCCTGGGCGGACGTCGACGGCAACGGCTGCGGCACCCGGGACGACGTGCTCAAACGGGACCTGACCGGCGTCCGCTTCACGGACGGCCACTGCAAGGTCGCCTCCGGCACCCTCACCGACGACCCGTACACCGGCACCACCGTCCGCTACGTCCGGGGCCGTTCCAAGGTCGACGTCGACCACGTCGTCGCGCTCTCCGACGCCTGGCAGAAGGGGGCGCAGAACTGGGACGGCGAGACCCGGCGCCGCTTCGCCAACGACCCGCTCAACCTCCTCGCCGTCGACTCCGCGACCAACCGCCGCAAGTCCGACGGCGACGCCGCGACCTGGCTGCCGCCGAACCGGGCGTTCCGCTGCACGTACGTGGCCCGGCAGATCGCGGTGAAGAAGAAGTACGGGGTGTGGGTGACGGCGGGAGAGCGGGACGCGATGAAGCGGGTCCTCGCCACCTGCCCGCAGCAGAGGCTCCCGTAGCGCCGGCCCACCACGGAAAAACGTTTGGGCGACCGAGCGGGCGATCTTTAGCCTGGTCGCATGGACCTGAACGTCACCACCCTCGCCGAACGTCCCGAGCTCGAAGGGGCGATGTGGTCCATGAAGGACCTGTGGCCCGAGTTCATGATGTACGACCCGGTCGGCTGGGCGAACATGGGCCGCATCGTCCGGGAGTTCCCGGAGTACGTGCTCGTCGCCACCGACGCCGGGGGCGCGGTCGTCGCCCGGGGCTTCAGCGTGCCCTTCCGGCTCGACGCGGAGGGCCGCCGCGAGCTGCCCGCCCGGGGCTGGGACGAGGTCCTCAACTGGGCCTTCTCCGACCTGCGGCACGGCCGGGAGGCCGACACGGTGAGCGCGATAGAGATCACCGTCGACGTCGCCCATCTCGGCAAGGGCCTCTCGCACCGGATGCTCGCCGCGATGCGGGAGAACACCGGCGAGCGCGGCTTCGCCGAGCTGGTCGCCCCGGTCCGCCCCAACGGCAAGCACCTGGAGGCCGAGGCCTCCATCCACGAGTACGCCTTCCGCACCCGTGAGGCCGACGGCCTGCCGCACGACCCGTGGCTCCGCGTCCACGTGCGCGCGGGCGGTGTGATCGAGTCCGTGGCCCCGGCCTCGATGACGGTCTCCGGCTCCGTCGAGCAGTGGCGGAAGTGGACCGGCCTCCCCTTCGACACGGACGGCCCGGTCGAGGTGCGGGGCGCGCTGGTCCCGGTCCACTGCGAGGCCACGCGCGGCTACGCGGTCTACGTCGAGCCCAACGTGTGGGTCCGGCACCGCATCGCCTGACGGTGCCGTCGGGGGACCCCGGGGGCGATCTTCACGGCGGGGGATGTACCGTACGGCGTCCCCTGCCGTACACGCGTGCATGGTCCGTGCGCGCATACCCGTGAGAGGTTCCCCAGCGTGAACCAGGCCGTCCTCTTGGAGAAGGGCGCGGAACCCCCGCGCCGAACCGGACTGCCCGGCCTGCGGGTCCGGGCGGCGCTCGCCGCCGTGCCGCTGCTGAGTCTCGGGGTCCTCGGTCTCGTGCCCTCGCTGGTCCTCGCCCTGCGCCGGGGGACGCGCGGCGACTGGCTGGCCGCGCTGCTGTTCACGGCGGTCTCGGTCGGGTGGTGCTTCCAGATCGCCCTGACCCCGGTGGAGACCAGCGGTGTCCCGTACCTCCTGGACGTCCTGCTCCTCGCGACCTCCACCGTGGGCGCGGCGGTGCACTGCCTCGCCGTGAGGGACGCGAAGGACCCGAAGGCCATGACGGACGCGACGGAGGTCCGTCGGTGAAGACCCGTCGTACCTGGCGCGTCGTGGAGCGCGAAGCGGCCAAGAGGGAGGCGGCGGAGGCCGGCACCGACGTCCGCGGTGTGCTCGCCGCGATGGCGGGGGCGCTGCGCGGCCGGACGGGCTGGGCCCTGGGGTCCGTCCTGGTCATCGTCCTCGGCCTCCTCGGTGCCCGGTGGTTCGCGAACACGGACGACAAGGGCACCCCGCCCGACACGCGGGCCCGCGCCTACAAGGACTACGACGCCTGTCTGCTCACCGACGACAAGGGCATCGTCACGGGCGCGCCGGCGGCCCCGGTCTGGGAGGGGATGCAGGCCGCGTCCCTGGACAAGCGGATCCGGGTGACGTTCGTGCCGGTGATGGGAGAGCAGTCGGTGACGAACGCCCGGCCGTTCCTCAACGGTCTGGTGCAGCGGGACTGCGAGATCGTCGTCGCCTCGGGCGCGCCGCAGGTGGAGGCCGCCGAGGCGGCGGCGAAGAAGAACCCGGAAGTCCGGTTCGTGACGGTCGGCGAGGACGGCGGCGCCGCGCACGACAATCTGGCCCGGGTGGCTCCCGGGGCGTCCCTCAAGGACGACATCGCGGAGACGGTGAAGCGGCTGGCGGCCGACAGCTGACCGATGCCGGGCCGGACGGGCCCGCAAAAGTGCCGGGCAGGGTCGCAAAAATCCGGAAGGGTTCCTTCCGTCCGGTAAAGCAAAGGTAAAAACAAGCACCCTGCATGAAGCCGACGTCCGGCCATGGGGCAGTCTCGCGAGGCTTTGTAAGCATCTTGTGAGTAAAGGCTGACCCATGCGCATACGCCGGGTCCGTAGCCCTCGACCACAGCCACCGGGACGCACCGGCAGGCGCGGGTTGAGGGCTACGGCTCTTTCCGTACTTATATCCATGTTCCTCATGGTTTCCACCGAATCGGCGGTCGCCGCGGGCGTCACGCTCGAACCGGTGAAGATGCCCCAGCTGTCCCTCTCGGGCCTGTGGACCTGGCTCCACCAGAACCCGCTGGACACGCCCGACCAGCAGGGCGGCACCGCCCGCGGCAAGAGCCACAAGGCTTCCGCGGAGTCCACCAGCAACGAGGGCGAGGCGGGTCGCAAGCCGGGCAAGGGCAAGGGCGAACTGCCTCCCTTCGCACGGGAGACCGACGATCCGGCCGACGTCCGGACCGGCAAGGCGCCGGGCGGCAGGAACAGCTTCGACGCGCGCACCAGCAAGCGTGACGCGAAGAAGTCCACCGCCACGTCGGACTTCTTCCGCAACGCGGACGGCTCGACGACCGTCCGGCACTACACCGGCCGGACGAACTTCAAGGCGTCGGACGGCACCTGGAAGCGGATCGACACGAGCCTGACCGAGGACAAGGACGGCCGGCTCCAGCAGACGGCCAACTCCCTCGACGTCGAGTTCGCGCCGACCGCCGCCGACCAGCAGCTGGCGTCCGTGGACTTCGGCTCCGGCCGGTCCCTGGCGTACGCGCTGCGCGGCGCCGCGACGTCCGAGCCCACCGTCGACGAGAACGGCACCGTGACCTACGCGGACGTCACGGCCGACACCGACGTGCAGCTCGTGCCGCTGGCCGAGGGCTTCAAGGAGAACATCGTCCTGCGTTCCCCGCAGGCCGCCCACTCCTGGGTCTTCCCCCTCGACGTCAAGGGCCTGACCCCCCGGGTCGCGGCCGACGGCGACGTCGAGTTCACCGACGCGAACGGAAAGGTCACCGCGACCGTCCCGCACGCGTACATGGAGGACTCCAAGGTCGACCCGCGCTCCGGCGACGCCGCCCGGTCCCGGGCCGTCACCTACGAGCTGACGGAGGTCGACGGCAAGCCGGCCCTGCGGATGACCGCGGACCGCGCCTGGCTGGACGCCCCCGAGCGCGTCTACCCGGTCACCGTCGACCCGACGGTGACCGCGTCGAACTCGACCTACACCCAGAACACGATCGGCGGGGACCACTCCACCGAGACGATGATCAAGGTCGGTTCGTACGACTCGGGCACCAACAAGGCGAACTCGTTCCTGCAGTTCTCCTCGCTGGGCACCACGCTCGCGGGGCAGCGGGTCACCGCCGCCACCCTGAACGTGTACGCCCTGTGGTCCTCGACCTGTGCAGCCGAGTCCTTCTCGGTCCACCCGGTCACCCAGTCCTGGACCCCGTCCGGCGTCACGTCCTACCCGGGCCCGACGTACGGCACCGCCATCGGCACCGCCACCCCGGCGCCCGGAGCCTCCTGCTCCAACAGCTCCGGCTCGACGAGCGTGGGCGTCCGGATGCCGGTCACGCTCTCGACGACGTGGTTCAACAACGTCGCCGGAGGCGCGGCCAACTACGGTCTCGCGCTCACCGCGCCGACCAACGACATGCTCCACTGGAAGAAGTTCCACTCGGACAACTCGGCGACCGCCGGCTTCCGCCCGGCCCTCGACCTGACGTACACGCCGAACACGGCGCCGCAGATCAACGCCCAGTACCCGCCGCAGAACTTCCAGGCCAACACCCTCCAGCCGGAGCTGCTCGCCTACGCGACCGACGCCGACAACGGTCCGAACCCGCTCTCGTACACCTTCGAGGTCTACGACGGCGACGCCACCGGCACCCCGGTCCTCGTGGCCACCTCCGGCCCGATCACCAAGAGCAGCTGGAAGGTGCCCGCCGGCAAACTGAAGTGGTCCAAGAACTACGACTGGTACGTGGCCGCCGACGACGGCACCTCCGAGGTCGTGGAAGGCAGCCGCTTCACCACGGCCGTGCCGCAGCCGCCGGTCACCTCGGGCCTGTCGATGAACAACGACGGCCACGACTTCGACCCGTCCGACGGCAACTACACGACCGACGACACCGACGCCGACGTGCCGGTGATCGGTCCGTCGCTGGAGATCGAGCGCGCGTACAACAGCCTGGACCCGCGCGTGGACGCCGCCTTCGGCGCCGGCTGGTCGACGATCGTCGACATGAAGGCCGCCGAGGTCAAGGACGGCACCGGCGCGGTCACCAGCGTGATCATCACCTACCCGGGTGGCGAGCAGGTCGCCTTCGGCCGCAACAGCGACGGCACGTTCCAGCCGCCGCTGGGCCGGTACGCCCGCCTGGAGGCGATCACCACCGCCCCGATCGGCTACAAGCTGACCGACAAGGACTTCACGGCGTACGCCTTCCAGCAGCCGACCGCGAAGACCGGTGTCTACGCGCTGTCCTCCATCAAGGACTACGCGGGCCGCGCCGAGACGTTCACGTACAACACCTCGAAGCAGCTCACGAAGATCAGCAACACCACGTCCAAGCGGAACCTGACGCTGACCTGGGCGACCCCGGCCGGCGCGACCGTCCCGCACGTGGACACCGTCGCCACCGACCCGTCCAACCCGCTCGACGCGAGCACCGCGCAGACGTGGAAGTACGGCTACACCGGCGACCAGCTCGCCAGCGTCTGCCCGCCGGCCGACTGGTCGAAGTGCACCACGTACACGTACGCGACCGGCAACCACTACCGCACCACGGTCCTGGACGCCGACCCGTTCGCCTACTGGCGGCTCGGCGAGACGTCCGGCACGCTCGCGCGCGACGCGATCGAGTCCAACCAGGGCCAGTACAACGGCACGTACAAGAACGTGACCCTGGGCGGCACCGGCCCGCTGGCCGGCTCCACCCAGAAGGCCGCCGCCTTCAACGGCACCACCTCGTACGTCGAGATGCCGAGCGCCCCCGGCGCGACGCCCTCGTACACGACGGTGTCGCTGTGGTTCAAGACGTCCACCGCGGGCGGCGTCCTCTTCTACTACGGTGACAAGCCGCTCAGCGATCCCAACCCGGTCGCCAACACCCGCTACAACACCCCCGCGGTGTACGTGGGCACGGACGGCAAGCTGCGCGGCTGCCTGGCGATGTCGCCCGGCTGCGGGACGACGATCACGTCGACCCCGACCGTCACCGACGGCAAGTGGCACCAGGCCGTCCTGACCGGTGTCGCCAACGGACAGACCCTGTACCTCGACGGCGCCGCGGTCGGTTCCCTCAGCGGCACCGTCAACGACTGGGTCCAGCCGTACATCTCGCTCGGCGCGGGTGTGAACACCCACGGCTGGCCGGCCATGAACCCGAACGACACGCTCGGGCACTTCAACGGCCAGATGGCCGAGGTCGCCATCTACTCCGAGCCGCTCGCGGCCGACGTGATCGCGACGCAGTACAAGGCCGCCACGCAGGCCGCCGGACTGCTGCAGAAGATCACCACGCCGGGCCTGAAGACCCAGGCGTCGGTCCTCTACGACACCACCGACGACCGCGTCCTCCAGGCCACCGACGGCAACGGCGGAACGTGGAAGCTGAACCCGCCGACCATCACGGGCTCGTCCCAGGTCTACCGCTCCGCCGTCATGGGCTCCGCCCCGGCCGGCTACTGGCGCCTGGACGACACCCAGGGAGCGGCCCAGGCCGCGAACCAGGTCAACACCGGATTCGGCACCTACAACAGCGTCATCCAGGGCGTCGAAGGCCCCTTCGGCGCGGACGACGTCACCGCGGCGACCTTCGACGGCACCAGCTCCTTCCTGGAGATCCCGTACGGGCCGCTGCACGCCAAGCCCGACCGCTCGGTCGAGCTGTGGTTCAAGACGGCCGAGCCGGGCGTCATCATGAGCGACCAGAGCGTCGCCCCGAACAACCCGGGTGGCGTCACCGGCAGCTGGAGCGACCTGCTCTACGTCGGAGCCGACAACAAGCTGCACGGCCACTGGTGGAGCAGCAGCTGCAACGGCGCCGCCACGATGGGCTCCACGGGCACCGTGACCGACGACAAGTGGCACCACGCCGTCCTGTCGGCCACCGGCACGACGCAGACCCTGTACCTCGACGGCGCCAAGCAGCAGTCCTGCACCGGCGCCCCGAACGACCAGACGACGTCGCGGACGTTCCTCGGCGCCGGCTTCAGCAAGTGGTACAGCTCGCCCGGTGACGTCTCGTTCTTCACCGGTTCGATCGCCGAGGTCGCGGTCCACGCCAAGGGCCTGACCGAGTCGGACGTCGCCGCCCACTGGTCCGCCTACAAGTCGTCCTCCGGCATCGCCCCGGTCAAGACGGTCAAGCTGACCGACCCGACCGACAAGACGCTGACGTACGTGTACGACGCCGAGATGGGCAACCGCCTGCTCGCCGCGATCGACACGAACGGCAACCGGACGACGTACGGGTACGACACCGGCGGCTTCCTGCACACGATCACGGACGCCAACGGCAACCGCTCGATCACCGGCCACGACATCCGGGGCAACGCGGTCTCCCAGACCACCTGCCAGAACACCGCGGCCAACAAGTGCTCCACCGAGTACTTCACGTTCTACCCGGACTCCACCACCGCGTTCCCGGCGATGGACCTGCGCAACGACCTCATGCTCACCGAGCGGGACGGCCGTTCCTCGGGCCCCACGGACAACGCCTACCTGACGAGCTACTCGTACGACACGGCCGGCAACCTGCTGTCCGTGACGACGCCGCCCGTCGCCGGGTTCCCGAACGGCCGGACCGCGACCACGACGTACACCACCGCCACCACCCCGGCGGCGGAGGGCGGCACGGCCGTGGCCCCGGCGGGACTCGTCGCCTCGGTGACGACGCCCGGCGGCCGGAAGACGACGTACACCTACTTCGCCAACGGTGACCTCGCGCAGGTCACGGACGCCAACGGCGCCTCGGTGAAGTACACGTACGACAACCTCGGCCGGCAGGTCACCAAGACGGAGATCTCCGACGCCAACCCGGCCGGTCTGGTCACCAGCCAGACCTACGACAAGAACGACCAGGTCACCACCGAGACCACCCCGGTCGTCACCAACCGGGTCACGGGTGCCAAGCACCAGGCGAAGACCACCACGGCCTTCGACCCGGACGGCAACATCCTGTCCCAGACGGTCACCGACCTCACCGGCGGCGACACGGCGCGCGTGACGTCCATGACGTACGACGCGCACAACCAGATGGCGACCAGGACGGACCCGGGCGGCGACACCACGTCGTTCGAGTACGACGCCTACGGCAACAAGGTGAAGGAGACCGACCCCGAAGGGAACGTCAACACCTACACCTTCGACGGCGAGCAGCGTCCGCTGACGACGAACCTGCTCAACTACACCGGCGACCCGTTCAACCCGTCTCCCGCGACCACCCTGGTCCAGGAGTCCCGGGCGTACGACCCCGCCGGACGCCTCGCGTCGATCACCGACGCGATGGGCTGGGTCACGGCCTACACCTACACCGACGACGGCCTGTCGGCGACGGTGGTCCGCAAGGACCCCCAGACCGGCAAGCAGTTCACGGAGCAGGCCAACACCTACGACGCCGCCGGCAACCTCATCGAGCAGATCACCAACGACGGTCAGACCCGCTCCACCTTCACGGTGGACGCCGCCGACCGCACGGTCTCCGAGATCCTCGACCCCAACGGGCTCGCGCGGACGACGCAGACCAGCTACGACCCGGACGACAACGTGGTGACGGAGACGGAGCGGGACCCGGCGACGGGCGACGTCTCCACGACCGACACCCGCTACGACGCCCTGGGCAACATCACGGGCACCGTGGAGCACGACGGCACCACGGCCCCGGTCGCGCGCTACAAGCTGGACGAGACGACGGGCTACGGCCTCGCCGACTCCTCCGGCGGCAACAGCACCGGCAGCCACGGCACGGGCATGCACTGGAACACCGACCGGGGCGGCAGCGCCGTCTTCGACGGTGACGCCAACTCGTACGCCCAGAGCACGGGCCCGGTCGTGAACACGGCCGGCAGCTTCACGGTCTCGGCCTGGGTCAAGCTGACGTCGACGGCGGCCAACCGCACGTTCGTCGCGCAGGACGGCAAGGAGGCCAGCGGCTTCCAGCTGTACTACTCGACGAGCGCCGGCTGGACGTTCAACCGGCACGCCACCGACACCTATGACCCGGTGATCGTCCGGGCGTCGTCCGGCACCGCCGCGGTCACGGTCAACACCTGGACCCACCTGGTGGGTGTCTACGACCAGGCGACCTCGCAGATCCGGCTGTACGTGAACGGCACCCTGGCCCAGGAGACGGCGTTCACCACGCCGTGGGAGTCCACCGGTCCGCTGCAGCTCGGCCGCCGCTGGTACAAGGGCACGTACGCGGAGAACCACCTCGGTGGCCTGGACGACGTCCAGGTCTACCAGGAGGCCCTCACCGCGGCGCAGGTCACGGCCGTCAAGGGCGGCACCCTGCCGGCCGCGACCAGCACGGTGCGCACCACCACCTGGAAGCTGGACCAGCGCGGTCTGCCGGTGTCCATGACGGACACGGGCGGCAACGTCACCGACTACGGCTACGACGAGGTCGGCCAGCAGACCTCGGTCACCGAGCCGGCCGTCAACGCGGAGCAGAACGGCGGGACCCCGGTCTCCGTCCGTCCCGTGACGATGACCGGTTACAACACCTTCGGCGAGCCGACCGAGATCTCCGACCCGCTCGGAAACGTCGACACCACGGCGTACGACGCCGAGGGCCAGGAGTCCTCGACGACCTCGCCCGACTACCTGGCGCCCGGGGCCACCACCCCGATCAGGGCGACCTCGTACAACGAGTACAACAAGCTCGGCCAGGTGACCGCGGAGGTCGACCCGCTCGGCAACCGCACCACCTACAGCTACACGCAGCTCGGCGACCTGGCCTCGGTCACGGAGCCCGGCGGCGGCACCACCAGGTACACCTACGACGAGAACGGCGACCAGCTCTCGGCCACCCGGCCGAACGGGGCCAGGCAGGAGACCACCTACGACTACCTGGGACGGGAACTGACCAGCACGGACATCGTGCGTCAGCCCACCCAGCGGGCGTACACCGCGATCAACGAGTACAACGCTCCGGGCGGCGAGCTGTCCCGCATGGTCTCGCCGACCGGCGTGAGCGAGTCGTACAAGTACAACGCCGTGGGCGACGTCATCGAGTCCACGGACAGCGCGGGCAACGTCTCGAAGTTCACGTACGACATGGACAGCCGGCCGCTGACGGTCACCGAGGCCGACGGCACCGGCACCCGCAACACGTACGACGGCTTCGGTCAGCTGATCAAGACCGAGGACCTGGACGAGACGGGCGCGGTCCTGCGCACCGGACGGACCGTGTACGACCGCAACGGCAACATGGTCTCGGCGACCGACCAGCGCGGTCACACGAAGACCTTCACGTACGACCCGACGGGTCTGATCACCAAGGTCGTCGAGCCGGTCTCCGCGACCGAGTCGATCACCACGACCTACGGTTACGACGCGGCGGGCAACCGGACCCGGTTCACCGACGGACGGGGCAACCCGTTCCTCACCACGTACAACACGTGGGGCCTGCCGGAGTCGACGATCGAACCGTCGACGCCGACGCACCCGAACCTGGCGGACCGGACGTTCACGGCCGTCTACGACCAGGCCGGCCGGATGAAGGAGTCCCGTTCCCCCGGTGGGGTCACGATCTCCTTCGAGTACGACGTGAAGAGCCGTCTGGTGCGGCAGACGGGTACGGGTGCGGAGGCCGCCACGGTCGACCACACGTACACGTACGACGCGGACGACCAGATCACGGCCGTCGCCGGTGACGGAACGACGGACAACACCTTCACGTACGACGACCGCGGTCAGCTGCTGACGGCGAACGGCCCGTCGGGCTCCTCCTCCTTCGCCTACAACGGCGACGGGGCGGTCACCTCGCGGACCGACGCCTCGGGCACGTCGACCTTCGGCTACGACACCGCCGGCCGTCTGAAGACGGTCAACGACGGTGCCACGGGCTCGACGGCGACGTACGCCTACGACGTCAACAACAACGTCACGACGATCGACTACGGAACGGGCAAGGCGAAGCGCAGCTTCGGCTACGACAAGCTCGAACGCCTGACCAGCGACAAGGTGACCTCGCCGACCGGCAAGACGCTCGCGTCCTTCACCTACGGGTGGGACGAGAACGACAACCTGACGTCGAAGACGACGACGGGTGTCGCGGGCGCGTCGACGAACACCTACACGTACGACTGGGCCGACCGTCTGACCTCCTGGAACAACGGGACGACGACGGAGGCCTACGGCTACGACGCGTCCGGCAACCGGACCCGCGTGGGCGGCGACACGTACACGTACGACGCCCGCAACCGGCTCACGTCGGACGGGCACAGCGTCTACACGTACACCGCGCGCGGCACGCTGAGCTCGGTGACGGACGAGGCCAGCCGGGTCACGACGATGAAGGTCGACGCCTTCAACCGGGTGATCCAGGAGGCCGACCGGACGTACGCGTACGACGGTTTCGACCGGGTGCTGAACGCGAAGGACGAGACGGGCACCGCGGTCCACTCCTTCCAGTACAGCGGCGTCGGCAACGACGTGGCCTCGGACGGCGTGACGAAGTACAGCCGCGACGCGGACGGCTCGCTCTTCGGCGTGAAGACCGGGACCCTCGCGGCCCTGGCCGTGACGGACCTGCACACCGACGTGGTGGCGCAGTTCACCGACACGGGCGAGGCGCTGACCGGCTCGACGAGCTACTCGCCGTTCGGCAAGGTGCTCCAGAGCTCGACGATGCTCGGCGCGCTGGGCTACCAGTCGGGCTGGACGGATCCGACCACGGCCAAGGTCAACATGGCCGCACGCTGGTACTCCCCGGAGACGGGCCAGTTCAACAGCCGTGACACGGTCGCGACCAGCGGTCTGCCCGACTCCGTCGGCGCCAACCGCTACGCCTACGCGAACGACAACCCGATGACGGGCGTGGACCCGACGGGCCACTGGCCCGGCTGGGCCGACAAGATCGTCAAGAAGGTCAAGAAGAAGGTCAAGAAGGTCGTCAAGACGGCTTACAAGCACGTCAAGAAGGCCGTCAAGAAGGTCGCCAAGGTCGTCAAGAAGGCCGCCAAGGTCGTCAAGAAGGCCGTGAAGAAGGCGGTGAAGCGCGCCAAGCGGGCGGTCCGGAAGGCCGTGCACTACGTCGCCGACAGCGTCAGAAAGGTCAAGAGATACGTCAAGCGCGTCTACAAGCGCGTGAAACGTGTCGTCCACAAGGTCGTCAAGCACGTCAAGAAGGCCGTACGGAAGGTCGCCAAGGCGGTCAAGAACGTCGCCCACAAGGTGGTCAAGGCAGCCAAGAAGGTGGGCCGGGCCGTCAAGAAGGCGGCGAAGGCGACAGCCAACTTCGTCAAGCAGCACGCCTCGACCATCGCCTCGGTCGCCGTCGGCATCGCCGTCTTCGCGGGCTGTACCGCGATCACGGCCGGCGTGGGCGCGATCGGCTGTGCCGCACTCGCGGGTGCGGCGGGCAACGCGGTCGGCTACGCCATGAGCGACGGTCCGAAGACGCTGGGCGGCTTCGCCATGGCCGTCGGCATCGGCGCCGTGACCGGCGCGGCCGGTGGCGTGGGCGGCCGGCTCGCGGCGAGCGCCGCGGGCAAGCTGCTCTCCGGCGCGGCCGGTCGGGTCGGCACGAACATCGCCGAGAACGCCGGTGAGGAAGCCCTCGCGGGCGCCGTCGAGTACGGCACCTCCTGTGTGAACAGCGAGGAGGGCTGCTCGGTCGCGGGCGCCGCGAAGGCGGCCACGATCGGCGCGGTCATGGGCGGCGCGTTCGGCGCGAAGTCCAAGGGCAACAGCCCGAAGTCCAAGTCGTCCTCGGAGCCGGACGGCGGCTCCTCGGCGGGTCCGGGCTGCCCGATCCGGCGCGGCAGCACCCCGCACAGCTTCACGGCCAAGACGCGCGTGCTGCTGGCGGACGGCTCGACCAAGGAGATCGCCAAGGTCAAGGTCGGGGACAAGGTCATGACGGCCGAGCCCGGCAAGAAGACCAAGGAGATCCACGAGGTCAAGCGGGTCATCGTCACGAAGACCGACCGTGACTACGTCGACGTCACCGTCGCGACGAAGGCCGGTCCGAAGACGATCCAGACGACCGAGCACCACCAGTTCTACGAGTCCACCCGCAACTCCTGGACGCAGGCGGGCGACCTGAAGGTCGGCCAGAAGCTCCAGAACGGTGCGGGCACCCTGACGGCGATCGTCGAGGTGAAGTCGTACACGGCGCAGCGCGTCACGTACGACCTGAGCGTCGAGGGCCTGCACACGTACTTCGTGTTCGCGGGCGACACGTCGGTCCTCGTCCACAACAAGAACCAGTGTGGGCCGGACGACGACGCTCCCGAAGAGACCGTCCGGATGCGGCACTACACGAATTCCCGTGGAAAGAAGGGAATCGTGGAAAGCGGAGTCATCCGGGCGAGTGACCAGAACAAGGTGTTCCTCGTTCCCGCCAAGGGCAAGCCGATGAGCGCCCGTGACGCGGAGTCGAAGCTGGGCATCGGTCGCGGTCGCGGAAACCACGTCCTCGAGTTCGACGTTCCGGCCTCGCGGGTCAAGTCCCGGCATAATCCGACGATGGGAATCACCGAGTGGGTCGCCGACGGTGACCTCGCGGTCACGAACATCCGAGTGAAGAGGTGACAGGCATGGCTCCACGTACCGTTCCGGTGGAGATGGAGGGGTTCGTCGAACTCTTCCGCGACCTGGAGGAGTACGTGATCTCCTTCGACAGGATCCTGTCGCGCATCGGGGCCGGGCAGGACCCCCGTATTCTCCTCGAGTACGTGGTGGAGAACGGCCTCCGTGCCCGTCTCGCCCGAGCCCGTGGGTTCGTGGGGGATTCCCTCGAAGAGGTCATCGGTGCAGAGGCGTTGGAGGACATCGCCGACCAGGTGGAGGGCTATCGCGACAAGTGATGTCGGCCTGAACGCCTGAGCAAGGGGGAGCCCCCCGGAGTCGTACTCCGGGGGGCTCCGTCATGAGCGGCTCGCGGGGCACGCCCGAGCGGGTGGTGTGAGTGACAGAAGGGAGCCCCGCCGAGAACCTCGGCGGGGCTTTTCCGTTCCCCGGGGGCGTCGGGGCTCCGTCGGCCCGGCGTCAGCCCGTCTTGACCCAGTCGCCGCAGCCCGCGGACTTGAAGTAGGCGTCGGAGGCGGTGACCTTGACGATGGCCGTGCCCGTCACGTTGTCGTTGGCGAGGATCGTGTCCGTGCTGTGGGAGGCGTCCTTCGACCGCTCCCAGTAGCACTCGTCGTCCTTGTTGCCCGTGGACTTGTACGTGCCGGGGGCGATGTCGACGCCCACCTTGAACATGCCCCCGTCGCCCTTGAGCGTGGTCTCGGGGGTGCCGGTCGCCTTCGGGTCGACGGCCTCCCACGTTCCGCAGTCCGTGGACTTGAAGAGCTTGTCCGAGGCCTTGATCTCGACGTAGCTGGTGCCCGTCACGTTGTCGTTGGCGAGGATCGAGTCCACGTCCCCGGAGGCGTTCTTGGCGCGCTCCCAGTAGCACTCGGCGTCCTTGTTGCCGGTGGAGCGGTAGAGGCCGGGCTTCACGTCCGCGCCCACCTCGAAGTCGCCGTCGCCGTCGATCGTGACGACCTTCTTCTCGGGGGCCTCGGACCCGGGGGCCTTGTCGCCGCCCGGCTTCGCGGACTGCTCCTGCTTCGCGCCGGCCTTGGGGGAGTCGGTGTCGCCGCCCCCGCCCATCGCCGCGCCGATCACGACGACCGCGACGACCGCGCCGGCGGCGGTGAGGACCTTGTGGCGGGCGAACCAGTTGCGCTGCTGCTGCTGAGACATGGCTGTGGCACCTTCCGGGGCGCTGTGAGGACTCCGTGTTTCGATGACGCAATCACAGCAGAGACTGTGAACCGAGTCAACCACGTTCACAAGATTTGAGTTCGCTCACGCCGTGAATGGGTGTGAGCGGTAAGCTCGGTGTGTTCACACACGTACGAGGGGAGTCGGACAGGTGCCCGAAGAGAGCGCGACAGAGGTCACCGCCGCCGGTATCGCCCGGCTGGCGGGCGTCGGCAGGGCCGCCGTCAGCAACTGGCGCCGACGTCACGCGGACTTCCCCCGACCCGTCGGGGGGACGGAGACCAGCCCTTCCTTCGCCCTCGTCGAGGTCGAGCAGTGGCTTCGCGACCAGGGGAAACTCGCCGAAGTGCCGCTCCGCGAGCGGGTCTGGCAGCAGCTTTCCGGCCACCCCGCCGGGACCGTCGCCGGTCTCGTGCACACCGGCTGCGTCCTGCTCCTGCTCCGCGAGCGGCCGGGTGCCTGGACCGGACTCGCCGGGCTCCCCGACGCCCGGCTCGCCGAGGCCCTGCCCGACGCCCTCGAAGACGTCCTCACCGCCCGCTTCGGCGCGCCGAGGGCCGTCCGCACCCCCGCCCCGGCCGAGACGGCCCCCGCCGTCCCCCTGCTCCGCGCCGCCGTCGAGCTGGCGGTCGAGCTGGGCGGCGCGCGGCAGGCCTTCGAGTTCCTGCTCGGCCGCCACCTGGACGCCAACCCGCGTCAGTACACGCTCACCCCGCCCCCGCTCGCCGAGCTCATGGCGGAGCTCGCCGCCGCCGCGGCCCCCGACGGCCGCCCCCTCGCCACCGTCGTCGATCCGGCCTCCGGCACCGGCGGCCTGCTGCGTGCCGTCCCGCACCCCGCCGCGCTGTACGCCCAGGACACCGACCCCGACCTGGCCGCCCTCACCGCCCTGCGGCTGGCCCTCCACGGCGACGCCGACATCCGCTGCGCCACCGCCGACACCCTCCGCGCCGACGCCTTCCCGGACCTGGCGGCCGACGCCGTCCTGTGCCACCCCCCGTTCAACGAACGGGCCTGGGGCCACGACGAGCTCGCCTACGACCCGCGCTGGGAGTACGGCTTCCCGGCCCGCACGGAATCCGAGCTGGCCTGGGTGCAGCACGCCCTCGCCCGACTCCGTGACGGCGGGACCGCGGTCCTCCTCATGCCGCCCGCCGTCGCCTCCCGCCGCTCCGGCCGCCGCATCCGCGCCGACCTCCTGCGCCGCGGCGCGCTCCGCGCCGTGGTCGCCCTCCCGGCCGGCGCCGCGCCCCCGTACGGCATCCCGCTCCACCTCTGGGTCCTCGTCCGGCCCGGCGCCGGACAGCGGCCCCCGGCGGAGACCCTGTTCGTGGACACCGCCGGGCTCGTCCCCGACGCCGGCCGCGACAAGCTTCCCTGGACCACCCTGCGGAACACGGTCCTCGACGCCTGGGCGGCCCGGGGCGGCGAGGAGTCCGTGGCCCGCGCCGTCCCCGTCATCGAACTCCTCGACGACGAGGTCGACCTCGCCCCCGCCCGCTATCTGACGGCCCCCGCCGCCGGCGGCACCGCCCCCGAGCTCGCCCTCGTCCGCGACCGCCTGGACGAGACGCTGCGCCGCACGCAGGGGCTCGCCCCGAATCCCGTCCCCGCGCGCTCCGGGCCCCGCCCGCTCACGACCGTCGGCGAACTGGCCCGTACCGGCGCCCTCCAGCTCCGCGGCGGCGGCGCGGGCACGGCCCCCGAGGGCGGCGACGTCGTCACCGTCCTCACCGAGTACGACGTCCTGTCCGGCGGCGCCCCCTCCGGAACCCTCCCCGGCGGCGGCCCGGCCGAGGAGCCCGTTCTCGTCGCCGAGGGCGATGTCGTCGTCCCCGTACTCGGCGGAGGCTCCGTGGCCCGCGTCGTGGACGCGGCCACGGCCGGTGCCGCGCTCGGCCGCAACCTCCAGCTGCTGCGGCCCGATCCGGCCGCCCTCGACCCCTGGTTCCTCGCCGGTTTCCTGCGCGGCACCGCCAACAACCGGCAGGCGAGCAGCTTCGCCTCGACCGCGACCCGGCTCGACGTGCGCCGCCTCCAGTTGCCCCGGCTGCCCCTCGCCGACCAGCGCCGCCACGGCGCCCACTTCAAGTCCCTCGCGGAGTTCGAGGAGGCCCTGCGTCTCGCCGTCCGCCTCGGCGAGCAGCTCGTCCAGGGCCTGTACGACGGTCTCGCCGACGGGAGCGTGGAGCCCGGGTGACGACAGGGGCGTGGAGACGCGGTGAAGACCGTCCTATCCTCTTAGCCTGATCATCCGTCTGGGGGAGCGTCGTATGTACGGCCAGGTGCCCACACCCGTACCGCCGCGGCCCGCCGGCCCGTCGGCGGCCACGATCACCGTCCGTGTGCTCATCACGGTCCTGGTGATCCTGTCCCTGGGGTTCCTCGCCTGGGTCGCCATGCTGCGGATCGCGATCATGCGGCGTGCCGGTCGGGACTGGGCGCTCTTCTGGGGGCAGCTGGTCCTCAACATCGCCTGTGTGGTGCCGCTGGAGCAGCGGTTCGCCGGCACGTGGATGAACACCGCCGGCATGGTGGTCCTCCTCGTGCAGATGGCGCTCGTGGCCTGCTACTTCCTGGTGGTCGACATCCGTCACCACCAGCCCGCCCCGGTCGTGATCATGGTTCCGTCCGCGGGGGCGCCGCCGTATCCGTACGCCGCTCCCGGCTACGGCCCTCCGCCGGGCGAGGTCACGGTGCCGCACCCGGTCCAGGGCTCGATTCCGCGCCCGCCCGTCCAGGCGCCCCCGCCGCCCCGGCCGGCCGCCGGGCAGGGGCCCCGGATCGACCAGGTCCGCGCCGAGCTCGACGAGCTGAGCGACCTGCTCCGGAAGGACCCCGGGCACGCCGGGGAAGGCGAAGGCGGCAGGTGAACGGGCGGGTCGTCGGCGGGCGTTACGAGCTCGCCACCGTCATCGGCCAGGGCGGGATGGGTCAGGTCTGGACGGCGTACGACGGACGCCTCGACCGCCGGGTCGCGGTGAAGCTGCTCAGGCCGGCCACCATGACGGGCCCCGCCACCGCGGCGGAGGAGCTGCGGCGCCGCTTCGTGCGCGAGTGCCGGGTGACCGCGCAGGTCGACCACCCCGGCCTGGTGACCGTGCACGACGCGGGCAGCGACGGCGACGACCTGTACCTCGTCATGCAGTACGTGGAGGGCGCGGACCTCGCCGACCACCTCGCCGAGCACGACCCGTACCCCTGGGAGTGGGCGGTCAGCGTCGCCGCCCAGCTCTGCGCGGTGCTCGCCGCCGTGCACGCGGTGCCGATCGTGCACCGCGACCTCAAGCCGCGGAACGTGATGATCCGCCCGGACGGCACCGTGACCGTCCTCGACCTCGGCGTCGCCTCCGTCCTGGACACGGACACCACCCGGCTCACGCACACCGGCTCGCCCATCGGCAGCCCGGCGTACATGGCGCCGGAGCAGGCCATGGGCGGCGCCGTCGGCCCGTCCACCGACCTGTACGCGCTGGGCGTGCTGCTCCACGAACTCCTCAGCGGGAACGTGCCGTTCGCGGGCTCCACCGCCCTCGGCGTGCTGCACCGTCACCTGTACGAGCCGCCCGCGCCGCTCCGGCAGCTGCGGCCCGAGATCCCCGAGGCGCTCGAA
Organism: Streptomyces sp. NK15101; assembly: GCF_020400725.1. Taxonomy (GTDB): domain Bacteria; phylum Actinomycetota; class Actinomycetes; order Streptomycetales; family Streptomycetaceae; genus Streptomyces. The sequence continues at coordinate 8,168 of NZ_JAINVG010000023.1, read as the reverse complement.
GCGCTGGTCCTGCGGCTGCTCGCCAAGGACCCGCAGGCCCGGCCGTCCGGCGCGCACGAGGCGTACGAGCACCTGCTGCCGCTGCTCCCGGCGCGCGGGGCCCCGACGGGGCCGATGGACCCGACCCGGCCGTTCCTGCGCCCGCACGCGCCCTGGCCGGACCGCGCGACGGCGAGGGCCGTGACGGTCCCGCCGGTCCCGGCGGCGCCCCCGCGCCCGCGGGCCGATCCCCGTACCGACCCCCGGGTGTACGGGAGCGGGCCGCAGCCCGCGCGTCCCGACGTGGCCGCGGCCGTGGACGAGGTGAAGCGGCTGCTCGCGGAGGGCTCGCTCACCCAGGCCGTGGACATGCTCGGCGCCATCCTGCCCGCCGCGGCGGCCGAGCACGGCGAGCGGTCGCCGGTCGTCCGGATCCTGCGCAAGCAGTACGCGTCGACGCTCATGGACGACGGCCAGTACCGGAGCGCGCTGCCGGAGCTGCGCCGGCTCGCGGAGGACCGCGGCGCGGAGGCGGGCCCGGCGGACCCGCAGTTCCTGCAGTTCCGCTACGACGCGGCCCTGTGCCTGGAGCAGTTGGGGGAGACGGCCGCCGCGCTCGGGGAGTTCCGGGCGGTCCTGCCGTACTACGAGCGGGACCCGGAGCGGTCCTTCGACATCCGGCAGCGGATCGGGCTGCTGCTCCTGGCGGCGGGCGAGCACGCGGCCGGCCAGGAGGAGCTCCAGCGGCTGCTGTTCGACGCGGAGCGCGCCTACGGTCCGTATCACCCGCTTCCGGTGGATCTGCGGCGGGCGCTCGACCACCAGCGGCAGCTGGGGCCGCGGCCCTGAGGGGCCAGGAGGCGCGCCGGTGGTGAACCTGACGGGACGGCAGGGTCACGACTCGACAACTGATCGCGCAGTGGATCTTCATGATCCTTTTTGCCGGTTTTGGCGCATGTAATGTTCGCGTCTGATCATGTCCGCGTCCCCCAAGGAATTCCACATGACGACGCCGTCCGCGCCCTTCACTCCCGAGCAGCAGCCTGCCGCCCCCGCGAAGAAGGGCGGTGCCCTCCTGAAGAAGGTCGGCGGCATCCTCATCGCGATCGTCATCGCCGTCGCCGTGAAGGTCGGCCTCCCGCACCTCACGGGCGAGGCCCCGGTGCACGCCGAGGCCGGCGAGTGCGTCACGGTCAGCGGCCCCGACAACGACCCCAAGGTCGACACCGTCGACTGCTCCTCCGGCAAGCCCGACCTGTTCAAGGTGGTCAAGGTCGTCGACGACACCTTCGACGTGAACAAGTGCGGTGAGGAGCTCTCCGCCCTCGCGCAGCAGCTGGGCTCGGACAAGTTCGTCCTCTGCCTGGAAGAGGTCGCCGCGAAGTAGTCGCGCGCCCCGCAGGAACGGCGAAGGGCCGGAACCCGATGGGTTCCGGCCCTTTCCGCTGTTTCAACGTATAGCGCAGAGGGGGCCTTGCGGCAAGGCCCCCTCCGTGGCGCACAATCGCTGCTCGAAGCCAGAAGATGTATGAAAACGGGGTATTCACGACATGACGTCCCTTGCTGCCGGTGTGTTCGACCTCTCCGGCAACCTCTCTCCCAAGGCCGCCCCGGCGCTCGTCGCCGCGGACGAGCAGCACTTCGCGGCCGTCGCGCGGTGCCTCGACGAGACGATCGCCGAACTGTCGGCACGCCTCGACGCCGAGCGGAAGGCGCCCGGCGGGATCGGCCGGGAGGCGATGGACCGGGACGCGGAGATCCACCGGCTCTCCGGCCGCCTGCGGACCCTGCGCCGCTTCGGCCTGGACCTGTGCCTGGGCCGCGTGGTCGGCACGGACGACCCCGAACCCCTCTACATCGGGCGCCTCGGCCTCACCGACGGCACCGGCCGCCGGCTGCTCGTCGACTGGCGCTCCCCCGCGGCCGAACCGTTCTTCGCGGCCACGCACGCCACCCCCATGGGCCTGGCGAGCCGCCGCCGCTACCGCTGGTCCGGCGGCCGGATCACGGACTACTGGGACGAGGTCTTCACCGCCGAGGGCCTCGAAGGGCACGCCGCGCTCGACGACCAGTCCGCCTTCATCGCCAGCCTGGGCGGCAACCGCTCGTCCCGCATGAGGGACGTGCTCGCGACCATCCAGTCCGACCAGGACGCCATCATCCGCGCCGGCTCGCGCGGCGCCCTCGTCGTCGACGGCGGCCCCGGCACCGGAAAGACGGTCGTCGCCCTGCACCGCACCGCGCACCTCCTCTACTCCGACCCGCGCCTCGGGCACCGCCGGGGCGGCGTGCTCTTCGTCGGCCCGCACCAGCCCTACCTGAACTACGTCGCCGACGTCCTGCCGAGCCTCGGCGAGGAGGGCGTGCGGACCTGCACCGTGCGCGACCTGGTCGCCGAGGGCGCGAAGGCGACGGCCGAGACCGACCCGGAGGTCGCCCGCCTGAAGTCCTCGCGGGACATGGTCATGGCCATCGAGAAGGCCGTCGCGTTCTACGAGGAGCCGCCCACCGAGGGCATGACCGTCTCCACCCACTGGTCGGACATCCCGCTGACCGCCGCCGACTGGGCGGAGGCCTTCGACGCGGTGGAGCCGGGGACCCCGCACAACGAGGCCCGCGAGCAGATCTGGGAGCACCTGGTCTCGCTCCTCCTCGACAAGTACGACGGCGAGGAGATCCCGGAGGAGCAGTTCCGCAGGTCGCTGCGCCAGGACCGGGAGCTGACCGGCGCCCTCAACGGCGCCTGGCCGATGCTGGAGGCGGCCGACCTCGTCGGCGACCTGTGGACGGTCCCCGCGTACCTGCGGATGTGCGCGCCCTGGCTGACCCCCGACGAGGTGAGGCGGCTGCGGCGCGCGGACGCCCAGGCCTGGACGGTCTCGGACCTGCCGCTCCTGGACGCGGCCCGGCAGCGGCTCGGCGACCCGCGGACGGCCCGGCTCAAGCTGCGGCGCAAGGCCACCGTCGCCGCCGAACGCGAGCGCATGGCCGGCGTCATCGACAGCATCGTCGCGGCCGACGCCGACGGAGAGGGCGCGGTCACGATGCTGCGGGGCAAGGACCTCCAGGACAGCCTGATCGACGAGGACGCCCTGCCGGCCGCCGAACAGGAGCCGCTCGACGGCCCGTTCGCGCACATCGTGGTGGACGAGGCGCAGGAACTGACCGACGCGGAATGGCAGATGCTGCTGCTCCGCTGCCCGTCGAAGAGCTTCACGATCGTCGGCGACCGCGCCCAGGCCCGGCACGGCTTCACCGAGTCGTGGCGGGATCGCCTGGAGCGGGCCGGCTTCGACCGCATCGAGATGACGTCCCTGAGCATCAACTACCGCACGCCGGAAGAGGTCATGGCGGAGGCCGAGCCGGTCATCCGCGCCGCGCTCCCGGACGCCAACGTGCCGACGTCCGTCCGCGGCAACGGCGTCCCGGTCACCCACGCCCCGGTCGCCGACCTGGAGGAGATCCTCGACACCTGGCTCGCCGAGAACGCCGAAGGCGTCGCCTGCGTCATCGGCGCCCCCGCCTTCCGCGAGCGCCCCCGCGTCCGCTCGCTCACCTCGTCGCTCTCGAAGGGACTGGAGTTCGACCTGGTCGTCCTCGTCGACCCGCGGTCCTTCGGCGAGGGCGTCGAGGGCGCGGTCGACCGCTACGTGGCGATGACGCGGGCGACGCAGCGGCTGGTGATCCTGACGAGCGCCTGAACCCGTCGTCCCGAAAAGGGAATGAGTGCCGTCGGGCCGCCTTGCTACGGTGGCCCGATGGCATCGATCAAGGAAATCCAGGTCACCATCGACTGCGCGGAGCCCGCCCGCCTCGCCGAGTTCTGGTGCGAGGTGCTGGGGTACGTCGTCCCGCCGGTTCCCGAGGGGTTCACCACCTGGTCGGAGTACCACCGGTCGCTGCCGCGCGAGGAGCAGCCCGTCTACTTCGCGTGTTCCGACCCCACGGGCGCGGGTCCGCGCGTGCTCTTCCAGCGCGTCCCCGAGGGCAAGGCCGTCAAGAACCGGGTCCACCTCGACGTGCGCGCCGGAAAGGGCCTCGTGGGCGACGAGCGCCTCGCCGTCCTGGAGGCCGAGTGCGAGCGCCTGGTCGCGCTCGGCGCGACGCACCTGAAGACGCTGTACGCCGACGGGGAGAACGAGTCCTGCATCAACATGCAGGACATCGAGGGCAACGAGTTCTGCCTCGACTGAGCACGTGCCGGAGGCCCCGCGCGGGCGGGGCCTTCCGGTGAACGGCGTCGGGCGCCCCGGGCGTCAGGCGCCCCGCGGGTCGCGCTTCATGGACCACAGGACGGGGCCGCCGCCCGGCAGGGAGAACTCGTCGCGGACCCTGAAGCCGAAGTGCTCGTAGACCGGCAGGTTGTCCGGCTTGGAGGACTCCAGGTAGACCGGCAGGCCCGCCGCGTCGGCCTTGGCGAGGCCCGAGCGGAGCAGGGCGGAGCCGTGGCCCAGGCCCCGGGCGGCGGGATCGGCGCCGATGACGGCGAGGTACCAGTGGGGTTCGGTCGGCCCGTGCTCGGCGGCCGCCATGACGGCCTCCCGGAAGACCGGGGCGCGGTCGCCGAGGATCTCCACGAGCTGCTGAACGGTCTCCGCGTCGGGGACGGCCTTGTCCGCGCCCTCGGGCGAGACCCAGAAGGCGGCGGCCGAGCCGGTCCGCTCGCAGACGCCGTGGAGGCCGTACTGCCGGGTGAAGAGGGTCGTGAAGTAGCGGTCGAGGCCCGCCTCGCGAGAGGCGTCGTCGGGGAAGAACCAGCGCATCATCGGGTCGTCGCCGAAGGCGGAGGCCAGGGTGCGGCCGACCATGCGAGCGTCGTCGATCGTGGCCGTCTTCGGTGTGTTCGACAGGGTCATACGGGTCATTCTGCACCCGTGATGATCTTGCTCGGGGGACGGGTGGCCCTTCCGGGCCCCGCCCCTGGTCAGACCGCCCCGGGCCGGGTGCGGAGCAGGCGCACCGCCGCCGTGGCCGGCAGGGCGATGCCCACGGCGAGGACGGCGAGCAGCTCCGTCGGGCCGAAGCGGGCGGCCAGGAGGAAGGCGCCGAGGGCGACCACGACCGGTGTCGCGAGGGTGAGGGCGGTCGCCAGGACCTTGGTGCCCCGGTCCCACGCGTCGGACGTCCACAGCAGGACGAGGCCCACGATCAGGGCGGCCACGACGGGGAGGGAGCCGGCGAGGCCGGCGAGTCCCGTGGTGCCGAGCAGGACGGCGGTGACGGTGTTCCGCGTCCGGGACTGGGCCTTCGGGGAGGCGGCGGCGGTCGCGGCCGGGGTCTCGGGCTCCTCCGCGCGGGCGGCGGCCACGATGGCCGAGGGGCTGCCGAGCCGTTCGAGCGCCGTGCGGACGGCCTCCGGGTCCTGCTCCTCCCCGACGGCGACCGCGAGGTGTTCGCGCAGGTCGGCGAGGAGTTCTTCACGGCGCCCCGCGGGCAGGAAGGAGGCCTCCCGCTCGATCGTGGCCAGGTAGTCGGTCACGAGGGGGTGTTCGGTGCCGGTCATGCGGAGCCTCCGTGGGGTGCGGTCAGGAAGTGGTCGACGCCGTCGCGGAAGCGCGGCCAGCTCTCGGCGAACTCGGCGAGCGCGGTCCTGCCGGGCGCGGTGAGCGTGTAGTAGCGGCGGGCGGGGCCGGTGGCCGACTCGCGCAGTTCGGTGTCGACGAGCCCGTCGCGGCGAAGCCGGGACAGCAGGGGATAGATCGTTCCCTGGCTGGTGGTCATGACGCTGACGGCGGCCAGCTCGTCGAGGAGCTCGACGCCGTAGCGCGGACCGTCGCGCAGCAGGGCGAGGACGCAGTACTCCAGTACGCCCTTGCGCAGCTGACTGGCGACCTTTCCGGACGCCTCTGATCTTGCTTCGCCAGGAACCATGCAATGCAAGATACCTCCGGAAGCGCCGTCGGGCAACGGAGCGCCGTCGGGCGACGGAGCGGCGCGTGCGACGATGCGAAGGTGCGAGAACTGCGTGGACTGAGCGAACTGACCGAGGTCGAGGACCCGGCGTGGCCGCTGCTCGAAGAGGAGCTGCGAACGGCGAAGGTGCCCGTCGAGGTGCTGGACGCCGACCCGGAGCAGGGGGCGGCCACGCTCCTCCAGACGCAGGTCACCGTCCGTTCGTACCTGGGCGCGTTCCTCTTCCGCACCGGCGGGGCCCTCGTCGACGACGGCTGGCTGCGCGTGTACGGCAGCCCGGCCGCCCACAACGACCGGCGCCTGCCCGGCCTCGCCCGGGTCAACGGCTACCCCGCCGAGCCCGACCCCGCCTGGCGGCCCGCCGCCGGACTCGTCGTCGCGCACGACGTGCTCGGCGGGGCCTTCGCGATCCAGGGCGGCACGGAGGAGGAGACCGGACTGCCGGGCAGGCCCGGCGAGATGGTCTACTTCGCGCCCGACTCGCTGCGCTGGGACGCGATCGGCGCCGGGTACGGGGCCTGGCTGTCCTGGGTGCTCGCCGGGGGCACCGAGGAGTTCTACGAAGGGCTGCGCTGGCCCGGCTGGCGGGAGGAGGTGCCCGGCCTCACCGGCGGGGAGGGGCTCAGCCTCTACCCGCCCCTGTGGTCCGCCGAGGCGCACCAGGACCTGGGCGCGACCAGCCGCGCGGTCGTCCCCCTGGGGCAGCTGCTCGGGCTCGGACGCGAGACGGCCCGGCAGTTCGACGGGACGGATCCGGGCTTCCTGGGGGAACCCGGCGCATGAGGAACGAACGGACGGGAGGCGCCGGGGACTTCACGTCCGCGACCGTACGGACACGGCGGCTCGACCTCGTGCCGCTCGCCGTCGCGCACGCCGGCGAGATGGCCGGGGTCCTCGCCGACCCCGCCCTCCACGCCTTCATCGGCGGCGCCCCGCTCACCGCGCCCGAGCTGCGCGCCCGGTACGAGCGGCTGGTCGCCGGGTCGCCCGACCCGGCGGTCGTCTGGTGCAACTGGGTGGTGCGGCTCCGCGCCGAGGACCGGCTCGCCGGGACCGTGCAGGCGACGGTCACCGACGGCGGGCGGACCGCCGAGGTCGCCTGGGTGACCGGGACGGACTGGCAGGGACGGGGGATCGCCCGCGAGGCCGCCGAGGGGCTCGTCGGGCTGCTCGTGGAGCGGGGCGTCCGCACCGTCGTCGCCCACGTCCACCCCGACCACGCGGCCTCCGCCGCCGTCGCCCGCGCCGCCGGCCTGGCGCCGACCGGCGAGGAACAGGACGGCGAGGTCCGCTGGGAGGCCGTGTTCGGCGGGGCGGGCGGGTGATTCACGCCGTCCGCGTCCTTCGCCGCGCGGACGGCGGGGCCGTCACCGCGGCGATCGCCTCCTCCTGACGCGCACCAGGACCACCCCCAGGAGCCCCAGCGCCGCCGCCCCCGTCGCCAGGCCCGCCCGCAGGCCCGGCGGGCGGAACGCGCAGGAGAGCTTCCCGTCCCGGGCCGGGACGGCGAGGAGACCGCCGTACGGGACGGGTTCGGCTCCGTCGCAGTGCCAGCCCGCGATGCGGGGCGCCGCGACGACCGCCGTGCCCCCGCCCGGCGGGAGGGCGGCCCGTATGCCGTCCGGGGTGACGCGGACCGAGGTCGCCGCGCGGGCGCGCAGGGCCTTCACCGCCGAGCGGAGGCGGCCGTGGTCCAGACAGCCCAGCTCGCCCGGCCCCGGCAGGACCGGCTTCAGGCCGGGCACCCGCTGGACGCCCAGCGAGGTCAGGGCCGCGCGGCGCTTCGGGCCGCCGCCGAGGAGGCGCACCGGGGCGTTCTCGCCGAGGCGGGCCGTGCCCGTGGTGTCGGGGGCCCAGAGGAAGACCTCCGTGCCGGCTGGGCAGGCGCCCGCGCGCGGAGCCCCGTACACCCGGGCACCGAGCAGGAGTTCCTGGTTGCGGAAGGGCGACGGGCCGTAGACCGGGGGCGGGCCCGCGGGCCGCACCGTCACGAGCGGCAGATACGTGTCCGTGCGGACCACCTCGCCGTCCCGCCACCGCGCGCCCACGCCGAACAGCGCGTCCGTCACCGGGTTGTCCAGGCTCAGCAGGTTCCGGCCGCGCGAGGTCCAGCCGCCGCCGAGCGCGGTCAGCGTCCCCGTCAGGACCGCCGGGGTGTGGCTGCTGTAGTACGCGGCGCCCTGCCCGCCCAGGAGCAGCGGATCGTTGCCCGCGACCCGGGGCAGCCCCGGGTCCGTGCGGTACGCGGGCCAGCCGTCGGCCGCGGCGAGGGCCGC
>NZ_JAINVG010000229.1 GCF_020400725.1 Streptomyces sp. NK15101 | reverse complement strand
CACGTGCCACGAAATCCTCCTCGCCCCCGGAAGCGGAGCCTCTGGTGCTGCGGGAAGCGCCTTGCGCTTCCCCGTGCACCCGTTCGCCTCCGTGGCGGCGCGGAAGGTTGTGCGGGACGGGTCCTAGCCGGTGATGTCGGCGTACCCCTCGACCTCGCGCGGGTCCCGGTGGCCGGGGCCCGTGTAGCGGGCCGAGGGGCGCACGAGGC
>NZ_JAINVG010000228.1 GCF_020400725.1 Streptomyces sp. NK15101 | reverse complement strand
CGCACCTGGTCGGCCTTGTCCGGGATGGTGCGGCGGATCCCGCGGCGACACAGGTAGGCGCGGTTCCTGCGGGAGGCGTACGCCTTGCCGGCCCGCACCCGGTCGGGACGGACGCGTGGCCGGCCCGGCCCGATGCGGGGCACGCGGACCTTCCCAGCACCGGTCCGACCCCACGGTCCGTACGCGACGGGCACGTCCCGCCACGGAACCCCGGTCCGGACCCGGAACCGTATGCCGTCGATCAGCAGCCGTCGGGGCCAGACCGGCAGCCGCCCCGCCCTGGTGCCGTTCGGCA
>NZ_JAINVG010000227.1 GCF_020400725.1 Streptomyces sp. NK15101 | reverse complement strand
AGCGGGAATGCGCAAAGGATTCGGGGCGGAATCGTCGCGCAACTCCGGCGCGGCGCAACCGAATTGGGAAACAGGTCCCGGGGAAACTCAGTGGGGAATTCCGAAGGAATTCGTAAACGAATTCAGGTGCGAAGCACCTGCGCGCCGGTCTCCTGCGGAGCCGCGACGCGCAGGTGCTTCGCACCTGAATTCGTTTACGAATTCCTTCGGAATTCCCCACTGAGTTTCCCCGAGACCTGTTTCCCAATTCGGTTGCGCCGCGCCGGAGTTGCGCGACGATTCCGCCCCGAATCCTTTGCGCATTCCCGCC
>NZ_JAINVG010000226.1 GCF_020400725.1 Streptomyces sp. NK15101 | reverse complement strand
ACCCGCACCGTCCCCGACGGAGCGAGCGGCCGGCACAGCGTCTTCGTCACCGTCCCCTAGACCCCCGGGGACCGGCCGGCGGGCCGGCCCCGGCAGCACGACCCACGCCTGTCCCAACCCTTCCTGACAGCTCTTCGAGGAGTGAAGAACATGAACAGCATCAAGATCCGCCGTACCGCGATCGCCGTCGCCGCGGCAGCCCTGCTGCCCTTCTCCCTGGCGGCCTGCTCCGACTCCGGCAGCGACACCAAGGCCGCCCCCACCGCGGCCGCCGGGGACGAGGCGAAGACGGACGCGAGCACCCCGGCGGACGACGCGATGACGACGGACG
>NZ_JAINVG010000225.1 GCF_020400725.1 Streptomyces sp. NK15101 | reverse complement strand
GCCCGCACCGTCCCCGACGGAGCGAGCGGCCGGCACAGCGTCTTCGTCACCGTCCCCTAGACCACCCGGGCATGACTGATTACTCGTGTCCGGGCACTGCAATCAACCAGGTCAACCCCCCGTAGAAGAAGCCTTTTCAAGGAGCAACTGATCATGAGCAGCACGAAGTTCCGCCGTACCGCCATCGCCGTCGCCGCAGCAGCCCTGCTGCCCCTTTCCCTTGCCGCGTGCTCGGACTCCGACAGCGGCACCAAGGCCGCACCGTCGAGCGCGGCGGACGACCAGGCACAGACCAGCACGACGCCCACCGAGGACGCCATGACCGGCGACC
>NZ_JAINVG010000224.1 GCF_020400725.1 Streptomyces sp. NK15101 | reverse complement strand
CCGCCGGAGACGTTGGTGCCGCCCTGCGCGATCGGGGCGTTCAGGCCGTGTTCCAGTTTCCGTACGAAGTCGGCGGCCTGGGCGACCTCCAGGGCGTGCCAGAGCTCCTCGTCGGTGGCGTCGGGCTTGCCGTACCGCAGGTTGGTGGCCACCGTCCCGGAGAACAGGTACGGCTTCTGCGGGACGAGTCCGACGGTCTTCGCCATCAGGGCCGGGTCGAGCTTCCGCACGTCGACGCCGTCGACGAGGACCTCGCCGCCGGTGGCGTCGAAGAGCCGGGGCACCAGCCCGAGCAGCGTCGACTTGCCGCTGCCCGTCGAACCGATGATCGCGGTGGTCTCACCGGGCCGGGCGACCAGCGCCACGTC
>NZ_JAINVG010000223.1 GCF_020400725.1 Streptomyces sp. NK15101 | reverse complement strand
GCCCTGGCGCTGATACCGGTGACCGGTGGTCTGTCCGCGCTGCTCGGCGCGGGCGCGATCGCCTTCACGAAGAAGCAGTTGCTGAAGCTGATCACGGCCGCGATGGAGGAGGCGGTCGGTCACGTCGTCTCGGTGATGACCGAGCCGGTCGTGGCCGCGCTGGAGAACATGGCGGCGGACCTGGTGGTCCAGGTGGGCATGGACGCGCTGGGCGTGCAGAACGGCGTGGACCTCGACCGGACGAAGCAGGCCGGCAAGGACGGCTTCGACGAGGGGGTGCAGGGGGCCAAGGAGGGCCTGAACCTCGCCTCCGCCGGAAGCGGCGGTGGCGGTGGCGGCAAGGGCAAGGGCTTCCACATCGAGCACGACGAGCACGAGCAGGCCGGCACGAGGCTGAACGGCGTGAGCGC
>NZ_JAINVG010000222.1 GCF_020400725.1 Streptomyces sp. NK15101 | reverse complement strand
AGCCCTTCGGCCCGGCCTGCGCCGGCGTGCCCAAGGAGGGCGCGGGCTCCTTCGACGGCATGGCCAAGGACCCGGTCGCCACCGCCGCGTCCAACAACCCGGCCCTGTCCACCCTGGTCACCGCGGTCAAGCAGGCCGGGCTCGTCGACACGCTCAACAGCGCCGAGAACATCACGGTCTTCGCGCCGACCAACGACGCCTTCGCGAAGATTCCGAAGGCCGATCTGGACAAGGTCCTCGCCGACAAGGACATGCTCACCAAGATCCTGACCTACCACGTCGTCGGCCAGAAGCTCACCCCGAAGCAGCTGGAGAACGGCTCCTTCGAGACCCTCCAGAAGGGCATGATCACCACCACCGGCTCGGGCGAGTCCTACAAGGTCAACGACACCGCGAAGGTGGTCTGCGGCAACGT
>NZ_JAINVG010000221.1 GCF_020400725.1 Streptomyces sp. NK15101 | reverse complement strand
AGCCGGTCACGGTGTCGGCGTGCCGGTGGGCGACCCGCCAGGCGCCGTCTTCCCTGCGGTACACCTGGGTGGCACGCAGCGTGTACGTACGGGGCTGCCCGTCCACGGAGGCGGAGGTGTGTTCCAGGCCGACGGTGTAGGCCATGTCGCCCCTGACGTCGTAGGCCTGCAGCTCGAACGCGTACGACGTGCAGTCGGAGAAGGTCTTCGCGAGGCCGGTGAACAGGGCGTCGAGCTCCTCGCGGCCCACGGCGCTGCGCCACGCTCCCAGGACGCTCACCGGCTCGGTGCGCGACCAGAGCGCACGTCGGGGAGCGGCGTCGCCGTTGTGCAGCGCGGCCTCCGCCTCGTACAACGCGGTCCTGACCCACGCCAGGAAGTCGTCACGATCGGACATGCCCCCATCATCGCCCGGCGTTGCGCCTGCGGCCTGCGC
>NZ_JAINVG010000220.1 GCF_020400725.1 Streptomyces sp. NK15101 | reverse complement strand
CGAGGTGCAGACGACGCTGGGTCTGTCGAACATCTCCTTCGGCCTGAATCCCGCCGCCCGCATCCTGCTGAACTCGGTCTTCCTCGACGAGTGCGTGAAGGCGGGCCTGGACTCGGCGATCGTGCACGCCTCGAAGATCCTGCCCATCGCCCGGTTCGACGAGGAGCAGGTCACCACCGCCCTCGACCTGATCTACGACCGGCGCGCCGAGGGCTACGACCCGCTGCAGAAGCTGATGGCCCTCTTCGAGGGCGCCACCACCAAGTCGCTCAAGGCCGGCAAGGCGGAGGAGCTCCTCGCCCTGCCGCTGGAGGAGCGGCTCAAGCGGCGGATCGTCGACGGCGAGAAGAACGGCCTGGAGGCGGACCTCGACGAGGCCCTGGAGACCCGCCCGGCCCTCGACATCGTCAACGAGACCCTCCTGGACGGCATGAAGACGGTCGGCGAGCTGTTCGGCTCCGGCCA
>NZ_JAINVG010000022.1 GCF_020400725.1 Streptomyces sp. NK15101 | reverse complement strand
CCGGCGAGCCGGTCAAGCAGGGGGCCGGGGCGGAGCCGGCGGGGCGGCGCGGCCGCGCGGCCCGCCGGAGCTCCGGGCGGGACGACTTCGGCTCCGGCCTGGACCCGGTGGACGTCGCCGCGGCGGCCGCCGCCGCGCTCGACGGCGCCGTGCTGAACGGCATGCCGCCCTCGCCGATCGTCGCCGACCTGACCAAGGACGTCACCGCCGAGCGGAACACCGCCGTGGCCGCTTCAGCCGCCTCGGTCGCCGACGCCGCCGAGAAGGCCGCGCCCGTGCCGCCGGCCCGCGGAGGAGACCGTTCCGGCAGTGGCGTGCCCGACCTGACGAAGCCGGCGCCCGAGCCGACCGACCTGCCGCCCCGGGCCGAGCAGCTCCAGCTCGCGGGCGACATCACGTACTCCCTGCCCTCGCTCGACCTCCTGGAGCGCGGCGGCCCCGGCAAGACCCGCAGCGCCGCCAACGACGCGGTCGTCGACGCGCTCTCCAACGTCTTCGTCGAATTCAAGGTCGACGCGGCCGTCACCGGCTTCACCCGCGGTCCGACGGTCACGCGGTACGAGGTCGAGCTCGGCCCGGCCGTGAAGGTCGAGAAGATCACGGCCCTGACCAAGAACATCGCCTACGCCGTGGCCTCGCCCGACGTGCGGATCATCTCGCCGATCCCCGGGAAGTCCGCGGTCGGCATCGAGATCCCGAACAGCGACCGCGAGATGGTCAACCTGGGGGACGTGCTGCGGCTCGCGGACGCGGCCGGGGACGACCACCCGATGCTGGTCGCGCTCGGCAAGGACGTCGAGGGCGGCTACGTGATGGCCAACCTGGCGAAGATGCCGCACGTCCTGGTCGCCGGTGCCACGGGCTCCGGAAAGTCCTCGTGCATCAACTGCCTGATCACGTCGATCATGATAAGGGCGACCCCGGAGGACGTCCGGATGGTGCTCGTCGACCCCAAGCGGGTCGAGCTCACCGCCTACGAGGGCATCCCGCACCTGATCACCCCGATCATCACCAACCCCAAGAAGGCCGCCGAGGCGCTCCAGTGGGTCGTGCGCGAGATGGACCTGCGCTACGACGACCTGGCCGCCTTCGGCTACCGGCACATCGACGACTTCAACCAGGCCGTCCGGGACGGCAAGATCAAGCTGCCCGAGGGCAGCGAGCGCGAGCTCAACCCGTACCCGTACCTCCTGGTGATCGTCGACGAGCTGGCCGACCTGATGATGGTCGCGCCGCGCGACGTCGAGGACTCGATCGTCCGCATCACCCAGTTGGCCCGCGCCGCCGGCATCCACCTCGTGCTCGCCACCCAGCGGCCGTCCGTGGACGTCGTCACCGGCCTGATCAAGGCGAACGTGCCCTCGCGGCTCGCGTTCGCCACCTCCTCGCTCGCCGACAGCCGGGTCATCCTGGACCAGCCCGGCGCCGAGAAGCTCATCGGCAAGGGCGACGGCCTCTTCCTGCCGATGGGCGCCAACAAGCCCGTCCGCATGCAGGGCGCGTTCGTCACCGAGGCCGAGGTCGCGGCCGTCGTGCAGCACTGCAAGGACCAGATGACGCCCGTCTTCCGGGACGACGTCACCGTCGGCACCAAGCAGAAGAAGGAGATCGACGAGGACATCGGCGACGACCTCGACCTGCTGTGCCAGGCCGCCGAGCTGGTCGTCTCGACCCAGTTCGGCTCCACCTCGATGCTCCAGCGGAAGCTGCGCGTGGGCTTCGCGAAGGCCGGTCGGCTGATGGACCTGATGGAGTCGCGGAACATCGTCGGACCGAGCGAGGGTTCGAAGGCGCGGGACGTGCTCGTCAAGCCGGACGAACTGGACGGCGTCCTCGCCGTGATCCGGGGGGAGTCGGGGGAGTAGGGCCCGTCGGGTGTGGCTCCTCCGGGGCCGGGTACCCGATCGAGATCAGCCCGAGACTCACTCGTAAGGGAACGGTGGGCAACCGTTTCCCCTGGCCGTACGTCAAGTTGGAGGAAGGGACAGCAGGATGTCCCAGCCTCATGGCGTACAAACAGCACCCGCCCGGTTGCCCCACCCTTTCGTACCACCCATAGACTGAACGTCCAGCAGGTGGCTACACGCTCGAAAGGCGCTCTCGTGTCCATCGGCAACTCCCCCGAAGACGACCGGACCTTCCCGGCAGACGACCGGGACTCGATCGGTCGCGCTCTCCAGCAGGCCCGAATCGCCGCCGGTCTCACCGTCGAAGAGGTCAGTGCCTCCACCCGTGTCCGGATTCCGATCGTGCACGCGATCGAGGAGGACGACTTCTCGCGCTGTGGCGGCGACGTCTACGCACGCGGCCACATCCGTACCCTCGCGCGCGCCGTCGGCCTCGATCCGGCTCCGCTGATCGAGCAGTACGACGCCGAGCACGGCGGCCGCCCCACGCCCACCCCCGCCGCCCCGCTCTTCGAGGCGGAACGTATCCGCCCCGAGCCGCGCCGGCCCAACTGGACCGCCGCGATGGTCGCGGCCATCGTCGCCGTCGTCGGTTTCGTCGGCTTCACGATGTTCAACGGCAACGAGGCCCCCAAGGGGACCACCGCGGCCGACGGCGGCCCGGCGCCCGCCCCGGAGAAGGCCACCTCCGCGGCCAAGCCGAAGCCGGTCAAGCCCGCCGCGCCCAAGCCCACCGAGAGCGCGATCGCCGCGGTCCCGCAGGACAAGGTCACGGTCAAGCTCTCCGCGATCGACGACAAGAGCTGGATCTCGGCCAAGGCGCACGACGGCAAGCTCCTCTTCGACGGTCTCCTCCTCAAGGGCGAGTCCAAGACCTTCCAGGACGAGGAGCGCGTGGACCTGGTCCTCGGCAACGCCGGTGCGATCGAGCTCTACGTGAACGGCAAGAAGCTCGCCGACAAGTTCGAATCCGGCCAGGTCGAGCGGCTCAGCTACACCAAGGGCGACCCCGAGGCCGGCTGAGCCCCGTGATGTGACCTCCGTCGCGCAGGTGAACCCTGCGCGACGGGGGAACGGCCGGGACGAAGTAGTCTTGAGTCCATGCCCGAACGCCGTACCGTCGCCCTTGTCACTCTTGGCTGCGCCCGTAACGAGGTGGACTCGGAGGAGCTCGCAGGCCGCTTGGCAGCGGACGGCTGGGAGCTCGTCGAGAACGCCGAGGAAGCGGACGTCGCCGTCGTCAACACCTGTGGGTTCGTCGAGGCCGCCAAGAAGGACTCCGTCGACGCCCTCCTCGAAGCCAATGATCTGAAGGACCACGGCAGGACCCAGGCCGTCGTCGCCGTCGGCTGCATGGCCGAGCGGTACGGCAAGGAGCTCGCCGAGGCCCTCCCGGAGGCCGACGGCGTCCTCGGCTTCGACGACTACGCCGACATCTCCAACCGCCTCCAGACCATCCTCAGCGGTGGCAGTGTCGAGGCCCACACCCCGCGTGACCGGCGCAAGCTGCTGCCGCTGTCCCCCGTGGAGCGCCAGGAGGCCGCCGCGGCCGTGGCCCTGCCGGGACACGGCGACGCCGCGGAGGCGCCCACCGACGCCCCGGCCGACCTGCCCGAGGGGATCGCGCCCGCCTCCGGCCCCCGCGCCCCCCTCCGCCGCCGCCTGGACACCAGCCCCGTCGCCTCCGTGAAGCTGGCCTCCGGCTGCGACCGCCGCTGCTCCTTCTGCGCCATCCCCTCCTTCCGGGGCTCCTTCGTCTCGCGCCGCCCCTCGGACGTGCTGAACGAGACGCGCTGGCTCGCCGAGCAGGGCGTCAAGGAGGTCATGCTGGTCTCCGAGAACAACACCTCCTACGGCAAGGACCTCGGCGACATCCGCCTCCTGGAGAGCCTGCTGCCCGAGCTGGCCTCGGTGGACGGCATCGAGCGCGTCCGCGTCAGCTACCTCCAGCCGGCCGAGATGCGCCCGGGCCTCATCGACGTCCTCACGTCGACCGAGAAGGTCGTGCCCTACTTCGACCTGTCCTTCCAGCACAGCGCCCCGGACGTGCTGCGGGCCATGCGCCGCTTCGGCGACACCGACCGCTTCCTGGAGCTCCTGGAGACCATCCGCTCCAAGGCCCCCACGGCCGGTGCCAGGTCCAACTTCATCGTCGGCTTCCCCGGCGAGACCGAGGCGGACTTCGCCGAGCTGGAACGCTTCGTCACCCACGCCCGCCTCGACGCCATCGGCGTCTTCGGCTACTCCGACGAGGACGGCACCGAGGCCGCCACGTACGAGCACAAGCTCGCCCAGGACGTCGTCGACGAGCGGCTCGCCCACCTCTCCCGGCTCGCCGAGGAGCTCACCGCGCAGCGCGCGGAGGAGCGCCTCGGGGAGACCCTGGAAGTACTCGTCGAGTCCTTCGACGAGGAGGACGGCTGGATCGGCCGCGCCGCCCACCAGGCGCCCGAGACCGACGGCCAGGTGTTTCTCACCACGGCCGACGGTACGAGCCCCGACCTGGCCCCGGGCCGTATGGTCAGGGCGAAGGCCGTCGGCACGGAGGGCGTCGACCTGGTGGCCGAGTGTCTTTTCGAGGAGGCGGGCAGATGACCGGAGTCCCGGCATCCGCGACGGGCGGGACCGGTAGGCCGGCGCCCCGCGGCAAGCTGGGCGCGGCGGCCGTCAACCAGGCCAGCCTGTGGAACATCGCGAACATCCTCACCATGATCCGG
This sequence comes from Streptomyces sp. NK15101, assembly GCF_020400725.1. GTDB lineage: Bacteria > Actinomycetota > Actinomycetes > Streptomycetales > Streptomycetaceae > Streptomyces. The sequence continues at coordinate 90,688 of NZ_JAINVG010000022.1, read as the reverse complement.
CTCGTCCTCGTGCCGGGCTTCGTGGTGCTGCTGCTCCAGGACGGCGGGCACGACCCCGCCTGGCGGGCCTGGGCGTGGGCGGCGTTCGCGGTAGCCATGATCACGGACGTCTTCGACGGGCACCTCGCCCGTACGTACAACCTGGTCACCGACTTCGGGAAGATCGCCGACCCCATCGCCGACAAGGCGATCATGGCCGCCGGACTCGTCTCGCTCTCCGCACTGGGGGACCTCCCCTGGTGGGTGACCTCGGTCATCCTGGCCCGCGAGCTCGGCATCACCCTGATGCGGTTCTGGGTCATCCGGCACGGGGTCATCCCCGCCAGCCGCGGCGGCAAGATGAAGACGCTCGCCCAGGGCACCGCCGTCGGCATGTACGTCCTCATGCTCACCGGGCCGCTGGCCACCCTCCGCTTCTGGGTGATGGCGGTGGCCGTCGTGCTGACGGTCGTCACCGGTCTGGACTACGTGCGACAGGCGGTCGTCCTGCGGCGCAAGGGGCTCGCGGCGGAGCGGGCGGCCGCGCGGTCGGAGACGGCGACGCGATGAGCGAGGCCGCCCGGGTACTGGCGCTGCTCGCGGAGCGTGAGCAGACGGTGGCCGCCGCGGAGTCGCTCACGGGCGGTCTCGTGGCCGCCGAGCTCACCGGGGCGCCCGGCTCCTCGGTCTCCTTCCTGGGGTCGGTCACCGCCTACGCCACGGTGCTCAAGCACGAGCTCCTGGGCGTCGACGCGGCCCTGCTCGCGGAGCGCGGAGCGGTGGATCCCGAGGTCGCGCTGCAGATGGCGGCCGGTGTCCGCGACCGGCTCGGCGCCGACTGGGGCATCTCGACGACCGGGGTCGCGGGGCCCGCGGAGCAGGACGGGCAACCCGTCGGAACGGTCTACGTGGCGGTCGCGGGACCGGCCACGACGAGCGCCCGCGCCGGGAAAGTGGTCTCGTTGAGGTTGAACGGCGATCGCAAGGAAATCCGTAGAGAGAGCGTACGGAGCGTGCTGGAACTGCTCCATGAGGAACTCTCGGGAAATGCGCGGGCACAGGATACGGAACAGAACGGGGGGAATTGATGTTTGCAGCCCTGAGTGAACACGACATCGCTCCCCGCACGGCCGCAGCGCGAGGCGGTACGGTGGGGCGTGAAGGATGCGGCTACGCGGTCCGAGGAGGGAGCCACCGATGATTCTGCTCCGTCGCCTGTTGGGTGACGTGCTGCGTCGGCAGCGCCAGCGCCAGGGCCGTACTCTGCGCGAAGTCTCCTCGTCCGCCCGAGTCTCGCTCGGCTATCTCTCCGAGGTGGAGCGGGGGCAGAAGGAGGCTTCCTCCGAACTGCTCTCCGCGATCTGCGACGCGCTGGACGTACGGATGTCCGAGCTCATGCGCGAAGTGAGCGACGAGCTGTCACTGGCCGAACTGGCCGAGTCGGCAGCGGCGAGCGAACCGGTGCCGACACCGGTGCGCCCGATGCTCAATTCGGTGTCGGTGACGTCGGTGGCCGGTGTGCCCACCGAGCGGGTGACCATCAAGGCACCCGCGGAAGCGGTGGACGTCGTCGCTGCCTGAACCGAAGTGGGTGAAGCCCCGCTCGGCGCCCTGTTCGCAGGGCGCTGACCGGGGCTTTTCTCGTTTTCGGTGCCATTTCCGGTCTTGTTTTGAGGCAGTTCGGGGCCTTCTCCCTGAGATGCCGGGTTCCGGGGTGGCGTGCCATGGTGGGAGGGACGTCCGACTGGGCCGTGTGCGCCGGGTTTGCCACCGGTGCGCCCTCCCGCAGGGTGATCCTGCCGGTCTAGCGTCGACCGCAGGAGGCGGCCATGGTACGGCGACGGGTTCCGCTGGTGACGCTCGCTCTGCTGGCGTGCGGCCTTGCGGCCGGAGGGCTCTGGTGGTGGGCGGTGCTGCGCCTGCTGCTCGTGCCGGTCGAGACCGGGCCGGTGGAGGGGGCGGTGGCCGCGGGCGGCTGGGGGCTGAGCCTGCTGCCGGTGCACGTGGCGGCTTCGTCGGGGCGGCGCGGCGCGGCGGCCTCCGGCGTCTTCTCCGGGGCCGGGATCTCCGGTGCCGTCGCCCGGCGGGTCACCGGTCGGAGGGCCGCCGGGAGCGCGGTCACCAGGGCATCGCGACGCCGCCGTTGGGGCGGAGGATCTGACCGGTCGTGAACGAGGAGGCGTCGGAGGCGAGGTGCAGGACCGCGTGCGCGATGTCCTCGGCCTCGCCGACCCGCCCCAGCGGTGAGTGACGGACCATCGCGGCCTCGGCCTGCAGTTGGGCGGCCGGCTCGTGGCGGTCCGTCATGGGGGTGCGGATCCAGCCCGGGGCGACCGCGTTGACCCGGATGCCGTGCGGGCCCGCCTCCGTCGCCAGGGTCTTCGTCAGCTGGACGACGGCCGCCTTGGTGACGCTGTAGCAGAGCAGGCCCGGACTGGCGGTGTCCATCGCGCCCGAGGCCATCGTCACGATCGAGCCGGGCACGCCGGAGTCGATCATCGAGCGGGCCGCCTCCTGGCAGGCGTAGAGCACGCCTTTGAAGTTGACTGCGAGGACGCGGTCGAAGTCCTCGTCCCGGGTGTCCAGGACCGTGCTCGTGTGCATGATCCCGGCGATGGCGGCCATGACGTGCAGCGGGCCGGCGGCGCGGACGGCCGCCGCCAGCGCGGGCCGGTCGGTGACGTCCAGGGGGTGGGTGTGCGCGACGCCGTCCTGTCGGGCGATCAGGGCCGCGGTCTCCTCGAGCCCGTCCTCGTCGCGGTCGGCGCAGTGGACGGCGGCGCCGGCCCGTGCGAGGAGGGCGGCGGCGGCGCGGCCGATGCCGCTCGCGGCACCCGTGACGAACGCGGTGCGGCCGGTCAGGTCGTATGCCGGGAGGGTCGTCGTCATGTCCGGACCGTACGACCGGATCTGACGGTCCGTCAATTGCCGTGGCCGCTTCCGCCGGGCTTTCCGTCCCCGCTTCCGTCGGGTCCCCGCTGGCAGCCGGGGCACCAGTACGTGACCCGGTCGCCCAGCTCCGCCTTGCGGATCGGAGTGCCGCAGCGGAGGCAGGGCCGGCCCTCGCGGCCGTAGACGTGGAGCGGGGTGCCCGGGCGGCGCGCGGTCGTGGTGCGCCGGTCCGGACGGTCCTTGTTCGCGTCGAGCAGCCGGTGGGCCGTGGCGACCAGCCGGGCCGGGACCTCCGGGGCGAGCTCGCCGACCGGGAGCCAGGGGGTGACGGCGGCGAGGAAGGCCAGCTCCGACTTGTACACGTTGCCGATGCCGGCCAGGTTGCGCTGGTCCAGCAGGGCCTCGCCGAGGGAGCGCTCCGGATCGGCGCCGAGCCGCCGGACGGCCTCCTCCGGATCCCAGTCCGGGCCGAGCAGGTCCGGGCCCAGATGCCCGACGACGCGGGACTCCTCGGCGGTGCGGATGAGCTCCAGGACGGGGAGGCGGTAGCCGTACGCGGTGAACCCGGCGTTCCCGAGGATCGCCCGGATCTGGTGCTCGGGGCCGCCGCGCGGGCGCTCCCCGGTGGCGTACACCCGCCAGGCACCGTCCATCCGCAGATGCGAGTGGAGGGTGAGCCCGCCCTCGATCCGGGCCAGCAGGTGCTTGCCGCGCGGGGTGACGTCGAGGAGCGTGCGGCCGGTGAGGTCGGCGGTCGCGAACCGGGGCACGCGGAGGTCCGCGCGGGTCAGGACCCGCCCGGCGAGGGCGGCGTGCAGGCGGTGGGCGGCCTGCCAGACGGTGTCTCCTTCGGGCACGGGTCCATTGTGGGGGCACGGCGCCTCGCGGGGCCTGGTGGTGGGCCGTGCCTCTGGCGGACCTCGCGGTGCGGGCGGCGGTTCCGCGCCTCGCTGTCCGCTGCGGACAGCCGTTCCGCCGGGGCGGTGCCCACCCCGTCGGGCCCCGTTGTGGGCGGTCGTTCCGCTGGGGCAAGGGGGTCCCCCTGCCCGAGCGAAGCCGAGAGCTTGGGGGAGGGTGGGCGCAACGGAACGGCGCCCTTGCCGGCGCCCGAGGCTCATGTGCCTGGACCCGCACCGGGCTGTGCGCCGCCCCTTGTGGTGCGGGTCCAGGCGCGGAACGCGGAGGCGCCGCTGGAGGGCGCCGTCCCGTGTGCCCACCCGTCCCGCCCCAGCGGGACGACTGCCCACACGGAGGCGGGCCAGGGCACCGCCCCGCCGGGCGCGGGCCCACACGGCGGATGGGCCGGGGTGGCCGGCCAGCAGGGCGGGAGCCGCGGGCGGGGCGAGGGGGCACCCGCCCTGCAGGGCGCGCCCAGACGGCGGGGGCGCCGCCCCGCAGGGGCGAGGGGGGCACACGGGGGCGGTCAGGGGCGGAGGCGGAGGCCTCTGGGGGTGGCCAGGAAGCCGGCTGCCTCCAGGGGGCGGGCCAGGGGCGACGTCAGGGACGTCGTGCCGTTGATCCGCTCCACCGTGACCGTGCCCAGCACACCCGCCTTCGCCGACCCGGCCAGCGCCTCCGCCGCCGCACCCAGGGCCGGGTCGTCCGGGTCCGTCGGCCATGAGAGGAGCGTCTTGCCGCCCCGCTCCATGTAGAGCGTGAGCTCGCCGTCGACCAGGACCACCATCGCGCCCGCCTTGCGGCCGGGCTTGTGCCCGGCGCCCGTCGGCGGCTCGGGCCAGGACAGCGCCGCACCGTACGCGTTCGCCGGGTCGGCGGCGGCGAGGACCAGTGCGCGCGGGCCGGCCGCCGCCTCGGCGCCCCGGTCGCGGGCGGTCGCCGCCGCCCGCAGCCGGTCCACGGCCCCGTCCATCGCGAACTGGGCCGCACCGAGCCCCTCCACGACATAGCCGCGCCGGGCCTGCCCGCTGTCCTCGAAGGCGGCCAGGACCCGGTACGTGGCCGAGAAACCGCCCTCCACGCCCTCGGCGGCCACCGCGCCCCGGGTGACCACGCCGTGCCGGTCCAGGAGGGTGCGGGCCAGGGCGTGCGCCCGGTGCGTCGGCTCCGGCTCGGGGGACGGCAGGAGGGACCAGCGGCCGGAGACCGTCGGCGGACCCGTACGGGAGGCGGGGCGGGCCGCGGCGGTCAGCGTGCCGTACCGGCCGCGCGGGACCGTGCGGCGCGCGCGGTGGGCGGTGGAACCGGCCGTGCGGCCCGAACCGAGCAGCGCCCGCAGCGGGGCCAGGGTGTCGTTGGTGAGCCGGCCCGACCAGGCCAGGTCCCAGAGGGCGTCGGCGAGCTGCGGCTCCGTGGCGTCCGGATGGGTGGTGGCCCGGATCTGGTCGGCGATCTGCCGGAAGAACAGGCCGTACCCGCCGGAGAGGGCGGTGAGCACCGACTCGTGCAGGGCGGACGTCTCCAGCGGGTGCGGCGGCGGGAGGAGCAGGGGCGCCGCGTCCGCGAGGTAGAGCGAGACCCAGCCGTCCTTTCCGGGCAGCGAGCCCGCACCCGCCCAGACGACCTCCCCGGTGGTCGTCAGCTCGTCGAGCAGCGCCGGGGAGTAGTCCCGGACCCGGGACGGCAGGATCAGCTTCTCCAGGGCCGAGGCCGGGACCGGGGCGCCCTGGAGCTGCTCGATCGCGCGCGCGAGGCCGTCGATGCCGCGCAGGCTGTTGCTTCCCAGGTGCTGCCACTGCGGCAGGAAGGTGGCGAGGGCCGCCGGGGGCACCGGCTCCAGCTCCTGGCGCAGGGCCGCCAGGGAGCGGCGCCGCAGTCGCCGCAGCACGGTCGCGTCGCACCACTCCTGGCCGATCCCGGAGGGGTGGAATTCGCCCTGGACGACCCTGCCCGAGGCGGCGAGACGCTGGAGGGCGCCGTCGGTGACGGCCGTACCGAGACCGAAGCGGGCGGCGGCCTGCGAGGAGGTGAACGGGCCGTGCGTGCGCGCGTACCGCGCGAGCAGGTCGCCCAGCGGGTCCTTGACCGGCTCGGTGAACGCCTCGGGCACGCCCACCGGCAGGGCCGTGCCCAGGGCGTCCCGGAGCCGGCCCGCGTCCTCGATCGCCGCCCAGTGGTCACGGCCGCCGATCCGCACCCGGATCGCACGCCGGGCCGCCTCGAGCTCGGGCGCCCAGCCCGCCTCGGCGCCCCGCCCGGCCAGCTCCTCGTCCGTCAGCGGTCCCAGCACCCGCAACAGGTCGGCGACGCCCTCCACGTCCTTGATCCGGCGGTCCTCGGTCAGCCACTGGAGCTCCCGCTCCAGCTCCGCCAGGACCTCGGGGTCGAGCAGCTCCCGCAGCTCCGCCTGGCCGAGGAGCTCCGCCAGCAGCCGGGAGTCCAGCGAGAGCGCGGCCGCCCGCCGCTCGGCGAGCGGGGAGTCGCCCTCGTACAGGAACTGCGCCACGTATCCGAAGAGGAGCGAGCGGGCGAAGGGCGAGGGCTCGGGCGTGGTGACCTCCACGAGCCGCACCCGGCGGGCCTCGATGTCCCCCATCAGCTCTTCGAGGCCCGGGAGGTCGAAGACGTCCTGGAGGCACTCGCGGACGGCTTCCAGGACGATCGGGAACGAGCCGAACTCGCTCGTCACCTGCAGGAGCTGGGCCGCCCGCTGCCGCTGCTGCCAGAGCGGGGTGCGCTTGCCGGGATTGCGCTTGGGCAGCAGCAGGGCGCGGGCGGCGCATTCGCGGAAGCGGGAGGCGAACAGCGCGGAGCCGCCCACCTGGTCGGTGACGATCTGCCCGATCTCGCCCCGGTCGAAGAGGGCGTCGGCCGCGCCGACGGGCGCCTTGTCCGCGTCGTACGTCGTGTCCAGGTGCCGGTCCGGGGCCACCGGCTCCTGGTCCAGGAGGTCGAGCCCCATCTCCAGGCCCATCAGGTCGGCGTCCGGCAGGCGCAGCACGATGCCGTCGTCCGCGTGCATCACCTGCGCGTCCATGCCGTACCGCTCGGTGAGCCGCGCGCCGAGCGCCAGCGCCCACGGGGCGTGCACCTGCGCCCCGAAGGGGGAGTGGATGACGACCCGCCAGTCCCCGAGCTCGTCGCGGAAGCGCTCGACCAGGATCGTCCGGTCGTCCGGCACGTGGCCGCAGGCCTCGCGCTGCTCCCTGAGGTACGCGAGGACGTTCTCCGCGGCCCAGTCGTCCAGGCCCGCGGCGAGCAGCCGCAGGCGCGCGTCCTCGTCCGCGAGGGCGCCGACCTCGCGGAGGAACGCGCCCACCGCCCGCCCCAGTTCGAGCGGACGGCCCAGCTGGTCGCCCTTCCAGAAGGGCAGCCGGCCCGGCACGCCGGGCGCGGGGGAGACGAGCACCCGGTCCCGGGTGATGTCCTCGATCCGCCAGGAGGTGGTGCCGAGCGTGAAGACGTCGCCGACCCGCGACTCGTACACCATCTCCTCGTCGAGCTCGCCGACCCGGCCCCCGCCCTTCTTCGGGTCCGAGCCCGCCAGGAAGACGCCGAACAGGCCGCGGTCGGGGATCGTGCCGCCCGAGGTGACCGCGAGCCGCTGCGCACCGGGCCGCCCCGTGACCGTCCCGGCCACCCGGTCCCAGACCACCCGCGGGCGCAGCTCCGCGAACGCGTCCGAGGGGTAGCGGCCGGCCAGCATGTCGAGGACGCCCGTGAACGCCGACTCGGGCAGCGAGGAGAAGGGCGCAGCCCTGCGCACCACCGCGAGCAGGTCGTCCACCTGCCAGGTGTCGAGCGCGACCATCGCGACCAGCTGCTGCGCGAGGACGTCCAGCGGGTTGGCGGGGATCCGCAGGGACTCGATCGCACCGGCACGCATCCGCTCGGTGACCACGGCCGCCTGCACCAGGTCGCCCCGGTACTTGGGGAAGACCACGCCCGTCGACACGGCACCGACCTGGTGGCCGGCCCGGCCCACGCGCTGGAGCCCGGAGGCGACCGAGGGCGGCGACTCGACCTGCACCACCAGGTCGACCGCGCCCATGTCGATGCCCAGCTCAAGGCTGGAGGTGGCCACCACGGCGGGCAGCCGGCCCGCCTTCAGGTCCTCCTCCACCTGGGCGCGCTGCTCCTTCGACACCGAACCGTGGTGGGCCCGGGCGAGCAGCGGCGGGGCACCCTGCGCCGCCCCCGACTGGGCCATCACCTGGGCCGGGGGCGCCCCCTCGGGAAGCGGCTCGCCGGTCGCCCGCTCGTACGCGATCTCGTTGAGCCGGTTGCACAGGCGCTCGGCGAGCCGGCGGGAGTTCGCGAAGACGATCGTGGAGCGGTGGGACTGGACGAGGTCGGCGATCCGCTCCTCGACGTGCGGCCAGATCGACGGCTTGTCCCCGCCGTCCTTGCCCTCCGAGGCGGGGGAGCCCCCCAACTCGCCCATGTCCTCGACGGGGACGACGACGGAGAGGTCGAACTCCTTGCCCGACGGCGGCTGCACGATCTCCACGGCACGCGCCGGGGAGAGGTAGCGGGCCACCTCGTCGACCGGGCGGACCGTGGCCGACAGGCCGATCCGGCGCGCCGGACGGGGCAGCAGCTCGTCGAGCCGCTCCAGGGAGAGGGCCAGGTGCGCGCCCCGCTTCGTGCCCGCGACCGCGTGGACCTCGTCCAGGATGACCGTCTCCACGCCCGACAGCGCCTCGCGCGCGGCGGACGTCAGCATCAGGAACAGGGACTCCGGGGTGGTGATCAGGATGTCCGGCGGCCGTGTCGCGAGCGCCCGGCGCTCGGCCGCCGGGGTGTCACCGGACCGGATCCCGACCCGGATGTCCGGCTCGGGCAGGCCCCGCCGCACCGACTCCTGGCGGATGCCGGTCAGCGGCGAGCGCAGGTTCCGCTCGACGTCCACGGCGAGGGCCTTCAGCGGCGACACGTACAGCACGCGGCAGCGCTTCCCCGCCTCGGCGGGCGGCGGGGAGGACGCGAGCCGGTCCAGGGAGGCGAGGAACGCCGCCAGCGTCTTGCCCGAGCCGGTCGGCGCGACGACGAGCACGTCGGAGCCCGCGCCGATGGCCTGCCAGGCGCCCTCCTGCGCCGCCGTGGGCGCGGTGAAGGCCCCGGTGAACCAACCACGGGTCGCGGGGGAGAACGAGTCGAGCGCGGACCTGACCATGCCCCCCATCGTGCACCCGGCCACTGACAACCGCCCGGACCTGGAGAATCCCGATCGTCGCGGGTCGCCGGAGGGGCGCAGAATGGGGGGATGGCCAGGGGCACGGAGAGGGACGGCGCGAGCGGGGAGCGGGCACGGTACTGGCAGTACGCCGAGCTGCCCGGGGTCGACCTGCTGCACGCCCACTACATCCGCAAGGCCTTCGCCCGGCACACCCACGAGTCCTTCGTCTTCGCCGCCATCACCGAGGGCGTCGAGGCCTTCCACTACCGCGACGAGCTCGTCCACGCCGGGCCCGGACAGATCGCCCTCGTCAACCCGGACACCCCGCACACCGGGCACGCGGCCGTGCCCGAGGGCTGGACCTACCGGACGATCTACCCCGACGCGGAGATCGTCCGCTCGATCGCCGCCGACACCCTCGCCCTGCGCGGCGAGGCCGGCTTCACCTCGCCCGTCGTCGACGACCCGTACGCCGCACAGCTCGTCGTCGGCGTCCACCGGGCCGCGGAGGAGGGCAACGCGCTCGCCGCGGACAGCCTCCTGCGCCTGGTCACCGCCCGGCTGCTGCGCAGCCACGGCGGGCTCGTCACCCCGCTCCCGCCCCGCTCGGCGGGCGCCCGGAACGCGGCACGCGCGCGTGACGTCCTGGAGGCCGGGATGGTCGAGCCGCCGACCCTGGAGCGGCTCGCCGCCGACCTCGGCACCAGCCCGTTCGCCCTGCTCCGCGCCTTCCGCGAGGCGTACGGGATGCCTCCGCACACCTGGCTCACCGACGCGCGCGTACGCCGGGCCAGGCAGCTCCTCGACGCGGGGACGCCCCCGGCGGAGGCGGCCGCCGCCGTCGGCTTCACCGACCAGTCGCACCTCAGCCGGCACTTCACCCGCAGCGTCGGGGTGCCACCGGGCGCCTACCAACGCGCGCGGGGTACGGTCCGGCGGGCCCCGCGCCCTGGTCCTTGAACGCCGACGGGCAGGACCCGCGCCCTGACACGTGAACGCCCACGGGCGGGCCCCGCAGGTCGGCGCAAGAACGTACAAGACCGGGTCGGCACCCGCCCCGTAGCGTCCCTGACGTGGCAGAACAGACAGCACCCCCCGTCATACGCGACGGCGCCCCCGCCAAGCCCGACGCGGCCGTCGTCCGCGACGCGCTCGGCGTCGGCGTCGCCGTCGGGCTCTCCGGCTTCGCCTTCGGCGTGACCTCGGCGGGCTCCGGCCTCAGCGTCCTCCAGACCTGCGTCCTCAGCCTGCTCGTCTTCACCGGCGCCTCGCAGTTCGCCCTGGTCGGAGCGCTCGCCGCCGGCGGCAACCCCTTCACGGCCGCCGCCGGCGCCTTCTTCCTGGGCACCCGCAACGCCTTCTACGGGCTGCGGCTCTCCCAGCTGCTCGCCCTGCCGAAGGCCGTCAGGCCCTTCGCGGCGCACTGGGTGATCGACGAGACCACGGCCGTCGCGCTTCCCCAGCCGACCCGCCGGGCCGCCCGGATCGGCTTCACCGCCACCGGCCTCACCCTGTACGTCCTGTGGAACCTGACCACGCTCCTCGGAGCGCTCGGTGCCGAGGCGATCGGCGACACCGCCGCCTGGGGCCTCGACGCCGCCGGCCCCGCCGTCTTCCTGGCCCTGCTCGCCCCCATGCTGAAGTCCGCCACCGAGCGCGCCACCGCCGGGGCCGCCGTCCTGCTCGGCCTCGGGCTGCTGCCCGTCCTGCCCGCCGGCGTCCCGGTCCTCGCCGCCGCCCTCGCCGCGCCCGCCGTGCTCTGGGCCCGGGGCCGGCGCACGGCCCCCGCCGGACGAGAGAAGGACTCCCGATGAACGTCTGGATCGCGATCGCCCTCACCGCCGCCGGGTGCTACCTCGTCAAGCTCGTCGGCCTGCTCGTGCCCGCCGGAGCGCTGGAACGCCCGCTCGTCCAGCGGCTCGCCGCCCTGCTGCCCGTCGCGCTGCTCGCCGCGCTCACCGCCCAGCAGACCTTCAGCGCGGGCGGCGACCTCGTCGTGGACGCCCGGGCCGCCGGACTCGCCGCGGCCGCCGTCGCGCTCGTCCTGCGCGCGCCCTTCCTGGTCGTCGTGGGCGCGGCCGTCGCCGTCACGGCGGGGGTCCGGGCCCTGGGCTGGTGACGGCGGCGGCCGTGCCCCTCCGCCCCGTGCCGGGCCCGCCGCCCGGCCCGGCACGGGGCGCCCCGCTCAGCCGATCACGCGGCCGTGCGCCCGGAGGGTGCGCAGCGCCTCGACGGTGGCGATCGGGCGCCGCTCCAGGGCCGAGCCGGGCGCCCATGCGTCCCGGCGGGCCGGCCAGCCGCCGTCCTCCTGCTGGTCGGCTTCGAGCCGGTCGAGCGAGCGGGCCATCTCCGCGTCCGTGAACCAGCGCCCGGCGAGCGAGTCCGGCACGCGCGCGTAGTCGTGCGGGTGGAAGACCTCGCCGGGCGCGTACCCCTCCGGGACCGAGTGGTCCTCGGGCTGGTCGGGGTCCAGGACGACGAGCCGCCGCTCACGGACGAGCCGTCCGAGCCGCTCGGCGGCCGCCTCCGCGCGCGGGCGGTCGGGGGCCCCGTCCAGGAAGGCGACGGCCGCCTGGATCTCGTACGGATGGGACTTCTCGAGCGACTCCACGGCCGACCAGCAGAACTCGGTGGCCCGGAACAGCCACGCGTGCCACACCTGGTTGCGGTGCAGCACGCCGACCACCGGACCGGTCGAGAGCAGCGCGCTCGGCGGGGCGTCGACGACCGGGAGGAAGGGCGCCGAGGGGTAGCCGCGCTGGGACGGGTGGATCGCCGGGAGCGCCCCGTCGTGCGTGGACACCTCCGTGAGGTAGCGGCAGATCCGCTCCACGCGCAGCCCGCCGCAGCGGCCGATGGAGTCCAGGACCCGCAGTCCGTGCGCGGTGTGCAGGGGCTGGCTCACCGGCCCGCGCAGATCCGGTTCGAGGGCGTGTCCGTAGCCGCCGTCCTCGTTGAGGTACGCCATGAGGGCCGTCTCGACCTGGTCCGGGCCACCGCGCAGGAAGTGGTAGGCGAACCGGCGCTGTTCGAGGACGCGGGCCGTCAGCCAGACGAAGCGTTCGGCGCGGGCCAGGGGAGTCGAGGGCGAGGGGAGGGGTTTTTCGGCCATGCTCCGACCGTAGGGCGGAAAAGGGCGGTGACAAGGCCTGCGGAGCGGGCTGCACTCTTGGGAGCGGGATACTGGGTTCATGCGGTTGACGATTTTCTGGGAACGGATGGCCGACCACTTCGGTGCGTCCTACGCCGAGTCCTTCGCGCGCGACCACGTGATGGCGGAGCTCGGGGGCCGGACGGTGCGGGAGGCGCTGGACGCCGGCTGGGAGGCGAAGGACGTGTGGCGTGCCGTCTGCGCGGCCGTCGACGTACCGGCCGACAAGCGGTGAGCGGAAGGCGAACCGCCGGGTGACGGCGGGGGATCTCACGGGGTCCTGGGTGGAATGTCCGCGCGGTGCGCGAGACTGGCGGGGTGGCCCCGACTGACGACACCGACAAGACCGAACCGAACGATGTGCCCGAAGTGCCCGGCTCGACGGCTTCCCCGGAGCCGGTGGCCGGCGTGACGTCCTCCCCGGAGCCGGAGCCGGAGCCGGTAGCGGATGGGAAGGCCTCCCCGGAGCCGGCCGCCGGCGCGGCGGCCGGGGCCGGGGGGAGCGCCGCGACGGCCCCGCCCGCGGCTCCGGCGCCCGTGGCGGCGGAGGCGACGGCCGGCCGGGCCGCCGGGTCCGCGCGGATGCCGCGCTGGCTGCCCCGCGCGCTCGTGCTCGCCCTCGCGCTCTACGCCTGCTTCCTGCTGGGCAACTGGGCCTTCCACCAGCTCGTCGGCCTCCTCGTCAACGTCCTGCTGGCCTTCTTCCTCGCCCTCGCCATCGAGCCGGCCGTCGGACGCATGGCGGCGCGCGGGATGCGCCGCGGCCTCGCCACCTTCCTCGTCTTCTTCGCCGTCATGGCCTTCGGCCTCGGCTTCGTCGTCCTGCTCGGATCGATGCTGGCCGGCCAGATCGTGGACATGGTCGAGAACTTCCCGAAGTACCTCGACTCGCTGATCAACTGGATCAACCAGAACTTCCACACGGACCTCTCGCGCGTCGAGGTCCAGGACAGCGTGCTGAGCTCCGACTGGCTGCAGAAGTACGTGCAGAACAGCGCGTCCGGCGTCCTCGACGTCTCCGCCACCGTCCTCGGCGGACTGTTCCGGCTCCTGACGATCTTCCTCTTCGCGTTCTACTTCGCCGCCGACGGGCCCCGGCTGCGCCGTGCGCTCTGTTCCGTCCTGCCGCCCGCCCGGCAGGCCGAGGTGCTGCGGGCGTGGGAGATCGCGGTCGACAAGACCGGCGGCTACCTCTACTCGCGCGGGCTGATGGCCCTCATCTCGGGCATCGCGCACTTCGTGCTCTTCGAGATCCTGGGCGTGCCGTACGCCCCGGCGCTCGCCGTGTGGGTCGGTCTGGTCTCGCAGTTCATCCCGACCATCGGCACCTACCTCGCCGGCGCCCTGCCGATGCTGATCGCCTTCACGGTCAACCCCTGGTACGCGCTGTGGGTGCTCGGCTTCGTCGTGATCTACCAGCAGTTCGAGAACTACGTGCTGCAGCCGAAGCTCACCTCGAAGACCGTGGACATCCACCCGGCGGTGGCCTTCGGCTCGGTCATCGCGGGGACGGCGCTGCTCGGGGCCGTCGGCGCGCTGATCGCCATTCCGGCCGTCGCCACCCTCCAGGCCTTCCTCGGCGCCTACGTGAAGCGGTACGACGTCACGGACGACCCGCGCGTCCACGGCCACCGGAGGTACGGCGAGGCGGTCGTGGCCCGGCTGCAGAAGGCCCTGCACCACAAGAAGGAGTCCTGACCCCGCACCCGGTCAGAGGTACGAGGGGCCGGTCACCCGGTGCCGGAAGGCGTGCCGGATCCACACCTGGATCCCGACCAGGACGGGTGTGACGGCCAGCAGGGCGGGCACGAGCAGCCGGAGCGTGCTCGGCGCGGCCGTCCGCGCGGCCAGGGGCAGCGCGGTGCCCGCCCACAGCGGCAGCCCGGCCAGCAGGACGCCGGTGAGCGCGAAGGACTGCCAGGGGCGCCCGGCGCCTCCGACGAGCCGCCGGGCCCGCTCGTACGGCACGCCCGTGAGGCGCAGCGAGGCGAACCCGAGCCCGTGCGCGGCGAACAGCGCGGCCACGGCGAGGGCCGTGAGGACCGCCGTCGGGCCCGTCGCCGGGGCGTACGGGCGGCCGGTCAGCAGGGCGGCGAGCAGCCACCCCCAGGAGAGCGCGACGGCCCAGCTGCCGCACGCCACGGCGGCGTCGCAGCCCGCGCGCCAGCGGGGTCCGGGGCCCCCGGCGCGCGACCAGAGCCCCGCGTCCCGGAGGATCCAGCCGGCCAGGAGGGCCACGAGGACCGGGAACTGGCCGCTCAGGAGCTCCCCTTCGAGGGCGGGGAAGCAGCCGACGAAGATGCCGGCCGCGGCCACCAGCCAGACCTCGTCGCCCAGGAAGAAGGGGGCGAAGGAGGCGAGGACGAGGCGCCGCTCGCGGTCGTTCCGGCCGAGCCAGGGGGCGAGCATGCCGGTGCCGATGTCCGCTCCGGCGAGGACGGACCAGCCCACGGTGAAGAAGGCGAGCAGGGCGATGGCCAGGGTCTCCACGAGGGCTCCTCGGTGTCGGTGGGGGTACGGGCTGTTCAGTAGCGGGGAGCCGGCAGCGAGTCCGCCGGGTCGGGCGGCGGCGTCCCCTCCTCGCCGTCGGCGGGGTCCGGGCGCTCGTCGTGACCGAGGCCGGACTCGACGGGGCCGCGGCGGGCGTGCCGGGCGAGGAGCCAGGCGTTGAGGAGGGCGAGCAGCGCGAAGACCGTGGTGAAGACGGTGAGGGAGAGGCGCATGGTGCCGGGGGAGAGGTCCGAGACCGCGTCCTCCGTCCTGAGGAGCCCGTAGACCACCCACGGCTGCCGCCCCGCCTCCCGGAAGACCCAGCCGCCGATCATCGCGAGGTACGGCAGCGGCACGGCCGCCATCAGGACGAGGTGCCAGAGCCGGAACCGGAAGACGGCCTTCTTGAAGCAGGCCAGGATCACCCCGGCGAAGCACAGGTACATCATCAGCGCGAAGCCGATGAGCATCACCAGGCCGCCGCCCCGCGTCCACGCCTCCGAGGGCACGTAGTCGCCCGGGCCGAAACGGGCCGTCAGCTCCGCCTGCACGCGCGCGATCTCGGCCGCGTTTCCGCTGAAGACGGCCGACTTCATGGGCTGGAAGGTGGTGAGGGCGCCGAACTGCAGTCCGCCGAAGACGGCCGCGGCCATCAGTGCGGGCGCCGACAGGAAGACCCCGACGCGCAGGCTGCGGCCGAAGAACTCCCACTCCGGGCTGCGCCGGAAGAGGTGGTACGCGCTCACCCCCGCCATGAAGAAGCCGGCGGTCAGCAGCGCGCCCGCCAGGACGTGCCCGAAGGCGAGCAGCGCGGAGGGGTTGGTGAGGACGGCGACCGGGTCGTCGAGGACCAGCTCGCCGCCCTCGGAGGCGTACCCCACGGGGTGGTTGAGGAAGCCGTTGGAGACGAGGATCCAGTACGCGGAGAGGTAGGCGGTCAGGACGACGATCCAGATCGCGGTCAGGTGCGCCCAGCGGTTGAGCCGGTGCCAGCCGAAGATCCACAGGCCGAGGAAGGTCGACTCGACGAAGAACGCCACGATCGTCTCGACGGCGAGCGAGGCTCCCAGGACGTTGCCCGCCTCGTGCGTGAGCCCGCTCCACGCCATGCCGAACTGGAACTCCATCACGAGGCCGGTGACGATCCCGACCGCGTAGTTGATCACGTAAAGCCGGCCCCAGAACCGCACCATGCGCGCGTACAGCGGCTTCCGGCCGAACGTCGCCCAGGTCTGGAGCACGGCCACGACGGTCGCCAGCCCCAGGGTGAGGGCCACGAAGAGGAAGTGGCCGCCCGCGGTGAGGGCGAACTGCAGCCGCGCGAGATCGAGTACGTCCTGATTCACCCGGTCAGCGTGGGCGTACGGTCAGGGGCCCCGCGTCACCCCGGAGTGGACACCGGCCGTACCCCGGTGGTTGCGCCGCTCCACGCGCGCGTACCCCGGGAGTCGTCCCGTGGCAGGCCTGACCCCTAAGGGGGCGCCTCAGGCCAGCCAGCCCGGGGTGATCATCCCGGACTCGTACGCCAGGATCACCAGCTGCGCCCGGTCCCGCACGGCCAGCTTGGTCATGATCCGGCTGACGTGGGTCTTGGCGGTGGCGGGGGAGAGGACGAGCCGACCGGCGATCTCGTCGTTGGAGAGCCCGGCGCCCACCAGGCCCAGCACCTCGCGCTCCCGCTCGGTGAGGGCGTTGAGCCGGGGGCTCGGGTCCGGCTGCCGCCCGGCGAGACCGGCGAACTCGGCGATCAGACGGCGGGTCACGGCCGGGGAGATCAGGGCGTCGCCGCGCGCCACGACCCGTACCGCGTGCAGCAGTTCCATCGGTTCGGTGTCCTTGACCAGGAAACCCGAGGCGCCGGCGCGCAGCGCCCCGTACACGTGGTCGTCCGCGTCGAAGGTGGTCAGGACGACCACCCGCACCCCTTCGAGCCGTGCGTCGGCGGTGATGCGGCGGGTGGCCTCCAGGCCGTCGAGCACCGGCATGCGGATGTCCATCAGGACGACGTCCGGGCGCAGTTCGCGGGCGAGTCCGATCGCCCGCTCCCCGTCCCCGGCCTCGCCGACGACCTCGATGTCCTCCTCGTCGGAGAGGATCGACCGGAAGCCGGCCCGGACCAGGGTCTGGTCGTCGGCGAGCACGACACGGATCATCGGGAGTCCCTCTCGGACGCGGTGGGGTCGGTGGGTTCGGCGGGCGGGGCCGGTTCCGCGGGCGCGGCGGAGGTGGTGAGGGGCAGTCGGGCGTCGACCAGGAAGCCGCCGCCGTCGTCGTTCCGGGCGGTGAGCTCCCCGCCGAACGCCCGGGCCCGTTCGGCCATGCCCCGGATGCCGCTGCCCAGCGGCCGCCCCTCCGGCGCGCCCTCGCCGTCGTCCGCGATCCGCAGCCGCACCGCGTCGGGGCCCCAGTCCAAAGTGACCGTCACGGTCCGCGCGCCCGCGTGGCGGGTGACGTTCGTCAGCGACTCCTGCACGATCCGGTACGCGGCGAGGTCGACGGGCGGCGGCAGCGGCACGGGCGTGCCCGTGGTGTGCGTACGGACGTCGAGACCGGCGCTCCGGGCGCGCGCGGCGAGGTCGCCGAGGAGCGCCAGACCGGAGGACGGCGTGGTCGGCGTGGCCTCGTCGGCCCGGCGCAGCACGCCGAGGGTCGCCCGCAGCTCGCGCAGGGCGTCCTTGCTGGTCGCCTTCACCGCCTCCAGGGCCTCGGTGGCGGTGGCGAGTCCGGCCTCGGGGGTCGGTTTCTTGCCGAGCCGGTGCAGCGCCGCACCGGACTGGACGTTGATCAGCGAGATGCTGTGCCCGAGCACGTCGTGCACCTCGCGGGCGATCCGCAGCCGCTCCTCGGTCGCGGACTGCCGGGCGCGGGCCTCCTGCTCCCGCTCGGCGGCGAGCGCCCGCTGCTCCACCTCGTGGAGGTAGGCGATCCGGGTGCGCTGGGCCCTGCCGACGGCGACGAGGCTGATCAGCCACCCGGCCAGCATGGCGAGCGAGGTGTCGTCGATCTGCCGGTGTCCCGGCTGCTGACGGATCTCGCCGAACCCGACCGCGAGCAGCGTGACGGCGGCGAGCGCGACGGCCGCGGCGAAGCGCCCCTCGGCGGCGGTCGTGTACAGCGCGAGGGCGAAGGCGATCATGAGCGGGCCGTCCTGGGCGGACAGCGGGTAGTAGACGACGCAGGCGAGCAGCGTGGTCACGGCCACGGCGACCGGCTGCCGCCGCCGGAAGTACAGCGCCCCGCAGCCGGTCAGGATCAGAGCCCAGCCGAGCGCCGTGCGGAGCGCGGGCTCGCTCGTGTACTGCGCCGAGACGAGCGTCCAGACCGCCACGGCGAGCAGGACGACTCCCGCCACGAGGGCGTCGGCGGTCCTGGGGGACGGGCGGCCGCCACCGGGGGCGCGGAGGGGGAGGGGCATGGGTCGAAGGATAGGCCCGGGCGCTCCCCGAGGCTTGTTAGTCGAGTTGTTTAGTAAATAAAGTGACTATGATGAGGGGGTGGTGCACAGGGCGCGGGTGGTGCTCGGGAAGGCGGAGGTCATGTCGGACGGCACGTTTCTGCGGTACGTCGCGCTGGGGGACAGCCAGACGGAAGGGCTGGGCGACGGCGACGACACCGTCGGGCTGCGGGGATGGGCGGACCGGCTCGCGGAGCTGCTCGCCCGCCGACAGGCCGACGTGCTCTACGCCAACCTGGCCGTACGGGGTCGCCTCGCCGGCCAGGTCCACGCCGAGCAGCTCGGCCCCGCCCTCGCGCTCCGGCCGGACCTCGCCACGGTCGTCGCCGGAGTCAACGACCTGCTGCGGCCGCGCTTCGACGTGGACGCGACGGCCGGGCACCTGGAGGCGATGTTCGCCGCGCTGACCGCGCAGGGGGCCCGCGTCGTCACCCTCACCTTCCCCGACGTCGGCCGGATCACCCCGCTCGCCCGCCCCCTCGGCCCCCGCGTCGAGGTCCTCAACGAGCGGATCCGCGCGGCCTCGCGCCGGCACGGCGTCACCGTCGTGGAGGCCTCCCACCACCCCGTCGTCACCGACCCCCGGCTGTGGAGCCCCGACCGGCTGCACGCCGGCCCGATCGGCCACGCGCGCATCGCCGCCGCCGTCGCCCACGCGCTCGCGCTGCCCGGCTCCGACGACTCCTGGACCCGTCCCCTGCCCCCGCAGGCACTCCCCGCGGGTCTCGGCGCGCTGGCCGCCGAACTCCGCTGGGCCGGGTCCTTCCTCGGCCCCTGGCTCGGCCGGCGCCTGCGCGGCCGCTCGTCCGGCGACGACCGTCGCGCCAAGCGCCCGGAGTTGCTGCCGGTGACGGCCGGCCCCCGGTAGGTTCGTGCCGCCGAGGACGTGGCGGGAGGGGCGGTGGAGCCGTGATCGAGACCGACCTGGAACTGGCCGACGGGCGCAGGCTGCACGTCTACGACACCGGGGACGGCCGGGACGACCGGTATGGCCGAGACGGCCGGGACGGCGGACCGGAGGGGGCCGGTGGGCTCGCGGGGGCGGGCCGGCCCGAGGGGGCGGGGTCCCGGCTCACCGTCTTCTGGCAGCACGGGACGCCGAACGTCGGCGCGCCCCCGGCGCCCCTTCTCCCGGCCGCCGACCGGCTGGGGATCCGCTGGGTCTCGTACGACCGTCCCGGGTACGGCGGATCGACCCCCCGGCCCGGCCGGGACGTCGCGTCGGCGGCGGAGGACGTCGGAGCCGTCGCCGACGCCCTGGGGATCGACCGGTTCGCCGTCATGGGGCACTCCGGCGGCGGCCCGCACGCCCTGGCCTGCGGCGCCCTCCTGCCGGAACGGGTGCTCGCCGTGGTCGCGGCGGCCGGCCTCGCCCCCTTCGGCGCCGAGGGACTCGACTGGTTCGCGGGCATGACGGCGTCCGGCGCGGCGGGCCTGCGCGCCGCCGCCGAAGGACGCGCGGCGAAGGAGGCGTACGAGGCGGACGCCGCGTACGACCCGGAGATGTTCACGCCCGCCGACCACGCCGCGCTCGCCGGGGAGTGGTCCTGGTTCGACGCCGTCGTCGGTCCGGCCCTGGCGGGCGGGCCGGGCGGGCTGATCGACGACGACCTCGCCTACGTCTCCCCGTGGGGATGCGACCCCGCCCGGATCGTCGCGCCGGTGCTCCTGCTGCACGGCGGCGAGGACCGGATCGCGCCGAGCGCGCACGGCCGGTGGCTGGCCGACCGGTGCCCCGGCGCGGAGCTGCGGCTCGCCCCGGCCGAGGGGCACGTCTCCGTCCTCGGGGGTGGCCCGGCGGCCCTGGAGTGGCTCGTGGACCGGGCCGCCCGACGGGGGCCGGCGGGCGGGTGCGCGGCCGCCTCCGGGGCTCCTCCGGAGACCGCGTGGCGCGCTTGACACTAAAATCGAACATCCATTCTCATGGAGGCCCGACCCTTGGAATCACGGGCTCGTCGCCGGGTTGTCCACAGGGCGGAGGGGACGTCGGGGCCCATTGTCAGTGGCAGGGGTTAGCGTCTTTCACATGAAGCGATCGACTCAAGCAAACCGGGTGGAACCCATGGCAGGAACCGACCGCGAGAAGGCGCTCGACGCCGCGCTCGCACAGATTGAACGCCAATTCGGCAAGGGCGCCGTGATGCGTATGGGCGACCGTACCCAGGAGCCGATCGAGGTGATCTCCACCGGATCGACCGCCCTCGACGTCGCCCTCGGTGTCGGCGGTCTGCCTCGCGGCCGTGTCGTGGAGATCTACGGACCGGAGTCCTCCGGTAAGACGACCCTGACCCTGCACGCCGTGGCCAACGCCCAGAAGGCCGGCGGCCAGGTCGCCTTCGTGGACGCCGAGCACGCCCTCGACCCCGAGTACGCCAAGAAGCTCGGCGTCGACATCGACAACCTCATCCTGTCCCAGCCCGACAACGGCGAGCAGGCCCTCGAGATCGTCGACATGCTCGTCCGCTCCGGCGCCCTCGACCTGATCGTCATCGACTCCGTCGCCGCGCTCGTCCCGCGTGCGGAGATCGAGGGCGAGATGGGCGACTCGCACGTGGGTCTCCAGGCCCGCCTGATGAGCCAGGCCCTCCGGAAGATCACCAGCGCGCTCAATCAGTCCAAGACCACCGCGATCTTCATCAACCAGCTCCGCGAGAAGATCGGCGTGATGTTCGGCTCGCCGGAGACCACGACCGGTGGCCGCGCCCTGAAGTTCTACGCCTCGGTGCGCCTCGACATCCGCCGGATCGAGACCCTCAAGGACGGCACGGACGCGGTCGGCAACCGCACCCGCGTCAAGGTCGTCAAGAACAAGGTCGCGCCCCCCTTCAAGCAGGCCGAGTTCGACATCCTCTACGGCCAGGGCATCAGCCGCGAGGGCGGTCTGATCGACATGGGCGTGGAGCACGGCTTCGTGCGCAAGGCCGGCGCCTGGTACACGTACGAGGGCGACCAGCTCGGCCAGGGCAAGGAGAACGCCCGTAACTTCCTGAAGGACAACCCCGACCTCGCCAACGAGATCGAGAAGAAGATCAAGGAGAAGCTGGGCGTCGGAGTCCGGCCCGAGGCTCCCTCGGCCGAGCCGGGTCCGGACGCGGCGGGTGCCACCGACGCGGCCGGCGCGGACGACGCCAAGAGCGTCCCGGCGGCCGCGAGCAAGACCGCGAAGGCGACCAAGGCCACCGCGGTCAAGAGCTGACCCGGTGACCGGTCGCACCGAATGGCCGGGTGACAGCCCCGACTCGTCGAGGGCCGAGAAGGAGCTGTCACCCCAGGATCCGGCTGAGCGGGCGCGCGCGATCTGCCTGCGCCTGCTCACCGGGAACCCCCGCACGCGCAAGCAGCTCGCCGACGCGCTGCGCAAGCGGGAGATCCCCGACGAGGTGGCGGAGGAGGTCCTCTCCCGCTTCGAGGACGTCGGTCTCATCGACGACGCCGCCTTCGCGGGGGCCTGGGTGGAGTCCCGTCACCACGGCCGGGGCCTCGCCCGCCGGGCACTCGCCCGGGAGCTGCGCACCAAGGGCGTCGAGCCGACCCTCATCCAGGAGGCGGTGGACCAGCTCGACTCCGAGCGGGAGGAGGCCACGGCGCGCGAGCTCGTGGACCGCAAGCTGCGCGCCACCCGTGGCCTCGACCGCGACCGGCGCCTGAGACGGCTCGCGGGGATGCTCGCCCGCAAGGGGTACCCCGAGGGCATGGCCCTCCGGGTCGTCCGCCAGGCGCTGGAGGCCGAGGGCGAGGACACGGACGGCCTGGACGAGCCCTTCTGAGACGGGTCCTTCTGCCGCGGGGGGACAGAAGGACCCGTCAGGTCGCGCGCGGGGACGGAGCGATCCGTCGGGCCGCGCGGGTGAAACAGAAGGGCTCGTCGGGCCGCGGGCGAGGAACAGGGGGACTCGTCGAGCCGCGTGTGTGAGACAGAAGGGTCGTCAGGTCGCCCGCCCGCGGGGGCTGGAGACCTCCGTCAGTGGGCGTGCGAGCGGCGGAGGGCTCGTCGGCCGGGCCGTGCCGAGGTGGGGCGGGCTCAGGTGCGGGCGGTCGGGAGGAGGACCGGGAGGCCGGCGGCCTTCCAGGCCTGGAAGCCGCCGATGAGGTCCGTCGCCCGGTGCAGACCCAGGCGGCGGAGGGACTCGGCCGCGAGGGAGGAGGCGTAGCCCTCGTTGCAGAGGACCACCACCCGCAGGTCGTGGCTGTCGGCCTCCACCGCGCGGTGGCTGCCCAGCGGGTCGAGCCGCCACTCCAGTTCGTTGCGCTCCACGACCAGTGCGCCCGGGATCAGACCGTCCCGTTCCCGCAGGGCCGCGTAGCGCGTGTCCACCAGAAGCGCGTCACCCGCCTCGTACGCCTCGTAGGCGGCCCGGGGCTCGATCCGGTCGATGTCCGACCTGACCCGCTCCAGGAGCTCGTCGATGCCCACCCGCTCCTCGCTCACTGCCAGTCCTCCGGACGCTCGACCTGCTCCAGACGGAGCACCGCGCCCGTCCGGCTGAACCGCCGGATCAGCGGGAGCGGCGGATAGTAGGCGTGCACCGACACCGCGTGGGTGTCCGTGGACTCGTTGAGCACCTCGTGCACATGGTGGCGGCCGAAGGCGCGGCCGGTGTTCTCCGGCAGCCGCCGGGAGCGGTCGAGGCCGTCGGCCAGTTCCAGGGTCTTCCAGCCGCTCGCCGGCAGCCGGACCGCGAGCGAGTGCTCGGTCAGCGTGCCGCGGGCGGTCGCGAAGGCGCCCAGCGACTCGGCGTGGTCGTGCCAGCCGGTACCGGTGCCGGGCGGCCAGCCGATGAGCCAGGCCTCGCTGCCGCCGGGGCCGTCGAGCCGCGCCCAGGTACGGCCCTCCGGGTCGAGCGGCAGGGAGTCGACGAGTTCCCGGTCGGCCGCCGTACGCCGGACGAAGTCGAGGAGTTCGGCCGAGGTCGGGGCGGAGGCGGAGGCGGAGGCGGGAGAGGCTGGGAGGGAAGGGGAGGAGGGGAGGGCAGGGGGAAGGGAGGAGACGTGCTGGGGCACGGATGACCGTCCTGAGGTTCGCGAAAGAGCGCGCGACGGCACACGGCACACGGACGTGCGTCAGTGGCGGGGCGCGCGCGGGGAAAGGGGCGAGATCAGCAGGACGGGCGACACACGCAGCCCGCATAGCGGAGGAGGTCCATGTGGACCCTCCGCCACAGGCGCACATCGGTGTCGGTCACGCTCCGGAGTACACCATGCGCGCCCGCGGGAATCAATGCATGTCCGCCGTGCGGTCGCTCTCCACGGACACGTCCGCGGCCTCCTCGGCGGGAGCCCCTTCGCCGGCCGGGCCGCCCCGGGCCGCGTCGGCCGCCGCGTACAGCTCCTCGGGGCGGACCCCGGAGAAGGAGGCGACGAGGTGCCCGTCGGGCCGTACGAGCAGGACGGCGTGGGCCGCTGCCCCCGGATAGGCCTCCGTCACCAGGACCTCGGCCTTCGCCGGCAGCGCCCGGACCGCCTCTTCGAGCCGGGGCATCACACCCGCGCTCCGCCAGTGGCGCCGGTCCCAGACACCGGTGCCGGGCGCGACCAGGAGGACCAGGAGACGGCCCTGCCCGAGCCGGTCCCGGAGCCGTACGGTCGTGCCGTCGGGGGCGGTCACGCGGACGTCCTCGACCGGGGCGCCCGCCGGGGTGCCGACGGGCGTCTGACCCTCGGTGTACGGGGGCGCGAGGGGGGAGTGGGGGTACGCCGGGGGCGCGCCGAGCGGGCCGCGCCCCACGTGCCCGTCGGTCAGCAGGGCGTCGTGGCCGCGCGCGGCCCCGGGGAGGTACGTGCGCAGGCCCCCGCCGCCGCGCAGCACCGGCAGCGACTGGTCGGCGGCGCGCAGCCGGGTCGCGACGGCCGTCCGCCGCTCGCTCTGGTAGCTGTCGAGCAGCCGGTCCGAGCCGCCGTGGTGCCAGGCGTGGGCGAGCTTCCAGGCGAGGTTGTCCACGTCCCTCAGCCCCTCGTCGAGGCCCTGGGTGCCGACCGCGCCGAGCAGGTGCGCCGCGTCCCCGGCGAGGAGGACCCGGTCCACCCGCCAGCGGCGGGCGAGCCGGTGGTGGAGGGTGTGGACGCCGGTGTCGATCAGTTCGTACGGGGGCGTCACGCCGTCGCACCAGCCGGCCAGGGTCTCGCGGATGCGGGCGACCAGGGCGTCCGGGGTGACCAGGTCGCCCCGGGGCGGCAGCAGCCAGTCGATCCGCCACACCCCGTCGGGCAGCGGCCGCGCGGTGATCTCCTCGGCCGCGCCGCGCCACGGGGGCTGACGGTGCAACAGGGCCTCGCCGGGCCAGGGGAGTTCGGTGCGGAGCGCGGCCACGGCGTGCCGTTCCACCGCGGTGCGGCCGGGGAAGCGGATCCCGAGCAGTTTGCGCACGGTCGAGCGGGCCCCGTCGCAGCCGACGAGGTGGCTGCCGCGCCACCAGGTGCCCTCCGGGCCGCGCGTGTGGGCGACGACCCCGTCCCGGTCCTGCTCGACGGTGTCGAGCCGGGAGTCGGTGACGAGCCGGATCAGCTTCTGCCGGGAGATGGCGTCGCGCAGTCCGCGGGCCAGGGCGTGCTGGGGGATGTGCAGCGGGGCGGCCGGGGAGGCGGGCGCGTCCGGGTCCTCGGACCACTCCTCCGTGCCGCCGAGCCCCAGGTCGAGCGTGAGCCGGCGCACCTCCTGGCGGCGGCGCATGCCGCGCCAGCCGATCCAGCGGACGCCCTCGTCACGGAGGGTCGTGCAGCCGAGCCGCTCGACCATCGCGGCCATGTCGGCCCGCAGGACGACGCTCCGGGCCGGGCGGGACTCCTCCTTGCCGGTGCCCTCGTCGAGGACGACGCTGGGCACGTCCTGCGCGGCGAGCGCGAGGGAGAGCGCGAGGCCGACCGGCCCCGCGCCCACGATGATCACCGGGTCCACGGCGCGGCTCCTGAAGGCCGGACGGTCATGAGGGCAGCACAGCTGAGTGTGGCACGAGCCCGGTGGTTGATCACAGACCGTATGCAACCCACTGAGGGTGCCCGCGTCAAGCGACGGGGTGGGCGCGGTGCGGCCGACCTCGGGTCAGTACCGCTCCGGCCCACCCCGGTCGGTCCACGAAGGCCCTCCGCAGGCCCCCACAGGCCCGCGGACGGCCTTCGGAGTCAGGCGCCGCTGACGGCGTCCGACTTCACCTCGGTGGCTCCCGCCTGGGCGGGGAGAGTCACGGAGGGGGACTTCCTGCCCTGCCGCAGCCGCTTCTCCAGGCGGCTCGCGAGGGTGGTGAGGAGGGAGTTGAGGGCGATGTAGACCAGGGCGATGACCGTGAGGGTGGCGATCGTGTTGGCGCCGTAGTTGGCCGTGATCTGCCGGTTCTGGCTGAGCAGCTCCTCGAAGCCGAGCAGGGCGCCGCCGAGCGCGGTGTCCTTGACGATCACGACGAGCTGGCTGACCAGGGCCGGGAGCATGACGGTCACGGCCTGCGGCAGCAGGACGTACAGCATGGTCTGGCCCTTGCGCATGCCGAGCGCGACGGCCGCGTCGCCCTGGCCGCGGGGCAGCGAGAGCACGCCGGCGCGGACGACCTCGGCGATGACGGAGGAGTTGTAGAGCACCAGGCCGGTGACGACCGCGTACAGCGGGCGGAAGTCGGAGCTGACGGTCGTGAACCGCGCGTACACCGCGCTCGCGAACATCATCAGGAGCAGGACCGGGATGGCGCGGAAGAACTCCACGAGCGCGCCGACGGGCACCCGTACCCAGCGGTGGTCGGAGAGCCGGCCGATGCCGAGGGCGGCGCCCAGGGGCAGCGCGATCAGGATGGAGAGCGCGGCGGCCTGGAGGGTCCCGGTGAGGCCGGGCAGCAGATACGTCGTCCACACCTCGGAGTCGGTGACGAACGGGCTCCACTTGGCCGCGTCCAGCTGGTGCTTGGCGTTCAGGGCGTCGAGCACCCACCAGGCCAGCACGGCGAGGACCGCGAGGAAGACGATCGTGTAGACGACGTTGCGCCGCTTCGCGCGCGGGCCGGGAGTGTCGTACAGGACGGAGCTCATCGCTTCACCGCCAGTCGCTTGGCCGCCCAGCCCAGGATCAGGCCGGTGGGGAGGGTGAGGACGATGAAGCCGAAGGCGAAGACCGCGAAGACGGCGAAGAGCGCGTCGGCCTCGTTCTCGATCATCTCCTTCATCAGGAACGCGGCCTCGGCGGCGCTGATGGCCGCCGCCACGGTGGTGTTCTTGGTGAGGGCGATGAGGACGTTGGCCAGCGGGGCCACCACGGCGCGGAAGGCCTGCGGGAGCACCACGAGACCGAGGACCTGGGTGAAGCCGAGGCCCAGGGCGCGGGCCGCCTCGGCCTGGCCGGGCGGCACGGTGTTGATGCCCGAGCGCAGCGCCTCGCAGACGAAGGTGCCGGTGTACGCGATGAGGCCGAGGATCGCGAGGCGGAAGCCGATCTCCTCGAAGTCGCCGCCGCCGAGCTTGATGCCGAGGGTCTGGTTGAGGCCCAGCGAGCAGGCCACGATGACGACCGTCAGCGGAGTGTTCCGGACGATGTTCACGTACGCGGTGGCGAAGCCCCGCATCAGCGGGACCGGGCTGACCCGCATGGCGACCAGGGCGGTGCCCCAGACCAGCGAGCCGATCGCCGAGTAGAGGGCGAGCTGAGCCGTCACCCAGAAGGCGCCGAGCAGGTCGTACTGCCCGGAATCAAGAAAGTCGAACACGATGCCCCGCGCTCTCCCCTGGTGGTCGGTCGGTGTGGAGGCCGCCGCGCGGGCGGCCGGTGCCGGTGCGACGGCCGCCCGCGCGCGGGGCGGCCGTCACCGTGGAGGCGGGGTGGGTCAGTTCTCGACCTTCGGCGCGGGCTCGTACTTGTAGCCGGAGGGGCCGAAGTGCTGCTTGACGAGCTTCTCCCAGGTGCCGTCGGAGACCATCTTCTCCAGCGCCTTGTTGATCTTGCCGCGCAGCTCGTCGTCGCCCTTCTTCAGGCCGATGCCGTAGTTCTCGTCGCTCATCTTCAGGCCGACGAGCTTGAACTTGCCCTGGTGCTCCTTCTGCGAGGCGTAGCCCGCGAGGATCGAGGCGTCCGTGGTCAGGGCGTCGACGGCCTTGTTCTCCAGGCCGGTGAGGCACTCAGAGTAGCCGCCGAGCTGCTGGAGGTCGGCCTTCGGGGCGAGCTTCTCCTTGACGTTCTGCGCGGAGGTCGAGCCGGTGACCGAGCAGAGCTTCTTGGAGTTGAGGTCCTCGACCTTGGTGATCGAGCTGTCGTCGGCGCGTACGAGGAGGTCCTGGTGGGTCAGGAAGTACGGACCCGCGAAGTCGACCTCCTTCTTGCGCTTGTCGTTGATCGAGTAGCTGGCGACGACGAACTTCACGTCACCGTTCTTGATCAGGTTCTCGCGCTCGGCGCTCGGCGCCTGCTTCCAGGCGATCTTGTCCTCGGTGTATCCGAGCTCCTTGGCCACGTACTTGGCGACGTCGACGTCGAAGCCGGCGTACGTGCCGTCCGGGGTCTTCAGGCCGAGGCCCGGCTGGTCGAACTTGATGCCGATGTTGATCTTGTCGCCGTTGCTGCCGGAGTCGGAGCCGCTGCCGCAGGCGGTGGCGGTCAGGGCGAGGACGACGGCGGCCGCGGCGGCGGCGGAGGCGCTGCGAAGCTTCATGGTGGTGAGTCCCTTGAGTAGGCGTGAGTTGGGAAGAATAGGTCCGAACTCGCTCAGTGGTGAAGGATCTTGGAGAGGAAGTCCTTGGCCCGGTCGCTGCGCGGGTTGCTGAAGAACTCCTCGGGCGTCGCCTGCTCGACGATGCGTCCGTCGGCCATGAAGACCACGCGGTTGGCGGCGGAGCGCGCGAAGCCCATCTCGTGGGTCACGACCACCATCGTCATGCCGTCCCGGGCCAGCTGCTGCATGACCTCCAGGACCTCGTTGATCATCTCCGGGTCGAGGGCCGAGGTCGGCTCGTCGAAGAGCATCACCTTCGGGTCCATGGCGAGCGCGCGGGCGATCGCCACGCGCTGCTGCTGACCACCGGAGAGCTGAGCGGGGTACTTGTCCGCCTGGGTGCCGACCCCGACCCGGTCGAGCAGGGACCGGGCCTTGGCCTCGGCGGCCTTCTTCTCCGTCTTGCGGACCTTGATCTGCCCCAGCATCACGTTCTCGAGCACCGTCTTGTGCGCGAAGAGGTTGAACGACTGGAAGACCATGCCGACGTCGGAACGCAGCCGGGCGAGCTCCCTGCCCTCCTGCGGCAGCGGCTTGCCGTCGATGGTGATGGTGCCGGAGTCGATGCTCTCCAGTCGGTTGATCGTGCGGCACAGCGTCGACTTGCCGGACCCGGACGGTCCGATGACGACCACGACCTCGCCGCGGGCGATCGTCAGATCGATGTCCTGGAGGACATGCAGCGCGCCGAAGTGCTTGTTCACGTCGGACAGCACGACCAGGTCGTCCGCGGCACGCGGGGTGGCCTCGGGACTCTTGGACACTGACTCTCCGCTCATCGGCCTCTTGCTCCGTCCTCCTCGGTTGGGGAGGACACTAGAGACCCGATGTGACGAGCGTCATCACATCTGAGCGGAAATTGAGGATAACGATACGGCCGCGAACGGACACAGTGCGTGAAGGCGACGCCTCTGCCGTACCGGGTCCATAACGGAAACGGCGACGTCACAGGGGGACACTTGACTACGACACCCGTGTTCGGTGTTCATGCCCTGGTAGCACCTGGTACACAGAGAGCCGCCATCGGCACATCACCACGGAACCATCACGGAGGAGGTACGCATGCGACTGCTGCTCGTCGAGGACGACGACCACGTCGCCGCCGCACTCTCCGCGATCCTCGCGAAGCACGGCTTCACGGTCACGCACGCCCGCAACGGCGAGGAGGCGCTCCAGGCCGTCCTGCCCACCGCCCAGGGCGAACGGCCCTCCTACGGGGTGATCCTGCTCGACCTCGGCCTGCCCGACCAGGACGGCTACCAGGTCTGCGGCCGCATCCGGAAGCTCACCGCCACCCCGGTGATCATGGTGACCGCGCGCGGTGACGTGCGCTCCCGCATCCACGGGCTCAACCTCGGCGCCGACGACTACGTCGTCAAGCCCTACGACCCCGGCGAGCTCCTCGCCCGCATCCACGCCGTCAGCCGGCGCAGCACCGGGGCCGAGGAGACCGCCGGAAGCGCGGGCGCCGCCGACGGGACCGTGCTGCGGCTCGGCCCCGTCACCATCGAGCTGCCCACCCGCCGGGTCAGCGTCGACGGCGAGAGCGTCCCGCTCACCCGCAAGGAGTTCGACCTGCTCGCCCTCCTCGCCCAGCGGCCCGGCGTCGTCTTCCGCCGCGAGCAGATCATCAGCGAGGTCTGGCGCACCAGTTGGGAGGGGACCGGCCGCACCCTGGAGGTGCACGTCGCCTCCCTGCGCTCCAAGCTGCGGATGCCCTCCCTGATCGAGACCGTGCGGGGCGTCGGCTACCGCCTCGTCGCCCCCGCCGCGTAACTCTCCCCGGACGGCCCTGACGTGCGCACCCGACTCCTCCCGCTGCTCATCGTGCTGATGGCCGGCGTGCTGCTCGCCCTCGGCTTCCCGCTCGCCGCCAGCCTCGCCGCGTCCGAGCAGCAGCGGGTCGTCGTCGACCGGCTCGACGACGCCGCGCGCTTCGCCGCCCTCGCCCAGTTCGTCGGCGAGAGCAGCGCCGGCACCGACGAGCGGCGCGCCACCCTCGGCGGCGAACTCGCCAGCTACCACGACGTGTACGGCATCCGCGCCGGGATCTTCTACCGCGACAACCGCGCCATGGCCGCCGCCCCCGAGGACTGGGTCGTCCCGTACGAAGGGGAGGGCAGGCGCGCCTTCAACGAGGCGCTGCTCGGGCGCCGCAGCCATGACCCGCCCCAGGTCTGGCCCTGGCATCCGGACGCCCGGCTCACCATCGCCTCCCCCGTCGTCCGCGACGGTGACGTCGTCGCCGTCGTCGTCACCGACTCGCCCACCGGACAGCTCCGCTCCCGCATCCTGCGCGGCTGGCTGCTGATCTTCGCGGGCGAGGCCGCCGCGATGCTGCTCGCCGTCGGCGCCGCCTTCCGGCTCACCGGCTGGGTGCTGCGACCCGTCCGCGTCCTCGACGCCGTCACCCACGACATCGCCACCGGGCGGATGAACTCCCGCGTCGCCGCCACCGGCGGGCCGCCCGAACTGCGGCGCCTCGCCCGCTCGTTCAACGAGATGGCCGACAACGTCGAGGACGCGCTCGAACAGCAGCGGGCCTTCGTCGCCGACGCCTCCCACCAGCTGCGCAACCCGCTGGCCGCGCTGCTCCTGCGGATCGAGCTGCTCGCCCTGGAGCTCCCCGAGGGCAACGAGGAGATCGCCTCCGTGCGGACCGAGGGCAAGCGCCTCGCCCAGGTCCTCGACGACCTCCTCGACCTGGCGCTCGCCGAGCACGCGGCGGCCGAACTGCGGCTCACCGACGTCGGCGCGCTCACCGCCGAGCGGGTCGCGTCCTGGCGCCCGGTCGCCGAGGACAAGGGCGTCACGCTGACCGGGGAGTGCGGGGCGGTCACCGCCTGGGCGGACCCGGTGGCCCTCTCCAGCGCCCTCGACGCGGTGATCGACAACGCGCTGAAGTTCACCCCCGCCGGGGAGGAGGTCACGGTCACGGTCGTCCCCGACCCGTCGACCGTCGCCGTGGTCGTCGCCGACCGGGGGCCGGGCCTCACCGAGGAGGAGCTCGGCCGGGTCGGCGACCGCTTCTGGCGCTCGGGCCGGCACCAGAACGTCAAGGGCTCGGGCCTCGGCCTCTCCATCGCGCGCGTCCTGCTGGCGGCGGGCGGCGGAGGCGTGACCTTCGCCCCGAACGAACCGCACGGCCTGCGGGTGACGGTCACCGTCCCCCGGCGCGCGCCGGCGGAGGGGGACACGCTTTAGGCCCTGTCAGGGCTTCACCGAGCGGTAGTAGCGGCGGGCGCCGTCGTGGAGCGTCAGGGGCTCGGTGTAGACGGCGGTGCGCAGGTCCACCAGCTGGGCCGGGTGGACCTGGCGGCCGATCCCGTCCCGGCTCCTGATCACCGTACGCGTGAAGCCCTCGACCAGGTCCTCGTCGGCGTCCACCGTGGTGACCAGCAGGTTCGCCACCGCCAGGGTCTCGACCTCCAGCCCGTCCTGCGCCTTCGCGTACGCGTCCGCCGGGATCACCGCCGACCGGTAGTACCGGGTCGACTCGCCGACGTCGTGCAGCCGCTCTACCAGCCGCGCGTCCAGCGGGATCAGCCGGACCGGGAAGCGCTCGGACAGCTTCTGCACCGCATCGGTCGGCAGGCCGCCCGACCAGAAGAAGGCGTCGAGCTCGCCCCGCTCCAGGAGGCCCGGCATCGTGTCGATGCCCGCCGAGACCGGCCGGACGTCCCGGTCGGGGGTCAGGCCCGCGGCGGCCAGGGCCCGGTCGGCGATCAGGCGCACGCCGGATCCGGCCTGGCCCACCCCGACCCGGAGCCCGCGCAGGTCCTGGACCTTCTGGAGCGAGGAGCCCTTGCGCACGACGAGCTGCACGTAGTCGTCGTAGAGCCGTGCGCAGCCGCGCAGCCGCTCGAAACCGGGCCTGCGCTCGCGCTGGTACTGGGCCACCGCGTCGGCCGTCGCGACCGTGAAGTCGGCCTCGCCCGTGGCGACCCTGGCCAGGTTCTGCTGGGAGCCCTCGCTGTCCTTGAGGGTTATCGACACCTCGGGCAGGTCCTGCGCCAGGGCGTTCCTGAGGAGCTCCCCGTACTTCTGGTAGACGCCGGTGGGGACACCCGTGCTGAAGGTGACCGAGCCGCTCGGGGCGGGGGAGCCGAAGGGGACGAGCCACCACACCAGCACCCCGCACAGCGCGAGCAGCGCGGCCGAGACCGCCAGGGCACGGCGGCGGGCGGCACGGGAGAGCGAGGGGAGCATGCAGCGATCCTGCCAGCTCGCCGCCGTTTCTGGCCAGGCTCGGCGGTGCGGAGACCCGGACCGGGCCCGTGACGGGGCGCCCGTGCCGGAGGCCGGTGCGGGTGCGCGGGCCTGCGGGGCGTCGGCAGAGCCCGCCAGCGGACGAGGCCGGACTCGCCCGTCACCGTCGTCGCGACAGGGGGACGCCGCTGTCCGGCGGCAGCGCCGCGGTCGTGCCCGTGGGCGCCGTCGTGGAGCCGTCGCCGAGCCGGGCGACCGCGTCGGCGCCCGGCCGGTCACCGGGCCGTCGTCGAGCGCGGCCCCGAGCGCGGCCCCAGTGCGCTCCGCCGAAGTGGTGAGCGGGCCTGTCGGCGCGCGCCGCGCCGTGTGTCCTGCCGGGCCGCGGGGGTCCCGGCGGTTAGCGTCGACACGCTCGGTGATCTTGAAGGCAGTCCCCTGCCCGTCCCTGGCGTCCCCGTCCGAGCCCGGCAACCCCCTCCGCCCCGAAGGGATCCCCCATGCCCCCGTGACATCGCCGCGGCGCCGAGCGCTCCGCCCGCACCTTCGCCGCCGGCCCCAGACCGAGCCCCGAACGGGCGGAGGGCCGGCTCGTTCGCGAGAAGGACGGCCACCGGCCGCACGCCGTCGTCGACGGGCCCTCCCACGCCCTCCCGACCGTCCGCTCCGGCGCACCGGACCCGTGCCCGAGGCAGAGAAGCGGCACCGCGCCGCAGCCCGGCCCCCTCAGCACGACCCCGGCCGGGGCGGACGCGCCCGCGAGCTCCGGCGACAAGGGCCTCCCCGGGCCGCCGGCCGCGCCGGGCGTCCGCGCCCCGGCCCGGAGCCCGCGCCGGAGCAGCCGCCGTCCGCCGTCTCACCCCGCCACGGCGGTGAGGCGGCGCACCACCTCGTCCCGGCCCAGGGCGCGGGCCACGGCGAGGAGGTCCGGGCTGCGGGTGGCGCCCGTCAGCGCGACCCGGACCACGTTCGCGACCGTCCTCGGCGGCCCCGCCCAGCGGTCCGGGTCCCGGCGCCAGGAGGCGGTGTCCGGGGCGAAGCCGTGGCGCCCGGCGATCTCCCCGAGCCTCGCGAACCACTCGCCGGGGGAGACGGCGGCGAACCCGGCGGCGATCTCCCGCACCAGGTCCTCGGGAAGGCCGCCGTAGCGGTCGTCCCCGGGTGCCGGCACCGGGCCGAAGAGCTCCGCGAAGAAGAAGCCGTACCGGTCGCGGAAGCACGACCAGCGCTCCAGGTCCTTGCGGGCGGGCGCACCCTCCGGCCGGCCCGTGGCCACGGCGGCCAGGGCGAGGTCCTCGTGGCGGGCGAGCACGGAGGCGAGCTCCGGGTCGTACTCCCGCGCCCAGGCGAGCAGCTGCCCGTACAGCTCCCGGGGGGTGAGCGAGGCGATGAACTCGCGGCTCAGCGAGTGCAGCCTGGGCAGGTCGAGCAGCGGCCCCGAGGGGCGCATGCCGTCGAGCCGGACGTCGGCGGCGAGGGCCTCGGCGGTGGGCACGTCCATCAGCCGGACGTTGGCGAGACCCCGCAGATAGTGCTGGACCGCGGCGGGCGGATAGCCGGCGGACAGGTAGTAGTCCACCGACGCCTCGGGGTCCTTGCGCTTGCTGAGCTTGCGGCGCGAGGGCCCCTCCGCCTTCATGAGCGGGGCGAGGTGCGCGTACGAGGGCGGCTCGAAGCCGAGCGCCGTGTGCAGCTGCAGGTGGACCGGGGTCGAGGAGAGCCACTCCTCGCCGCGCACCACCAGCGTCACCCGCATCAGACGGTCGTCCACGACGTGTGCGAAGTGGTAGGTGGGAAGCGGTAGTTCCCCTTCGGAGGACTTCAGGAGGACGATGTCGTTGCCGTTGTCCTGCATGGTGACGGAGCCCCGGATGCGGTCCGAGAACCGGACCCGGCCGGGGAACTCGTACGGGCAGCGGAACCGCACCACGTACGGCTCGCCGGCCGCGAGCCGCCGCGCCGCCTCCTCCGGCGCCAGCGTCCGGCACGGCGCCCACCGCCCGTAATAGCCCAGCGGCGAGCGGCCCGCGCGCTGCTCCTCCGCGCTCCGGGCCAGCAGCTCCTTGCCGCAGAAGCAGGGGTAGGCGCGGTCGCGGCGCAGGAGCTCCCGCACATGGCTGAGGTAGACGTCCCGGCGCTCCGACTGGAGGTACGGCCCCCACGCCCCGTCCCCGGCGGCACCCCCCTCGTCCGGGGCGAGCCCGAAGGCGCCGAGCAGCCGGGAGAACTCCTCGGCGGCGCCCGCCACCTGCCGGGACCGGTCGGTGTCCTCGACGCGCAGCACGTGCACCCCGCCCGACTGGTGGGCGAGCGCCCGGGCCACGGCCGCCGTGTAGAGGCCGCCGATGTGCAGGTGTCCGGTGGGGCTCGGGGCGAAGCGCGTGACCTCGGCGCCGTCCGGCAGGGCGCGCGGCCCGAACCGCCGCTCCCAGTCGGCCGGTTCCGGGAGATCGGGCGGGAACATCGCGTTGATGACGGACAGGTCGAGCACGGTGGACTCCCTCCTGGAGAGCAGAGCCAGGGTTCCTGGAGAGATCCACCGTAGGCCGGTGACCGGCCGATCCGAGAGGAGCGGCGGCCGGAGGCTGCGGAACCCCGAACCCTCTTCGGCGCCGTGGGCTGCGGGAGGGACGCCCGGTCAGTAGCGTCCCGAGGACCGTTCCGTACGACGACCACAAGGGGGTGTGATGGGCGGCACGCGCGCGGTGGGCCTGCTCGCACTCGGCTCCTTCGCCATGGGGACCGACGCCTACGCGATGGCCGGACTGCTCCCGGACATGGGCGCCGACCTGGACGTCTCCGTCTCCCTGGCGGGCCAGTCCGTCACCGCCTTCACCCTCTGCTACGCACTGGCCGCGCCGCTCCTCTCGGCCGTCCTCGCCCGCTGGGGCACCCGCACGGTCCTCGTCCTCGCACTCGTCGTCTTCGTCCTCGCCAACACCGGGACGGCGCTCGCCGGTTCGTACGCCGCGCTCCTCGGCAGCCGTGCCCTCGCCGGAGCCGGAGCCGGCCTCTTCACCCCCGCGGCGGCCACCGCGGCCGTCGCGCTCGTCCCGCCCGAGCGGCGCGGGCGCGCCCTCGGCCTGGTCCTCGGCGGGATGAGCGCGGGCACCGTGCTCGGCGTGCCGCTCGGGCTGCTCGTCGCGGCCGGCTCCGGCTGGCGGGCCGCCCTGTGGCTGATCACCATCCTCGGCCTGGCCGCGCTGCTCGGCACCGCGACGGCGCTGCCGCCCGTGCGGGGAGCCGCCGCGCCCTCGCTGCGGGCCCGGATCGGCGCCCTCGCCCGGCCCCGGGTCGCCGTGGTCGTCGCCGTCACCTTCACCCAGACCGTGGCCAGCCTCGGGCTCTACACCTACCTCGAACCGGTGCTGCGCCGCGTCGCCGACGCGGACAGCGCGGTGCCGTACCTCTGGGTCTGGAGCCTCGGCGGGGTCTGCGGCAGCCTCCTCGCCGGAACCCTCGTCGACCGTGCGGGACGGCCCGCCCGCCTCGCCGTCGTGCTCCTCGGCGTCCTCGGCGCCGCCCTGGCGCTGCTGCCGTGGACCGGCGCCGTGCCCGGTCTCGTCCTGCTGCCCCTGCTCGTCTGGGGTGCGGTCGGCTGGGCCTTCGTCGTCCCGCAGCAGCACCGCCTGCTCGACGGGACGGCTTCCGGGGCCGCCGCCGTCGGCCTCAACAGCTCCGCCACCTACCTCGGCGGCGCCGTCGGCTCCGCGCTCGGCGGCCTCGCCCTCGCCCACGGACTCGACGCCGGCCGGCTTCCGTTCCTGGCCGCCGCGGCGGCGCTCGCGGGAGTCCTCTTCCACCTCGCGGTGGCCCGGCGCGTCACCGGCCCACTCCTCCAGGACCACGCCCACGGGACCGGACCGCACGTCCCGGACCACGCCCACGGGGCCGGAGCCGCGGACGCGACCGCGGACGGGGCCCCCGAAAGGAACGCCTCATGAAATTCGGCGTCAATCTGCCCAACTACGGCCCCGAAGCCACCCCCGACGCCCTCGCCGACTGGGCGCTGCGGGTCGAGGCGATGGGCTACCACTACGCCATGGTCTCCGACCACGTGGCGCTCACCCCGGACGTCCAGCACCTCTTCCCCGCCCCGTTCTACGACCCCTTCGCGACCCTCGCCTGGCTCGCCGGCGTCACCAGGACCGTGGGACTCGGCACGACGGTGACGATCCTCCCGTACCGGCATCCCGTGCACACCGCCCGCGTCGCCGCCAACATCGACCGGTTCAGCAACGGCCGGCTGGTGTTCGGCGCGGCGGCCGGCTGGGCCGCGCGGGAGTTCGCGGTCCTCGACGTCCCGTACCGCAGGCGCGGCGCCATCAGCGACGAGTACCTCGCCGCGATCAAGGCCTGCTGGGCCGACGAGGTCGCCTCCTTCGACGGCGCCCACGTCTCCTTCCGCGAGGTCCACACCGGGCCGCTGCCCGTGCAGCGACCCGGCCCGCCCGTCTGGGTCGGCGGCCACAGCTACGGAGCGCTGCGCCGGGCCGTCCGACTCGGCGACGCCTGGCACCCCACCTCCGTCTCCGGCGACTGGCTCCTCGGCGTGGGACTGCCCACGCTCCGCCAGGTCGCCGAGGAGCAGGAACTGCCGGTGCCCGGCCTCTGTCCCCGGATCAAGCTGCGGGTCACGTCCTGTCCGCTCGGCCCGGGCCGGCTGCTCGGCGAGGGCACCCGGGCGCAGATCGCCGACGACCTCGGACTCCTCCAGGACCTGGGCGCCCGGGCCGTCGTCCTCGACCCCACCTACCCGGGCGACCGGCGGGAACCGGGCCGCACGGCCCGGGACCTGGACGTCCTGGAGGCACTGGTCAAGGAGGTCATCGACGTGGACGCCGGCTGCGTACGATGACGAGACGCCGGCGGAGAGAGGGGGAGGGGTGCGGGACGTGGCCGATCTGGACCTGCGGAAGCTGCGCGTGCTCAGGGAGCTCAGCGAGCGCGGCACCGTCAGCGCCGCCGCCCAGGCCCTCCACCTCACCCCGCAGGCCGTCTCGCAGCAGATCAGCGCCCTGGGACGGGAGTTGGGCGTTCCGCTCACCGAACCGTCCGGGCGCCGGCTGCGCCTCACCGGCGCGGCGCGGATCGTGCTCCGGCACGCCGACGCCGTCTTCACCCAGGTCGAGCAGATGCGCGCGGAGCTCGCCGCGCACGGCAGCGGCGAGCGCGGCGAGGTCGCGGTGGCCGGTTTCTCCACCACCCTCTCGGCGCTGATCCTGCCCGCCGTGGCCCGGCTGCGGGAGAGCCGGCCGCTCCTGCGGACCTCGCTCGCCGAGGTCGACCCGCCGGAGAGCTTCTCCATGCTGCACCGCGGGGAGACGGACGTCGTCATCTCCGCGGACACCGCGCACCGCCCCGGAGCCGCGGGCGAGGACGGGCGCTTCGACGCGCGGTTCCACCGGGTCGCGCTCTGCGAGGACCCCTTCGACATCGCCCTGCCGGAGGGCCACCGGCTCCTCGGCAGCCCCCGGCTGCTCCTCGCCGACCTCGCCGAGGAGACCTGGATCTTCGCGACGACGGGCATGTGCCACGACATCGGCGTCGCCGCCTGCACCGCCGCCGGGTTCACCCCGCAGGCCTCCCACGCCATCGGCGACTGGGACGCCACGCTGGCGGCGGTGCGGCTCGGCCTCGGGGTCGCGCTCGTCCCGCGGATGGCCAAGCCGGCGCCGCGGCCCGAGGTGACGATCCGCGCGTTCAGCGAACAGGCCCCGTCCCGCACGGTCTTCGCGGCCGTACGTGAGGGCAGCCAGACCTCCCCGGAGATCGCCGCCGTCCTGGACGCGCTCCGCACGGTGGCCCGGGCCGCCGTCGCCGCCTGACCAGGCGGAACGCCATTCTCCACGGCTCGTGGAAGGTACCGTCCACGAGCCGTTGCTGGACCCGTCCGGCCGCCGCTGCGAGGCTCTTTCCCGTACCGCGGACCACTTCGCGCGCCCCTCCTCCGACTTCTCTCCTCCTGGATCGGGAACACCCATGTCCAAAGCCACGTACACGCGGCTGGCCGCGCTGAGCCTCATCTGGGGCTCCGTCTTCCTGTGGATCAAGATCGCCGGATACGGCTTCTC
This sequence comes from Streptomyces sp. NK15101, assembly GCF_020400725.1. Lineage (GTDB taxonomy): Bacteria > Actinomycetota > Actinomycetes > Streptomycetales > Streptomycetaceae > Streptomyces. The sequence continues at coordinate 52,689 of NZ_JAINVG010000022.1, read as the reverse complement.
GCCCGTGCAGATGGTGCTGATCCGGCTCGCCCTCGGCGCCGTCGTCATCCTCGCCATCGGGTACGCGAAGGGGCTCCGGCTGCCCAAGGAGCCCGCCACCTGGGGGCACCTGACGGTCGCCGCGCTCCTCGGCAACGCCGTCCCCTGGACCCTCTACGCCGAGGGCGAGATCGCCGGCTCCAGCAGCGTCGCCGCCGTGGTCAACGGCAGCGCGCCGATCTGGACCCTTGCGGCCGCCCTGCTCCTCGGCCAGGAGAAGCGGGTCTCCGGGTTCAAGGCGGGCGGTGTGCTGCTCGGCCTCGGAGGCACCGCGCTCATCGCCTCGCCCTGGAACGCGGCCTCGGCGGGCACCGGTTGGAGCATCCTCTGCTTCGTCCTCGGCTCGGTCAGCTTCGGCGCCAGCTTCGCGTACATGGGCAAGTTCCTCGTGGGCAGGGGCATTCCGCCGCTGATGCTGGCGGGCGGGCAGCTCGGCGCGGCGACCGTGCTGCTCCTCGCCGCCTTCCCGTTCCTCGGCCTCCAGACCGTGACCTGGCGCGCCGACTCGGTGATCTCGGTCCTCGTCCTCGGCGTGGTCTGCACCGGCTTCGCCGCGCTGCTCAACTTCGAGCTGATCATCAAGGACGGGCCCACGGTGGCCTCCACCGTCACCTATCTGATGACCGCGGTGGCCGTGGTGCTCGGTGCCGTCGTGCTGCGCGAACCGCTCGGCTGGACCGTGTGGCTCGGCGCGGTGGCGGTGCTCGCCGCCACCGGCCTCCTGCGGCGCAAGCCGAAGCCGGCGGCCGAACCGGCTCCCGGGGCCGCACCCGTACCGGCGCCGGCGGCGGCCGACTAGCCGGGCACCGTCGAAATTCGGCACCGCAAGGCGATACCCGGCCGTTCTCGGCGGCCGGGTGGGCGTCATTCTCCCGGAACCCAGACCGGCCGGAATCCCAGGAAAGACCGGGCCGTCGTCCGCAACATTGTGTTCATTCAATGGGCGGGCGGTGGATGGTAGCGTCGCAAGTGGAAACATCCGGCCTTTATGGGGGAGTCGCACGTGGCTTTTGTGGTCGAACTCGTTTTCCGTGCCGATGAGACGGACCGGCTGAGTTTCGGAGAGGCTCACCGGGCCTACTGGAAAAGAATGGCCGAGCGCGGCATCCTGCTCGGCGGCGGTCCCTGGCGGGACGGCACCGGGGAGTTCCTGGTCTGCGAGGCCCCCGACCGCCGCACGCTCTTACGGGTGCTGTACGCCGACCCGTACGCGCAGGCGCAGGTCATCGGCGAGCTGCGGGTCCGGGAATGGAACGCCGTCATGGGCCACGTGGTGCTGGCCGGCCTCGAACGGTCCACCGGAGGCGCCGGGACCCACGAGCGAATACGCGGGGGCGTGCCGGCACCCGTCGCGCCGCTCGCCCCGCCGAGCGCCCGTGAGGAGCTGACCGCCCACGAGCGGCGCATCGCCACGATGATGCTCGACGGCCTGACCAACAAGCAGATCGCCGAGTCCTTCACGGTCTCCACCCGGGCCGTGGAGCTGCACATCACCCGGATCTACCGGAAGCTCGACATCCGCAGGCGCGCCCAACTGGCCGCTGCCATCGACCGGTTCGAAGCCGCGCTGGCCTGCTGATCCGTCCGTCCCACCAGCAGACGAAAGGGAGTCACCATGCCGCTGGTCGAGATAACCGTTCCCGAGGGCACCCTCACCGAGGCCGCCGCGGAGGTCCTGCAGCGGCAGGTCGCCGACTCCGTGCTGACGGCCATGGAGCTGCCCCGCACCGAATTCTTCGCCGCCGCCACCTGGGTGTACGTCCGCGAGGCCGCCAAGGGGCTGGCGACCACCGGCGCCGGCCGGCCGCCGGGCGTCCTGGTCGTCGTCACGCCCCTGGAGGGCTTCCTCACCCCCGAGCGGAACGAGGCGCTGTCCGTCGAGGTCACCCGGCACGTGCACGGGGCGACGGGACCCGACACCGTCGTCTGGCTCGTCGTGAACGAGATCCCGGAGGGGAACTGGGCCGTGAACGGCGGACTGACCCGCCGCGCGAAGATCGACGAACTCGTCGCCGAGGCGGCCCGGGCGAGCTGAATTCCGTATTCCTGTCGGCGGCGCCGCACCGTATTCACGGTGCGGCGCCGTTCGCATTTCCGGCGCCCGTGAAGGGGTGCGGATTCCCGTATCGATGTGCGGGCCGCCCCGCCCGTACGGTGATGTCAATGGCACCGGCGGATGGGAGAGACTCGTTCATGGCTCTGCAATCGGCGCCGCGGCTCGGTGTGGTGGTTCCGTCCGGAAACGCCGCCGCCGAACCCGAGATCGGCAGCCTCGTAAGCCCAGAATTCAATGTCCACACCTCGCGATTCCCGGTACTTCCCGGAAAGGACCTGCGCGGCCGGCTCGAGAAGTACAACGACGTGCTCCCCGAAGTCCTGCGGAATTTCGGCGGACTGCGTCTCGACGCGGCCGTCGTCTCCTGCACCGGCTCGCACTACCTCCTCACCCCGGAAGGCGACCGCGCCCTCTGCGCGGAACTCTCCGAGCGCGCCGGAGCACCCGTACGGTCCGCGGCCCTGGCCATCCTCGACACCGCGCGGGCCGTGGGCGCCGAGCGGCTCGTGCTCGTCTCGCCGTACGAGCCCTGGCTCACCGAACTCTCGCACGCCTACTGGGAGTCGGCCGGGCTCACGGTCGACCGGATCGTCAAGATCCGGGCCGGCGCGCGCTTCTCGCCGTACGACGTGACCACCGACGAACTCGTCGCCCAGGTCCGGGAGGCCGAACTCCCCGACGACGCGACCCTGTTGTTCACCGGCACCGGCATGTTCACCTTCGACGCGCTCGCCGAGCTCGGCCGGGACAGCGGGCGCACCCTGCTCACCTCCAACCTGGCGAGCGCCTGGTGGGCCCGCGACACCCTCGGCCTCCCGGCCGACGGTCCCGACGCCCACCCGCTGCTGCGCCGGCTGGCCGAGAAGACCGGCAGCCGTGCCGCTGCCCCCGGGACCGCCGCCGTGGCCGTGCCGTGAGCGGCCGCGGAGCGCCCCGGCGGCCCGTCGCCGTCGTCGGCGCCGGGCCGGTGGGACTGACCGCCGCGCTCGTCCTGGCCCGCGCCGGGATCCCGGTGACCGTCCTGGAGGCCGGCAGCGGACTGGCCACCGAGTCCCGCGCCTCCACCTTCCACCCCGCCACCCTCGACCTCCTCGACGAGCTCGGCGTCGCGGACGCCCTGCGCGTGCAGGGGCGCACCGTCGACCGCGTCCAGTGGCGCGACCTGGACGGCGGCGTGCACGCCGAGCTGGACTACGCCCTGCTCGCCGGCCACACCCGCCACCCCTACCGGCTCCACGTCGAACAGGCCCGGCTCACCCCCCTGCTGCTCGACGCGCTGACCGCCACCGGCCTCGCCGACGTACGGTTCGGTGCCACCGTCACCGGAGCCGGCGAGACCGGCGACGGGGTGCGGCTGCGCACCGAGGACGCGGCGGGGCGGGCCACCGACAGCCGCCACCCGTACGTCCTGGCGGCCGACGGCAGCCGGAGCCGGCTGCGCGAGCTCGTCGGGCTGCCCGGCACGGCCGTGGAGTACCCCGACTACGCGCTGCGCGTGGTCACCGCCTCCCCGCTCGACGAACTGGTCCCCGGGCTCGCCCCGCTGACCTACGTCCGTGACCCGCGGGCCTCGTTCAGCGCGCTCGGGATGCCCGACCACTGGCGGCTCATCTTCCGCGTCCGGCGCGGCACGCCCCGCGACGAGGTGCTCGCGCCGGAGGCCGTGCGGGCCCGGGTCGAGCGGGCCCTGCCGGGCGCCGCCGGACGGGCCGTACGGATCGACGAGGCGCACACCTACCGGCTCGCCCGGTTCCTGCTGCCGCGCTACCGGGCCGGCCGGGTGCTGTTCGCCGGGGACGCGGCCCACCTCACGTCCACCGCCGGCGGCCTGAACATGAACTGCGGGATCCACGACGCCGTGGACACCGGCCGGGCCCTGGCCGCGGTCCTGCACGAGGGCACCGGGGACGAGGCACCCCTCGACACGGCCCTCGGCCACCGACGCTCCGTCGTCGAGACGGCCGTCATCCCGCGCAGCGAGGCCCGCACGGCCGGCCTGGAGAGCCCGGCCGAACTCCGCGCCCGGATCGCCGACCTGAGGAACACCGCGGCGGATCCCCGCGCCGCCACCGACTACCTGCTCAAGGCATCACTTCTCGACGTCGCACCACGACCCCTGAAAGGTGACGCACATGCGGATCTGGTTTCACAAGCACACCGTTGAGGGACGCCTGCCGCTGCTCGACCAGTGGTACCGCGAGCACCTCGACGCGATCGCCGCGCCCGGCACCACCGTCGACATCAAGACCCTGCCGGCCGACACGTACCCCGACCGCACCCCCTTCGGCCTCGTCGGCCACCACTCCGCCCAGGTGCTCTTCAGCCGGCACTTCTCCGAGTCCGCGCTGGTCGCGGAGCGGGAGGGCTACGACGCCTGGGTGATCGCCGCCGGCCAGGACCCCGGCCTGCGCGACGCCCGCCACCTCGCCTCCATCCCGACCCTCGGCTACGGCGAGACGGCCTTCTTCCTCTCGGCGCTCACCGGCCAGCGCTTCGGCGTCCTCGGCTTCATGCCGCCGCTGGAGGAGCCCATCAGGGCCAACATCCGCCAGTACCGCCTGGAGTCCTCGCTCAGCTCGTACGAGGTCGTGCCCGGCGGCTGGGACTCCGTGCACCGCTCCCTGGAGGGCGACTTCGACGAGTTCGTCGAGGTGTACTCGGCGGCCGCCGAGCGCGCCGCCCGGGCCGGCGCCGAGGTCATCATCCCCGCCGAGGGCATCCCCAACGAGATCCTCTGGCACCTCGGCATCCACGAGCTCCACGGCCTGCCCGTGATCGATCCCGCGGGCCTCGCCGTGAAGCTCGCGGAGACCCTCGTCCAGCTGGGCGAGCTGAAGCTCTTCCAGCGCAGCGGCCACGGCTACTGGTTCAGCCGTCCCGACGAGCCCGTCAGCAAGCACCTGGAGCAGGTCTTCCTGGGCTCGGCGCTCTAGGAGATGCCGTGTCCTCGGGAGACGCCGTGCCCTGGAGAGACGCCGTGTCCGGCGCCCCGCGCGCCCCGCGCGCCGGGCACCCCGCCCCGCGCCCGTACCCCCACCGTCATGCACCGCACGCCACGCCTTCGAGGGAGTCACGCCCATGACGTACGACGCCTACGGCCGCAACACCGCGGCCACCGACCCCACCGCCCCCTACTACCGCCCGCGCCGTCTCCGCCGCACCCCCGCGCTGCGCCGCTTCGCCGCCGAGACCCGCGTCGGCCCCGCCAACCTCGTCCAGCCCCTCTTCCTCCGCGAGGGCCTCACCGAGCCGCGTGAGATCCCCTCCATGCCGGGCGTCTTCCAGCACACCCGCGACTCCCTCCGCAAGGCCGCCGCCGAGGCCGTCGCCAACGGGGTCGGCGGACTGATCCTCTTCGGCATCCCCGAGCACAAGGACCCCACCGGCACCGGCGCCGTCGACCCGGACGGCATCCTCCAGGTCGCCCTGCGCGACGTCGTCGCCGAGGTCGGCGACTCCACCGTCGTCATCGGCGACATCAACCTCGACGAGTACACCGACCACGGCCACACCGGCGTCCTCGACGCGAACGGCGACGTCGACAACGACGCCAGCATCGAGCTGTACGCGCGGGCCGCCGTCGTCCAGGCCGACGCCGGCGCCCAGATCGTCGCCCCCAGCGGCATGATGGACGGCCAGGTCCGCCGCATCCGCGAGGCCCTCGACCAGGCCGGACACCAGTCCGTCGCCATCCTCGGCTACTCCGCCAAGTACGCCTCGCACTTCTACGGCCCCTTCCGCGACGCCGTCGAGTCCACCCTGCGCGGCGACCGCAAGGGCTACCAGCAGTACCCCGGCAACATCCGCGAATCCCTCCTGGAGGTCTCGCTCGACGTCGCCGAGGGCGCCGACCTCGTGATGGTCAAGCCCGCCCTCGCCTACCTCGACATCGTCCGGCTCATCGCCGACCACGTGCAGGTGCCCGTCTCCGCCTACCAGGTCTCCGGCGAGTACTCCATGGTCGAGGCGGCCGCGGCCAAGGGCTGGATCGACCGCGACCAGGTCGTCCGGGAGAGCCTCGCCTCCATCCACCGCGCCGGCGCCACCCAGATCATCACCTACTGGGCCTCCGAGTTCGCCCAGAGCCTGGACCGGTGACCCGGTGACCTCGTCCTCCTCCATGCTGGTCCTCGGCATCAGCCACGCCAGCGCCCCGCTCGACCTCCTGGAGAGACTCGCCGGCACCGACCGGCCCGCCGAGGAACTCGTCTCCGACGTGACCTCCGTCGACGGCATCGACGCCGCCGTCGTCGTCTCCACCTGCAACCGCCTGGAGATCTACGCCGAGACCCGCGGCGGCACCCCCGACCCCGGCGAACTGGGCGACCTCGGCGAGCTGTTCGCCCAGCACACCGGCGTCGACCCCGCCGAGATCGCCCCGCACCTCTACAGCCACCACGCCGACGGAGCCGTACGCCACCTCTTCGCCGTGGCCTCCGGACTCGAATCGGTCGTGGTCGGCGAGGACCAGATCCTCGGCCAGGTGAAACTGGGCCTCGAACGGTCCCAGCGGCTCGACCGGACCGGCCGGGTCCTCGCCAAGGCCGTCCAGACAGCCCTGCGGGTCGGCAAGCGGGCCCGCAACGAGACCGGGCTCAACGAGGCCGGCCGCTCGCTCGCCACCGCCGGACTCGGCTTCTTCGAGCGCCGCGTCGGCTCCCTGCACGGCAAGACCGCCCTCGTCATCGGCGCCGGCGCCTTCGCCGGCGTCGTCGTCGCCGCACTGCGCCGCTCCGGCCTCGACCGGGTCCACGTCGCCAACCGCACCCCGGAGAAGGCCCAGCGGCTCGCCGAGACCACCGGGGGAGCGGGCTACGACCTGGCCGACGTGCCCCGGCTGCTCACCGAGGTGGACGTCGTCGTCGGCGCCACCGCCGCCACCGGCCACCTCGTCACCACCCGGCACGTCGAGGAGGCGCTCGCCGCCCGGGACGGCCGCGAGCTGTTCCTGCTCGACCTGTCGCTGCCGCACAACATCGCGCCCACGGCGGCCGGACTGCCCGGCGTCACCTTCGTCGACCTGCGCCGGATCGCGGAGGAGGGCCAGGAGGACGAGATCTCCGCCGCCAGCGTCCAGGCCGCGCACGAGCTGATCGACGCCGAGGTCGAGCAGTTCCGCACGGGCCTGCGGCTCGCCGGCGCCAAGCCCGTCCTCACCGCCCTGCGCACCGCCGCCACCGAGGCCGCCGAGGCCGAACTCGACCGGCTCGTCCGCCGCCTCGACGGGCTCGACGGCGCGGCCCGGCAGGAGATCGGCCGCAGCGTCCGCCGCATCGTCGACAAGGCCCTCCACCAGCCCACCGTCCTGGTGCGCGAGCTGGCGGCCGACCCGGACGGCGCCCGGCACATCGCCGCCTTCACCCGCCTCTTCGCCGCGGCGGAAACCACCGACGGCGACCCCGACACCACGAACGAGAAGAAGATCGAGGCCATCGCATGAGTGACATCTCGGCCCTCTGGGAAGCCGAATCCATCGCCGTCATCGGGGCCAGCGAGCGCCCCGGCGCCCTGGGCCGCAAGCCGCTCGACTACCTCCTCCGGTACGGCTACAAGGGCCGCATCCTGCCGGTCAACCCGCGCTCCCCGGAGATCCTCGGCGTCCCCGCGTACCCCAGCGTCAAGGACGCCCCGGGCCCCGTCGACCTGGCCCTGATCATGGTCTCCGCCGAGCGGGTCCCCGGCGCCGTCGACGACTGCGTCGCCGCCGGCGTCAAGCTCGCCGTCATCGCCTCCTCCGGCTTCGCCGAGACCGGCGAGGAGGGCGCCCGCCTCCAGGCGGAGGTCGTCGCCAGGGCCCGCGCCGGAGGCCTGCGGATCATCGGACCCAACTGCATCGGCGCCGTCGGATACGAGAACCGCGTCCTCGCCACCTTCAGCCCGCTCTTCGGCGCCGAGTCCGTGCCCTTCGAGCCCGGCACCCTCGCCTTCGTCAGCCAGAGCGGCGCCCTCGGCTTCGGCGCCGCCAGCCTCGCCCTGGAGCGGGGCCTGCGCCCCGGCTGGGTGGTCAGCACCGGCAACGACGCCGACGTCACCGCCCTCGAGGTCCTCCGCGAACTGGCCGCCGTCCCCGAGGTCACCGGCCTCCTCGGCTACCTGGAGGACACCCCGGACATCGGGACCCTGCGCGAACTGGCCGGCTCCGGCAAGCCCGTCGCCCTCCTCAAGTCCGGCCGCACCGAGGCCGGCGGCCGCGCCGCCGCCTCGCACACCGGCGCCCTCGCCACCGACGACCGGGTCCTGGACGCCGCCCTGCGCGGCCTCGGCATCGTCCGCGTCGAGGACATCGACGAACTCCTCGACGTGGCCCGGGTCTTCGAGTCCGAGCGGCGCCCCGCCGGAAACCGCGTCGCCGTCGTCACCACCTCCGGCGGCTCCGGCATCCTCGCCGCCGACGCCGTCGAGGCCCACGGCCTGGAGCTCAGCGCCCTGGAGCCGCGCAGCAAGGAGGCGCTCGCCGAGATCGTCCCCGCCTTCGGGGCCATCGACAACCCGGTCGACATCACGGCCACCGTCCTCAGCGACCCGTCGCTGTTCGACCGTTCCCTCGACGTCCTGATCGCCGACGACACCGTCGACATCATCGTCGCCGCCTTCTGCGTGATGGCCGGACCCGACGTCGAGAAGGCCGTCAACGCCCTCTCCCGCGCCGCCGCGAAGGGCGGCAAACCCATCCTCGTCGCCCGCACCGGCGCCGACTTCCTCGCCCCCGACGCCCCGCGCGACCTGCGCGAGGCCGGCCTGCCCGAGTACCCGACGCCGGCCCGCGCCCTGCGCGCCGCCGCCGCCCTCTGGGAGGTCAGCCGCCCCCGCACCCTCCCGGACGCACCCCGCCCCGGGGCCGTCCCCGGACCCGGCGCGGAGGCCACGGAGCCCGAGCTCAAGCGGCTCCTCGCCGAGGCGGGGATCTCCGTGCCGAAGGGCCGGATCGCGGTGGACGCCGAGGACGCGGCGCGGGCCGTGACCGAGGCCGGCGGCACGGCGGTGCTCAAGGCCGTGGTGCCGGGACTGCTCCACAAGACGGAGGCCGGAGGCGTCGAGATCGGCGTCACCGCCGAGACCGCGCCCGAGGCGTACGGGCGGCTCGCCGCGCTCGGCGGCCAGGTCCTCGTCGAGGAACTCGTGGACGAGGGAGTCGAGTTGATCGTGGGCGTCCACACCACCGACCTGGGCCCGGTGCTCACCGCCGGCCTCGGCGGAATCTTCACCGAGGTCCTCGACGACGTCGGCCACCGGCTCCTGCCGCTGGCACCGGGCGAGGGCGCAGAACTCCTCGCCGGGCTGCGCGGCGCGAAGGTACTCGCCGGCGCGCGGGGCCGGGCCGCCGTGGACGTCGAAGCCGCCGCCGAACTCCTCCACCGGGTCGGCGAACTGGTCCAGGACTGGCCGGCCGGCTTCGCCCTCGACCTCAACCCCGTACGGGTCCTCGCGAAGGGCGCGGTCGTCCTGGACGCGGCGCTCAGCTTCGACGCTCCCGAGGAGACGGCCCGATGAGCACGGGAGAGACGAACAGCAAGGCCCTCTTCGAGCGCGCCCGCAAGGTCACCCCCGGCGGCGTCAACTCGCCGGTCCGCGCCTTCGGTGCCGTCGGCGGCACCCCGCGCTTCATCGCCTCCGCCCAGGGCCCGTACCTCACCGACAGCGACGGCAACGAGTACGTCGACCTCATCTGCTCCTGGGGCCCGATGATCCTCGGCCACCGCCACCCGGCCGTCGTCGAGGCGGTCGCCCGGGCCCTGGAGCGGGGCACCTCCTTCGGGGCCCCGTCCACCGGAGAGGTCGAACTCGCCGAGGAGATCGTCGACCGGGTCGCGCCCGTGGAGCAGGTGCGCCTGGTCAGCTCCGGCACCGAGGCGACGATGTCGGCGATCCGCCTGGCGCGCGGCTTCACCGGCCGCAGCAAGATCGTGAAGTTCGCCGGCTGCTACCACGGCCACGTCGACGCGCTCCTCGCCTCCGCCGGCTCCGGCCTCGCGACCTTCGCGCTGCCCGACACCCCGGGCGTCACCGGCGCCCAGGCGAGCGACACGATCGTCCTGCCGTACAACGACCTGACGGCGGTCGAGAAGGTCTTCGCCGAGACCGGCGACGAGATCGCCGCCGTCATCACCGAGGCGGCCCCCGGCAACATGGGCGCCGTCCCGCCGCTGCCCGGCTTCAACGCCGGCCTCAAGGAGATCACCGCCCGCCACGGCGCGCTGTTCGTCTCCGACGAGGTCATGACGGGCTTCCGGGCCAGCCGCTCCGGCTGGTACGGCCGGGACGGCGTCGCCCCCGACCTGCTGACCTTCGGCAAGGTCATGGGCGGCGGCTTCCCCGCGGCGGCCTTCGGCGGACGCGCGGACGTCATGGCCCACCTCGCCCCGGCCGGCCCCGTCTACCAGGCGGGCACCCTCTCCGGGAACCCGGTCGCCACCGCCGCCGGCCTCGCCACCCTGCGGCACAGCACCCCCGAGGTGTACGAGCGGCTCGACCGGGTCTCGGCCACGATCGGAGCCGAGGTCTCCGCCGCCCTCACCAAGGAGGGCGTGGCGCACCGGCTGCAGTACTCCGGCACCATGTTCTCCGTCTTCTTCGGCGAGGACGAGGTGGTGGACTTCGACGGGGTCCGCGCCACCGAGGCGTACCGCTACACCCCGTTCTTCCACGAGCTGCTGCGGCGGGGCGTCTATCTGCCGCCCTCGCCGTTCGAGGCCTGGTTCGTCTCGGCCTCGCACGACGACCGGGCCGTGAGCCGGGTGGTCGAGGCGCTGCCGGCCGCCGCGGCGGCAGCGGCGGCGGCGAAACGCTGAGGACGGAGCCGTACGAAGGGAAGAGCCCCCGTGATCCACGGGGGCTCTTCCCTCACCGGCCGGGCGCCTCAGGCGGCGAGGTCGATCCTCACCTCGACGTTCCCCCGGACCGCCTTCGAGTACGGGCAGCGTCCGTGGGCGGCCTCGGCGAGCCGCCGCGCCTCGGCGGCGTCCAGCCCGGGCAGTTCGACGGTGAGGACCACCGACAGGTGGAAGCCGCCCTCCTCCTTGTGCAGCGCCACCTCGGCGGTGACCGTGTCGTCCGCCAGCGCGGTCCTGGACTCGCGCGCGGAGACCCGCAGCGCACTGTGGAAGCAGGCGGCGTAGCCGGCGGCGAAGAGCTGCTCGGGGTTGGTCGCGGTGCCGGAACCGCCGACGGCCTTGGGGCTCGACAACGGCAGGTCGAGGAGCCCGTCGGAGGAGCGCACGGCGCCGTTGCGCCCGTCTCCGGTGGAAGCGACCTCGGCGGTGTAGACGACGGCCATGCGTCATTCCTTTCGAAAGCGGAGAAGGGGAATTCCTCCCAGTTTCCGGCCCCGCCGAATTCCCGGCGCTACGGATCTCCGCAGTCCTTTCCGAAGCTCCGGCGAATAGCGTGAATCCATCACCGGCCCATGAATTCAAGGGAGTTGGCCATGGCAGGACCGCTGACCGGAGTCCGCGTACTGGAATTCGCGGGCTCGGCGCCCACCGCTTTCGTCGGCACCGTCCTGTCCGGTCTCGGCGCCGATGTCGTACGGGTCGACAGGGCGCCCGGGACCGTCGGGGACGTGCGCCCTCCGGAGAACCCGCTCTCCCGCGGCCGCCGTTCCGTCGCCCTCGACCTCAAGAGCCCCGAGGGGATCGAGCGGGCGCTCGCGCTCGCCGAGCACGCCGACATCCTCGTCGAGGGCTTCCGCCCCGGCGTCGCCGACCGCCTCGGCATCGGCCCCGAGGCCGTCCACGCCCGCAACCCGCGGCTGGTGTACGGGCGGCTCAGCGGCTGGGGCGGCGAGGGCGAGTGGGCCGGACGCGCCGCCCACGACCTCGCGGTGCTCGCCCTGACCGGCGCCCTGGACACCGACCCGGCGACCGGGGCGCCTGTCCCGCCCCCGACCGCGTACCTCTCCAGCTTCGCCGGCGGCGCCAACGCCCATGTGCACGGGCTGCTCGCCGCACTCCACGAGCGGGAGCGCTCCGGCCGGGGCCAGGTCGTCGACACGGCCCTCGCGGACGGCGCCGCCCTGATCGCCACCCTGATCCACCAGTGGCGCGCGGTCCCCGGCAACCACACCGTCACCGACGCCCCGCACTACTCCTTCTACGCGGCCGCCGACGGCCTGCACCTCGCCGTCGCCGCCATCGAACCCCGGCTCTACCAGAACCTCCTGGAGCAGCTGGGCCTCACCGAGGAGGCCGCCCTGCCCGACCGGGTCGACGCGGCCGCCTGGCCGGAGCTGCGCGCCCTGATCGCCGCCCGCTTCGCGACCAGGGACCGTGCGCACTGGGTGAAGCTCTTCGACGCCGTGGACGCGGGCGTGGCTCCCGTCCTGACCGCGGAGGAAGCCGCGCAGCACCACCAACTGGCCGCGCGCGGAGCGTTCGTGGAGGTCGGCGACACCGTCCAGCCCGCCCCCGCCTCCCGCTTCGACCGCACCCCGGCGGACGCCCCGGGCCGCGCCCCGCTCCCCGGCGAGCACACGGACGAGGTCCTCGCGGAGTGGTCTCAGGTCTCCAGGTGACGCAGGCCTCCAGGCGACACAGGCTCCAGGCGGCACAGGCCTTCAGGTAACTCAGGCCTTCAGGTGCCTCACGCCTCCAGATAGCGCAGCACGGCCAGGACCCGCCGGCTGTAGCCGTCGGTGCGGTGGAGCTCCAGCTTGTCGAAGACGGCGTTGAGGTACTTCTCGACCGCGCTCAGCGAGAGATGCAGCTGCCGGGCGATCGCCGCGTTCGTGTAGCCCTGGGCCAGCACCTCCAGGACCTCCCGCTCGCGCGGGGTGAGCCGGGCCAGCGGATCGGCGTGGGTGCTGCGGACGACCAGCTGGTGCACGACCTGCGGGTCGATCGCCGCCCCGCCCGCGTGGATCCGTTCCAGCGCGTCGAGGAACTCCTCGACCTGCGCCACCCGGTCCTTGAGGAGGTAGCCGACCCGTTCCGCGCCGGCGGCGAGCAGCCGGGCCGCGTAGCTGCGCTCGACGTACTGAGAGAGCACGAGCACCCCCGTCTCCGGCAGCCGCTCACGGATCTCCACGGCGGCCCGCAGACCCTCGTCGGTGTGGGTCGGCGGCATCCGGATGTCGGCGACCACGACGTCCGGGCGCCGCGCCTCGACCTCGGCGACGAGGGTCTCCGCGTCGCCGAACGCGGCGAGCACCTCGTGGCCCTCCTCGACGAGCAGCCGCACCAGGCCCTCCCGCAGCAGGGTCGAGTCCTCGGCCAGGATCACGCGCACGGCAGCTCCGCGACAAGAGTGGTGGGTCCCCCGAGGGGGCTGTCGACGCGCAGGGTCCCGTCGAGCGCGGCGACCCGGCTGCGCAGCCCGGTGAGCCCGCTGCCCGCCGGGTCCGCGCCGCCCCGGCCGTCGTCCTCGACCCGCACGGTGAGCAGCGAGCCGACACGCGTGACGCGCACGGAGACGGCGGAGGCGGCGGAATGCTTGGCGGCGTTGGTGACGGCCTCCGACACCACGAAGTACGCGGCGGTCTCCACCGGCCGGGGCAGCGGCGCGTCCCCCGCCTCGAACCGGACGCGCAGCGGGATCGCGCAGCGCTGGGCCACCCCGCCGAGCGCCTCTTCGAGCCCCAGGCTGTCCAGGCCGGCCGGATACACCCGCCAGGCCACGTCCCGCAGCTCGGCCAGGACGTCCTGGGCCTCCCGGTGCGCCTGCCGCAGCAGGGCGTCCGCCTGCTCCGGGTCGCGTCCCCGGCCCCGGCGCGCCCGGCCGATCAGCATGGCCAGGGCCACGAGCCGCTGCTGGACGCCGTCGTGGAGGTCGCGCTCGATCCGCCGGCGCTCGGTGTCCACGGCCTGGACCACGGCGGCCCGGCTGAGGGCGAGTTCGTCGATGCGCCGCCGCAGCAGTTCCTGCTCCGAGGGCCCGAAGCACGCGCGCGCGAGGCGGGCGTCGAGCGCGGTCAGCGCGTACAGGCCCTGGACGTCGAGGAAGAGCAGGACGCCGCCGAGCAGCAGCTGGCCGAGGAGCTCCGTCCCGTCGAGCGAGCCCCGGACCACGCCCCGGACGAGCAGGACGGCCAGGACCTCGCCGAAGACGAGGAGCCCGAGGACGATCCCGGTCACCAGGCCGGCCCCCACCCGGGCGGCGAGGTAGCGGAGCAGCCGGCGGTCGGGGACCTCGTACGCGCCGGGGAACCGGTCGCCGAAGAAGACCGAGCGGCGGCTCCGCTCCAGGCCGGCGAGCCGCCGGGCCCCGGCCATCAGCACGGGCCGCGCGCGGGGCCACAGCAGCAGGGGTCCGAGGAGGAGACCGGGGACCAGGAAGAGAAGGGGGGTGAGGCAGCCGAGCAGCACACCGACGAAACGCCGGCCCGCCGAAGCCTCCCCCTCGCCCCCTCGCATGATCCCCGAGCCTACTTCGTCCGGTACGGGTTCCCCCTGGCCGCTCACGAGGTGCGGCGGTGCCGGGCGGCGCGGCCGCGCCCCCGGAGCCGTACGGCGAGGAACGCGGCCAGGACCACCAGGACCAGCACCAGGACGGCCTTGGACAGCACACCCACGTACCCCTCGACGAGGTCCCAGCGGTCCCCGAGCCAGTAACCGGCCATCACGAGGACGCTGTTCCAGACGAGGCTGCCGAGCGTCGTGAGGGTGAGGAACAGGTGCATCGGCATCCGCTCGACCCCGGCGGGGACGGAGACGAGACTGCGGAAGACCGGCACCATCCGGCCCAGGAACACCGCCTTGGTGCCGTGCCGGGCGAACCACCGCTCGGTCCGCTCCAGATCGGAGACCTTCACCAGCGGCAGCCGGGCCCAGAGTGCGTGCATCCGCCGCTGACCGAACAGCGCCCCGATCCAGTAGAGGGCCACGGCCCCCACCACCGAACCCAGCGTCGTCCAGAACAGCGCCGATGCGAGGCTGAGCACCCCCTGCCCGGCGGCGAAGCCGGTCAGCGGCAGGATCACCTCGCTGGGCAGCGGCGGGAAGAGGTTCTCCAGGGCGATGGCGAGCCCGGCGCCGGGCCCGCCCATGGTGTCGACGAGCCCGGCGGCCCATCCGGCGAATCCGCCGGCGGGCTCCCCGGCCAGGGCCGGGGGAAGGGGCGGGTGAGGGGCGGGCGAGGTGATCGGCACGGCGGATCTCCAGGACGGCGAGCAGGTTCCCGAGGCCCTCCGCCCCGGCACCGTCCACGCTAGAAATCCCACCTCACCCCCGGTACGGGGCTTCCCACCCGGCCCCCCTGCGGAAAACCGCAGGGGCGGACCGGGCTCCGGCGTGGGACGGGGGCTCTCCCCGGACGGCCTACCCTTGGATCCATGACGAGCAGCAGCGACCGGAGCACCGCAGTGAGCGTTGACGGCACCAAGACCTACGAGATCCGCACCTACGGGTGCCAGATGAACGTCCACGACTCCGAGCGGCTCTCCGGTCTGCTGGAGGAGGCGGGTTACGTCCGGGCCCCGAAGGGCGCGGACGG
The DNA here is from genome assembly GCF_020400725.1 of Streptomyces sp. NK15101. Lineage (GTDB taxonomy): Bacteria > Actinomycetota > Actinomycetes > Streptomycetales > Streptomycetaceae > Streptomyces. Next base: position 37,169 of record NZ_JAINVG010000022.1, on the reverse strand, counting down.
CGACGCCGACGTCGTCGTCTTCAACACCTGCGCGGTCCGCGAGAACGCCGACAACAAGCTGTACGGCAACCTCGGCCGGCTCGCCCCGATGAAGACCGCGCGCCCCGGCATGCAGATCGCCGTCGGCGGCTGTCTCGCCCAGAAGGACCGCGACACCATCGTCAAGAAGGCCCCCTGGGTCGACGTGGTCTTCGGCACGCACAACATCGGCAAGCTGCCGGTCCTCCTGGAGCGCGCCCGCGTCCAGGAGGAGGCGCAGATCGAGATCGCCGAGTCGCTGGAGGCCTTCCCCTCCACGCTGCCGACCCGCCGCGAGTCCGCGTACGCCGCCTGGGTCTCGATCTCCGTCGGCTGCAACAACACCTGCACCTTCTGCATCGTCCCGGCCCTGCGCGGCAAGGAGGAGGACCGCCGGCCCGGCGACATCCTCGCCGAGATCGAGGCGCTGGTCGCCGAGGGCGTCTCCGAGATCACCCTGCTCGGCCAGAACGTCAACGCGTACGGCTCCGACCTGGGCGACCGCGAGGCCTTCAGCAAGCTGCTGCGCGCCTGCGGGCAGATCGAGGGCCTGGAGCGGGTCCGCTTCACCTCCCCCCACCCCCGCGACTTCACGGACGACGTCATCGCGGCCATGGCCGAGACCCCGAACGTCATGCCGCAGCTGCACATGCCGCTCCAGTCCGGCTCGGACACGATCCTCAGGGCGATGCGCCGCTCCTACCGGCAGGAGCGTTTCCTCGGCATCCTCGAGAAGGTCCGCGCGGCCATTCCGCACGCGGCCATCTCCACCGACATCATCGTGGGCTTCCCCGGCGAGACCGAGGAGGACTTCGAGCAGACCATGCACACCGTCCGCGAGGCCCGCTTCGCGAACGCCTTCACCTTCCAGTACTCCAAGCGCCCCGGCACCCCGGCGGCGACCATGGAGGGCCAGATCCCGAAGGAGGTCGTGCAGGCGCGCTACGAACGTCTGGTCGCCCTCCAGGAGGAGATCTCCTGGGAGGAGAACAAGAAGCAGGTCGGCCGCACCCTCGAGGTCATGGTCGCGGAGGGCGAGGGCCGCAAGGACGGCGAGACCCACCGCCTCTCCGGCCGCGCCCCCGACAACCGGCTCGTCCACTTCACCAAGCCGGCGGAGGAGGTCCGCCCCGGTGACGTGGTGACGGTCGAGGTCACCTACGCGGCCCCGCATCACCTGCTCGCCGAGGGCGAGGTCTCCTCGGTCCGCCGCACGCGCGCGGGCGACGCCTGGGAGAAGCGCACGGCGGCCGCGGCGGCGAAGCCGGCGGGGGTGCTGCTCGGTCTCCCGAAGATCGGCGCCCCTGCCCCCCTCCCGCCCCTGGACGCCCCGGCCTGCGGCAGCCACTGACACCCACGGGCCGCGCCCCCGCCCGCGCGGGCCGCGTTTCCGCCCGTGTGGGCAGTCGTCCCGCTGGGCGGGACGGGTGGGCACACGGGACGGCGCCCTTCAGCGGGGCCTCCGCGTTCCGCGCCTGAACCCGCACCACGAGTGCGCCGCACAGCCGGTGCGGGTCAGGGCGCGGGAGCCTGGGCCCGGCAAGGGGGGCCGTTCCGTTGTGCCCACCCTCCCCCAAGCTCTCGGCTCCGCTCGAGCAGGGGGGACCCCTTGCCCCGGCGGAACGACCGCCCACAACGGGGGTGGGCACCGTCCCGGTGGAGCGACTGCTCACAACGGGGGTGGGCACCGTCCCGGCGGAACGGCTGCCCGCAGCGGCGGGCGGGGTGGGCGTCGCCCCGGAGCAGTAGGCTGCGGATCATGCTTGTCGCCGCAGCCGTCTGCCCCAGCCCCCCACTCCTCGTCCCCGACGTAGCCACCGGCGCCGCCCCCGAGCTGGACGCCGCGCGCGCGGCGTGCGCGGACGCCGTCGGGCTCCTCGCCGCCGCCCGCCCCGACCGGCTGTACGTCGTCGGGCCCGCCGACGAGGGCGCGCACGGCGGCTACCCGGCCGGCGCGACGGGCTCCTTCGCCGGTTTCGGCGTCGACCTCTCCGTGCGGCTCGGCGCGGAGCCGGCCCGGCGGGAGGGCGAAGGCCGCCCCCTGCCCCCCTCCCTCTCCGTCGGTGCCTGGCTCCTGGCCCGCGCCGGCTGGGCCGACGCGCCGGTCGAGGGCCTGGGCGTGGCCGACTCGACGACGGCGGACGTCTGCGCCGGGACCGGCCGGGAGCTCGCCGCCTCCGCCGGGCGCGTCGCCCTCCTCGTCCTGGGGGACGGCAGCGCCTGCCGGACCGTGAAGGCCCCCGGCTACCTGGACGAGCGGGCCGCCGGTTTCGACGCGGAGGCCGCCCGGGCGCTGGGGACGGCCGACGCGGCGGCGCTGCTCGCGCTGGACGCCGGGCTCGCGTCCGAGCTGAAGGCGGCCGGCCGTGCCCCCTGGCAGGTCCTGGCGGGCGCCGCCGAGGGCGCCGGGCTCGACGGCCGGCTGCTCTTCGAGGACGCCCCGTACGGCGTGGGGTACTTCGTCGCGGCCTGGTCCTGAGGGCCGGCGGGGACAGCGGGAACGAGAACGGCGGACGGCCGCGGAGCGTGATGCTCCGCGGCCGTCCGCCGTGCGGAGGGACTGCCGGACGACGTGGTCGTCAGGCGGCCGGCGGCGGCGTCGCGTCACCGCTCCTGGGCGTGCCGTCGTCCTTGTGACCCATGCGGTCGATGGCGCCCTTCGCCTTGTCCGTGCCGGAGTGGATCTTGTCGCTGTACTTGCCCTTGGTCTTCTCGTCGACCAGCTTCGCGGCCTTGTCCAGGCCGTGGTCGATCTTCTCGCCGTGCTGCTGCGCGAGGTCGGCCACCTTGTCCTTGGCCGGGGCGAGCTTGGCCTTCAGCGAATTCATGAGACCCATGGGGCACCTTCCCTCCGCGGGCCTCGGGGGCCCGTGTTCCGTGTCGTGCGTTCCGTGTCCTGCTGCTTCTGACGAAAGAGTGCAAAACCGCCCATATCCACTCCATAGAGTACTCGGACGGAGGGGATGCCGTAGTGGCGGCGGCCGGGCCCGTCGCGCGACCCGTTCGGGGCCGGGTGGGAGGTTTGCGAGACTGGGACGGTGAGAAGCGCAGCTCCCGCCCCGCGGGTCATCGCCGTCGTCGGCCCCACAGCGGCCGGAAAGTCCGATCTGGGTGTATTCCTGGCCCAGCAGCTCGGCGGCGAGGTCGTCAACGCCGACTCGATGCAGCTCTACCGGGGGATGGACATCGGGACCGCCAAGCTGACGCCGGAGGAGCGCGGCGGCATCCCGCACCACCTCCTCGACATCTGGGACGTGACCGAGGCCGCCAGCGTCGCCGAGTACCAGCGCCTCGCGCGCGCCGAGATCGACCGGCTGCTCGCCGCCGGCCGGACCCCGGTCCTCGTCGGCGGTTCCGGGCTGTACGTACGGGGGGCCGTCGACGCCCTCGAGTTCCCCGGCACCGACCCGGCCGTCCGGGCCCGGCTGGAGGCCGAACTCGAGGAGCGGGGCTCCGGCGTCCTGCACGCCCGGCTCGCCGCGGCGGACCCCGAGGCGGCCCGCGCGATCCTGCCCAGCAACGGACGCCGCATCGTCCGGGCCCTGGAGGTGATCGAGATCACCGGCAAGCCCTTCACCGCCAACCTGCCGGGTCCCGACTCCGTCTACGACACCGTCCAGATCGGCGTCGACGTGGCCCGCCCCGAGCTCGACGAGCGCATCGCCACGCGCGTGGACCGCATGTGGGAGGCCGGTCTCGTCGACGAGGTGCGCGCCCTGGAGGCGCGGGGGCTGCGCGAGGGGCGCACGGCGGCCCGCGCCCTGGGCTACCAGCAGGTCCTCGCGGCGCTCGCGGGGGAGTGCACCGAGGAGGAGGCGCGCGCGGAGACCGTGCGGGCCACGAAGCGCTTCGCGCGCCGCCAGGACTCGTGGTTCCGCCGCGACCCGCGCGTGCACTGGCTCAGCGGAGCCGCCGAACACCGCGGGGAACTCCCGCGGGAGGCGCTGTCGTTGGTCGAACGAGCGGTTACAGCCTGATCACGTGATGGCATCGGGACGCACTGCCCGTCATTTCGGCGGTCATGAGCGTGCCATCATCGAGCATCGATCGACCAAGTGGAGTCCGAGTGGGAGGGCGCGTGGCGATGGAGGCCGGCCCTCGCGACAGAGAACAGCACGAGGCGGCCCTGGGTGACCCGACGGCGGATCCGTCGGTCGACACACCGGGCCATCCGACGGACGACGCCCCCGTCGGGACGCCGGGGCTGACCCCGGACGGACCCGACGACGCCATGGGCACCGCCGTCGAGGTCGACGCAGACGAGGTCGAGGTCGAGCTGCGCCCCCAGCGCCGGCTGCGGATCTGGCAGCTCGCCCCGATCGTGGGCCTGGCCGCCGTCGGCTCCCTGATGTTCGCCTTCCCGCTCGCCTTCGGTTCGGGCGACGGCGGCGCCGTCGTCGCCATGCTCGGACTGCTGATCAGCTCCTGCGCGGCGGGCTGGGGCATGATGGCCGCCCGCAAGGTCGGCCACACCTGGCCGGGACTTCCGCAGCGGGGCTCGGGCGAGCGCCCGGACTGGCGCGTCCTCGCCCTGTACGTGTCGACGATCGCGGCCCTGGTCGCCCTCGCCGTCTGGCGCGTGGCCCGTCTGCGCTGAGGTCCCCCCCGGAAGCGCGAGCCCGTGCGGAGCGGCTGTTCCGGTACGCGGTCCGGCCCGGGCCCGTACGGGACGGGGTCCGGGTCTGACGGGAGCCGGGCGCGCCCGCACCGGCGGGACCGCCCCGTGGACGGGCGCGCCGCCCGTCGGCCCCGCCCCGTACAGTTGATCGCGTGACCAGCACGCAGACCTCGCCGATCCCCTTCCTCAAGGGCCACGGCACCGAGAACGACTTCGTGATCGTCCCCGACGCGGAGAACGCCGTCGACCTGCCCCCCGCCGTCGTGGCGCGCCTCTGCGACCGGCGGGCCGGCATCGGGGGCGACGGGCTGCTGCACGTCGTGCGCAGCGCCGCCCACCCCGACGCGCGCCACCTGGCCGACGAGGCCGAGTGGTTCATGGACTACCGCAACGCCGACGGCTCCGTCGCCGAGATGTGCGGCAACGGCGTCCGGGTCTTCGCCCGCTACCTGGAGCACGCGGGACACGTCACCGCGGGCGAGGTCGCGGTCGCCACCCGGGGCGGCGTCAAGCACGTCCACCTGGACAAGGACGGCTCCGTCACCGTCGCCATGGGCCGCGCGGTGCTCCCCGAGGCCGGGGTCACCGTCACCGTCGACGGCCGCAGCTGGCCCGCGCGCAACGTGAACATGGGCAACCCGCACGCGGTCGCCTTCGTCGAGGACCTCGCCCACGCGGGGACCCTGTACGACGAGCCGCCGTACGAACCCGCCGCGGTCTACCCGGACGGGGTGAACATCGAGTTCGTCGTCGACCGCGGCCCCCGTCACGTCGCCATGCGGGTCCATGAGCGCGGCGCTTCCGAGACCCGCTCCTGCGGCACCGGCGCCTGCGCCGTCGCCGTCGCCACCGCCCGCCGGGACGGCGTCGACCCCGCCGACAGCGGCACCCCCGTCACGTACACCGTCGACGTGCTCGGCGGCACCCTCGTCATCACCGAGCACCCCGACGGCCGGATCGACATGACGGGCCCCGCGGTCATCGTCGCCGAGGGCACCGTCGACCCGGCGTGGCTGGTCTCGACGACGTGATCGCGCGCCACGGAATCGAAACCGTCAACGACTGATTTGTCGCTCGAATGGGTGATCCGTTTCACGCTGAGCGAGAGCGTGACTGCACCCCGTGGTGGGGTCGGTAGCATCAAGCACCGGCCCCCCGGGCACGCCTGGCCCGCCCACCGCCGGTCAATGTTGCCGGAGGTGCCCCATGAGCGCAGAGGCCACCAACCCCGAGGCCGCCCCCACCGACGTGGCCGTCCGCAGACGCGGACGGGCCCGGATCGACCTGCGCCGCCTCGGCCGCGCCGCCCTGCTGAACGCCACCGCGGGACCGGCGCCCCGTGACCGGCTGCCCGACGCCATCGGCCACGTGGCGGAGGCGCACCGGGCCCACCACCCCGAGGCCGACCTGACGGTGCTCGGCCGGGCGTACGTCCTCGCCGAGTCCTCGCACCGCGGCCAGTTCCGCAAGAGCGGCGAGCCGTACATCACCCACCCGCTCGCGGTCACCCTCATCCTCGCCGAACTCGGCGCGGAGACCACCACCCTGACCGCCTCGCTCCTCCACGACACCGTCGAGGACACCGAGGTGACGCTCGATCAGGTGCGCCGCGAGTTCGGCGACGAGGTCGCCTACCTCGTCGACGGCGTCACCAAGGTCGAGAAGATCGACTACGGCGCCGCCGCCGAGCCCGAGACCTTCCGCAAGATGCTCGTCGCCACCGGCAACGACGTCCGGGTCATGTCGATCAAGCTCGCCGACCGCCTCCACAACATGCGGACCCTCGGCGTGATGCGCCCCGAGAAACAGGCCAGGATCGCCAGGGTCACCCGGGACGTCCTCATCCCGCTCGCCGAGCGGCTCGGCGTCCAGGCCCTCAAGACCGAGCTGGAGGACCTGGTCTTCGCGATCCTCCACCCCGAGGAGTACGAGACCACCCGCGCGCTCGTCGCGGACCACCCCGGCGCCGGCGACGAGCTCGGCGCCGTCGCCGAACAGGTCACCGCCGTCCTGCGCGAGGCGGGCATCGGCGCCGAGGTCCTCGTCCGCCCCCGGCACTTCGTCTCCGTCCACCGGGTCCGCCTCAAGCGCGGCGAGCTGCGCGGCTGCGACTTCGGGCGGCTCCTCGTCCTCGTCGCCGAGGACGCCGACTGCTACGCGGTCCTCGGCGAGCTCCACACCTGTTTCACCCCGGTGATCTCCGAGTTCAAGGACTTCATCGCCGCCCCCAAGTTCAACCTGTACCAGTCGCTGCACACGGCGATCGCGGCCCCCGACGGCGCCGTCGCCGAGGTCCTCATCCGGACCCACCGGATGCACAAGGTCGCCGAGGCCGGAGTCGTCGCCCTCGGCAACCCCCACGGGGGCCAGGAACCGGACGGCACCGCCCCGGCCGCCGGCCTTCCGGGGACCGACGACGGCGAGCGCGTCGACCCCACCCGGCCCGGCTGGCTCTCCCGGCTCCTCGACTGGCAGCAGTCCGCCCCCGACCCCGACACCTTCTGGACCTCGCTCCGCGCCGACCTCGCCGAGGACGACGAGATCACCGTCTTCCTCGCCGACGGCAGCGCCCCCGGCACGATCAGCCTGCCCGCCGGCGCCAGCTGCGTCGACGCCGCGTACGCGCAGCACGGCGAAGCCGCCCACGCCTGCCTCGGCGCCCGCGTCAACGGCCGTCTCGCGCCGCTGAGCACCGTCCTCGGCGACGGGGACACCGTCCAGCTGCTGCTCGCCCAGGACACCGTCTCCGGGCCGTCCCCCGAGTGGCTGGACCACGCCCGTACCCCCGCCGCCCGGATCGCGATCACCGGCTGGCTCCAAGCCCCCCCCGAGAGCGCCGCGCCCCCCGCCCCCCCCGATCCCCGCCCGCAGGTCAGCGTCCCCGCCGACCGCCGCTCCGGCGCCGAACTCCACGCCGACCTCGACGGCGAGCCGCCCACGGCCGTGCGTCCGGCGGGCTGCTGCACCCCCGTGCCGCCCGACGAGATCACCGGATTCCGGGTACGCGGCGGATCGGTCACCGTCCACCGCGCCCGCTGCTCGGCCGTCGACACCATGCGCGACCTCGGCCGCGAGCCCGTCACCGTCCGCTGGGGCGACACCGCCCGGGGCAGGGTCACCCTCGTCGCCGAGTCCTTCGGACGGCCCGGGCTGCTCGCCGACCTCACCGAGGCCATCGCCACCTTCGGCGCCGCCGTCGTCTCGGCGAACGTCGAACCGCCCACCGAGCAGCGCGTCCGCCACACGTACACCCTCCAGCTCCCCGACGCGGCCGGCCTCACCGCCCTCATGAAAGCCATGCGGGACGTGCCCGGCGTCTACGACGTCAGCCGCGCCCGCCACCCGCGCGGCATGGACTGAGCACGCCGCTCGTGGGCCCGGTGAGGTTCTTTCGTGTGGTCCGGGCCGGCTGCGTTCCTCCGGGTGACCGCCACTCGCGGACCCGGCCGACGACCCCCTTCGGGTGGCCGGCGCGCGCGCCGCCCCGGTGCGCGGCGGCGGTCCTGGTAGCCGTAGGGCCATTCCTCCGGAAAGGCCCTGGCCCATGCCGCTCGTCCGAACGTCCCTGCCCCGCGCGCGGTGGCTCCGCTCCGCCGTCCTGGTCGCCGCCTCGGCCGGGCTCGTCGCCGCCGCACTGCCCGCCCCCGCGCCGCTCGGCATCGGGGACCCCCTCTTCCCGCACCTCGGCAACCCCGGCTACGACGTCCTCGCCTACACCCTCGACCTCACCTACCCGGGGGTGAACACCAAGCCCCTCGCCGCCGTCACCCGGATGGACGCGCGCGCCACCGAGGACCTGGAGCGGCTCAACCTCGACTTCACCCACGGCACGGTCTCCGCCGTCACCGTCGACGGCCTGCCCGCCGAGCACACCACCAGCGGCGAGGACCTGGTCGTCACCCCCGTCGTCCCGATCGACGCGGGCGAGGAGGTCGAGATCACCGTTACCCACACCAGCGACCCCACCGGCCCCGCCGCCACCGGCGGCTGGGTCCGCACCGGCGACGGCCTCGCCATGGCCAACCAGGCCGACGCCGCCCACCGGGTCTTCCCCTCCAACGACCACCCCTCGGACAAGGCCCGGTTCACCTTCCGGGTCACCGCCCCCAGCGAGCTCACCGTCGTCGCCAACGGCCTCCCCGAGGGCCGCGTCGACCACGGCGCCACCACCACCTGGACGTACCGCACCCACCACCCCATGGCCACGGAGCTCGCCCAGGTCTCCATCGGCCGCTCCACCGTCGTCCACCGCGAGGGCCCCCACGGGCTGCCCGTACGGGACGTGGTGGCCACCGCCGACCGGCAGCTCATGGAGCCCTGGCTGCGCCGCACCCCCGGCCACCTGGAGTGGATGGAACGGCAGGTCGGCCCGTACCCCTTCGAGACGTACGGCGTGCTCGTCGCCGACGCGGCCACCGGTTTCGAGCTGGAGACCCAGACCCTCTCGCTCTTCGAGCGCGGCATCTTCACCGAGCCCGCCTACCCGGAGTGGTACGTCGACTCCGTCATGGTCCACGAGCTCGCCCACCAGTGGTTCGGCGACAGCGTCTCGCCCCGCACCTGGTCCGACCTGTGGCTCAACGAGGGACATGCCAGCTGGTACGAGGCGCTGTACGCCGAGGAGACCGCCGGCAAGTCCCTGGAGCGGCGCATGAAGGCCGCCTACGCCGCCTCCGACGGCTGGCGCGCCGCGGGAGGCCCGCCGGCCGCCCCGGAGCCCCCCTCGGCCGACCACAAGATCAGCCTCTTCCGGCCCGTCGTCTACGACGGCAGCGCCCTCGTCCTCTACGCGCTCCGCCGGACGATCGGCACCGAGGCCTTCCGGACCCTGGAGCGCCGCTGGGTCGCCGAGCACCGGGACGGCACCGCCACCACCGCGGACTTCGTCGCGCTCGCCGGCGAGGTCGCGGGCCGGGACCTCACCGCCTTCTTCCGCGGCTGGCTGTACGAGGCGAAGACCCCGGCGATGCCCGGGCACCCGGACTGGCGCAGCCGGCCCGCCGGGGCCGCGAGGACCGCGCCGAAACCCGGGTGACGGGCCCGGCGGGGCCGTGACACCATCTTCAGGTCGGCGACGCGGCCGGATCCTCCGGCCGACGCGGCCGGGCCCGGGAATCTTCCGGCGCCCGCGGGCGTTGTGACCGGCACAGACACACATCTCCTCATCGACGTAAGGACCCAATGACCTCCTCTTCTTCCCCTTCCCAGGACAAGCAGAGCTTCGCGGAGACGAGCCGTACCGAGAGCCTTCGGGCCGATGCCCTGATGGAAGAGGACGTCGCCTGGAGCCACGAGATCGACGGAGAGCGGGACGGCGACCAGTTCGACCGCTCCGAGCGTGCGGCCCTGCGCCGTGTCGCGGGCCTCTCCACCGAGCTCGAGGACGTCACCGAGGTCGAGTACCGCCAGCTGCGCCTCGAGCGCGTCGTGCTGGTCGGTGTCTGGACCTCCGGGACGGTGCAGGACGCGGAGAACTCCCTCGCGGAGCTCGCCGCCCTCGCCGAGACGGCGGGCGCCCTCGTGCTCGACGGCGTGATCCAGCGCCGCGACAAGCCGGACCCGGCCACCTTCATCGGCTCGGGCAAGGCGCGCGAGCTGCGGGACATCGTGATCGAGACCGGCGCCGACACCGTCGTCTGCGACGGCGAGCTCAGCCCCGGCCAGCTCATCGCCCTCGAAGACGTCGTCAAGGTGAAGGTGGTCGACCGGACCGCCCTCATCCTCGACATCTTCGCCCAGCACGCCAAGTCCCGAGAGGGCAAGGCACAGGTCGCACTCGCGCAGATGCAGTACATGCTGCCGCGACTGCGCGGCTGGGGCCAGTCGCTCTCCCGTCAGATGGGTGGCGGCGGCGGTGGCGGCATGGCCACCCGCGGACCCGGTGAGACCAAGATCGAGACCGACCGGCGCCGGATCCGCGAGAAGATGGCGAAGATGCGCCGGGAGATCGCGGAGATGAAGACCGGCCGCGACATCAAGCGGCAGGAGCGCCGCCGCAACAAGGTGCCCTCGGTCGCCATCGCCGGATACACCAACGCCGGCAAGTCCTCCCTGCTCAACCGCCTCACCGGCGCGGGCGTCCTCGTGGAGAACGCCCTGTTCGCCACCCTCGACCCGACCGTCCGCCGGGCCGAGACGCCCACCGGCCGGGTCTACACCCTGGCCGACACCGTCGGCTTCGTCCGGCACCTGCCGCACCACCTGGTCGAGGCGTTCCGCTCCACCATGGAGGAGGTCGCCGAGTCCGACCTCATCCTGCACGTGGTGGACGGCTCGCACCCCGCCCCGGAGGAGCAGCTGGCCGCCGTGCGCGAGGTCTTCCGCGACGTCGGCGCGGTGAACGTGCCGGAGGTCGTCGTCGTCAACAAGGCCGACGCGGCGGACCCGCTGGTCCTCCAGCGCCTGCTGCGGATGGAGAAGCACTCCATCGCGGTCTCGGCCCGTTCGGGCCAGGGCATGGACGAGCTGCTCGCGCTCATCGACCGTGAGCTGCCGCGCCCGCAGGTCGAGCTGGAGGTCCTCGTGCCGTACACGCAGGGCGGTCTCGTCTCGCGGGTGCACGCCGAGGGCGAGGTGGAGTCCGAGGAGCACACCCCGGAGGGCACCCTGCTCAAGGCCCGGGTGCACGAGGAGCTGGCGGCGCTGCTCGCGCCGTACCTCCCCGCCGCGCACTGACGGAAAGCGAGAAGGCGCCGGCCCCCTCCTCAGGGAGGGGACCGGCGCCTTCTCGCTGTGCCCAGGAGCTCAGCCGGGGTGCCGGGGACTCAGCGGGCGAACTTCTTGCTGACCATCTCGTGGACGGCCTTGGCGCCGCGTCCCAGCTGCGGTCCGGCGAGCCAGCCGTTGCTGCCGGCCGGGCCGATCGAGGTGTTCGACACGAGCGCCGTCTTGCCGTTCGGCAGCACGCGGAACCAGCCGCCGCCCGAGGAGCCGGCGGTCATCGTGCAGCCGATCCGGTACATGGTCGGCGTGGCCGGGGCCGTGGTGAGGCGCGTCGGACGGTCGAGGCACTTGTGCATGATCATGCCGTTGTACGGCGGCGCCGCCGGGTAGCCCCAGGCGCCCATCGTGCCGGACTGCGCGGCCGTCGGCGCGGAGAAGTCGACCGGCAGGGCGTTGCCGACGGTCTCCTCCAGGGACTTCCCGCCGCGCTCGGGCTGCACGTGCAGCACGGCGTAGTCGTACGGCCAGGCCTGGCCGGTGCCGCCCGCGTTGATCCACTCGCCCGAGGTCACGGCCCAGTCGGCCCAGAACTGACCGTACGGGTACACCTCGTGCGGCTGCGCGTTCTCCAGGGCGGCGGGGGACTTGCCCAGGTCGTTGAAGGCCGGGACGAAGGCGATGTTGCGGTACCAGCCGCCCTGCTTGCCCGCGTGGACGCAGTGGCCGGCCGTCCAGACCAGGTTCGACTTCCCGGGGCGGCGCGGGTCCTTCACGATGGTGCCGGAGCAGACCATGTGGCCCTCGGGCGCGTCGAAGAAGATCTTGCCGACCGGGGCCGCGTAGTTGTGGTACGGCGTCTTCTCGCGCTGTGCCTTGACCGGCCGGGGCGTCGGGTCGGTGCCGTTGGTGCCGGCCTGCGCGGTGATCGTCTGGTCCGGGCTCTTCGCCGACTGCATGCGCGGCATGTCCCAGAGCCCGTCGATCACCGGGTTGACGAAGTCCTCGGCCTCACGGAGCCAGGTGTCCTTGTCCCAGTTCTTCCACTCGCCCTGCTTCCACTCGTCCAGGTCGACGCCGTGCTTCTTGAGCTTGTCGGCGAGGTCCTTGGTGAGGCCGGTGCCGGCGTCGGCGCCGTCGGCGGGTGCGGAGCTGCTCGCTCCGGCGGACGGCTTGCCGTCGGCCGGGGTCTCGGTGGGGCCGCAGGCCGTGGCGGTCAGCGTGAGCGCGGTGACCAGACCGAGGGCGGCGGGTAGGAGTCGTACGGAACGCATGAATGTATTCCCCGTTGGTATTGCCATGGACGTGTCATGAGCGGTGCACAGTATGCCGGTCGGACCGGACACGGGCGGAGGCGGGACCCCCGGGGCCCCGCCTCCGCGCCTACTGGCCGGCGTACTTCTTGCTGACCTCGTCGAAGATGGCCTTGGCCTCGGGACCGAGGCGCGGACCCGCGAGCCAACCGGCCGTCGACGGGCCGATCGAGGTGTTCGACACCAGCGCCGGCTTGCCGTCGCTGCCCTTGGCGACCCAACCGCCGCCGGACGAACCACCGGTCATCGTGCAGCCGATCCGGTACATCGTCGGCTGCTCCGCCGCCAGGGACAGCCGGCCCGGCTTGTCCTGGCACTGGAACATCTTCTGGCCGTCGAACGGCGGCGCCGCCGGGTAGCCGGTCGCCGTCATGCCCGCGATCTTCGGCACGGCGGGGGCGTTGAACTCCACCGGGAGCGCCGAACCGACCGTCTCCTCCAGCGACTTGCCCGAAGAGCCCTTCTCCGGCGTCACCTTGAGGACGGCGAAGTCGTAGGGAGCGCCGGCGCCGCCGGTGGCCGCCCCCTCGGAGATCCACTGGTCGGAGGTCTTGACCCAGTCCGCCCACCACACGCCGTACGGGGCGATCTGCTCCCGGGTCGCCTTCTCCAGCGCCGAGGTCTCCATCGCCGAGTCGTTGTACGAGGGCACGAAGGCGATGTTGCGGTACCAGCCGCCCTGCTTGCCCTTGTGCACGCAGTGGCCGGCCGTCCAGACCAGGTTGGACTTGCCCGGGTGCGCCGGGTCCTTCACCACCGTGGCCGAGCAGACCATCGAGCCCTCGGGGCCGTCGAAGAAGACCTTGCCGGACTCGGGGGCGTTGTCGTGGTACTTCGCCGCCACGGCCTTCGCCCGCACCGGGTCCGGAGTCGGGTCGGTGACACCCTCGTCGCCCGAGATGTCCTCCTCCTCGACCGGCTTGTCGGGACGCTCGGCCTCGCGCATCCGGTCCGGGTCCCAGAGGTCCTCGATGATCGGGTTGACGAAGTCCTTGGCCTCACGCAGCCACTTGTCGCGGTCCCAGTTCTTCCACTCGCCGTTGCGCCACTTGTCGAGGTCGATCCCGTGTTCCTTCAGGCGGTCCTTCAGGTCCTCCGGAATCTTGATCTTGGCCGGGTCCAGGCTCGCGGGTGCGACGGGCTTGTCTCCCGCGTTCTCCTCGCTCGGACCGCAGGCCGTGACGGTGAGCGTCAGCGCCGCGACGGCGGAAGCCGCCATCAGCAGCGGACGAATCGATCGCATCTGGTGATCCCCCTGGGACTACGTCAACGTGTGCAATGTGTGCATGGGTGAACAGCGGCCGGCCCTCGCGGGCACGACCGACGGCCCCCACTATGCCGGTGCCGGAGGGGACGGTACGCGCCCCGCCGGCGGTTCCGGGTTCCGTTCAGCCGTTGCCGTGCCGTGATCCGGGACACGCCGAGTTCCTTCCTTCCGGCCCGTGATCCCCGGCAGTTCCCGTCGTTGGTACGTACGGGGGACACAACGCGGGCGTTCGGGGCGGCCTTTGCGGCGGCTTCGCGACGTCCCGATGTGCAACGCAACTGTTACAGCGGGAGGACACCGAGCCGTGGCCGTGACCGAATCAGCTCCGGCCGTCCCACCGGCCGCGCGCACGCAGAGCCGGCCGACGGAGCAAGGGGGCGGGTACGAGGGCATCCTGCGCCGCCAGTCCCAGCGCGAGTCCGCCGCACGGACTTACGCCCGCTCCCTGCCGATCGTCCCCGTACGGGCCCGGGGACTGACCATCGAGGGCGCCGACGGCCGCCGTTACCTGGACTGTCTGTCCGGTGCCGGGACACTCGCCCTCGGCCACAACCACCCCGTGGTCCTGGAAGCCATCAGGAAGGTCCTCGACTCGGGCGCACCCCTCCACGTCCTCGACCTCGCCACCCCCCTCAAGGACGCCTTCACCTCCGAACTGTTCGCCACCCTCCCCGGTGCGCTCGCCGACGACGCCCGCATCCAGTTCTGCGGCCCCGCGGGCACGGACGCGGTCGAGGCGGCCCTCAAACTCGTCCGGACCGCCACCGGCCGGAGCGGGCTCCTCGCCTTCACCGGCGCCTATCACGGCATGACGTCCGGAGCCCTCGACGCCTCCGGCGGAGCGGCCGACGTCCGCGTGACCCGGCTGCCCTACCCGCAGCAGTACCGCTGCCCCTTCGGCGTCGGCGGCGAGCGCGGTGCCGAACTCGCCGCCCGCTGGACCGAGAACCTCCTCGACGATCCCAAGAGCGGCGTCACCACCCCCGCCGGAATGATCGTCGAAGCCGTCCAGGGCGAGGGCGGGGTCATCCCCGCCCCCGACGAGTGGATGCGCCGGATGCGCCGGATCACCGCCGACCGCTCCGTCCCCCTCGTCGTCGACGAGGTCCAGACCGGAGTCGGCCGCACCGGCGCCTTCTGGGCCGTCGAGCACAGCGGCGTCGTCCCCGACGTGATGGTCCTCTCCAAGGCCATCGGCGGCTCCCTCCCGCTCGCGGTCATCGTCTACAGGCCGGAACTCGACGTCTGGGAACCGGGCGCCCACGCCGGCACCTTCCGCGGCAACCAACTCGCCATGGCCGCCGGCACGGCCACCCTCGCGTACGTCCGCGAGAACAAGCTCGCCGAGCGGGCCGGCACCCTCGGCGCCCGGATCCTCGACCGGCTCCAGGGCCTCGCCTCCGCCCACCCCTGCGTCGGCGCCCGCCCCACGGGGCGGGCGGACGGCCGCCGACGGCCCTTCGCGGGCGGCTCCGTGACCGACTGCCGTCCCCCTCAGACGCGCGCGACCCTCTCGCCCGCCCCTCTCCGACACGGGCGACCGTCTCGCCCCGCGCTCCCGGAGCGCTCCGTCCTCCCGCGGCGGATGCCGCCCCGGTACGCGGGCCCGCTTCATGCCGCTCGCGGCGGTCGCGGACAGCGCGGCCGGGCCGGTCCGGCGGCGTCACGGGACCCGGCCTCCTCGGACGTCGACGGCAGCCCGTCCGACGACCACGCCGGCGAACCCGCGACGCGCGTACGCCTCCGCCGGTCCGCCGACGGTACGCGACGCCGTGCCGCGCTGCCTCGTCGACGGCCGGAAGCTCACCCCGAAGCAGCCGGAGAGCGGCTCCTGCGGGACCCTGCGGAAGGGCACGATCACCACGACCGGCCCGGGTGGGTCGTACACCGCCGACGGCACGTCCAAGGCCGCCCGCGGCAACGCGAGGACCGCCAAGCCGACGTCTGCACCGTCGACACCGTCCTCATGCCCGAACAGGTGAGGCCACCGTGGCCCGGACACTTCGCGGGCCCGCGTCCTTCCCGCCCCCGTCCGGAGAGGCGAGGAGCCGCCCCCGCACCACGCGTGCACGCCACGACGCCGGTACGGCCCCGGAGAACCGGGGACGCACCCCTCAGACCGCGCCCGCGCGGAGGTCGGCCAGGACCGTACGGGCCGCCCGCGCCCCCGACGCCAGCGCGCCCTGGACGGATCCGGTCGCCCGGTGGTCACCGCACACGTACCGCCCCGGAGCCCACCGCACGGCCCGGGACAGCGGCATCGGACCCGGCATCGCCGGCAGGGCGTCGGTGACCGTGACGCGGTGGACGAGCTCCCAGTCGGCCGTCTCCGCGCCGTACACCTCGCCCAGGGCCCGCAGGACGGCGTCCGTGTCCGTCGGGCCGGGGGAGCCGAGCACCGAGGTGGACACCAGCGCTCGGCCGTCGGTGGAGAACCCGGGTTGGACGGCGGTGAGGACACAGGTGTTGAGGAACCTGCGCCGCGAGTCGACGACCAGCACGGGCTCTTCCAGAGGCGGCCGGGAGGCCGCGTGGTACAGCGTCGTGACGGTCCGGCCGTCCGGAACGCGAAGCCCCGGGAGCAACCGCGCCGCGACCCGCTGCCCGGTGGCGACGACGACCGTGCCCGACCGCACCTCGCGTCCGTCCGCGAGGGCCACCCCCTCGGGCGTCACCACGGTGACCGCGGCCCCGGTCCGCAGCACGTCCTGCGGCAGCCGCCCGGCGAGCTGGACGGGCACCGCGCCGATCCCCCCGGCCGGCAGACACAGGGTGCCGCGCACCATGCTCCGCCACACCAGGTGGAAGAAGCGTGCCGACGTCTCCAGCCGGT
This sequence comes from Streptomyces sp. NK15101, assembly GCF_020400725.1. Classification (GTDB taxonomy): domain Bacteria; phylum Actinomycetota; class Actinomycetes; order Streptomycetales; family Streptomycetaceae; genus Streptomyces. The sequence goes on along the minus strand of NZ_JAINVG010000022.1, from coordinate 20,460 downwards.
CCTCCAGGAAGACGCCGGACAGGAACGGCCGGAAGAACGTCTCCACCAGCCGCGGCGACACGTGCGCCGCCGACAGGGCGTCGAGCGTGGTCCCGTCGGCACCGCCCCGCAGCACGGAAGCCGGTGCCAGGGCGTCCCGGGCCGACAGCACGGAGAGGGCGAGCAGGTCGCGGCCGGACGCGAGCCGCCCCGACAGCAGATCCCGGCTCTCCTTCGGGCGCCGGCTCGGGTCGGTGAAGCGCAGCAGCCCGCTCTCGGTGTGCACGAGCACCCCGGGCGTGAACGGCCGCAGCCGCAGCGCCTTCAGATCCAAGCGCCGCTTCACCTGCGGGTACGACGTGTTGAAGACCTGGAAGCCCCGGTCCACGGTGAAGCCCGCCACGCGGTCGGTGCGCATCCGCCCCCCGACCGCGTCGTCCGACTCCAGGAGCAGCACCCGCAGGCCCGCCGCGCAGAGGTCACCGGCGCAGGCGAGGCCCGCGGCCCCCGCCCCGACGACCACCGCGTCGTACCGTGTGCCGCCCGTGCTCTTCTCCATGCCGTCCTCTTTCCGGAGGGTTTCGGTGGCGCTGAGGCCCGCTCGTCCCACGTCGGCGGATCGGGCGACGCAACGGGTCCGGAACCCGGGGCCGCGGCGCCGTCCGGACGCCGCGTCGGCCGTACCGAACGAGGGCGCGGTCGCGTCGCCCGACGGACCGTGGTGCCTAGTCCCCGTGGCCGACACCGCCGCTGCCGAAGCCTCCGCTGGAGATGTTGCCCCATTTGCGCCGTTCCTCGCTGGGCGGTTCCGGGGACGTCTCGGTGCCGCTTCCCTTGAGCTGGTGCGGAGTCAGCCGGTGCGCGCCGTCGGTGCCGGGCACTTCCGCGGGTCGCCGGTACTCCGACATCTCGCCGGGCGGGCGATCCGTCTCGGGACGGCGCGGATGGGAGGGGGGATCGGGCGGAGGCGCCTCCTTGTCCTTCAGCCGCATGCCGAGCGCGAAGGCTCCGATGAGGACGCCCACGAGGACGAGTCCTCCGAGGACCTGGGCCAGCCCCGTCTGCCAGACACCGGCGGCGTGCGTGACGGGACCTGCGTCGAACACGAACGTATCCACTGCTCACCCCTGCTCTGAAGGCGCGGAGGGAAACCGGGGAGTCCTGCCTGCCGGTCACCCGCGGCCCCTGTCGGCTTCGGCTCTGTGAAGTGCCGCTCGACGGGTGTTTCTCCCGCGCGCCGCCGAACGGATGCGGCGGGCGGCCTGTTCGCTGCGGATGCCCCGCCGTCTGCCTGAGAACGCCTGCTCCGACCCGTACCCGCAGGCCGAGACCGCCTCCTCGCCCCTCGTCGGCGCCGGCGGGGCGGCCGTGCGGAGGCCGGGTGCCGGGCCGAGCCCGAAGACGCCGCCGATGGGGCGCTCGTCCCGCACCGCGGTCAGGGCGGGGCCGGCCCGTCGGCCCCGCCGCGGTGTCGTGGTCGCCCGGAGGCGGCGGGCCACGCCGGGCGTCCAGGCCGACAGGTGATCCAGCGCGGCGCACAGGTCGCCGCGGCAGCAGGGCGGCTGCTCGTACCCCGCCGTCTGTCCGAGCGGAACACCGACAGGCGGACCCACCGCGGCCGTTCCCGTGGTGGGCACAGCCCGTGTGCCGATGAGCCGGGACGCCGAACGCCTCTCTCGACAGCTCAGGAGCCTCGCGCGTGGCGGGAAACCCGCACGTCCCCGATCAGCGGCCGCTCCGGGAACGCTCAGTCGGGCGGCTCCGGCGCGCCCGGCCGGGGTGGCCCGGGCCTCGGGGGCTCGGGCGGGTCGGGCGACGGCTCGGTCGGAGGGACGGGCCTGCCCGGCGGTGCCGGGGGATCCGGCGGCACGGGCGGCGGCTCGACGGGCTCGGGCGGCCCGGGCGGACGCGGCGGTTCGGGGGGCGGCACCGGTGTGGTGTCGGGCTCGGGCGGCACGGGAACGGTGCCCATGTCCACCAGCTCCTCTCGGTCGAGAACGCGATCGGATGTTCTTCGGGTGTGCTCGTACCGCCGTCGGCGCTTCGGACCCGGACCGCGGGGCACGGCGGCCTCCTCCGAGAGCCGCGGCGGCCCATGGCTCAGCCGCCGGCCGGGTGCCGGACGTCCGAGCGCCTACCCGCCCCGCGTCCTCCCATGCGGAGAGGTCTCAGGCGGGGTGGCCGGGGTCGAGATCCCGCAGTGCCCGGTAACGGAGCAGCGGGGGAGGAGGGCCCGCCGTCGGCGGAGCCACCGCCACGGGCGTCAGCAGGAAGCCCACGTGGTCGCCGCCGTCGATCCGTCCGTCGATCCGGCCGGTGAACCACGTGGGGAGCTCCTCCAGGACGGGGCTGCCCGCTTCTCCCGGATGCCAGCCGACCTCGGCGAACTTGTCCACCCGGTCACCCGTCTCCCCTCCGAACAGCTCGGCCGACGCCCGGTCCCCCTCGTGGAGCAGGTGCACGGTGAGGTACTCGGCTTCGCGCGCGAGGCGGTAGGTGCGGTTGGCGACCGACAGCCACACGACGAACCTGGGCGGGTCGATCGAGCATTGCGACGCGAAACCCACCAGGCAGCCGGCCCGCTCGCCTCCGGACGCGGCCGTGACCACGTACATCGGACCGTCGACCACCTCGGTGAAAGCGGCGAACTCCGTCACAGTGCCTCCTTTCTGTCGAATCCCCCGCCGGGGAGGGCCGCCTTCACGACGAGCCCCGCCCGGCGGTTCGCCGCGTCGTCCGTCCTTACGAGCCCTGCCCGGTACGCACGCCCACCTACCCTCTGCCTACTCGACGAAAGCCGCCACCGCGGTGATCACGCTCGGTGGCCGACCGGTCATGAGGTCGCGGGGAGCGGTCGACGGGCTGTGTGATCCGGCCCGGGGACCCTCAGCCCCGCCCATCCGCCCATCCGCCCATCCGCGCACCCCGTCCGTGTCGATCTCGACGACCGCTGCCGCGCACCGGGGAACGACTGTCGACGGCCGGCGGGCCCGGCACACCCGGGCCCCGGGGGCTGATCCGGCCGCCGATCCACGGCGAGGGCGATCCACGGCGAGGGCTCAGCCGCCGGCAGTCCTCGTCGACGGCGGGGCATACGCGGTGACGGGCGGCTTCGACAGGGCCGAACAGCCCATGCCGGATGGGGCCGGACGGCGGCAGCGCGGCGGTGCCACACTGACGCGCCGTGCGTTCCGCGGCCGCCGGAGGCGGGGCGGACGCACGCCGTGCGCGAGGAATTCGTTGAAGGGGTGTCGATGACGGCTGCTGGGGACCGCAGGGCGACATGGGGGACACGGCAGGGAGGGGTCCCCGACGTGAGCGCCGCCGGGGACGGCGCGTACGACGAGTACCACGCGCTCCTCGCCCGCCAGGACGCGAGGCGACTGCGCCGGCGACTGCTCTCCCCGCCCGGCCCGTCGGACCCGGTGCGCGCCGCCGCGGGATCCGCCGGACCGGGTGGAGCGGGACGCCCGTACGACGGGTGCGCCGACCGGCGGACGATCCACCGGTACCTGCCGCTCGTCACGCCGTTCAGCGACCTCATCACGCACCTCTACGAGGCCATGTTCGAGCAGCACCCCTATCTCCGGGGCCTTTTCCCCGACTCCATGGACTTCCAGCGGGCCCATCTGGAGCGCGCCTTCTGGTACTTGATCGAGCACCTCGACCAGCCGCACGAGGTGACCGCCTTCTGTGCCCGGCTGGGCCGCGACCACCGCAAGCTGGGGGTGCGGCCCGTGCACTTCGAGGTGTTCGAGACGGCACTCGCCGAGGCCCTGCGACGCAGCGCGGGCGGACGGCGGGTCGAGGAGATGGAGCGGGCCTGGCTGCGGATGGTCAGGTACGCCGTCACCGCCATGGTCGACGGTGCGGAGGCACGGCTCGCCGAACCGGCCTACTGGAACGCCACGGTGACGGGACACCACCTGCGTGCCCCGGACCTCGCCGTCCTTCGTGTCCGGACCTCGGAACCGTTCCCCTATCGCGCCGGGCAGTACACGAGCATCCAGTCCCCGCGGCTGCCGCACGCGTGGCGGCCGTATTCCATGGCCCGTGCGCCCCACCGGGACGGGGAGCTGGAGTTCCACGTCCGCCGCGCCGGCCCCGGCGGGGTGAGCGAGGCGCTGGTCAAGCACACCCGCGTCGGGGACCGGCTGCGTCTGGGCCCCGCACAGGGAACGACGACCCTGGACGACGTCCTGACGCGCGACGTGCTGATCGTGGCGGGCGGCACCGGATGGGCCACGGCCAAGGCGCTCCTGGAAGAGCTGGCCACGCGCCGACCGCCCGGTCGTGGCGCGCACCTGTTCCTCGGTGCCCGCACGGCGGACGACCTCTACGACACGGCCGCCCTCGCCGAACTGGAGGAGCGCTGCCCCTGGCTCCGTGTCGTCCCGGTGATCGGCGAGGACCCGGGGCCCGCCGGGGGCCTCGCCGTGGCCGACGCGGTGACCCGGCACGGCGACTGGTCCGCGTGCCTCGCGTACGTGAGCGGTCCACCCGACGTGGTCACCCCCGCCGTGCGGGCGCTGGCAGCGATGAACCTGCCCGCGGACCGGATCCGCCACGACCCGGTCGGCGGCATGGTGCCGCGGCCCCTCCAGCCTGCCCTGCACGGCCTGTGAGGGACCTCCCGCCCCTCCGGGGCCCCGCCAAGGATCTTCCCACCAGTTCGCGCACGAGAGGCATGCACATGGGTCGTCGGACCGCACCGGAACCGGGACACGTCGTCGTGGTCGGAGGGGGTGTGTCGGGTCTCGCGGCCGCCCACCGGCTCGTCGGGGTCGGCGCCCGCGTGACGCTTCTGGAGGCGTCCGGACGGCTCGGGGGCAAACTGCTGGCCGGCGAGATCGCGGGCGTCCCCGTCGATCTGGGAGCGGACGCCCTGCCCGCCCGGCGCCCCGAGGCGGTCGACCTGGTCCGGGCCGTGGGGCTCGGGGAACGCCTGGAGCCGGCCGCGACGAACTCGGCCGCCGTGTGGAGCCGCGACGCCCTCCACCTCGTCCCCGGTGGCCATGTCAGGGGTGTCCCGGGTGACACGGCGGCGCTGCGAGGCCTGCTCTCCCCGGAGGGAATCGCCCGGGTGGAGCAGGACCGGGTCCTGCTCCACCCGGCCGTCGAGGACGACGTGGCGATCGGCGCGTACGTGGCCGAGCGGTACGGCAGGGAGGCCGTGGACCGGCTCCTGGAGCCCCTGCTCGGCGGGGTGTACGCGGGCGACGCCTACCGCATCTCGATGCGTGCGGCGGCTCCGGCCCTCTTCGCGGCGGCGCGGGAACACCGCTCGCTCCTCGACGCCGTCGCCTCCCTGCGGCGGACGTCCTCGGGCACCACCCCGGCCGAGCCGGCCCTCATGGGCCTTCCGGGCGGCGTCGGCCGGCTGCCGGGGGCGGTCGCCGATGCCGTACGGGCCCGGGGCGGGGAGATCCTCCTCGACTCCGCGGCACTGGAGCTGACCCGTGCCGAGGACGGCTGGCTGCTCCGTACCACCGACCGTTTCCTCGCGGCGGACGGCGTGGTCCTCGCCGCGCCCGCGTGGTCCGCCGCGGGCCTCTTGGGGGCCGAGACCCCCGCCGCGGCAGCCGAGCTGTCCCGCATCGAGTACTCCTCGCCCGCGATCGTCACCCTGGCCTTCCGCCGCGCGGACCTGCCCGTCCTGCCAGGAGGCAGCGGGTTCCTCGTACCGTCGGCGGAGGGGCTCACGATCAAGGGGGCCACCCTGCTGACCCACAAGTGGCGGTGGCTGAGGGAGACGGCCACCGGACTCTTCGTCCTGCGGGCCTCGATCGGCCGTCACGGGGACGAAAACGCGCTGTACATGGACGATGCCGATCTCGTCGGAGCCGCTCGCCGTGACCTGGGCGAGGTCCTCGGCCTCACCGCCGCGCCCGTCGCGACGAAGGTGAGCCGTTGGCACGACGGGCTGCCCCAGTACCTCGTCGGACACACGGCACGCATCGAACGCGTCCGGGAGGCCGTCGCGAAGCTGCCGGGCATACGACTGTGCGGAGCGGCGTACGACGGCGTCGGCATCGCGGCTTGCGTGGCGAGCGGCCGGCGCGCGGCCGACGAACTACTGGGGCACGCGTGAGGCGCCCGCCACCGGACTCCCGACCGGCCGTGGGCGAAGGGAGCGCCTCCGCCCGTCGAGGCGTCGGACATCCGGTGACGGACGGAGCACGGGCCGGGGTCAACGGGCCGGGACGAGGCGGATGCCCGTGATCAGGTCCGGTCTGATGCGGACGACGTGGTCCGTGGGCCGGTCGGTCCAGGGGCGGAGCACGGCGCGGTAGCGGGCCGCCTCCTGAGGGTCGGTCACCAGGCGGCAGTAGCCGGTGACCATGACGCTCCAGCCGAGGCGGGTGACGGTGTCGATGTCGTCGGCCTCGTACGCGACGACGACGCCCCGGACACCGGCGTCCCGGGCGCGCCGCGTGAGAGCGGCACCGTCGTGCGTACGGATGACCACGTCCCCGGCGTCGACGATGTGGTTCACGGGGCGGATCTCCGGGAGTGCGTGCCGGGTGAAGACGATCCGGCCGAGCGGCACCCGGGAGAGCAGCCGAAGGGCCTCCTCGGGGCCCAGCTCGACCGTGCGCCGCCCCGCCCCCGTCCCTGTCCCCGAACAGGAGCCGGAACCGGAACCGGAACAGGTCTGACGGGTCGGAGCGACGCGGTCGGCTGCTTCGTCGTACACGAGGGGATGCCTTCCTGAGAGCCCGGCGGAGAGGCGCCGGGGCGAGCGACGGGGCTTCCGGCCCCTGTCGCCTCAGTAGAAGGGCACGCGGGTACGCGCGGGAAGGGCCGAAAAGGGCACACGGACACGCGCCGGAAGGGTCGATCGGCCCCTGTCGGCCCGCCTGGCGGGGCGGTTCACTGTGCCGCGGACCGAACAGGTCCCGTGCGCGCCGACGCCCACGACACGCCCCCGAGGGGCGGGGAACCGGGGGAATGATGATCACGACACGACCCGGGGCGCCGGACCGGGGTCCGGGGGACGGCCGGAGCGTGCCGAGGCCGGCGCCCCGGGGCGCGGAGCTGAGCCGATCATGCCGCGGCCCTGGTCGGACAGGGCCGTTCGACCCCCTCCGACCAGGGCCGTTCGGCCCCGAGGTGCCGGTGCCATACTGTCGCTCGCTTCCCACCCGACAGCGGGGCGCCCCGGCCGGCGGGCCACCGCTGCCGATGCGCCTGCCGCCCCTTTCCCAGGAGTCCACTGTGCATCCCCGTCCCTCCCGTCGTGCGACACCCGTGCGGGTCTTCCTGCTCGACGACCACGAGGTCGTCCGCCGGGGTGTACGCGATCTGCTCGAAGCCGAGCCGGACATCGTGGTGGTGGGCGAAGCCGCGAACGCCCGCGAAGCGCTCGCCCGAGTGCCCGCCGCACGGCCGGACGTCGCCGTCCTCGACGTACGCCTCGGCGGCGGGACCGGCGGGGACCACGAGGGAGTGGAGGTGTGCCGCGAACTGCGCGCGGAACTCCCCGGCCTCGCCTGCCTGATGCTGACGTCGTTCGACGACGACGAGGCCCTGTTCGACGCCATCATGGCCGGTGCGGCCGGCTACGTGCTCAAGCAGATCGGCGGCTCCGACCTGGTGGCCGCCGTCCGCACGGTGGCGACGGGCAAGTCCATGCTCGATCCGAGGATGACGGACCGGGTGATGGCCCGGATACGGGGCTCCGCACCCGCACCCGAGCCCAAGGCCGCCGCCTCCGGAGAACTCGACCGGCTCTCGCCCCGTGAACTGGAGATCCTGGACCTGATCGGTCTGGGGCTCACGAACCGGCAGATCGCCGAACGGCTCTTCCTCGCCGAGAAGACGGTGAAGAACCGGGTGTCCTCCATCCTGGGCAAGCTGGGGGTGGGACGCCGCATCCAGGCGGCGATGATCGCCGAGCGGCTCCGGGAGCCGCAGGGCGACCTGCCGTGAGACGAGGGCGCGCGGGCGCCCGGGGCCACGGCGCCCGGGCACCGGACGCCCCCGCACGGCAGCACGCGAGCACCCGTGTACGGCGGTCAGCCGACCGGCAGCGGGGCGGTCCAGGTGATCCTGGTCCCTCCTCCGGTGGGCGCGTCGAGGCGGAACGCGCCCCCGCACTGCTCCGCCCGTGACCTCATGTTCAGCAGGCCACCGGTCGGCGCCGCGGAGCCGAGCCCCGCACCGTCGTCCATGACGGTGAGGACGAGACGGTCGGCCGGGTCGTGCACGGACAGCGTGACCTCGGCCCGCTCCGCACGGGCGTGCCGCGCGGTGTTGCTGAGGGCTTCCGCCGTCACCGCCAGGACGTGTTCGGCCAGTGCCTCGGGGACGCCCGTGTCGACCGGCCCCACGATCCGCAGCGCGGGCGTGAACCCCAGGTGCTGCGCGGCCAGTTGGATCGTCTCGGCCATGCGGCGGCGAAGGGCGGGCCCGCGCGGGTCGTCGGCGGAGGTCCGCAGCTGGAGGATCGTCGAGCGGATGATCTGGATCGTGGCGTCGAGATCGTCCACGGCACGGGCGACCCGCTCGGCGGCCTCGGGGGCCTCGATGGACCGGGTCGCGCTCTGCAGGGTCATGCCGGTGGCGAACAGCCGCTGGATCGCCAGGTCGTGCAGGTCGCGGGCGATGCGATCGCGGTCGTGGAGCACGGCCAGCTCCTCCGACTCGGCCCGTCTGCGGGCGAGTTCGAGGGCGATCGCCGCCTGGTCGGCGAACCCGCTGATCAGCTCCGTCTCCGTCGAGTCGAAGCCGGGCCGCCCCGCCCTCCGGCTCAGCCGCAGGGCACCGCAGACGGCGTCGTCGACGGGCAGCGGAACGGCCACCACCGGCCCGTGCTCGTCGCCGGCGGCCCCGTCCAGCCGCAGGGCCCGCGGATCGGTGCGCACATCCGTCGTGACGACCGGCCCACGGGTGTGTGCCGCGAGGCCCGCGAGCGAGCCCGACGCCGGCAACCGGGCTCCCCGGACGAGTTCGGCGGCATCTCCGTGCGCGACGCGCACGGTCAGGTCGCCGACGGGACCGGAGGGGAGGAGGACGGCGGCGAGGTCGGCGTCGGCCACCTCCATGGCCCGACGGGCGATCAGCCGCAGCACCTCGTCGGCGTCGGTGCCCGCGAGCAGGGTGCGGGTGATCTCGCCCAGCGCCTCCAGGCGGTGTTCCCTGCGCCGGCTGTCGTGGTAGAGACGGGCGTTGTCCACCGCGACGCCCGCGGCCATCGACAGCGTCGTGAGGACCGCCTCGTCGTCCGCGTCGAAGGCTCCGCCGCCCCGCTTCTCGGTCAGGTAGATGTTGCCGAACACCTCGTCCCGTACCCGGATCGGTGCTCCGAGGAAGGTGCGCATCGGAGGGTGGTGGGGCGGGAAGCCGTAGCTGCTGGGGTGCCGGCCGAGGTCGTCGAGCCGCAGCGGCGAGGGGTTGCGGATGAGCTCACCGAGGATGCCGTGACCGCACGGCGCCGGGCCGATCCGTGCGACCAGGTCGTCGGTCATGCCCACGGGCAGGAACTGGGAGAGCTTCTGACGGTCGTCGATCACGCCGAGCGCACCGTACTCGGCGTCGGTGAGGCTGACGGCGGCCTCCACGATGCTCCGCAGCACCTGGGGGAGTTCGATGTCGCGGCCGAGGTCCATGACCGCGGTGAGCAGGCCGTGCATCCGGTCGGGGACGTCGAGCCGCGGCCATGCCGTCCCCGCCCCTGGTGTCGTCTCGGGCATGTCGACCGCCTGTTCTGGTCCCGTGCCCCGGTGCGGTTCCCGCGGCTCCTCCGGCCGCAGCGTACGCGACGCGCACGCACGCGAAGGGCCGGGGCCGTTCGGCCCCGGCCCAGGGGCGCGGTGGGGACTCTTCGGCCCTGTCGGCCTCCGCGAGCCGCCGGCGACCATGTGGCGGTGGCTGGGAGGCGCCGCGGAAATCCCCCGTACGCGAGTGCCTCCCGGCCGTCGCGACAACGACGAAGTGGAGGTCGCCGTCCGGTGGACGAGGCACGTGGTGTTCAGGTGAGGACCGGGGAGCGGCGACTCCCGCGAGAGGCGGAAGAAGGCGCCGTACGGCCCGCCCGGCTTTCCTGGGTGGGGTGGTTGACGACCACCGACCACAAGCGGATCGGCACGCTGTATCTGGTCTCCGCGCTCCTCTTCTTCGTCATCGGCGGCGTCATGGCCCTGATGATGCGCGCGGAGCTGGCCCGGCCCGGCACGCAGGTCATGTCGAACGAGCAGTTCAACCAGGCGTTCACGATGCACGGCTCGATCATGCTGCTGCTCTTCGCCATGCCGCTCTTCACCGGCTTCGCGAACTGGATCATGCCGCTGCAGATCGGCGCGCCGGACGTCGCCTTCCCCCGGCTGAACATGCTGGCGTACTGGCTGTACCTGTTCGGCTCGCTGATCGCCGCCGGCGGCTTCCTCACCCCCGGAGGAGCGGCCGACTTCGGCTGGTTCCTCTACGCGCCCCTCTCCGACGCGGTCCACTCGCCCGGCCTCGGCGCCGACATGTGGATCATGGGCGTCGCCCTCTCGGGCTTCGGATCGATCGCGGGCGCGGTCAACTTCATCACCACGATCATCTGCATGCGCGCTCCGGGCATGACGATGTTCCGCATGCCGATCTTCACCTGGAACGTGCTGCTCACGTCCCTGCTGGTCCTGATGGTCTTCCCGGTGCTGGCCGCCGCGCTCTTCGCCCTCGAATGCGACCGCAAGTTCGGCTCGCACGTCTTCGACGCGGCCAACGGCGGAGCGCTGCTCTGGCAGCACCTCTTCTGGTTCTTCGGACACCCCGAGGTGTACATCCTGGCCCTGCCGTTCTTCGGCATCATCTCCGAGGTCGTCCCGGTCTTCAGCCGCAAGCCGATGTTCGGCTACATCGGCCTGATCGCCGCGACCATCGCGATCGCGGGTCTCTCCGTGACCGTGTGGGCGCACCACATGTACGTCACCGGTGGCGTGCTCCTCCCGTTCTTCTCCTTCATGACGTTCCTCATCGCCGTTCCGACCGGCGTGAAGTTCTTCAACTGGATCGGAACGATGTGGAAGGGCTCGCTGTCCTTCGAGACCCCGATGCTCTGGGCGACGGGTTTCCTCATGACCTTCACCTTCGGTGGTCTGACCGGCGTCATCCTGGCCTCGCCCCCGATGGACTTCCACGTCTCCGACTCGTACTTCGTCGTCGCCCATTTCCACTACACGCTGTTCGGCACCGTCGTGTACGCGATGTTCGCCGGCTTCCACTTCTGGTGGCCGAAGTTCACCGGCAAGATGCTCGACGAGCGCCTCGGCAAGATCACGTTCTGGACCCTCACGGCCGGCTTCCACACCACCTTCCTCGTCCAGCACTGGCTGGGCGCCGAGGGCATGCCCCGCCGCTACGCCGACTACCTGGACGCCGACGGCTTCACCGCACTCAACACCGTCTCCACCATCGGCTCGTTCCTGCTCGGTCTGTCCTTCCTGCCGTTCTTCTACAACGTCTGGAAGACCGCCAAGTACGGCAAGAAGATCGAGGTCGACGACCCGTGGGGCTACGGCCGTTCGCTCGAGTGGGCGACGTCCTGCCCGCCGCCGCGGCACAACTTCCTCACCCTGCCGCGGATCCGTTCGGAATCCCCGGCGTTCGACCTGCACCACCCTGAGATCGCCGCTCTCGACCGGCTCGAGAACAGGCCCGACGAGGCGGCGATCCCCCGGTGACCACCGCCGTGCTGGCCCTCGGCCTCGGGGCCGTGACCGCGTCCGGCTGCGTCTGGTACGTCCCGGCCCTCGCCGACCTGCGCGCCGGAACCGACCGGCCCGAGTCCCGCCGCCTCGCCGCCGCGGCCTGTGTCACCGGTTGGTCGACGGCCGCGGTGACCGCCCTGCTGCTCCTCCTCGGATCGACGGGGCCCGTCCTCCTCGGCCCGGTGGCCGCCGGAGCCGCGACGAGCACCGCCCTGCGCGTGCGCGCCGTCCTCCGTCGCGGGGCGGAGGAACGCGAGGACGCCGCGTGCTGGACGGTTCTGACCCCGGCCCCGCCGCCGTCGGTGCGCCGCGCCCGCCCCCCTCAGAGGGTCTTCGCCCTGTACGTCGGAGGGGGCGTCCTCCTGGCCGCGGTGTCGGCGGTGCTGCTGACCCGGGGCAGAGCGCACGGAGCGGGAGGGGCCGTGGTGGTGGCGGTCCCCACCGTCCTGGCCGGGCTTTCCCTGGTCGCGGCGGCCGTGCGGTGCTCGCGTCGTCCGGAGGAGTGAGGCCCTCGCCCGGGGCCCCTGGCCCGCCGACGCGCGGGGCGTCAGGCTGCAGACGGCCCCGGAGGCCCCGGTCTGTGCCCCCAGGCGGTGAGCATCCCGGCCGACAGCGCCGCGCACGCGTCCGACTCCAGGTAGCGGACCGCCGCATCGATCCCGGCGTCGTCGATCAGCCCGGTGGCCACCATCGACGCCCGGCTGCGCTCCCACGTGTCGGCCCAGAAGCGGCTGATGGGGCTGCCTCGCAGCAGCGGCGGAACGTACACCTCCGCGCCGACCGACCCCAGACCGGCCCCGCGCAGCAGCCGCGGATACGACGGCACCCAGGAGACGTCCGTGCCGATGGAGCCGCGCAGCCCCTGCCACATCGCGCGCATCGCGGCGGCGTACGGCGTGTCGGCCGTCGCCCCGCCGTCCGGGGCCGGCTCCGGGGCACCCGTACGGTCGCCGGTCAGGTCGACCGCGTCGCCGAGCACCAGCACCCCGCCCGGCGCGACCAGCCCGGCCAGCGCCGACACCATCCGCTCGGGCCGCGGCAGGTGCATCAGGACGAACCGCGCGTGCACCAGATCGAACAGGCCCGGCGCGAAATCCGGGGCGGTGACGTCGGCCTGGAGGACGTCGAGCCCGGGCACCGGCCGTTCGGCGAGGAAGCGCACGTCACGGTCGACGGCCAGCACACCCGCCACCTCCGCCTCGCGCAAAAGACGCCGTGAGACCGTGCCCGTACCGGCACCGACGTCCAGACAGCGCCACCCCGGCCCGACACCGAGGGCGCGCAGCCGGGTCAGGGTGAGGTCGTCGTACGCGAGCGCCCCGAGATCGATCCGCTCGGCCTCGCCGGGCTGCTCGGGCGGGAACACGTCCCGGCCGTAGCGCCCCCCGTCCGCCGCGCCGCCTTCGCCGCGGGCGCTCAACCCGCCACCCGGGCCGACACGCGGGGCAGATGGGCGAGGTCGTCGAACGCCATCCACGACGTCATGGCCGGACCCTTTCCTCGGAGGTGCTCGGGGCGGCGACGGCACGAGGCGAACACGGTGCGACGAGACCGCCCTGGACCCTCACGAGCCGCGCCGGCGTCCGTGCCCGCGACGCCGGGCCCGTCGGTGCGCAGCGGTCGTCTCCCGACTGCCGGGAAACACGCCTCCGCGCCTCCCCAGTCTCTGCCACGGGCGCGGCCCTGTCCTGCTGACGGGAGCGGGCCCGGGACACTCACGCCGGGTGAGGACCGACAGCCGACCGACGACGGCCTCGGAACGCCAGGACGCGGACCTCGGATCGAGTGCTCCTGGTCGAGTGCTCCCGGGCCACGGGCGCCGACCGCGGTCGTCGTTCCGCTACGCGGCTGCACGGGTTCGGCTCGAACAGCAGGACCTGGCCGTCCTCGCTGCGACGATCAACGCCCCCGTACATGGCGCGGCCCCAGGTCAGGACGGGTATGACGCCTTCGGGCCACTCAGGATGCCCAGCCCCCACGGACGCCTCACGCCGCGTCAGGCACTCGTCGACGGCGCTGGAGCCCGGACCGGGCAGTGGCAGCAGTCGGGCCCGAAGCCGCCGCCGTCGACAACCCGGAACCGGAGGCGCGGGACCGCACCAGCGCACCCGGACGACCGACCGCGTCACGCACTCCCGCCCCCTGCTGCGGGTGCTGAAGGTGCGGGGCGCGGCTAGTGTCGAGGAGCGCGCTGGGCGGCCGAGGAGGTGCTTCCCACCCGACGGCGTGGCCATGGGTCGCCGGTCCCGACAGAAGGAGCGTGGTCGCTGTGTCCCGGAACCGCCGGTTGATCCTGAGCTCGCCGTCCAGAGTCTGGGGCCTGCTGTCCGACGGCCATCGCTACGGCGAATGGGTCTCGGGAACGCAACGAGTCACCGCCGTGGACCCGCACTGGCCGGAGGAGGGCGCCCGCCTGCGAGTCCGGGTCGGCGTCGGCCCCCTGGCCCTCGACGACACCTGTGTCGTACGCATCTGTGAGCCGCGACGCCGTCTGGAGCTGGAAGCGAAGGCGGGCCCCTTCGGCGCGGCCCGCATCGCCATGAAGCTGATCCCCTGGGGCGAGAGCACTCTCCTCGTCCTCGACTGGCATCCCCTGCGGGGACCCGGCACGCGGATGCACGGCCTCCCCGTGGACTACATGGTCTCGATCCGCAACGGCATGATGCTCACGAAACTGGCCCGGATCGCGGTGCGCGAGCACCGCGACAGCGTCGGTGACGCTCTGCGGAGCACACGGAGCGGGTGACGAGACGCGCGACGGCGGCCACGTCCCGGCCGTCGCCGGCGCGACCTCCTCCCTGCCCGCCTTCGGTGGCGAGGAAGACGACCAGAACGACGCCGCCACCCACTGGCACCGACGGCACCGAGCGGAAGAGGACGGACCGGCCCGAACGGCCGGTGCTCCTCGCGGCGCGCACGTCCGCGGAACACCACGTACTTCTTCGGAACTTCGAGACACCGGTTCATCTCCCCGATGAGCAGGTATGGCGAGCGGAACCCCGCCCCCTCCCGGAGCGGGCTTCGCGCAGGCCCGTGTCCGCCGGGGCCGACGAGCGCCATGGCCGGCGCGATGGACGGCCGCAGGCGCTGTGGCACGACCGGCCGGCGCCTCGACCGGGCCGTCCGCGCCGGGATCCCCTGCCCGGTTTGAGGACAGGGCGGCCGGTAACACGGGAGAGGGCTACGACACCGAACCGCCCACGACATCACCGGGTCCGGTGCGTGCCCCCGAAGGCGCCTGAGCGGAGTCCCGCGGCCCCACCCCCCGAGGCTTTCCGCCAGGTCCCGTGAGCGGGAGCGGAGGAGACGCGCGCCGGACGGGAGGAGAAGCAATGACCACGTACGTCTACGGCATAGCGGCCGCCGACCGGAAGCTGCCGGACGACATCCGGGGCGTAGGCGACCCGCCCCGGCCCGTACGCGCCGTACGCAGTGGTGACCTGGTGGCCCTGTGCAGCGACGCTCCGACCGAACTGCGGCCGAGGCGCAGCGACTTGCTCGCGCATCAGCACGTCGTGATCGAGGCCGCCAAGGACGGCGTGGTCCTCCCGTTGAGGTTCGGCGGGATCTCCCCCGACGACGAGACCGTCGCCGCGATCCTGGACGAGCGCCACGACCGCTACGTGGAAGGGCTGGAGAAGCTCGCCGGCAGGGACGAGTTCAACGTGAAGGTGTACCACGACGAAGAGGCCGCGCGGCAGGCGGTGCTGGCCGACGAACCCGACCTGATGACCCGGTACGCCGCCGAACGCGCGGCGGGCGGCGACAGCCACGACAGTGCCGCCTTCGGCGAACTGGTCGCCCGGGCCGTCTCCGAGCGGGGAAAGTCCGACGCGGCACTCGTCGAGGACGTGCTCGCCCCGCATGCGGCGGCGGTGGCCCGCGGACCGGAAGCCGCCGGCCGACTGGCCGACCTGTCGTTCCTCGTGGAGCGCGAACGGCGCCACGAGTTCGAGGAAGCCCTGCGCGGACTGCACCGGGAACACGCGCACCTCCGGGCCCAGGCGACGGGACCGCTGCCACCGTACAGCTTCGTCGAGACGGATTGACCGCATGCCCGCTCGACGGTCTCTCCACCGAAGGCGAGACGGGCTTCGCGGCCGGTGGCTTCCGGAACACCGCGGCACCGCGCACCCACTCGGCACGTTTCGTGCAGGAGTTGGCGGCCAGACGAATGAGAGGAGCCGTACGGCCGACCGGAGCGAAGGAGAGACCTGACATGTCGAAGGTATCGCATCTGCCCGGACGGGCGGAGCACCAGTGGGCCTGGCAGAGGGCGGCCGCGTGCCGCGGCCTGGGGACCGAGGTGTTCTTCCACCCCGAGGGCGAACGCGGCCAGGACCGTGTGGCGCGGGAGGAGGCCGCGAAGGCGGTGTGCGACCGGTGCCCCGTACAGGCCCAGTGCCTGCAGCACGCCGTCAGCGTGGCCGAGCCGTACGGGGTCTGGGGCGGTCTTACGGTGAGCGAGCGTCAGCCGTCCGGGGGAACCGACGCGGCAGCGGCGTAGCCGGGATCCGGCGGCGGCCGACGCGAGGCCCAGGAACCTCGCCCGCCCGCCGCCCGGTGCCGACTGCCGGGTTTGACAGCCGGAGAAGCGGCGAGGCGAACCCACAGGAGTCCGGCGAACAGTGACGAGCAGCCAGTCAGGAGCCATCACCATCCAGGAAGGCAGTCATGTCGACCCAGAGCGCAGTCCTCTTCCTCGCGGCGGCGGTCGCCGTCCTCTTGGCGGCCGGTTTCCTGGTCCGGGCCCTCACGGGCAAGGACAGGGGCGCGAGCTCCCTGAAGCGTCGCTTCGGCCCCGAGTACGACCGCACGCTCGAACGGCACCGCGGTGACAGCGAGGCCGCGCACCGCGACCTGCGCGAGCGGCTCGACGGGTACGGCGGCATCCGCCCCCTGCCGCTGGAGCCGACGGTCCGCGAGCACTACACCGCTCAGTGGACCACGCTCCAGGAGCGCTTCGTCGACGCGCCGCGGCAGTCGGTCGTCGACGCGGACGAGCTCCTCACCCGGGCCGCGGAGACCGGAGGCTTCCCGGCTGCGGACCGGCGCGAGGAGCAGCTCGCCGCCCTGTCGGTGCACCATCCGCGCCATGTGGAGGGCATGCGCGCGATACGCCGTGCGGGGCGCTCGGCGTCGGCCTCGACGGAGGAGCTGAGGGAGGCGCTGGTTCACGCACGTGCGCTGTTCGAGGACCTGATGGAGGCCGGGAGGCCGACCGGTGCCGGCACCGTCCGTCCCCGCTCGGGACGACACCGTCGGCGCCTGCTCAACCCGAAGGGAAGTGGAGCGTGATGGCACGCGAGAACAGGAACGAGGAGACGACGGGCGGGAGTGACGGAGCCGAACGGTATCGTTCCGCGCCCCCGACGGCCCCGGGCGCACCGGGCGCCGCCGACGGCCGGGCGTCCGTCGGTGACGGTGGTGCGACCGCGTCCGTGCCCGCCCAACGAGCCGGCGGTCCCACGGCGCCGCCCCCCGCCCCGCCGTTCGGCGCGGCCCCGCACCTCCCGCCACCGCCCGCCCCGCCTCGGGTGACGCCGCCGCAGACGCCGCCCGCTGTCCCGTCCGAAGACCCCAGCGCCACGGGCCGGAGCGGTGGGAGCCGCGCGAAGGCTCCCGCCGTACCCCCCGCCGCGCCGCGCGGACGGGACACGACGGACCGGCCGGACGACGGCCGAAGCCCGGGGCAGGGAGACGACCGTGAGCGCGAAGCCCGTGCCACCGGAGGGGGCGCGGCCGGACCGGCCGGACAGTTGCTGGACGATGCCGAGCGGGACCGTCTCGGGCAGCGCCTGCACCACGCGCTCGCGGCGTTCGTCGACACGCCGCGTGACTCGGTCGCCGAGGCGGCCGAGGTCCTCGCCGAGGCGGAGCAGCAGCTCCTCGCCTCCCTGCGGGACCGCCGGGCCGCGCTGCGGGCGGGCTGGCAGGAGAACGGCGATCCGGAGGGGCCGGGCCCCGACACGGAACAGCTCCGACTCACCCTGCGGACCTACCGCGAGGTGACGGAACGGCTGCTCAGGGCCTGATCCGGTGCCACGCACCGCAGCGAACGGAAGCCCCCTGGACCCCAGGGGGCTTCCCCCTTGCCCGGCCGCCCGGTCGCGCCGCACGGACTGCGGGCGCCCGTCGAGGGGCATAGTAGGGGAGTGATCACCAAAAGTGACGAGGGTGGCGACAGCGACGGCGGCCGGGGCGGATCCGACGGCGTGGGCGAGGAGGAGGCTCAGGTCATCGTGGTGGGGGCGGGGCCGGCGGGCTCCGCCGCCGCTGTGCACCTGGCGCGGGCGGGCGTGGACGTACTGCTCCTGGAGAAGAGCGGCTTCCCCCGGGAGAAGGTGTGCGGTGACGGGCTGACCCCGGGCGCCGTGCACCGGCTGGTGCGGCTGGGCATCGACATCGACGCGCCGGGCTGGATGCGGAACAAGGGGATGCGCTGGGTCTGCGGCGGACACCGGGCGGAGCTGGACTGGCCGCGTCTGGGCGCCTTCCCGGACTTCGGGCTCACCCGGAGCCGGCGCGACTTCGACGACCTGCTCGCCAGGCACGCGAGCGCCACCGGTGCGCGTCTGCGCACCAACGTCAAGGTGACGGGCCCGCTGACCGACCGGGCAGGGCGGGTCATCGGCGTTTCCGCCTCCCACGGGCCGGGGGCGGAACCGGTCCGGTACCTGGCCCCGTTGGTGGTCGCGGCCGACGGTGCCTCGGCGCGCACGGCTCTCGGCCTGGGGTTCGAACGGGACGCGAAGCGACCCGTCGCGGCGGCTGCCCGCCGGTACTACCGCAGCGAGGCCCGCACCCACGACCCCTACCTGGAGCTGTGGGCCGACCTGCGCTGCCCCCGCACCGGACTCGACCTGCCCGGTTACGGATGGGTGTTTCCCATGGGGGACGGCCGCGTCAACGTGGGCCTCGGCGCGCTGCCGCAGCAGCGCCGGCGGCGGCCCGTGGACCTGCGGGCGGTGCTGGAGCACTGGCTGCCCCGCCTGCCCGAGGAGTGGGGCCTGCACGAGGGGAGCGCCGACTCCCCACTGCGCAGCGCGCCGCTGCCGATGGGCCTGAACCGGCGTCCGCAGTACGGTCGGGGCCTGCTGCTCGTGGGCGACAGCGCCGGCATGGTCAGCCCGTGGAGCGGCGAGGGCATCGCCCAGGCGATGGAGGCCGCCGAGGTGGCGGCGGAGATCATCGCCCTGGCGCTGACCCGTCCGGCCGGCCCGCGCCGGGAAGACGCGCTGCACCATTACCCGGCCGAGATCCGGCGCCGGTGGGCGCGCTACTACCGGCTGGGGAACCTCGCGGGCGACCTGTTCTTCTCCCGGTTCGGCTACCGTCCCGTCCTCCACCCCCGGGTGATGGCCTCGCCGCAACTGCTGAGGGTCCTGGCCCGCCTTCTGACCCAGGTGGGCGGCGAGCCCGCGCAGGACACGATCGATGCCGTCCTCCACACGCTCCTGCGCCTCGTCCCCGCCCCGCGCCGCTAGCCGTCCGGCCGTCCAACCGAGCTGGACGATGCCCAGGCCGGGCGGGTGCGGACCGCGCTGGAGCAGGGCGCCCGGGCGCAGGGCTTCGAGGCCGGGGCCCGAACGGCGGGCCCTGGAGCGGGACGAGTCCGAGATCGCCCGCCGGAACGCGTCCGGCCACGTGGATCTCGCCGGGTTCGTCCACCTCGGCGCGGTGGAGACGGCCCTGTGCCGCGGAGCGAAACCACGGCTGGCCACAGCGGCCCGTGTCTTCTGCTGGCTACCGAGGTGCCGTTCCGCGGGGTTTCTCACCGGTCGGGCGGTGCGCCGGCAGGTGGGCGATCAGGAGGGCGATGTCGTCGTCGGCGGAGGCGGGCACGAGGCGGGTGAGGAGACTGTCGCACAGGGCGTCGAGGGAGGGGCAGGGCTCGGTGAGGGCGTGGATGAGTTCGGCGAGGCGTTCGTCGATGTCGCTCCCACGGGATTCGATGAGGCCGTCGGTGTAGAGCACGAGCGTGCTGCCGGCCGGAAGGGTGTGCTCGGTGGTGATGTAGCGGGTGCCGCCGATGCCGAGCGGGGTGCCGGGCGGCACGTTCAGAAGGCGGACGCCGCCGTCGGGAGTGAGGAGGGCGGGTGGGGGATGGCCGGCCCGGGTGATGCGGCAGCGGCCGGTCGAGGGGTCGATGATGGCGTAGAGAAGGGTGGCGAGCATCGGCTCGGCGAGGTCGTCGAGGGCCGCTTCCAGCTGGTCCAGGAGTTCCTGCGGGTGGAGGTCGAGGCGGGCGAGCGCGCGGACGCTGGCGGACAGGCGGCCCATGACGGCCGCGGCGGCGATGCCGTGGCCCATGACGTCACCGATCAGCAGGGCGGCTTTGCCACCGGGAAGGCGCAGGACGTCGTACCAGTCGCCGCCGACCTCGTTGGCGTCGCTGGCGGGCAGGTAGCGGTGGGCCACCTCGATACCGGGGGGCGGCGTGATGTGCTGGGGGAGCATGCTGCGCTGCAGGGTGACGGCGGTGTCGTGCTCGCGGTAGTAGAGGCGGGCGTTGTCGATGCTGATCGCGGCACGGGCGGCGAGATCTGCGGCGAGGGTGACGTCATCCCCGTCGAAGGGGCCGACGGGGCGGGTGCGGTAGAAGGTCGCGACGCCGAGCACGAGGTCGTGGGCGACGAGCGGGACCATCATGAACGAGTGCACACCCAGGGTCAGCAGATGGGCGGGCCGGGAGGTGTGGCGGGCGGCCGGCGCGAAGGCCTCGGCGTCCAGATGGGGCAGCAGGAAAGGCCGGCGGCCGGCGGCGGCTTGGGGGGAGGGGGGG
>NZ_JAINVG010000219.1 GCF_020400725.1 Streptomyces sp. NK15101 | reverse complement strand
GGAGGTGCAGACGACGCTGGGTCTGTCGAACATCTCCTTCGGCCTCAACCCGGCGGCCCGGATCGTGCTGAACTCGGTCTTCCTCGACGAGTGCGTGAAGGCGGGCCTGGACTCGGCGATCGTGCACGCCTCGAAGATCCTGCCCATCGCGCGCCTGGAGCCGGAGCAGGTCGAGGTGGCGCTCGACCTGATCCACGACCGCCGGCGGGAGGGCTACGACCCCCTCCAGCGCCTGCTTGAGCTCTTCGAGGGCGCCACGGCGAAGTCCCTCAAGGCCGGCAAGGCGGAGGAGCTCCTCGCCCTGCCGCTGGAGGAGCGGCTCAAGCGGCGGATCGTCGACGGCGAGAAGAACGGCCTGGAGGCGGACCTGGACGCGGCGCTCGGCGAGCGGCCCGCCCTGGAGATCGTCAACGACGTGCTGCTCGACGGCATGAAGACGGTCGGCGAGCTGTTCGGCTCCGGCCG
>NZ_JAINVG010000218.1 GCF_020400725.1 Streptomyces sp. NK15101 | reverse complement strand
GATGCAGCTGCCGTTCGTGCTCCAGTCCGCCGAGGTCATGAAGACCGCGGTGGCCCACCTGGAGCCGCACATGGAGAAGTCCGACGCGGAGGGCAAGGGCACGATCGTGCTGGCCACCGTCCGCGGCGACGTCCACGACATCGGCAAGAACCTCGTGGACATCATCCTGTCCAACAACGGCTACAACGTCGTCAACATCGGCATCAAGCAGCCGGTCTCCGCGATCCTGGAGGCCGCCGAGGAGCACGACGCCGACGTCATCGGCATGTCCGGTCTCCTGGTGAAGTCCACCGTGATCATGAAGGAGAACCTGGAGGAGCTCAACGGCCGCGGCCTGGCCGCCAAGTACCCCGTGATCCTCGGCGGCGCGGCCCTGACCAGGGCCTACGTCGAACAGGACCTCCACGAGCTCTACGAGGGCGAGGTCCGCTACGCCCGCGACGCCTTCGAGGGCCTGCGCCTCATGGACGCCCTCAT
>NZ_JAINVG010000217.1 GCF_020400725.1 Streptomyces sp. NK15101 | reverse complement strand
CACCCCTTCCCTGAACGGTGACGGGAACGCGGACATGGCGGTCCTGACCACCACCGGCGATCTCGCGGTCCGCAACAACATCAACGCCGGCGGCTACTTCGACGGCGGCGCCGTCCTCAGCAAGGGCTGGTCCAACTTCCTCGGAGGCACCGGCCAGGGCCGCCTCTACACCGCCGACACCAACGCCGACGGCCTGTCCGACCTCATCGTCCACGAGACCAACGGCAACGTCTCCATCCGCCACAACCTCGGCGCCGGCAAGGGCTTCGACGGCGGCACCGTCGTCTCCCAGGGCTGGTCCAACTTCCTCGGAGGCACCGGAAAGGGCCGCCTCGACTTCGCCGACACCAACGGCGACGGCGCCGCCGACATGATCGTCCAGAGCCCCGACGGCACCGTCGCCATCCGCGTCAACCACAACAACGGCGACTACTTCGACGGCGGCACCGTCGTCTCCCAGGGCTGGTCCAACTACCTCGGCAACACCGGCC
>NZ_JAINVG010000216.1 GCF_020400725.1 Streptomyces sp. NK15101 | reverse complement strand
CGTCACGTCCGAGTTCCGCCGTGCCGGCGAGGGCGGTGTAGGCGTTCCAGCCGCCGCCGACGCGCTTGCGCGGCGCGAAGGGCCGGGTGACGTCGCCGGTGCCCTCGTACCGCCACAGCACGCCGTCCCTGTCCCGCGCGTGCAGGGCGCCGCGCCGGCTCGGAGGTGGCGTCCCGGGGACGAAGTCGAGGCGCACCGTCCCCTCGGCCACCACCGCGCCCGTGCCGTCCTTCAGCTCGACCCGGGTGTCCGGGCGGCCCAGGACCAACGCGGTCCGGTCCGCGTCCAGGGTGACGGCGTACGCGAGGGTCTGCGCGGCCGTCACCGTCGGAAGGTCGAGGGACGGCGGATCCTTCTCCTCCCCGCCGACGCGCACATAGGGCATGTGCCACGCACACGGGCCGTACGAGACGCCGTTGACCGCGCAGGTGGAGCGGATCACGTCCGCGCTCACCGGCGAGCCGCCCGCGCTCGCGACCAGCGTGTAGGGCAGGCGGAGCACGCCGGTCACCGACCCCTTGACGCCCGCCGGCAGCGTGGCGGC
>NZ_JAINVG010000215.1 GCF_020400725.1 Streptomyces sp. NK15101 | reverse complement strand
ACCGCCAGTCCGGCGGCCCTGGCGATGTTGATCGCCGCGTTGACGTCCCGGTCCAGGACCGTTCCGCAGCCCCGGCACTCCCAGATACGGACGTGCAGGGGCTTGGGGCCGTCCTTGGCCCCGCACACGCAGCAGACCTGACTGGTGGGCTCGAAGCGCCCGATCCTGATGAAGGTGCGGCCGTACAGGGCGGCCTTGTACTCCAGCATGGCGACGAACGACGCCCAGCCCGCGTCGTGCACGGACTTGGCCAGGCGCGCGCGGGCGAGCCCCTTCACCGCCAGGTCCTCCACGGCCACCGCTTGGTTCTCGCGGATGATCCTGGTGGAGAGCTGATGGTGGAACTCACGCCGCGCGTCGGCCACCCGCGCATGCGCGCGGGCGACCTCGATCCGGGCCTTGTCCCGGTTGTGCGACCCCTTCACCTTGCGGCTCAGGTTCCGCTGGGCCTTCTTGAGCTTCTTCTCCGCCCGGCGCAGGAAACGCGGCGCCTCGATCTTCGTGCCGTCGGAGAGGACCGCGAAGTGACCGAGCCCCAGGTCGA
>NZ_JAINVG010000214.1 GCF_020400725.1 Streptomyces sp. NK15101 | reverse complement strand
GGAGCGATTACCCGCCTATGCACCTGAGCTCAACCCGGTGGAACTGCTGTGGTCCTCTCTCAAGAAGCGTGAACTCGCCAACCTCGCCGGCGACCACCTCGCCGATGTCGCCGATGCCACCGAGCAGGGCATCCGCCGCATCAACGACAACCCACAACTGCCCTGGTCCTACCTCACCCACACCGGCCTCACCCTCCACCCACCAACCCCGTCCAACTAACGAAAAGATCAGTAGTACTGCAACGGTCTTTGTCGTGACCGGTGGCCAGGCCGTTCGTTGGTGTGTTCACGGGTGGGGAGCTTGCTGACGGCCGGGTGTGGGCGGATGAACTGAAGGCTCTGCCCGAGCGGTTCGTGCACCGTTTCGCCAGGTCGGAGCCGCGTGAGTCAGCACTCGCGTATATGCGAGGGCTGATCGCTCCACTGGAGCGGAAGGACGGCTGGACACTGGCGGAGGAGGCCGGGCATGCGGGACCGGACCGGATCCACCGGCTGCTGAACCGGATCGAGTGGGACGCGGAGGAGGTCCTGGACGATGTCCGCGAGTACACCGACGACCGTGAACGCTGT
>NZ_JAINVG010000213.1 GCF_020400725.1 Streptomyces sp. NK15101 | reverse complement strand
GCGTGAGTCCGGTGCCGCACCGGATGGAGGCCCCGCCCGGAGCGATCACCCGCACGCGGTACGGCGTACCGGGGTCCCCGAGCGCGTTGGCGAGGGCCAGGCCCGTGGTGACGCAGGCGATGTCGAGGAGTTCGGCCGACTCGAAACCGACGACGGCCACCACCCGTTCAGCGCGATCCCCCATGCGTCGACCCTAGTCCGCACGGACCACCGGCCCAAGACGGCGGACATCCCGGGAACGAACCGGCGACCGGAGCGGTCTGGCGCCGGACAGTGGGGCGCATGACGACGATCCGCTCCCTCGCCCACCGCCGGCCGACCTGGCTCGCGCTCGCCCTCGCCCTGGCGACCTTCGCCGACGGGCTCCCGCCCGCCTCCTTCCTCGCCGCCCTCCTCGTGGTCATGCCGCTGTGCTACCTGGCCTTCGGGGCCGTGCGCGGCGAACTCGGCGACCGGCGGGCGCTCGCCGTCCAGACGGCCGGCCTCGTCGTCTTCTGCGCGTGGGCCGCGGCGGTCCTGCTCATGGACGGGAGGGCCGCGCTGTACGTCGTGGCCGTCGGCTGGTTCGCCCACGCCCTCTGGGACCTCTGGCACCACCGCACCGGCCGG
>NZ_JAINVG010000212.1 GCF_020400725.1 Streptomyces sp. NK15101 | reverse complement strand
CCTGTTCGCCCTCGCCGTCGTCCTCATGCTGATCGGCCAGTTCCTCGGGACCCCCGGGCTGGACGTCTTCGGGACGCGGGTGAAGGACCGCTCCGGCCCCGCCGTCCTGCGGTCCGTCCAGGACCTGAGCCGGTACGAGGGCGCGGCGGGGACCTACCAGGTGGTGGTCGACCTGGAGCACGACGCGCGGTTCCTGCCGGACTCGATCCGCGGCACCCGCACCCTCTACGTGGCGAGCGGCAGCGTCGGCGCCTATGTCGAACTGGGGCGCCTCGGGGGCGACGCCGTGACCGTCGACGCGGATCGGACCGCGGTCACCCTGCGCCTGCCGCACGCCAGGCCGGCCGCTCCCGCGCTGGATCCCGAGCGCTCGTACGCCGTGTCCAAGCAGCGCGGCCTGCTCGACCGGCTGGGCGACCTCTTCTCGGACAACCCCGCGAGCGAGCAGGCCGTCAACGTCCTCGCCGCCCAGCGGATCAGCGCCGCCGCCCGCGAGTCCGGCCTGACGGCCCGGGCGGAGCGGAACACGACCGAGATGCTTCGCGAACTCCTGCGCGGCCTCGGCTTCGAGCGGGTGACGGTCACCTACGTGTGAGCGGGAGCCGCGCGGGTCGCATCCTG
>NZ_JAINVG010000211.1 GCF_020400725.1 Streptomyces sp. NK15101 | reverse complement strand
GGTGCCGATCAGGGCGGGGAGCTCACCGAGGAGCTGCCGTCCGACCAGTACCTCGTACGGATCGGTGCCCGCGGAACCGCCGACCTGAATTCGGGTCACCTGGTCCTGGTCCGTCATACGTCCTTCAACTCCAGTGCCTCGAGGACCGCCTGGGCGACCTCTTCGGGGGTGCGGTCGTCCGTGGCGACGACGACCCGTGCGACTTCGGTGTACAGATGGCGGCGCGCCTCCATCAGCTCGCGCCACTGGCGGCGCGGGTTGACGGCGAGCAGGGGCCGCGCGGTGTTCAGGCCGACGCGGCGGACCGCCTCCTCGACGTCCATGGAGAGGTACGCGACGGGCAGTCCGGCGAGCAGGGCGCGGGTCCCGGCGTCCAGGACCGCGCCGCCGCCGAGGGCGAGGACGCCCTCGTGCTCGGCGACGGCCCTGGCGACGGCGTCCCGCTCCAGGGCGCGGAAGTGCTCCTCGCCGTCCTCGACGAAGATGTCGGAGATCTCGCGTCCTTCGGCGGCGACGATGTCGGCGTCGGTGTCCCGGTAGGGCGCGCCGAGCCGTTCGGCCAGGAGCGCGCCCACCGTGGACTTGCCGGAGCCCATGGGCCCGACGAGGACGACCAGGGGTCCGGCGGTCACCGGATGTTC
>NZ_JAINVG010000210.1 GCF_020400725.1 Streptomyces sp. NK15101 | reverse complement strand
TCGTGCCGGTGCACCTGCGCAAGAACGAGACGCTGCCCGCCGTGGCAGCCGGCTTCGGCGTCTCGATCGCCACAGCCTGGCGCTACGTCGACGAGACCCTCGACGTCCTCGCGGCATGGGCGCCAGGCTTGCACGAGGCCCTGACCGGCCTGGGCGAGGGCGACCATGTGATCGTCGACGGCACGTTGATCCCCATCGACCGCATCGCCACCGATGAGCCGTACTCCTCGCAAAAACACCGCAAGCACGGCATGAACGTGCAGGTCATCGCCCGTCCTGACGGCACACCGCTGTGGTTCTCCCGTGCGGCACCCGGGCGGACCCACGACCTGACCGCGGCCCGGGCCCACGGCATCGTCCAGGCCTGTCTGACCCGGCAGATCCTCGTTCTCGCGGACCGCGCCTGCCAGGGCGCCGGCGCCACCGTCCGCACCCCCTACAAGAACCATCGCGAACAGCCTGAGCACCACCAGCAGTTCAACAGCGACCACGCCCGGCTGAGGGCTCCTGGAGAACGGGCCTTCGCGCAGCTGAAGTCCTGGCGCACCCTCCGCCTGGCCCGATGCTCCACCCGCCGCATCGGTGCCATCGTCCAAGCCGTCCACACCCTGCTGACCTGCGGCTATTCAGGATGAAAAGGCTCACTG